>NZ_CAXULP010000001.1:0-748381 GCF_964251945.1 uncultured Jatrophihabitans sp.
ACCCACCGATGAACGACTCTCACACCGAGTGGATCAGTTCTCGGGGTCCGGCCACTCGAGCAGGCTGCTGCCAGCGGACTCGATGAGCTCGCGGAGCTCGGTGTCGGCGCTCTTCATCCGCTTATCGATCACCACCAGCTCGGCCACGTACTCGGCCGCCAGACGACGCCGCGTTCGTCCAGCGACGTCCCGCGGTCGCACGCCAGCGAGCAGCGTCTTGGCCTGCGTTGCGGACAGGTGCTTCCGCGCCCCGCCGGGCAGCAGCTCCAGTAACAGTCGGTGGATCCGGTTCACCGTCTGCGTGCGTGCGACGCCGAGCTCATCACGCCGGTCGATCAACAACCGCAACGCCACCGTGGCGTCATCGACGTCGATCACCCGCAGATCATGGCTGCGAAGTCCGACGAGAGCGACCGAGTGCGCGTCAACCGGGTCGGTCTTGCGGCCTTGCCCGGTGGAGAACACCCTGGCCCGCGCCGACAGCTTCGCGGGCACGTCCACCACCGGCTCACCATCAGCGACGAGGCGCTGCGCCAAGTGCCGCCCGACACCGTTGCAACCCTCGACGGCCCACACCCTGTCCGGGTGCTTGCGGCCGGCCGCGAGCATCGCCTGATAACCGTCGCGATCAGTACTGAACCGGCCCTGATCCAGCACACGCTCCCAGCCGTCGATCACCTCGATCGTCGCCGACCGCTTGTGCGGATCCATCCCGATAACCACTCGTCCCACGTAGATCAACTCCCCACTCGAACCGATAGAAGGTCGACGAGGAGGGCAGTGCTACTTCGAGCTGGGCAGTCCCCTCTTGAGCCTCTCCACGCCACGGTGACCGGCGGGACCGCATGCCATGAGTGAGTCTCACGAACAACGCCGTGGACAGCCGCATTGAGAGCGCCCCGCCGACCACCTCGACCGAGCCTTGGCCAGGCCCGACCGTGCGTCAATCAAACAAGTAGCCGCGTTGAGCGCGACCGCGCTGCCATCACGTGCTGTCGACTTCCGCTGCTCGCCGGATGCGCTCGCGGGCCTTATCAAGATAGGTCGCGCCCATCACGAGCCTCGCCCTTCCTGCTCGACAAGGTAACGCTGCTCGGCCACGAGGACGGCAAGAAGCTCATCACTACCACTGGCGTAATTCGGCCACAGGACTGAACCGTCGTCGCGGGTCAGATCTACGACGACATCGTCCCCCTCATGCCGAATGCTGAACCTTCCTCTGAGCACAGAACGAGCCTCGGCAATCAAGCTGTCCGTGACGTCGCGTTCGATCACTTCCCAAGAGTCTCAGACCCGAATGCCAAACGCACACTCATGCCGCGTTGAGCGCTCGCCTCCGGCACGGGGACTGTCCTGAAAACGGTGTTTCCGGCCTGACACGCTTGGCGGGAGCTGGGCGAGAAGGGTTGGCCTCTGATGCCGACAACACTGGACGGCGTGGCGAAGAAGAAGGCCGACGAGCAGTCGGCGGAGCAACAGGCTGCGGTCGAGTTGGTTCGGGCAGCGCGGGAGCAGGGGCTGTCGCTGACCGGCCCGAACGGGCTGCTCAAACAGCTCACAAAGACGGTGCTGGAGACCTCGTTGAACGAGGAGATGACCGAGCACCTGGGCTATGAGAAGCGTGACCCGGCCGGCGCCGGAACGGGCAACATCCGCAACGGCACCCGGCCGAAGACGGTGTTGACCGAAGCGTCCGGGCCGGTCGAGATCGACGTCCCGCGCGATCGGGCGGGGACCTTTGAGCCGCAGATCGTGCGCAAGCGGCAGCGGCGGCTCAACGGTGTCGACGAGGTCGTGCTCTCGCTCTACGCCAAAGGCTTGACCACGGGCGAGATCAGCGCGCACTTCGCCGAGATCTATGGCGCCTCGGTCAGCAAGGAGACGATCTCGCGGATCACCGACAAGGTGCTCGAGGAGATGCAGGAGTGGACGGCCCGGCCGTTGGACTCGACTTACGCGGCGATCTTCATCGACGCGATCGTGGTCAAGGTCCGTGACGGTCAGGTCGCGAACCGGCCGTTCTATGCGGCCATCGGGGTCACGTTGGCCGGCGAACGCGACATCCTCGGGCTCTGGGCCGGCACCGGCGGGGAGGGCGCGAAGTTCTGGATGGCGGTCCTCACCGACCTGAAGAACCGCGGCGTCAACGACTCGTTCTTCGTCGTCTGCGACGGGCTCAAGGGCCTGCCCGAGGTCGTGTCCAACATGTGGCCGCAGGCGATCGTGCAGACCTGCATCATCCATTATGCCGACCTCCGGGTTATGCCGATGTGGTCGCGGTATCCGTAGCAGGGCAACGGTTTCGTGCTGGCGAGGTCGGCATAATCAGAGTCCTTCGAGCCAGGCGATGATGCTGTCCGGCGCTTGGTATCGGCTCGGCGGACTACCGAGTGGCCGGGTCCGGGCGATCGCTCGCTCTTTGATGTCGAGGTCGGCGAACAGGTAGATCCGTGTTGTCTCGATGCTTTCGTGGCCGAGCCAGAGCGCGATGACGGCGGTGTCGACGCCGGCGTGCAGTAGCCGCATCGCGGTGGTGTGGCGGAGGACGTGGGCGGTGATTCGCTTGGTTGCCAGGCTCGGGCATCCGCGTGCCGCGGTCTGGGTGTGTTTGGCGATGCGGTGTTCCACGGCGTCGCGGCTGAGACGCTGGCCGGTCCGGCCGGGGAACAGTGGAGCGCCTGGTGGGCTGTCGTGCTCGGCGAGCCAGCTCCGAAGGGTGGTCACGGTGTCGGTGGTGAGCGGGGTGATCCGTTCCTTGCGGCCTTTGCCGCGCAGCTGACGTGCGCACCGGTGCCGAGGTGGACGTCGCGTGTGGTGAGGCCGGTGAGTTCGGAGATCCGTAGCCCGGTCTGGATGTCGAGTTGCAGCAGGGCGTGGTCGCGCCGCCCGGTCCAGGTGTCGGGGTCCGGTGCGCCCAGCAGGGCCTCGACCTCGGCGTCGGTGAGGTAGGTGACCAGCACGTGGTCGCCGCGTTTGGGTGGGATGGCCAGCACTCGGGAGATGCTGGCGGCGTGCTCGGGATGCTGCAGTGCAGCGAAACGGAACAGTGAGTGGATTGCGGCGAGGCGGGCGTTGCGGGTGCGGATGCTGTTGCCGCGCTGGTGTTCGAGATGGTCGAGGAAGGCGCCGATCATCGGTGCGTCGAGATCGGCGATGTCGAGGCGCGACGGGGGGACACCTGCCTGATCGGCGGCGTGGGCGAGCAGTAGCCGCAGTGTGTCGCGGTAGGCGGCGATGGTGTGGGCGCTAGCGTTGCGCTGGCGGATCAGCCGTTCGGTGAAGAACGCCTGCAGGGTCGGGGCGAGCGCGGTCATGACCGGCCTGCTCGGGGCCGTTCGAGGCGTTGCCCGGCCAGGGCGAGCAGCTCCGGTGAGGCGGACAGATACCAGTAGGTGCCGGCCGGGTCGACGTGACCGAGATAGGTCGAGAGCAGCGTGAGCCGTGTCTGCCCGTCCTGCCCGGCGGCGTAGGCGTCGAGCATCGAGGCGACCGCGAAGGAATGCCGCAGGTCGTGGATGCGTGGCCGGCACGACGCCGACCGGGCAGTCAGCCCGGCTTGCTGGACGAGACGGTGGAAGGTCCAGTGGACGTTGCAGTAGAGCAGCCGGGTGCCGGCGGTGGAGATCAGCAACGCCGGGCTGGTCGGGGTCGGGTGCATCCGGTCGCGTTCGCGCAGGTAGCCGCGTAGCCCGGCGACGGTGGAGGGATGCAGGACCAGTTCGCGGCTCTTGTTGAACTTGCCATGCCGGACCACCAGCAGTCCGCGACGCAGGTCGATGTCGGCGCGGTCGAGCGCGAGTGCCTCACCGACCCGCATCCCGGTGACCGCGAGCAGCCCGATCAGGGTGGCGATCGTGGCACGCCGCAGCGGCGTCGACAACGAGTCTGCCGCGGTCAGCAGCGCGGCGATGTCGGCTGTGGAATACAAGTACGGACTGGCCCGTCGGGCCCGCCAGGGCAGCAGGTCGGTTGCCGGGATCTCCGTCGCGGGGTCCAGGGTGTGCAGGTAGGTCGCGAAGCCGCGCACTACTGAGAGCCGGTAGGCCCACCAGTTCCCGTCGCCGCCGGCGGGTAGGCGCGACCAGGCCAACGACGCCTCGCTGGTCACGATCGTGACCCCGGTGGCGTCGAGATGGTCGAGGAACTGGTTGAGCAGCTTCTCCGGACGCACCAGCCGATACCCCAACGCCCGACGCATCGCCAAGTAGTCGCCCAGCGCATCGTGCAACGCCGTGGTCATGGCCGGTCACCCACGTTGGAACACGGCCTGGGCTGTGGCCAGGGCCGTGCGAGCACCTGCAACGCGTCGCGGTCCACCTTGGCGTAGATCGCGGTTGTCAGTGCGCGGCGCTGCCGCAGCACCAGCCCGACCTCGGTCAGCGGGGTCCCGGCGCGCAGCATCTGCGTCGCCGCAGTGTGCCGCAACCGGTGCGCGTGCATAGTGCCGAGCCCGGCGCGTTGGGCGGCGTCATGCACGACCATCGACACTCCGGCCGTGGTCAACGCCGAGTGCGGGGCTTTGGCGCGGACGAACACGCTGCGGCCCTGCGCAGTCGTTGGGCGCCCGCTCTGCAGGTAAGCGACGATCGCCTCACCGACATCGGCCGGCAGCGGCAGCCGTTCGGCGCGGTTAGCCTTGCTACGCACGACAATCTCGCCGGCGTGCCAGTCGAGATCGTCCAGCCCGAGCGCGGCGACTTCGCCCGCCCGCAGCCCGAGCCGGGACAGCAGCAACAAGATCGCATAGTCCCGGCGACCGCGGCGACGGCGCCGATCACAACTAGCCAACAGCCGCCGTAGTTGCTCCGGCTCGAGCGCGCGGGGCAGCCCGGCCAGCCGCCACCCGGCCACCGAGGGCACCGCGGTGGCCAACGGCGTCGCGATGACGCCGTCGATGTGCAGGAACGTCAACAGAGACCGCAGCGTGGTGACGATCAGCTTCGCCGTGCCCGGCGCCCGTCCCGGGCAGGCAGCCAGCACGAAGCCGGTCACGTCCGCGGCCGTCAACCCGGCCAGGTCCAATTGGTCGCCCCGCAGCCGGCCGGTAACGAACGGTCGCATCGCGTCGAGGTAGCAGCGAGCGGTGCCCGCCGTCAGGCCTCGCTCGCTGATCAAGTAGGCCCGGTAACGCTCCAGCAGCGCCGCCACCGGCCCGACCGCCACGTCTGCCACCGGCAGCATCCCGAGCTGATCGAGATAGCTCAGCAGCGGACGCATCGCCTTCATCGATCGGTAGTTCACATACCCCGCGGCCCGCCGCTCGCGCAGATACCGATCGACCACCGCGTCAGCCAGCTCGCCGACACCCAGCCGCTCGGCTGCAAGCCACCGATCCAAGTGCGCGATGAAACAGACGTGCTGCTCCAGCGAGCACCGCGTATAGCCGAGCCGTGCGAGCTCGTCGGCGAACCCCGACACGTGTGACTCCAGCGGCCCCCGCACGAACGACCGAAACAAAAACACCATGACGCTCTCCTCTCCACGATGGAGAGGCAAGCGTCGATCAGGTCACCGGATTATGCCGACCTCGCCAGCACGAAACCGTTGCCCTGCAACGGATACCGCGACCACATCGGCATAACCCGGCGGTCGGCATAATGCGTCTTATGCCGACGTCGGCATAAGGTCCATCTGATCCGCAACACCTTCCGGCTCACCAGGCGCAAGTACTGGGACGAGATCAAACGCGATCTGAAGCCGATCTACACCGCCGTCAACGCCACCGCCGCCAGGGCGGCGTTCGACGACCTGGCCGAGAAATGGGGCACCCGCTACCCGGCCGTCGTGCGGCTCTGGGACAACGCCTGGGCCGAGTTCATCCCGTTCCTGGACTACGACGTCGAGATCCGCACCGTCATCTGCTCGACCAACGCCATCGAATCCCTGAACGCCCGCTACCGCCGGGCGATCAAGGCCCGCGGCCACTTCCCCAACGAGCAGTCAGCGTTGAACATCCCTGCCTCTACCTGGTGACCCGATCACTGGACCCCACCGGCCAAGGCCGGGCACGATGGACCATGCGGTGGAAGCCAGCGCTCAACGCGTTCGCGATCACCTTCGCCGACCGATTCCCGGCCGCCGAAACCTACTGATGAACACCGCCGGAAACACCGTTTACGAGATAGACCCGAAGGTTGCGGAGAGTCTCTTCCGCCCAAACCTCGTGCAGCGACCGCAGATGGTCAGCATCGTGAACCGCCCCGGCGAGTCCGGAGACTCCGTTCCTTGGAAGGGTTGGAGTCATGTCGGCAAGAACATCGAAGAGGTACCCGGTCGAGCTGCGTGAGCGGGCGGTCCGGATGGTCACAGAGATCCGTGCCGAGCATGAGTCGGAGTGGGCGGCGATGGGTCGGGTCGCTGAGCTGCTCGGGATCGGGACGCCGGAGACGGTGCGTAAGTGGTGCCGTCAGGCCGAGGTCGATGTCGGTGCCCGGCCGGGCGTCACGTCGGAGGACTCGGCAGAGATGAAAAGGCTCAAGCGGGAGAACGCAGAGTTGAAGCGGGCGAATGCGATCTTGCGGTCGGCGTCGGCTTTCTTCGCGGCCGAACTCGACCGGCCACTGCACTGATCGTCGCGTTCATCGACGAGCACGTCGGCGACCGACAGGTCGACGCCGACGGTTCGGGTCTGCGCTGGGGTGTCGAGTCGATCTGCGAGCAGCTCACCGATATGGGCTGCAAGATCGCCCCTGCGACCTACTACGAGCACCGCTCCCGGACACCATCCAAACGGCAGATGCGAGACGAGGAGTTGAAGTCGCGGATCACCGCCGCGCACGCCAGCAACTACGGCGTGTTCGGCGCGCGGAAGGTCTGGCTGACCCTCAACCGGCAACGTGCTGACGGCGAGGCTGCGATCGCGCGGTGCACCGTTGACCGGCTCATGGCCGAGCTCGGGCTGGCCGGCGCGGCGCGGGGCAAGGTCAAACGCACCACGATCAGCGACCCACGCTCGCCGAAGCCGCACGACCTGGTGAACCGCAATTTCCGGCCGCTCGCGCCGGACCGGCTCTGGGTCGCCGACTTCACCTACGTCTCGACCTGGTCGGGCTGGTGCTACACCGCGTTCGTCATCGACGCCTACGCCCGACGAATTCTGGGCTGGTCGGTCGCGACCACCATGACCAGCCAGCTCGTCGTCGACGCCGTTGATCAAGCGGTCTGGACCCGACACCGCGACGGCAAGGACCTCACCGGCCTGATCGCACACCACGACCACGGAGTCCAGTACCTGTCCGTCGCCTACTCAGAACACCTCGACGTCGCCGGGATCAAACCCTCGACCGGCGCGGTCGGGTCGTCCTATGACAACGCGCTGGCCGAGTCCGTGATCGGCCTCTACAAGACCGAACTGATCAAGCCTCGACGACCCTGGAAGGGCTTCGACGACCTCGAGCTCGCCACCGCCGAATGGGTCGACTGGTTCAACCACCGCCGCCCGTTCGAGTACTGCGACGACCTCACACCCGTCGAGGCCGAACACGCTCACTACGCTCACCACCAGGCCCCAGCGACCGCCGGAGTCTCAGGTTAGAAAGTTTCCGGACTCGCCGGGGCGGTTCACTCTGCGAGATGACACGTGGAGCAATCGACGTTTGTTATTGATTGGCGTTGCTAGTGCGCGGCGGGATGAGCGGCTGCCCGGGTTTCCAGCGGCCTCTGGCACCGCGGGGGAGCCCGCGGCCGAGTTCATGAGAGGCTGCTACCAGCACAGGGCTTAGCGCGGTGGCCGCCGACCACCTGCCGGCGTCCAGCCCCGTGGCCGCCTGTGCCGCGGGTGAGTGCCGACTCGGCCGGACCGACTGCCGGGGTTGGCTGCTGGTCGCAAAGTGGCGTGACCGCGCCGGCGCAATGCCGGTCTCGGCGATGGCCCCGCCCATCTGTCACGGGGCCGCCGATGCTCGACGTCGCCCCGACACCCCGTTCCTTACCAGCTCGTTTGCCCCGCCCAACCCGCGCTCACAAGCGTTCACGCCGCCGATGCCGTCCGCCTGGACGCGTACTCAGAAACTCGGCACAACAGATAGGACACACCTCATGCATCCAGGTTTAGTTTCGTCGTGACGGTTTAGGATCGGCCGATGGCACGGAAGGCGGGACGGCGGCAGGAGGCCCTCCGGCGGGCCCGGGATCGGCAGCGCGCGACCGACGCAGCCGAGCCCGCACCCAGTCCGGTGACGCCCCGTCAGATCCTCATGATGGACCCGCGCGTCACCGACGGGGCCCGCCGCCGCTTGGCCGCCGCCGTGTGCGGGTGGTGCGACGGCCCGGTCGAGGTCAAGGCCCGTGGGCGGATCCCGAAGTGGTGTTCCGCGGCCTGCCGGCAACGGGCCTGGGAACAGGCGCGGGCAGCCACGTCAGGGCGCGGAGCGGTCGAGATCGTCGAACGACGCATCGAGGTGCCGGTCCCGGCGCCTCCGCGCCAGGCGGAATGGGCGCCGGTGCTTCGACACCTAGCCGACCAGCTCGCCTACCGCATCCATGAACGCAACCTCGACGAGATCGCCGCCGCTCTCGACGAAGCCCTCGACGTCCTGCGGCGACGACAGGCGGCCCGCACATCGAAGTGACACGTCACCTCGCCGCCAGTGACACGTCACTTCTCGGACCGCCCCGTCACTTCGGGCGAGCGACGATCAACCAGTCGGCCGTCGAAGGCCCGGCGGGGGCGACCGCCGGGCAACCGGACGGTGTATCCAATCGTCATGCCTGACGAGGTCAGACACTTCGAGGCCCGGATCCATTTGCGGGGCCGGACGCAAGGTGAAACCACCACGCCACCCGACAGATCATCGCTGCCCGGCTGGGCAACCGGGACGAGCACTGGGGAGTCTCGGGCCGGGCCAATCCCGACCGCTACGGCGTCAGCTTGAACCGGAACTGCGAGAAGACCTTGCCAGCATCCGTATGAAGCCAGACGCCGCTCATCGATGCGACACGCGCCGCCTTGCTGACGCTGATTGCGAATTGGTCGGGAATTCGAGATCCACACTTGACGGCCACAGGGTTCTGGCCGAAGCCTGGCATCTGCGAAACCGCCCCGTGATCGGGCACCATGATCGCGCCGTCTCTAGGTGGCCGGACGCCCCACGTCACGACTTTGATCCCGCCGGACGGCTTAGCGGCCGCAACCTTCGTGATCGTCACCGGGGCGCCTCGAGTGCAGATCGCCCGAATGACCACGTCGTAGTCCGGACCGGCAACGGTGTGCGGGAACGACGCTCCAACCTGGCCCGAGCCGAGCACCTTGAGCGCCTGGCTCTTGCTAGGCGCAGACGAGCAGGCTGCGAGCAAGGTCAGCGCGGCGAGAAACCCGCACAGCGTCCGCACAGTGAGCAGTCCGGAGTGCTGGCCGAGGACACCTGGTCGCCGTCCGCCGCTGAGTCCGGCGACGAGCACCCGCCTCCAGCGTTGCGCCAGACGCGCCGCCGCAAATCGCCGGTACTGCACGTCTGCCCGTTCCCCTGGTTTGGCTGCCTATTCCCAGTGCGGGTGGCCGTCGTGGTCGCTGTCGGTGCAGACGTAGGCGGTTCCGTTGGCGTCGTAACCGGTGTGGCCTTCGCTCGCGACCGGGCAGAACTCGCCGCCTTGGATGCAGGTGCCGCTGGAGGTGACGGTGCAGGAGTGGTGCACGGGCGTCGGCTTGGGCTTGTGGGTGACCTTGTTCTTGACGATCAGCGTGCGCCTCGGGCTGCTAAGGCGCCGGTATCGGGTGTACGCCTTGGCTCGATAGTGCTGGGTCGAGTAGGTGTAGTAGGCGTGGAAGCCGCTGGCGCACAAGTTGCCGTGCAGCGTCTCGCCCTCGGTGTACGGGGCCTGCTCGTCGGGGCAGAACGAGGCGCTGCCGTCCGTCTGGGATGAGTGGGTCGTCTGGCCTGGGTATTCCGATGCCGTGCAGTCGGCGGTCGTGACCTCGCTGTTGGAGTCGACCGCGGTGACGGTGCACAGGGTGTCGTCCGGTGCGAGACCGCCGTCGCCAGGGTGGAAGGTGCGCACCGTCCGGGTCTTGGCGACCCAGTGCCAATTGCGGTAGGAGACGTTTACCCTCAGGCGGTAGGTTCCTGGCCGCAGGCGCACGGTCTTGCCGTAGGCGACGCGGTGGCCGCCGGTGTAGGCGGCGATCTTGTAGGAGTGCACTTGTCGGTGCTGGCCGGCTTTGACGTGGACCGATGGCCGCACTGTCGTCTTCTTGCCGTTGTGCACCGTGCGGTTGTGCGGCGTCGTGATGACGATGCCGCGGACCGTGTTGGTGTTGGTGCTGGCCATCGCGTCTGTGGGGGTCGCGACCATCGTCGCGGCGGTCAGGATGCCGACGGCAAGCGCGGCGATTTTCTGTTTCATGGTTGCCCCCCGCCGGGTCATTCAGCCACGACTCCTCGCCGACAGCAAGCGCCGGGGGCGTCAACCCGCCGCCCCCGGCCAGCTCCACTGCTAGCGAGCCCCGGCGGTCGCTATAGGTAGCTGATCGACTCGGCTGCACAGTGTCGGACGGCGCGCCTGGCTTGTTCGCCCGGGAGGCGTGGCAGTACGCCTCCGTCAGCGAGCGCGCCTCAGATGATCGGAATGCGATTCAGACATTTCGGGCCTGGGTGCATGAGGTGTGTCGGGCCGAGTTGGAGGCCTTTCAGTTAGCGTCCGCCGGCCGGCAGCGTCGTCGGATGACCGTTTCCTAGTGGGCTGGCGGTGAATTCGGTGGCGAGAAGTTGGGCCGGCCGAGGCTCGGCATTCTCAGTCCCCCGCGCGAGCTGACGAGGCCACCGTCACTCATGCGCCGGTCGCAAGTGTCGCCAGGCCCTGGGCGCGAACCGGCCGCTGGTTAGCGATAGGCCGGCCGGTTGTCGATCCGCGGCCGATGCAGGTCGCCTACTTCGGTGTCCGCGAAACCGGGTCAGGCGCCGTCGGCGTAGACCTCGTTCAGGACGCGGGTGAAGCGTTGCGCTCGCGTTGTAGAAGCTGGCTCGGATGCCGGCCATGCCGCTGAAGCCCTGATCAGTGCTCCACCGCTGCGGAAGCGGCCCAAGAGGGTGTCGAGTACGCGCAACGAATCTCAGCAGTCAGGTGGACGTGGGCATGGTGTCGCCAACTTGCTACGGCCTTGTGACCTGTGCTAGTAACTTGTGTACCGCGAGGGCCAGATGCTGGCGGGGCAGCAGCAAATTATTTGCAGCTCCGCCAATATTGAGAGCTCGGCGTCTCGAGGCCGAGGCTCGGCACTTTCTCGGCTGGCCACCGCGCTTGCATTCTCATATTCGCCTGCGTTCCACATTTCGGCTTCGCTGTTACGTGCAAGCGATGAAAATACGCTACGGCCCCAACGCCAATTCGCCGACGTTCTGACCGGCTGAAGACAATCCGCCTAGACCAACTGCGTTAGGCGGCCTTCGAGTCGGCGTAGACGGCACTTCCCGTGACAGGTGACACCTGCCTATCTGGGTCTATGGCCGCGCGCCAAAGTTGGCGAGCGGAAAGGTAGCTTGCGCGATGGGTCCTTTAGAGCGAGTAGCACTTCCACGAATCTTTGGTGCCGTATTGAGCGAGTTGACCATTTGTGATCGCCTACAGGCGCAATGCTGAGGCCGATGCCAAGCCGGTCATGCTTGTCTCTCGAGAGCTGAGCTGCGTCGCTGGCCGCAAAATTCTTCTTGTTGCCGCCGATGGGTCGACGCCGACGACCACACGAGCGAAGCTCTCCATGGGCGGGGGAGTGCGGACACGGAGCTACTCCGTCTGCGGAGTGCTCCACTGAGCGCCTTTCACTCCTCAATGGCACCCCAGTTCCGTCTTCGAAAGCTTTCCGCAGACCGGTGTTGCGCATGGGCCGAAGCCGTTGCAGGTAGCTACGGTCGCGCTCGATCAGCTTCGGGGTTGTCTTCCAACCTCGCCGGCACGCAGCAGCGGGCGTAAGGGTCTCGGGATCTGTGCCGGTGGGTGCGGGCTTCCTACTTTCGTGATTGTCAAGAGGCTCTCGCCACCATCGCAACATCAGGCGTCTCGTACTTACCTGGGAGGTCGGAACAATTTAGAGGGTCAGTCGGATATATGTAAGCATTCTCATCGCCTCCCGAAACCGGATCGACGCTGAGAAAAATCTCCCTGTGCTAGGCAAGTAGACAAGTGCGCCCATGAGCACAACGCCGCCGAGCGCGTCCGAGCTTCGTCCGAAAGAGCTTTTCCATCCATCGACTAGCGGGTCCGAAGGGCCTCTTGCTTCGGAAGTCAGGCGCTGTTCGTACCTGTGGCCGGGATCGTGTCCCCGACGCGAGTTTCGTCGCGTGCGCCTCGAGGCGCTTTGGTCGCCTATGATCTCGTCGGCGTCTAGCGGCATCGGGTCGGACGCAGCTAGGCGGAAGGTGGGCGGGCATGGGCGCACGACACCGCGAATCCGTCGCTTCGCGCCCCCAATCTGTCAGCGAGCATCAGCCGGCACCGATAGCGTTTGACCGACTGGCGGGCAGGATCCACAGTGACTAGCTCGGGTCCGCACAGGGGGGAGCCGGCACCCTTCACGGACACCAGCGGAAAGCTCGCGGAGCTGACGAATTGGGTCTACGTCGGCAGCGGCGTCAGCGGCACTGTGTGGCGGGCCGATCAGCCACGCCTCAATCGCACGATCGCGGTGAAGCGCTTCCATGCACAGGTGACCGGACGACGCCACGTCGGGGCGTTCGAGGACGAGGTCAAGGCGCTCGGTGCGCTGTACCACAGGCCGGGCGTGATCGACCTGATCGATGCGCTCACCGATGACGAGGGTCATCCCGTGCTCCTTATGCGCTTTTACGGCCGCGGATCCTTCGATCAGATGCTGGCGAAGTTGGGTCCGCAGGACGCCAGAGAGATCACCGAAGTCGGCCGTCGTCTGGCAACCGAACTCGCGGCGGCTCATGCCATGCAGATCGTCCACCGCGACGTGAAGCCGGCAAACATCCTGATCTCGGACGATGACGAGCCGGTCCTATCGGACTTCGGCATCGCCGCAGTGGGCGGACGTCTGTCCGACACCCGGTACTGGGCGAGCACGCCGCTGCACGCGGCTCCGGAGATCCTCGAGCAGGGAGGCGTCTCGCCCGCGGCGGACGTGTGGTCGCTGGCCTCGACGATGGTCACGCTGATGACCGGCGCGGCGCCCTTCGAACCGGAGCCCGGCGACGGCGACGGCGTCGAAGAGCTGCTGCTGCGCATCCGCACCGGGAACATGCGCCCACTGCCGGAGCACCGGGTTCCCGCTGAACTGCGGGATGTACTCCGTCGCGCGCTCGACCCCGATCCCGCGAACCGGACGACGTCAGCTGCGGACTTCGCCGCGCGGCTGCAGGATGTTCAGTTGTCCCAACGCTGGTCTCGAAGCACCCCTGCCCCTCGGCCGCAGCCGCCCGACTCGGTGTTCGGACTGTCTCAGACCAATCTGACGCCGCTGACGCCTCAGCGGTCAACGTGCGGCGCGCCGCAGCCGCACGCCGAAAAGGGAACTGGCTGGGAGCACACATCACTCAACCCACTGGCACCCGAGCGCCCGCCGGACGCCGCTTCCCAGACAGACGAGGGCGACCGCAAGCGCCGCTGGGTGGTCGCCGCCGCGCTTGCGACGACAGCGGTGCTGGTATTCGCGGTCGTCGCCCTGATCGCGTCGCGACCCGGCGCCACGCATACGGCGACGACGCGCACGACGTCGCCGCGGACATCGCCAATCCCCTCGACCTCGCCGCAATCCGGCACAGCCGGCGCCGCGGCGACCCCGACCGGCGTCAAAGTCCACCAGGAGGGGACGACAGTCATTGTCACCTGGTCGGGCCAGCAGCCTGCCTCGGCAATAGCCACTGTCGTCAGCGACGGGACGACCACCCAGGTCGCGACCGGGCAGCGGTACGAAGCGACACGGGTTCCAGTCGGTGCACCGCGCTGCTACTCGGTCGGGTGGGTCGACGGGCTACAGGGAAGGCCACGCTACAGCGACCCGGTGTGCATAAACGGAGGGGCACCGGTGGCAGAGACCTCGAGCTGACACCCAAGCGATGCCGGACTGCTTAAACCAAGGCTGCAGGCACCTGCCGCGTGATCCAGATCGACCGAACTCCTCAGATCCGAAATCGTTGTTCTGAAGCACGAAACGACGTCCCCAGTGGAGGAAGCATGACGAGTCCGGCCACCGCACTTCTCAGCGCGGTGAATGCGGAGGTGATCGGCAAGGAACTCGCGGTCGAGCTCGCTGTCGTGTGCCTGCTGACCGAAGGGCACCTGCTGGTGGAGGACAACCCCGGAACAGGAAAGACGACACTCGCGCGCGCCCTGGCATCGGCGTCCGGCGGCAGCTGGAATCGAATCCAGTTCACACCTGATCTGCTGCCGACGGACGTCACCGGGGTGAGTATCTACAACCAGGGGACGACGCAGTTCGAGTTCCACGAGGGTCCGGTGTTCTCCAACGTGGTCCTGGCCGACGAGATCAATCGCGCGTCACCGAAGACGCAGAGCGCGCTCCTCGAGGTGATGGAGGAGCAGCAGGTTACCGGTGACGGCGTCACCCGACCTGTCCCGCGCCCTTTCACCGTGGTCGCGACACAGAACCCGGTCGAGATGGAGGGCACCTACCGCTTGCCGGAAGCCCAGCTCGACCGCTTCCTCATGCGCTTACGCCTCGGCTATCTCGACGCGGAGCACGAGCTGCGAGTCATCACCGGAAGTTACCGGGCTTCGTCGGTGGACCGACCGGCCCCGACGGCGTTCGGTGGGCACAGGCCTATCGGACATGCTCAGGCCGAGGCGATGCACTCCGCGATCGTCGAGATGGTCGCCGAGGCGGCCCGGGTCACGGTCAGCGATGCTCTTGGGCGCTACGTCGTCGAGTTGGCCGCGGCTACGCGCCACCACCCGCGGGTCCGGCTCGGGGTGAGCACACGAGGCGCTCTGGCGATGGTGCGCGCCTGCCGGTCGTTGGCGTTCGTTCGGGGTCGCGACTACGTGAACGCAAGCGATGTGCAGGAACTGGCGCCACACGTGTGGTCGCACCGGCTGATCCTCACACCGGAGGCCGAGTTGGGCGGCGTGACCGACGAGCAGCTGGTAGCGGAGGTCCTGGCAGGAGTGACTACGCCGGACGTTGCGCCAACGCAGTACACCCGACCGTGACCCCAGGGGCGGGGGGCCACGGCGCGCGCCCGCGTCTCGAGCGCACCGCGTATGGCGTTCTCGCCGGCGCGGTGATGCTCGGTGTTGCCGGGCTGGTGCTCGCCTATCCGGCGTTCGTCCTGGTTGGCTTGGCTGGTGTTCTGGTCGTCGCGTGGTCATTTCTGGTGGTGTTGCTGCCGGTCCGGCTCGAGGTGCGCCGCGTCGTACGACCGGCCCGTGTACCGCGATTGGAGCCCGCCGCCGGGGTGGCGACCGCGTCGAACGTCGGACGCCGGCGTTCGACGGCGGTTGAGGCGAAGGACACGGTCGATGACGTGGAAGTCCCCTTCGATCTCCCGGAGCTGCACCCGGGCAGGCAGGCGACGCGTTCGTTCGCTATCCCGACGAGACGACGCGGCTTGGTCCCAGTCGGGCCTCTGATTCTCACGCGACGCGACGGATTCGGGCTGGCGCGGCGAACGCTTCGGGTCGGTGACATGAGCGAGGTGCTGGTGCTCCCGCGCGCGCTTGACCTGCCTGAGGTAACGGCGAGCCTGCGGCACTCCATGGAGGGCGTCAACGACTCTCGCTCGGAGGGCGCGCTGGACTTTCACATTCTGCGGGACTACGTGCCGGGCGACGACCCGCGCCGGATCCACTGGAAATCCTCTGCGCGTACGGGCCAGCTCCAGGTGCGGCAGAACGTCGATCCGACTCGCCCGTCGGTGGTGGTCATCTGTGACGGCATCCAGCTTCGCGACGTTGCGGTCGACGAGACGGAGCAGGCCGGCCGTGCCGCCGGCGGGGACTTGAATCCCATCCGCGACGGTGCTGCCCGCGGTGCGGGGCGCTGCTCAAGTCGCGGTGCGGATCGCACTGCGGGCGGTTCGCCCGATGAGGGAAACGAAGCCGTCGAGGTGGCCGTGGACTGCGCCGCCAGCGTCGTTGTGTCCGCGAACAAGTCGGGCTCCCCGGTGTGGCTCGATGTGCTCGGCGGCGATCGTGTCGCGTTGCGTGACGGCTCTGGCGCGGCGATGGTTAGTCAGCTCTTGGACGCCTTGGCAATGACGAGGTTCCCGTCAACGTCGGCGTCCGGACGAGCTTCGCTGCTGTCCTCGGCCATCCGGCAGGCGTGTGCGCAGGGTCCGGGGAGTTTGGCCGTGGTCTGCACGGCGGCACGGCCCGAGTCGCTGCCGCCGACGGTGGCGTCGCTGGCAGCGCATTTCACCATGGCCGTTGTTGTCCACCCCGGCACCGGCGCACCGTCACAGGCCCCCGACAGCGGCCTGTGGTTCATGCCGATCGAGCGAGTGGAGCAGCTCGCCCGCCAGTTGCGGTTGACGCGGATGGCGGCGTGAGCCCCCCAAGCGCCGTTGGTGGACCGGTCCAACAGGCCGACTCGGTGGCCGCCGGATACGCCGAACAGGCGCGTGCGGCGGGCGCAGTCGGTGGCCGGCATGCTTCGGTGCGCCGCGACGCGGAGATGAGCACAGCGAGTTCGGTGATCGCGAGGCTGGCGACCGGGGTCGGGCTCATGGCAGCAGCCGGCGTCCCACTGCTCAATGTCTACGGCACCAGTCAGGGGATTCGGCTGGTCCTCCTTGCGGTGGTGCCGTCGACCGTCCTCAGCCTGGCACGGGAGGTCGCGGCCGCGCGAGGGCTGCGAGTCGTCGCGGCATTTCGGCTGCTCGCCGTCCTCCTGGGCGTCGTCGCGAGTCTCATCCTCGTTCCCGCCGGTAGTGCCGCGTCCGGCGCGCTGACGAGGCGTCTTCGCGACGCGCTTACCGGTACCTGGCACCGGGTGCTGAGCGTTGCGCTGCCGGTACCACTGTCACATCCCTACGCCGACGGGGTCGCGATCGTGTTGTCGTTGGCGACCGCCGCGGTGTGTTCACTGACAGCGCGACGGCGGGCGGGACAGGCGATCGGGGTCGCTGTCCTGGTCTGGGCCGGGGCCGTGTGTCTCGGCATTGGCGGCCAGTGGGGTGCGACCGTGCTTGGCTGTCCGCTCGCCGCCGCGGCGTGCCTGGCCCTCCTCGCCCGGGTCCCGTCGGCCGGTCAAGGGTCGCAGCCCGTCCCGGATCGCGACCGCGCACCGGGGCGGAACCGGCCGACCGGATCGGCCGCCCGACGCGTCTCGGCGTTGTCGGCTGCCGCGGTCCTTCTCGCGGCGTCGGCGGCCGTGATCGTAGGCCTGCCGCACGGTGTCGCCCGCGACCCGCGTGACGTGGCCGTGCCGGCGGATCGTCACCCGTTGGAGGCAAGTCCGCTCGCGTTGTTGTCCTCGCGGCTGCGTGCACCTGGGCAAGCGGCGTTCGTCGCGCGCGGAGGATCGAGCGACGCGGGCGCCGGCTGGCTGCTCCTGACCTACGCCGACTATGACGGCTCGCAGTGGCAGACTCCAATCCAGGCGCGCGACCTGCCAACGGCGGTACCCCCCCGGCTGCCCGCTGGGGCGCGTTACCGCGACGTGCTGACCCTGGTGTCGCCCCAGACCCTGATACCGCACAACGGGACGGTCGTCGCCTCCAATACCGCGGGACTGCGGTACGACCCGTCTGCGGGCTCGCTGGTGGCGCCGCTGCCGGTCAATTCAGCCTCCGTGGACACGATCGTGGAGTCGCCGACGTCGGCGCAGTTGGCGCGCGCCACAGTGCCGACCGGGGTGTCGCCCGAGCTGACCGCCGTGCCCTCGTGCACTCCGCCGGCCATCGCGCGCCTGGTGCAACAGGCGCGAACGGCGGGTGGACTGCCCGACGAGCAGGTTGTGCGGTTGGAGAGCGCTTTCCGCGCCACCCCGTTCGTCTTCGATGCAAGCGCCGTACCAGGAAGCGGGTGCGCGCGCCTCGACCAGTTCCTCTCGGCGCGACGAGGCACAAGTGAGCAATTTGCGTCGGCATTCGCCCTTGCCGTGCGCATGCTCGGGTTGCCTGCTCGGCTAGCCGTGGGCTACGGGCCCGGAGCTCGAGGACCAGGCGGCGCGACGATCGTAACCAACGCTGATGCGCGCGCGTGGGTACAAGTGGAGTTCACTGGCGCGGGCTGGGTCGACTTCTTCCCGACGCCGTCCGGTCACGGGGCCTACAGCCGACCGGCGGAGAAGCAGCCCGCGCTCTCGCACGTCCGGGGGGCGGTTGCGGAGGGCCGTAATTCGACGGCCACCTCGCATGGCCCGACACCGACGCCACCATCTCGACGCTCGGCGGGGGGCGCGCTCCCCGCGTGGCTGTGGGCACTGATCGGCGTTGTGGTCTTGATGATGGCGCTGCTGGCACCGTCGGTTGTGCGAGTGATGCGCCGGCGACGCAGACTCGCGGCCGGGCAGCCGGGTGCGCGCGTGCTGCAGGCATGGTCGACGTCACTGGAGCCGCTACGTCTCGGGACGCTGCTCACCGATGACGCCACGTTCACATCCATCGCCGCCATGAGGTTCTGGGGCGAGCCAGTCCAAGGCTCGGGGCGACCGACACGTCAGGATCGTGGACGGCAACTCGCGGCGGCCGTGACGGAACTTTCCCGGCTGGCCGAGGCGGCGCTCTACCGGTCAACGTCGGACGATCGTGCGGGCACCTATGACCCGGCATCGCGTGCGATCAGCCTCGGCAAGCACGTTCGGCGAGGTGCAATCAGGACGTTGCCGATCCGTCAACAAATTCGCCTCGCCCTGCGTTGGAATTGACAAGAAACAGAGCTCTCTCCATCGCCGCGTGCAGTTCCCGTTGCTAGGATCTTGCGAGATCTGCACGGCTTGAACGACCCATCGGGAGGAAAGGCATGTCCTACATTCGCGTGACCCCAGAAGAACTTGACGAGAATTCTACCGCCGTGTCCAACGGCGCGAACCAGGTAAACGAGATTTTGACCCAGCTGCTCGGGCAGATCAACGATCTCGCCTCACGGTGGCAGGGGTCCGGTGCAACGGCCTTCCAGCAGCTGTACGACGAGTGGAACCGGGGCGCCCAGATGACCCACGAGGGCATGCAGGGCATCGCCACATTCCTGTCCCAGGCCGCGAGGACCTACGAGGACGCGGACGGCACGATCGCCACTGCTGCTCAGAGTTCCTGATCGCCCTCGCGAGTCCAGAACCGTCGGGATGGCCGGCTTCGGCGTCGACACTGACGCGCTTCACCAATTCGGAGACCAGATCGCTGCGATCTGTCGCGACTTGGGTGACCTTCTGACCGGATCCCCACCGAACACCGCCGAGACCGGACACGGCGACCTTGCGCACGCGCTCGACCTGTTCCACCTGCACTGGTCGACGCAAGAATCAAGCCTGATCGAGAGCCTGATGAATGTGCGCAAGGTCGTACATGACGCACTCGCCACCTACCTGAAGGCCGAGGGTTTGGTTACCGGGGCGGCAGACGGGTCCACCTCGTGACCGCGCGGGCAGGTGCTGACGCGCAGCCCGCAGGACCGCTGATCGAACCCCGGACGATGGAGCGGCAATGAGCTCGTGGGACGACGTCGGCGGCGACCCGGTCCCGGGCGACCTCGGAGCGCTGCAGGGATACGTTAATCAGTTGCAGGCGGTCGCCGATCACGGCCGCGAGCTCGAGCAACAACTCCGCGCGCTCCATTCCGGTATGGGTGAGATTCGCTGGACGGGGGCCGGCGCGGCTGGAGTGAGCAGCGTCATCGAGAAGAACTTTCCGCCGCTGATCGCGTTTTGGTGCGCCCATCGTGACGCGGCGACCTCGTTGGCTCGCTACGCCAGTGAAGCGGAGGCTTGGCGTGTGCAGGCACAGGCCCAGCTTGCGGCGTACTCGTCGGCGGCGAATGATCTTGCGGCCGCACAGGCACGGGTGGGACCGGCGACATCGAGTCAGTGGAGCGCCGACGCACAGATCGTGGAACTGAACGCCGCGCTGAAGGTGCTCGAGGCACAACGCGCGACAACATCCGCGCTCGGACATCCGACAGCGCACATCGATTGGCAGATCCACGAGACGGCAAACGCTCTGATGGCCGAGCACCGGGCACGTTCCACCGCGGAGAACGAGCTGGCGGATGCGCAAAGATGTGTGGACGACGCACAAGGCCGGGAACACGCGGCGCGGGCGGCGATCGACCAGATCCGTGACGAGGTAAATCGAAGTGCGAATCAGACCCGCATCGAGATCCTCGGTCTCGTCGGTATCGTCCCGACGCACAACTGGTTGGTCAGGGGCGTTGACGACGTCATGAGCGGGTACCAGAAGACCCAGGTCCTCCGCGAGTCGTTCGTGGACGCTTGGACGACGACTGCCGGCTGGGTCAACGACGTGGCGTTGGCCACCAGCTGGATCCCCGTGTGGAACGTCGTGATCAACGGTGCTGCCCAAGCCATGAATGTCCCGATGGCGATCGGTTATACGATCGAGCTCTGCAGTGGCAACCACAAAGCCGCGACGATCGAGGGACTTATCGGTTCGATCCCATTCGGCGCTGCACTAGCCCGAAATGTTGAGCGGGGCATTAGGGTGCGAAACGCTGCCGGGTTCGTCGAACGGACGGGACAGGACCTGCTCAAGCCCGACGAATTCAACTCAATCCTCGGGAATCTGAAACGGGCGCGCTGGTATGACGATGCGCGGGAGGCGACGGGACTCATTCGTGGCGTGGAGGTGGCGCCTCGACTCGTCGGTAATTCGATCATGAATCGCTCTCTCCTGGTCGCCAAGTCGGTGCAGGACGGTTACGACCGATTCGATGAAACACGGCGCGCGGTTCATTACGCGAACGTGGTCTGGGACGCGGCAGGCAGGACACCCGCTGGGCGCGCCGTCGAGTCCAGTCTCGAGTCGATGCCCGTTGACACACTGCCATCGATACGGACCGTCCGAATTCACCTGCCCCGACCGGTGCCGCTGCCGTGATCGACTTCGGCGACAGTCGCACGATGGACGAGCGCGTCGAGTTCGAAATCGACCTCGTCGGTCCGTGGGAACCGATCAACTTCGATTCGCCCGAGTCCGCATCAGCGCTCCGATCCCTCGGGTTCGAACCGTCATCCCTTGCGGCGCGCGAACCTCGCGGCCAGGTCGTCCTCGCCGCAGCGATGATCGACAGCCCGATGGACGACGAGGACGTCCTTGCCGTCTCCGCCTCCCTCGTCATCTTTCATGTTCGTCAAGCCAGCAATTTGACGATCGGCGAGAATGGCCAGATCGTCCCCGAGGTGTCACGGCAGACGACCGAGGTCAATTGGCCGGATTCGCCTCCGCTTGGCATCAGGCGCATGACCTATGTCGTGCCGGCTCCTCAAGGTGACCAGAGTGTCGTCATCATGTTCGCGACTCCGAACCTGACCTTAATTGATGAGATGGAGACCATTTTTGATCTCATCGCGTCTACCGCGCGGTGGGTCTGGGCACCGCCTTCCTAGCAGGTGACGGTGCGGTCGGCCGGCCTTGCTAGCGATTCGCGAGCTGGATGGGGAGCGTCCGACCGTCTTGAACGATGATCGCGCGGCCTCGCGGTCCGCCCACGCAGAAGGCCGGGTTGATCCCCAGCTCGAAGTTGCGAACCTGTACCGCGTCGTCCGGCCGCAAGTAGAGCAGCGTCCCGGCGCGGGCTAGCGCCTTGATCGCGGCGGACGGGAATCGCCCAGCCAGGTGGGTTGCCGCAAACAGGCATCGGGGCGGACCCGATTCGAGTCGATGCACGAGGGCGTCCGGTAGATCTGAACCGTGCAGATCCTCGACCAAGACGACATCGTCGGGGTCGTCCAGCAGTTCCGTCCAGTCCGTTGCCTCGGCCGCCGACGGGTCGATGACGGTCGCCCCGGTGAGCGCCGCGAATGGCGTGCCGGCCCCGGCGAGCACGGTGAGCCGGCGCCGGCCGTCGTTGAGAGCCTCGCCGATACGCAGCAGAGCGGTGGTCCGGCCGCTCAGACCAGGACCGGTGATCAGTACCGGGAACTGCTCCAGACCAAGTTCGACCGGTCGCGCTTCATCGTCGCCGAGGCCCAAGACCATGATCCCGCGGGCGGGGGGCGCGAGCGCGTCGCTCGAAACCTCCTCAGGCAGATCCTGGATGCGCAGCGGACCCGCGTGACCTGACCGATCATACGAGTCGAGTTGGGAGGCGAGTTCGCGCAGCGCGTCGTTTTGAGCGGGTGCCTCGGCTGTGCCGCCGATCACGGCGACCTGCACCTGGCTTCCGTGCGCACTCTCGAAGCCACGGCCGGCCGAGAGCCCCGTCAGGGTCACGCGATGGCTCAGCCCGTACTGCGCCGGGGTCAGGCCAGCGTCGTCGCGCAGTACCAAGCGGTGCGGGAATCGCGCCAGCCACTTCGGGCGTGCCATGACATCATCGCCCGCGGCGAGCACGGTGACACCGGACGCGCTGCCAGTCCGCAGGATCCGTTCCAGGGGCGCTGTCAGCGGCGAGCTCTCGGCTGGTACGAGTTCCTCGAAATGATCGATGATCAAGACGATCCGCGGAAGCGGGGGTGCCTCCGAGAAATGGAGGTTGTACTCGGACAGGTTCCCGTACCCGTCGAGCACGCGAACCCGCCGATCGATCTCACTGACCAGGCGGCCGAGCAGCCGCACCGCGCGGGAGTCGGTCGTGCCGACGACGGTTCCCGTGTGCGGCAATGCAGTGAGCACCTGCAGACCTCGGGCGCCGTCGATCGCATGGATGTGCAATCGGTCAGCGCCGAGCTCCTGAGCCCAGGACAGCGCGGCGGTCCGCAAAGCCGTCGTGCGGCCGCTGCCGCCCGCACCGATGATCGCAACGTTGCCGGCGACCAGCGGCAGGCGGTAAGGCGGGTGGGTCCGGGTCGTGAGGTCATCACGTTGCCCGACAACCGGACCGGGCCCATCCGCGACGTCCGGAGTCGAGGGGTGACATGCGTGACCGGGGCTGATGCTCGCCAGCGGGACCAACCCGGGAAGCAGGTCGGTGAACGGTGCCGGCCGCTTGCGGTACCCGAGCATGTCCGAGGTGGCACGGATCGTGGAAACGAGGTCGTTCGCCTCGGTGCCGATCGCGACGGCCGGCGCGGACGGGTCCGCAGTGGGGCCGGGTGCCGATGAGGCGAATCGCGAGGGTGCGGCGGCGTCCCCCGCCGACCAACACCAGCCATTCAACGTGATGCCACCCAGTCGCTGGTGATCGAGCGGAGCGCGCGACCAGCCGGACTGGATCAGCACGGGAGGGCGATCACCTACCCTCACGAGGGCCCTCCCCGGGGCGTCCATCGGAATACGCGCAGCGTCCCTGTTCTCGATCACCGCGATCGAATCCTCGACGCTTCCCGCACGCAGACTGACCCTGATGGCGGCATTGCTGCTGATGTCGGCCGTGACGGCCCGGCCTACCTGTTGGGTGGCCAGGACGAGGTGAATGCCGAGAGACCGGCCGGCGCGCGCCATCGACACGATGCGCGGGATGAAGTCGGGCAGCGCGTCCTTGAGCTCGGCGAACTCGTCGAGCGCGATGACAAGCCGTGGTATCGGCTCGAGGTCGGGCTGGCGCTGGCGCAGCTCCCGGTAGGAGCGCAGGTCTATCGCGCCGGCGCCTTCGAACAGGCGCTGCCGGGTCTGCGCCTCGATCCGCAGTGCGTCGAGCGCGCGGGTCGTCATCTCGAGGGTGAGATTCGTCAGGGTCGCGACACAGTGCGGGAGCTCACGGACCGTGCGGAATGCGGACAGTCCCTTGAACTCGACGAACAGGAAGTTCAGATCGTCGGGAGAGCGATTGCACGCCGCCGCGAGGATCCAGCTCTGCAGGAGGTCGCTCTTGCCGGCGCCAACGGTGCCACCGATCAATGCGTGAGCAGTCTGGTCGGCGAAGTCCAGTCCGAGCGGCCCTTCGTCACTCATCCCGAACATCGCGGGTCTCGGTTCGGCCTCGGCCCATCGGGTCGCGATCCAGTCGCTGTCGGGCCGCTGCCCGAACACCTCATACAGGCTCACGGTGCGGGGCAGTTGACTCACGGCGCCCCGCCCGGTCACTGGCCGCCGTAACGGGGTGAGGCTGCGCGCCGCGACCACGGCGTCCTCGGCCGTGCAGCCTTCCGGGACTCCTCGCACCTCCTCCCTGGTCGCACGGTTGATCATCGTCAGGATGCCCGGTCCCACATCGAGATGGATGCGGGTCTGCTCGGGCAGCGAATACTGGTCACGCGCGATCACCACCGCGCTGACAGTGCTTCCGTCGCAATAGTCGAGGAGATCAGCGACGTCACGCCGCTGGGTGATTCGTTGATCGGTGTCATCGATGAGAACGACCGTGAACGTTCCGGACGATAATGCGGCGGTGGCTCGATTACCACTGCGGGAGTCGTCGATCAAGGCGCGCAGACGTGCGATGGTGTTGTGAATCTGATCGTCGGTGCGCGCTAGGTCGACGGCCCGCTGCTCGCGTAGCCAGCTGTGCGGCAACCAGCGGAACCACTCCCACACCTCGGACCGCGGCTGAGGCGACAGTCCGACGAGACGGACGTCCTCGGGCGTGTGCAGCGCGGCCAACTGGAGTCCCACCGACCGAAGGAGTGCATCACGCCCGGCCTCACTGCCGCTGATCGTTGTCACGGCGACATTGCGGAGGCTTGTGACTAAGGGTGCCTTCTCGTGAACCGGGCCAGTGGAATGAGCGTGGTCGCCGGCTATTTGTACGGTGGCCGCGACACGCCCCGTTCCGAGACGTACTTGAAGGAAGTCCTCGTCCTGTGGTGATCGCTCCCAAAGGCGTTCGAGTCGCTGCCCGGCGATCATTCGCACGAGTCCGGTTGTCGGAGCACACTCCTCGCGGCGACGGAGGTCCAACTCGATCGCAGTCGTGAGCTGCGTCTCAGCGGCGGCGACGGCAGAGCGGTGCGACGTCGACTTCTCTCTGTTCTGTTGACGTTCGGTGCGACGGGTGGACCACATGTTGGCGCCGATCGTGACTGGGCTGAGCAGGCCGAACAGCAGGAAGGTGGGTTGTCGCGTGACGGCGAAGATGACGCCGGCGAAGACCAGCGGGACGACGGCCATGATCCAGGGGAACTTGCGGGTCGCCGGCGCGGCGGAAGCACGGGGGAAGTCGACGGTGACCGGCGGGTGCGAGGTTCGTAGCGACGGCGTGCGGTCGAGGATGAGTCCGCCTTTGCCGTCCGGGGTCAGGGTGGCCGGACGGGAGCCTGGCCGGTCGCCGAACTCGGCGCGGAACCGCAGCGTGTACCCACCGATGACGATTGTGCTGCCGTCATGAATGATCGATGAGTTCTCGACCAATACGTTGTCGACCAGAACGCCATTGGTGCTCGTATCGGCGAGCGTGATCGCGCCTCGATGACGAGTGACTGTGGCGTGGTATCGCGAGACGTCACCGTGAGCCAGGACGATGTCGTTGTCCGGCGCCCGACCGATCGCCACCCGGTCGGCGCTGATCTCGAACCGCCGCCCGGTGTCGGCACCGAGGATGATCTCCAACCATCCGATTCGAGGTGCGGTGTGGCTGTCGCCCGCTGGGGCGAGCCCGCGGTCCGTGGTCCCGACGATTGCGCCGTCGGTGAGTCCGCACGCCGCGAGGCTCGCGTCCGGGTCCAATACCGTGGCGCCGTCGATCCGTTCCCCCGCGCGACGGTGAGTGAGGAGTGTGGGGGAACGGCTGTCGATGACCCGACCAGTGAGATCCGCGACCGAAAGGTCATCCGGTGCGTCCAGCACGCAGTCCACTGGTGCATTCGCGCCGTCCTCCAGCGTGATGCGCAGCTGCAAGGACTACCCCGTCGGTCTACTCGTCACGGCGATCATTGGTGGTCGTACCCGCTGATTGTCGCGCGCAGTTGGTCGGTGCTGCTGGAGTAGTTCGGCGCCCCGTCCGGACAGCTGTTCGACGCGGTGAATGTTCCGAGCGAGCCTGGGATCGTGTAGAGCGTGATGATCTTACCTGCGGTCGCGCTGAAGCTGAACGTGACGGACCCTTGCTCGCCAGCGCTGACATCGATCGGAGCGAAATGGAATGTCACGTCACCAGTCGCCGGCTCGGTGTCCTGCTCATTCACGCCCCCGATGCGCAGCGTTGCTGTCGTCGACACCGGCGCGGTGTCGACCTGCGTCGTGACGGTGTTCAGCGTCGCCACTCCGCTCGGCACGGTGAAGGTCTGCGTCGCCGTGCCCCCGGGGTCCGACAGTGAGTTGTTGGGGTTTCCCCGGCACATCGCGTGACCAGTCCTAGGATTGAGGGCGTAGTTGTCATAGGCGTTAACAGGTTGCGGGACGCCGCCGGTGGCGAACGATGTGCTCTGTTGTGTGCCGGTACCCGCACCGTTGTGCGCGGTGACCGTAACGGCGTACTGGGAATACCGGCTGAGCGGTGCGAGAGTCAGCACGGCGCTGCCGGAAGAGTCGGGCGTTGCACTCCCCTGAGCGACGGTCGTGCCGTCGCTCGCACGAGTGACGCTCCACTGGAACCGATCGATCGCCTCGCCCTGTTCGCAGGTCGTGTCACACTGCGCGTTCACCGTGGCGCTGCTGCCGTCGGAGCTGCTCTGGGGCGGGCCGACCGTCGGGGCGCTCGGGGCGCCGTAGGCGGTCACCGGCCCCGCCGGATCGGATGGAGGACTCTTGGCACCGCTGAGGCCGACGGCAGTCACGGTGTAGGTCTCAGGGGCGCCGATTGTGATGCCGTCGCTCGTCGTGATCGTGCGCCTCAGTTGTCCGGCGCCCGTCTCGTCGGCGTCGATGGTGACGCTGCTCCCGCTGCTGGTGGTCGCGATGATCTCGTATTTGCCAATGTTGTAACCGTTGTTGGGCGCCGTCCAGCTGACGAGGACCTGGCCCGCGGACGGCGCGCTCGCGTCCACCAGGGTGGGTGTCGAGGGCACGACGTTCGTCGGTATGACGTTCTCGCGTGTGGCTGCCGTGCCCATTCCGACACCGTTGCGCGCCGAGACGCTGACCGTGTAGGGCGTCCCGTTGTTCAGATTGGTGATCGCCTTGGTGTAGCTCGCGCGCTTGTGCGCGGCGATCGTCGCCTGGCCGACCGGTGCGCCGTTCTGCGACCACTGCACGGAGTAGTCGATCACCGGGGATCCATTGGGGCTGGCAGCCTGCCAATTGACGATGACCTTCTGATCGGCTGGTGTAACGTCGCCCAGTGGCGGCGCCCCCGGCGCAGCGGGTGGTTGGGACGACCCTGGCTTCGATGGTTGGCGCGGCGAAGATGACCCGGAGCCGCCGCCCCCACCAGCGCCTCCGGTAGGTTGCTGCGTCTGGCTGCCGGTCGGGGTTCCCGTCTGAATCTGGACCGGATTGCGCGGGGGGGTCTTTCCTGGCGCTGTTCGTAGCGCCTTACGCGTGGACCTAGCGGTGAACTTCTGGACCGGCACGAGTCGACCGCTTGGCTCCAGCACCATGGCGCTCGCCCCGCCGGTGTCGTTGACGAAAACCAGCCCGTCCTTGAGCACGAGCTGGTTCGCCCGGCCCGCCCGCAAGGTCCCGACCTGACGAATGGTTCGCAGCTCGGTGTTCACCACGAGCAGGCGTCCGCTGTCCTGATCGAGCAGATCCACGGTAACGCCGGTCATCACGGGCGACAGGGGTGTGATTCCGGTGGGTAGCGGGGTCACGGTCGGCGTGCCGTCCACCGGAACACCGATGACGCTGGTACCGGACACGAGGCTTACCGCGGGGACGGTGTCGGATCCGACGACGAGAGCCGTTTCCGGGATCGGTTGAGAGATCGTGGTTATGTGTCCGTAGTCGATGGGGTGGACCGTGCGAGTGGTGCTGTCGACGGCCACGACGTGCGTCGCGGCAAGGGTGACTGCGAGCCGATCTCCCGGATGTGCCCCAATCCCGACATCGCGGTGTGCGCCGTCGTGCACACGCGCGATGGTGCCGCGCGCCGGTAGTGCCGCCCAGAGGCGTCCTGAATCGTCGACGACCGCGGAGGAAACCGAACCGCCAAGCCTGATCTGCGGACCGACCGGGGTCAGGGCAGGGCTGCTGGCATCGAGCTGCTGGACGAGCCCGGTTTGTTCATCGACCGCGTAGATGGCGTGTTGACCGACCTCCGCGGTGGTGTTCGAGAACAGCACCTTCGGCAGGCCCGCCCGGAAGGAGGCGTTACTAACCTTGGTGACGTGACCGTTCGCGTCGACGACAACAGCACCATCCGGGCCGTTGACGACGCTGAGTTGCCCGGGACGGTTTGCCGCGCGCACCTGGGTAATGGTGGCTCCGGAGTACCCGTCGATCAGGCTGACGGTTCCGTTGACGGCATTGGCGAGCCAAGCCTGGCCGGTGCGAAGGATGATCGAGGTGCCGCCGGAGCCCTTGCCGAGCAGACCGAGTCCGGCGCCCAGCAGGATGACGATGCCGCCGATCGCTTTGTAGCGACGGGAGGGGCGTGCGAGTAGCAGCCGTAGTGGATCGGATCGGCGCGAGCTCTTGCGCGTGAACCTACCCATGCGCGCGGCTTCGTCCGCAACAGCGCTCTTCACCGTTGCGGCTCCCGTGGCCATGCAGCATTGATTTCCCTCCGCGGTCGGTTGAGAGTAAACCGCGGTTCCGGCCCCCACCACCTCGCGACACATTTTCTTGAAAGCGAGCCCTCAACCATCTTCTGGTCCAGCGGGTCCGCTGCCGGTGTGGTTGACAGCGGTTGCGAGTCGTCAGGACGCGGTGGCGGTGTGAACTCGCGTGATCACACGCTCCTGTTCGACCCATCTACGCTGGCGAAGATGCCTCGTCCTACCCATTAGCGGGACCGTCTGTGGGCCTACGACGCGGGTCCTGCGGACTCGAGCGGCGTCCACGTTTTCCTTCCCTAACACCCATCGGGTGGAGATTTACCGGACACGTACGTCAACCGGCGACGAGGCGGATACCGGCGTAGGGATAGTCAGAACGGAGGCGGGCGAGGACGTCGAAAGGCCCGCGGTCGCTGATCTCGGCCGGAGCGAACAGTCGTTCCCGACTACCTGCGTCGTGCCGACCGTGCCGCCAGCGTCGACCTGGTTGAACACCTAGGCGGCGACGGCGAGGGTGTTGTCGCGTTCCCGAGATTGCCGGGTAGCCCGACGTATTCCGACTGGCGGTCAACACCGCCAGTCGCTCACGCATGACAGTGACGCCCGACCTTCGGTGCCTGCTCCAAGAGGCGGCACCACCACAACCGCGGCTCGTCGCACGGCACCAACTTCGGCTGGCATCAGCTGCGCCGCCTCGACGATCAGATCAGCCGCGTCCAGACGGAAAGTGGGACTCCATGGCGGAGCGCAACGCTGCTCGGATACACGATGATCGAGACCAGAAGCTGCTCACCATCGACGAGGCCGCGGCCATCGTCCGCGCCCCTGTCGCCACCCTGCGCTACTGGAGACACCTCGGGACCGGACCCCGCAGCTTTCGCCTCGGCCGACGCGTTCTCTACCGCTACGACGACCTCACCTCTTGGATCAACAGCCACCACGACGGCCGCAACGAGATGTAGCCGCGAGCGAGCATTCGTCTAAGACGACGTCAGTATCGAACATGATCTTTGCCGGTCCGCGTTTGGTCCGCAGAAATTTCAGAAACGTCAGAAAACGGCAGGAGTCGATCAACGGTCTTCAACATCGTGAAGGCCAGTAAATCCGCGGCTTGCAAGCAGTTTCCGTCGTCGTTTCACGAGAATAGAAAACGCTCTGGGGCACTCTTCCAAACTGATTGTGCGGGTTCGATTCCCGTCGCCCGCTCCACCGTCGCCCGCTCCATCGCATGTCCGCGTTTTGGCTCGTCGAGCACGTTTGACGGCACAACCTCCGGCCCCGAGGCGCAACAGGGCTGACCGCAACTCGAACGGCGGTCGCGTGCGGCTTCCGCCGACGGCGGCGCCACGGGCAGGATGAACGCGTGACTGCCTACTGGATCAGTGTGTACAAGGAGATCGTCGACGAGGCCAAGCTCGCGGCGTACGCCAGGTTGGCGGGTCCTGCCCTCGAGGCCGCCGGCGGCACCTTCCTCGCCCGCGGCCTGCCCGAGCAGACCTACGAAGCGGGCGAGCAGACCCGCACAGTCATCATCGCGTTCGACTCCGTCGACGTGGCGAGGAACGCGCACGACAGCGCGGCCTACGGCGAAGCTCTCGCCGCGTTGGACGGCGGCGCGAGGAGGGACCTGCGCATCGTGCCCGGGCTCAGCTGAGCGCACCGGTCTGGCCGGCAGCGCCTGCGAGGTAGCCACGGCGCCGGGTATGGCGCGCGAGTCCCGACCGACCCCGCGCGGCCTGGCGGGGTCACCGTCTGCTTCGCGAGTCGACGCTCTTGCGGCTCGGTGGACAGTCCTTGGACACGGCCCGCGAGACGAGGATGCCAGGCGGGTCGCGCGGGATTGGTGCCATACTGGCACCATGAAGCGGATGAACCTGCGGGACGTGCCGGATGACGTTTACGCCGCGCTCTCCGCTGCGGCGTCGACGAACCGGCAGTCCCTCAACGCCTACGTCGTCGACCGGTTGACCGAAGCGGCTCAAGTCGCTCGATTGGACGACTATCTGGACGCGTATCGGCCTGCGGCTGCCAGCGCGGTGTCCCTCGAGGACGCCGCCGCGGCTGTACGCGAGGTGCGCGAAGCGTCGTGAGCCTCGCGGTCGTCGACGCCTCCGTTCTGGTGGCGTTCTATCTCTCTGACGACCGGCGCCGCGGTGACGTCGTGCATCGGCTTGCCGCCGGCGACGCGCTGTACGCGCCGGAGCATCTGGACGCCGAGGTCATCTCCGCTTTGCGCGGCCTTGCCCGGGTGAAGCCGGCCGTCGAGCCAACAGTGCCGGCCGCGCTGCGCCACCTCGCCGGATTCCCTGTGCGCCGCATGCCGCTGGCGCCGCATCTCGAGCGTATGTGGGAGCTCCGCGCCAACGTGACCGCCTACGACGCCGCCTACGTCGCGCTCGCCGAGCAGCTGTCGTCCCCGGTCATCACCTGCGATGCCAAGCTGGCCGCCGCTAGCGGAACCCGCTGCACCTTCGACCTGATCATCTGACGTCCGAGGCGCCAAGACCCTGCGGCTCTGAGACGACAGCGGCCGCCGACTCGGCGCCGCCGGGCAAGACATCGCCATGGATCGAGAGCACACCGCAGCCAGGCAAAGCCTTCGCAGACCGTCAGCCACGAACTCTCGCAGGACGACGGTGGGGAAGTGGCCCGCTACTTCAGCGATGACGGCGCCGACCGGCTGCGCAGCGTCGTGTTCGCTGCCGCCGTCTCGCCATTCCTGATGCAGACCAGTAAGCGCTGCTAGCGTCCGATCACGTTCGCCGACTTCACGCTCGACGAGATTGAGAGCGCACCGGCCACACTCTGCGTCAGGTGGGGTGGCGGTGGACCCGCAGTCGTGTTGCTGCATGGACATCCCCGCACGCACACGACTTGGCACGCCGTCGCGCCATTGCTCGCGAGGTCGCACACCGTCGTCGCACCCGTCCTGCGCGGCTACGGCCGCTCGACGCTGCCACCTGATCAACCCGATCATGCGCAGTCGTCCAAGCGTGCGATGGCCGCAGACGTCGCGGCTCTGATGACGAAGCTGGGACACGAGAATTCGCCGTTGTCGGACACACCCCAGAGGAAACGCAGAGCAAGGAAAGGAAGCGGATCTCGGGCGGCTCACGTCATCCTGGGTCGGTGAGCTTTGCGAGCGGGTCGTCAGTCGCACCCCCGGCCGGGTTGGCCGCCCTGGTGGTCGAGGACGAGCCGGACCTCGCCGACGTCCTGACGCGCGTGCTCACGTTGGAAGGCTGGTCGACCCGCACGGCCCGGGACGGCATCAGCGCGATCTCCGCGGCGCGGTCTCGACCGCCGGACCTCGTCGTGCTCGACGTGATGCTGCCGGACATGAGCGGACTGGACGTGCTGCGGCACTTGCGGCAGGCGAATCCGAAGGTGTGTGTGCTGTTCTTGACCGCCCGCGACGCGCTGGAGGACCGGATCGCCGGGATCACCGCCGGCGGCGACGACTACGTCACGAAGCCGTTCGCGATGGAGGAGCTGCTGGCTCGGCTGCGCGGTTTGGTCCGGCGCGCCGGGCTCGCGGCCGATGCCCCCGAGCCAGGTCTGGTGGTCGGCGATCTGGCGATGGACGAGGACGCGCGGGAGGTCACCCGGGCCGGTGAACCGGTCGACCTGACGGTGACGGAGTTCGAACTGCTGCGGTTCCTCATGCGCAACCCGCGCCGCGCGTTGTCGAAGGCACAGATCCTCGACCGGGTGTGGAGCTATGACTTCGGCGGTGACGCGCATGTGGTGGAGCTTTATATCTCCTATCTACGGCGCAAGATCGATCGCGGCCGCGAACCGATGATCCACACCGTTCGCGGCATCGGCTACATCCTCAAACCGGCGCTGTCGGCGGCGTCGCCGGGGGAGCCCGGGCCGTGAAGCTGGGTCGGCCTCGCGCGCCGCGCACGCTGCGCGGGCGTCTGGTCGCGTTGCTCGGTGTTCTCCTGACGATCGGGTTCGCCGCTGCCGCGCTGATCACGGTCTTGGTGGTGCGGCATGTGCTCATCGACCGTCTCGACTCGCAGTTGCAGGCGGCGGGCGACCGGTTCTCGGTGAGCCTGGAGCACGACGACCACGACGCCGACAACGGTCCGAGCCGCTACGGCGGCGTCGAGGGGCAGCTTGCTGGCACGCTCGGCGCCCGACTGCTCGACGGCACGGTCACCGAGGCGGCCATCGTCGGCGATCACGACACCTCCGACCAGGTGCCAGAGTCGGCAAAGGCTCGGCTACGGACGCTCACCGCGGACATGACCCCGCGCTCGATAGACCTGCCGGGCCTGGGCACATACCGCGTCATCGTCGCTCGAGGTCATGACAACGATCTTCAGGTGACCGGGCTGCCGGCCGAGCCGGTCGAGAACACCATCGACAAGCTCGTCCTCATCGAGATCGCGGTGTTCGCCGGGACACTGCTCCTCGTGGCGCTCGCCGCCACGGGACTCGTGCGCTTGATGCTGCGGCCGCTCGCGCGCGTGGCGGACACCGCAAGCGAGGTCTCGGCCCTGCCCTTGGGCTCCGGCGGGGTCTCCCTGCCCCATCGGGTTTCGACCGGGACCCACGGCAGCGAGGTCGACACGCTGAGCCGGGCTTTCAACACGATGCTCGAGCAGGTCGAGGCGGCCCTGCGCACGCGCGCCGCGAGCGAGGATCAGTTGCGCCGGTTCATCGCTGACGCCAGCCACGAGCTGCGCACGCCGGTCGCGGTCGTGCGCAGCCATGCCGAGCTGGCGCAGCGCGCCGGCGCGGCTGCCGACGGCGCCGGATCGATCCTTCCGGACGAGGTCGTGCACTCCCTGGAGAGAATCACCGCGCAGGCCGGCCGCATGGGCCGACTGGTCGAAGACCTGCTGCTGCTCGCCCGCCTCGACTCCGGCCGCCCGCTCGCCCACGGCGACGTCGACATCGTCCGAGTCGTTCTGGACGCTGTGGACGACGTGCGGCCCACAGCCGCCGAACACCGGTGGCGTCTGCGCCTGCCGCCGCACTCGGTGTGGGTCGACGGCGACGCCCACGCGCTTGGGCAGGCGGTTGCCAACCTGCTGGCTAACGCCGCAGCGCACACGCCGCCGGGCACGACCGTGACCGTGACCGTCGAGCTGGATGGCCTGGACAGCGCCGCAGAAACAGCTCGGCGCGTGCTCCTCGCCGTCGCCGACGACGGGCCGGGAATGAGCGAGGAGCTGGCCGCTCGGGCGTTCGACCGCTTCGTCCGCGGCGACCACGCCCGCGGCCTCAGCCGCGGCAGCAGCGGGTTGGGGCTGCCGATCGTGTCCGCAATCGTCGCGGCGCACAACGGCAGGATCACGCTCGACTCGACGCCGGCCGGCACGACTCTCCGCGTGACGCTGCCCGTGAGCGACAGTCCCGACGCGGCAGGGGCGGAGAACGACGCCGCGGATTTCCATGAGCGCTCCACAGGACGGTGAGAGAAACCCGAGAGGTTGCGTTGCGACGCTGATGTCCATCGCACCCGAGGAGATTCGTCCGCCGATGTCCGCGACCGTCAGCCAACCGCGTGCCCCGCGTGCCCTGCGTCCGCAGGACGCGCCGACGCCGACCCGCCCCGGCGCGCGGATCTCGCCGAACACAGCCCTGGCGGTCATCGCGACCGGCGGCCTCGCCGTGCTCGGCCTGTGGTGGCAGGACACCACCTTCGTGAACGGCCTGGGCGACTGGCTGACCAACGCCGGGCGCATCACCGGCCTGGCCGCCGGCTACACGATCCTCGTCGTCCTCGCCCTGATGGCCCGGGTGCCGGCGCTCGACCGCGGCGTCGGCTCCGACCGGCTCGCCCGCTGGCACGCCGCCGCCGGTCGCTACGCCGTCAGCCTCGCCGTCGCCCACACCCTGCTGATCATCTGGGGATACGCGGTCACGGCGCGCACCAGCGTGATCGCAGAGACCGGCGCCGTCGTGCTCAGCTATCCCGACGTGCTCATGGCCACCGTGGCGCTAGGGCTGTTTCTGCTTGTCGGCATCAGTTCGGCGCGCGCCGCCCGCAAACGCCTGCGGTACGAGACCTGGCACCTGGTGCACCTGTACACCTACCTGGCGATCGGCCTCGCGTTCAGCCACCAGTTCGCCACCGGGGCCGACTTCACCGACACCCGCGTCCAGGTGCTCTGGGCCGGGTTCTACCTCGTCGTCGGCGGCCTGCTCGTCTGGTACCGCGCCGTCACGCCGCTGGTCAACCTCGCCCGACACACACTGCGCGTGGTCGCCGTCGTCCCACACGGGCCGGACGTGCTGTCAGTGGTCGTCGCGGGACGCAATCTCGCCCGCCTCGGCGCGCAGCCGGGCCAGTTCTTTCGGTGGCGCTTCCTCACCCGGGATCTCTGGCCCGCGGCCAACCCCTACTCGCTGTCCGCGGCGCCGCGTGGCGACCAGATGCGGATCACCGTCAAGAACGCAGGCGCCCACAGCGACGCGCTGGCGCGGCTTCGGCCCGGCGCCCGAGTGCTCGCCGAAGGCCCCTACGGCGCGTTCACCGGCGACGCCGCCCAGCGGTCCCTTGCGGGCCGGCGCAGCGGCAAGGTGCTGCTCATCGGCGTTGGAATCGGCATCACGCCGATCCGCGCGCTACTCGAGACCATCCCCGCCGCGCCGGGCGGCATCACGCTGCTCTACCGCGCCCGGCACAGCGGCAACCTCGTGCTCCGCGAGGAGATCGAGCACGTCGCCGCCGCCCGCGGCGCCCGGGTCCACTACCTGCTGGGGTCGCGGCACGAGGGCAGCGGCCACCTGACGCCCGCGCAGCTCCTGCGGCTCGTCCCGGACCTCGCCGAGCACGAGGTGTATCTCTGCGGTCCGGACGAGCTCATCGGCCGGCTCGCCCGCGACCTGCGCAAAGCGGGAGTGTCCCGCGCCGCCATCCACTTCGAGTCCTTCACCTTCTGACCACCAGGTCGGCCATAACGAAAGCCATGTGATGAAACGCCTCGTCCTCTCGATCACCGGCACCATCGCCGGGCTGATCGCCCTGCTGTCGTTCAAGACCGAGACGCAGCCGACCGCCATCACCGGCGCGCTGCCCGCCGCTGGCCTCGGCGGCCAGAGCAGCAGCACAAGCACCACGACGAACGGCGCTTCGTCCCCGTCCAGCGAAGCGACCACCGGGAGCACTGGGAGCACCGCGAACGCGGCCAAGGCCTACCTCGGCTCCGCGATCACCACCCGGTACGGCGTCATCCAGGTCAAGGTCACCGTGCGGGCCAAGAAGATCACCAACGTCAGCTTCGCCCAGCTCACCGCCGATGACGGCCGTTCGGCGCAGATCAACTCCGACGCCGCGCCGCAGCTGCTGCAAGAGACGCTCAGCGCGCAGTCCGCGAACGTCGACACGATTTCCGGCGCCAGCTACACCAGCGACGGCTACCGCCAGTCCCTGCAGTCCGCCCTCGACAAGGCCGGCATCTGATGTCGCCAAGCTCGCCTGCCGACATCCATGTGACGGCGCCTCGATCGGCCCCCGGCCCGCTGCGGCACGTCGAGCAATGCATGGGCACGGCGTTCTCATTCCACCTCGCCGCCCCAGGCGTTACCCGCCACGACCTGCAGCCCGTGCTGTCCTGGCTGCACGACATGGACGCGCTCTTCTCCACCTACCGCCCAGAAAGCCAGATCAGCCGCATCAACGCCGGGCAGTTGTGCGAGGCCGACGCCGACGACGTGGTGCGCCACGTCCTCGCCGCCTGCGAGCAGCACCGCGCCGACACCGACGGCTACTTCGACGCCCGCGCCGACGGATACCAACTGGACCCGTCCGGCTACGTGAAGGGCTGGGCCATCCAGACAGCCTCCGACATGCTCACCGCCGCAGGCTCGGCCAACCACTGCGTCAACGGCGGCGGCGACGTCGTCTGCGTCGGCCGTCCGGCGCCGGACCGCCCTTGGCGAATCGGCGTCGCCGACCCGCACCATCGGGACACCATCGTGCGGACGGTGAGCGCCGCCGGCCCGATCGCCGTCGCCACCTCGGGACTCGCCGAACGCGGCGCGCACATCCTCGACCCGCACACCGGGCGGCCGGCCGTCGAACTCGCCTCCGTCACCGTGGCCGCACGCGACCTCGTCACCGCCGATGTCTGCGCCACCGCAGCCGCCGCAATGGGCGCTGAACGTGCGCAGGCTTGGCTGCGCGGCCGGCAGGGGTTGCTGTGCACGCTGATCACCGCCGACGGCGTCGTGATCGACTTCCCGGCCCGCGCAGTTTCCCCATGACATCCGTCGGGCTCACGAGCCCGGGTTGGGCAGGTGTTTCGGGAGCGAGCCGGTGGGCGGGCCGCGCCCGCCGCGCTCGCCCCGCCGACGAGCGCGCCGACGAAGGCGCCGGGCAACGTCACCAGTCCGACCGTGCGGGTCTGGTCCAAGGCAGGGACGAGCGCCTCAAACGCCGCGCCGGGCTATGTCGCGCACTGCCTGCCGCGAAGTCGCGCCCAACGCGAGCCACGCCTCGATCTCGTCTCGTCGACGCGCAAGGCCTTCGGCCAGCCGTCGACCGGTCAGGATCGCCGCAGTCATGGTCTCGCCGATAACGATCCCGGATACCGCGACCAGGTCCGCGAGCACGGCCGCGGCCGCTGCGGGCGCGGCGAACACGCCACGCAGAGCTGCGGCGACCATCGTCAACTGGACCGCGGCCTCGCGCTGGCCCATACGACCATCCGCCACTGTGGGATCTGGGCAATGGCCAACGTCGTGACGGCCACGCCGACGAGCAGCGCGAGGCCGACGCCCGGGCGCGTCCATGCGGCGACCGGCACGCAATTGATACTGCTTAGGTTGTAGTATTACGGATCGGGCCAGCCGGCCTAACTTGGTCAGCATCGAACGGTCGCGTCGGGCGCGCGGAGATCGTCGGCCGGCCGCTGGACGTCTGACCGGGTCGCCGAGACGGCGGCGACGAGCACAATGATCAGCGCAGACGCCACGGCGGTGACCACGCCGTCGCCGAAGCCGAGCCCGGAGCCGAGCGAGTGCGGCTTGCCGAGCCAATCCGCGATCGACGCGCCCAGGGGGCGCGTGAGGACATAGGCGAGCCAGAACGCGAGCACGCTGTTCATTTCGAAGCGAGTCCAGCCGAGCGCCGGGAGGAGCATCACCACGCCGAACAGGACCGCGGACGCGCCGAAGCCGAGGCCGAGTTCGGTGGCGGTGAAATCTCCGGCTGCGGTGCCCAGGGCAAAGGTCGCGAGCACCGTCGACCAGTAGAACAGTTCCCGGCGCGTGGTCGTGATCGAGTGGATCGACAACGTGCCCTCGCTGCGTCGCCAGCGCCAGAACAGGACGGTGACCACGCATCCCCAGAACAGCGTCGAGACCACGTAGGGCACGCCCACGCCGACGTGCAGCGCGTCGGCGAGCATGGTGCCGAAAACCGCGACCATGGCGACCGCGAGCCAATAGGCGGCGGCAACATACCTGCGGGTACGCAACTGGATCGCTAGAGCAAGGCCCAGGCCGCCGGCGCCGACAACGCCAGCGAGGGCCAGGTTCACCCCGCCGAGCCAGTCCGACGCGGCCTCGCCCATCCCGGTCGTGAGCAACTTGATCACCCAGAACAGCACGGTGACCGCAGGAACCTTTGCGGCGAGCGGCGTCGATGGGAGATGTCGGAGTGTCGGCATGTGGCGGGCTCGGCCCTTCTGATCGGAGCGACGATCCCGCAGAACCTACTATGTCGTTTGTAGTAAGTGGTTTCCGCGATGGCAGGGGCTCAGCACGCGATCAGCTCCGCCGCTCGACCACCACCTCCCCCCGGAGCTGGTCATCGCCTACGGCCCGCCGAGTGGTACGTCGGTCCGCCTGCTGCCGCGTGCCCGAGCGGCACGGCTCGGAAATCATGCCTGCCTCCGGGCGGATGCCCATGCGTATCGCGGCGAGCGGTGAGACATGACCGCATGCCTCGGACACAGCCCGCCGGCTGCGGACCGCGGGGCCATCTCCACGATGTTCGCCAATGTGCCGGTGAGCTTGTGGCTCGCGGTGGTCACCCGGGTTGTTTGTCGACCGACGCGGCGTAGATCTGCTCGATCGAAGCCGCCAGCTGAGCGCTGAACTGCTCGTCGCTCTGGTCGTCGCGCAGGCCCTCGAGCAGCGCCCGGGAGAAGCTCGCGATCATGCTGGCGTCCTTGCCCAGCTTCGCGCAGGCCTCGTCTCGGTCGTACCCGCCGGACAGCGCGAGCACCTGCAGCACGCGCGGATCGGCCTTGAGGTCGGCATAGAGATCTGGCTGCGTCGGGATCGTCAGCTTCAGCATGATCACCGCGTCCTCGCTGAGCGCGCCGACCGACGTGACCAGCGCGTCGTGCAACAGGCGCTCGGCCTCGACCTTGTGTGGGCTGTCGATGCTGACTTCCGGTTCGAGAATGGGGACCAGGCCGGCGGCGGAGATGTGCGCGCCGTACTCGAACTGCTGGTCGACGATGGCCGCCACGCCCTGCGCGTCGGCGTCCTTGATCACCGATCGCATCTTCGTGCCGAAGATCCGGTGCCGATTCGCCCGTTCGAGCAGATCGTCCAGCGCGTCGATCGGCTTCATCAGCTGCACGCCGTGCTTCTCCTCGGCCAGACCCTTGTCGACCTTGAGGATCGGCACGACCTGCCTGTCCTCCCAGAGGAATTGCCCGGTCGGCACGCCGTGCACGTCGCGATCCATCGTCTGCTCGAACAAGATCGCGGCGAGCACTCGCGATCCGTCGAAGGACGGGTCGGTGACGACCCGAGCGCGCATCGCGTGGACGAGGTCGAACATCTCCTCGTCCGTGCTGTAGCGGTCCTCGGCGACGCCGTATTCGGCCAACGCCTTCGGGGTGCTGCCGCCGCTCTGGTCGAGGGCCGCGAAGAATCCCCGGCCAGCGCGGATCTTCGCCAGCTGCGTCGTGTTCATGACGTCATCGTGCCCTCATCCAGCGCGGATGACTCGCAGCTCGGCTGAGCCGGCCCAGCCGGCCCAGCCGGCCCTCGAGTGAGGGCGCAGCCGATAGCGCCGACCGAGCGAGGACAGTGATCAACCATGCGCACCGGCATCGCCGTCCTGCTCGCGGTGGCGTCCGCCCTTGCCTTCGCCGTCGCGAGCGTGGGACAGCAGCGTGCTGCCGCCCGGACGTCGGATCAGGACGCCCGGGACGGCCGGTTTTTCCTCCAGCTGCTGCGGGATCCGAAGTGGCTCGCCGCGACCGGCGGCAACGCCGTCGGCTACGTGCTGCAGGGCGCCGCCCTTGGCGTCGGGTCGGTGGTTGTCGTGCAGCCGATCCTGGTGACCGCACTGCTGTTCGCGCTGCCGCTGAGCGCCCGCCTTAGCCACGAGCGGGTGCCCGCGAACGTCGTGCTGTCCGGGCTGCTGCTGACCGCGTCGCTGTCGGTGTTCGAGGTGCTGGGCAACACCAGCAAGGGCGTGAGCCACGGCGGCTACCAAGGCTGGCTGATCGTCGCGGCTATCGGGGTCCCGATCGTGGCCGGCTGCCTGATCCTCGCCCGAGCGCGGCATGGCGCGGTGCGCGCCGCCATGCTCGCCATCGCCGTCGGACTGCTCGGCGGCGTGCTCGCGGTGCTGACCAAGAGCGTCGTCGACGCCGGCGCCGGCGGCCTCGGGCAACTAGTCGGCGCCGGCGAGACCTACGGGCTGATCGTGGTCGGCGTGGCAGGCATCTACCTTCAGCAGCTCGCGTTCCAGGCCGGCGCGCTGCGCACCTCGTTGCCGATCATGACCGTCCTGGAGCCGCTCGTCGCCGCCGTGCTGGGCCTGACGCTGCTGCACGAGCATGTGCAATCGGGTGGGCTTCGGCTCTCGGCGGTGCTGCTCTCGGCGGCGCTCGCAACGGCTGCCACTGTCGCGCTCGCACGGGCGCAGGCCGGCGCGCCGACCTCCTGAGCCGGGCGTTGGGCGTTTTCGATCGCGCTCGGCGGCGGTCAGCATTCAGGTAGTCGTCAGGTGGGCGTACGCCGCGGCGAGAACCGAGGCGTCCGTAGGACAGCGGGCTGCGTTCGAGGGACCGTAACGCGGGTTGACGGCCCGAGTACGTCGGTTTTGGTGCCCGGGCCACGCGCGGCATGTCGACGGAACTGTCGGACGTGGCTGGGAGTCTGCGGGCAGGTCGAGCGGCTTGCGGGAACGGTTGACGGGCCCGCCAAGCTCGGGATATTATCGTACACATGTTCGAGAACGTGGATGGGGACGCGGGGGTGACGCTGCTGTCCGGGCTGGTCTCGAGGCTCGCGGATCTGGATCAGCGCGTCCAGGACGGGGTGCGGATCGACCGGATCCGCCTGTTGGAGCAGCTGAAGGCGGCGGCCGCCGCGGCGCAGGCCCGGGAGAGCTCGGCGTTCGCGGACTCCCAACGCGCCGCCCAACTGGCGGACGGGGTGCCCGCCGCCCGGGCGTCGCGGGGGGTCGCCGCGCAGGTGGCGTTGGCGCGGCGGGTCTCGCCGTACCGCGCGCAGCGCGAGCTCGGCTGGGCGCGGATCCTCACCGCCGAGCTGCCCGCCACCTTCGCCGCGCTGCAGGCCGGGCAGACCACCGAGTGGCGGGCGATGATCATCGCGCGGGAGACCGGCTGGCTGTCCCGCGAGCACCGCGCCCAACTCGACGCCCAGCTCGCCCCCGACCTGCCCCGGCTGGGCGACCGGCGGGTCGAGGCCGAGGCGAAGAAGCTCGCCTACCGGCTCGACCCACACGGCTACGTGGACCGGCTGCGCACGGTCGCGGACGAGCGGCGGGTCACCCTGCGCCCCGCCCCGGACACGATGACCCGGTTGACCACGCTGCTGCCCGTCAAACAAGGGGTCGCCGCCTACGCCTCGCTGACCCGCGCCGCCGACACCCTCATCGGCCAAGGCGATCCCCGCACCCGCGGACAGGTCATGGCCGACACCCTCGTCGAACGCGTCACCGGCCAAACCACCGCCGACACCGTGCCCGTCGAGATCAACCTCATCATCACCGACCAAACCCTCTTCGGCGACGGCGAACACCCAGGCGAACGCCCGCGCACCGACTCCGCCGGGCGCGGCCCGGCGGCCGGGGCGGACGAGCCGGGCGTGCTGATCGGCCACGGACCGATCCCCGCCCCGATCGCCCGCGACCTCGCCCTCGACCCGGAGGGCGCCCCCCGCTGGATCCGCCGCCTCTACACCGCGCCCGACAGCGGCCAACTGATCGCGATGGAATCCCGGCGACGGCTGTTCACCACAGCCCAGCAACTGTTCGTGCGGCTCCGCGACCACGGCAACTGCCGCACCCCCTGGTGCGACGCGCCGATCAGGCACACCGACCACATCCACCCCGCCGAACACGGCGGACCGACCAGCATCCACAACGGCCAAGGCGCCTGCGCCGCCTGCAACTACGCCAAACAAGCCCCCGGCTGGACCGCACGCACCAGCCCCGCCGGCGCCGGCGACCAAGTCACCATCACCACCCCCACCGGCCACCAATACCAAAGCCACCCACCAGACCCACCCGGCACGGCCAACCAGCGAAGACCCACCGAGGTCGATAGCCACAATGTGCGCCACACCGACGGCGACGGCGACGGCGAAGTCGCCGCCGGCCAAGCAGCCTGAGCCGCGCCGCGCCGCGCCGCGCCGGGTTGGCGCCGGCTCTCCCGCGCCAGCTTGAGCCACGTGGCGCGGTTGTGGGAGGGTGACGGGCGACGGCAGTGAAGGAAGTCCGGTGCGAATCCGGCGCGGTCCCGCCACTGTCACCGGGGAGCGAACCTCGACATGCCACGGCCACCCGGCTGGAAGGCGAGGCTAGCGTCGATCCGGGAGCCAGGATACTTCGGCCGTCGGCAAGTCCAGCACATCCAGGGGCGCGGAAACCCGACGGAGGACGTTCGTGAGCACCAATTCGCCACCACCCGATTTTCCGAGCGCCGGCATACAGCGACGCGCCGGCTGAATGCCCGCCCGTCTGGCCGTGCCCGCGGGCTTGGCCATCGGCTGTGCTCTTGACGCGCTGTTCGGCGACCCGTCCCGTCGGCACCCGGTCGCGCTGTTCGGCCGCGCCGCCGGCGCGCTCGAACGGCGTCTCTACGCCGACGACCGCCGATCGGGCGCGGTGTTCGCGGCAGCCGCGGTCGTGCCGCTGACCGCCGCCGCGTTTGTCGTCGACCGGGCTGCAACCCGCCGGCCGGTGGTGCGCGCCGGGCTGGTCGCCGCCGCCACCTGGGCCGCGCTTGGCGGCTGTAGCCTGCGCCGCGCCGGGGCCGCGATCGAAAGCCGCGTCCGCGCCGGCGACCTCGTCGGCGCGCGACAGCTCATCCCGACGCTGTGCGGGCGTGACCCGCAGTCGCTCGACCTCGACGGCGTCACCCGGGCCGCCGTCGAGTCCCTTGCCGAGAACACCTCCGACGCCGTGGTCGGCCCGCTCGTGTGGGGTGCGCTGGCCGGCCTGCCCGGCGTCGTCGGTTATCGCGCCGTCAACACTCTCGACGCCATGGTCGGGCACCGTACCCCGAGGTATGCACGGTTCGGGACTGCGAGCGCTCGGCTGGACGACTTCGCCAACCTCGCGCCGGCACGGTTGACCGGCGCAATCACCCTCGCCGCCGCGCCAGCCGTGGGCGGGGACGCCGCCGCCGGCTGGCGCGCTTGGCGAGCCGACGCGCCGCGCCACCCCAGCCCGAACGCGGGCGTCTGCGAGGCGACCGCGGCCGGCGTGCTCGACCTACAACTGGGCGGCCCGACCGTCTACGCCGGGCGGACCGAGCTGCGCCCCGTGCTCGGCTCCGGGCGTCGGCCCGGCGTCGGCGACATCGCCCGGGCCGCCCGGCTGTCCCGCGCGGTCCAACTCGGCGCGCTCGCGGTGTGCGCAACGGCGGCCGCGCTGCTGCCGGACGGGGCAGGCGCGTGAAGGGCGCGCTGCTCGTCGCCGGCGCGAGCTCAGACGCCGGCAAGAGCCTGCTGACCGCCGGCATCTGCCGACACCTCGCCGACCGCGGCGTCTCGGTCGCGCCGTTCAAGGCGCAGAACATGTCGAACAACTCCGCGGTCACCGCCGAGGGCGCGGAGATCGGCCGCGCGCAGGCGCTGCAGGCCCGCGCCTGCCGCATCGAGCCCACCGCGGACATGAACCCGGTGCTGCTCAAACCCGGCGGCGATCGGCACAGTCACGTCGTCCTGCGCGGCCGCCCGCACGCCGAGGCCAGCGCGCTCGGCTACCGCACGCTGAAGACGACGCTGCGCCAGGCCGTGCTCGACAGCTTCGACCGGCTGCGCGCCAGCTACGACGTCGTCGTCTGCGAGGGCGCCGGCAGCCCCGCCGAGATCAACCTGCGGGACACCGACGTCGCCAACATGTGGCTCGCCGACCAGCGTGACCTGCCGACGATCGTGGTCGGCGACATCGACCGGGGCGGGTTGTTCGCCGCCCTGCACGGCACGCTGGCGCTGCTGGACGAGCGCGACCAGTCGCTGATCGCCGGCTTCGTCGTCAACAAGTTCCGTGGCGACGACCGGCTGCTCGCGCCCGGCCTGCGAATGATCACCGAGCGCACCGGCCGGCCGGTGCTCGGCGTGCTCCCGTGGCTGCCGAACCTGGTGCTGGACACCGAGGACTCGCTGTCGGTCGCACGGACGGCGACCGGCGGTCCGCCGGTCGGCTCGGACATGCTCCACGTCGCGGCGATCCGGCTGCCGCGCACCTCGAACTCCACCGACCTCGACGCGCTCGGCTGCGAGCCTGGTGTCGTGGTGCAGTGGACGACGTCGCCGGCCGAGGCCGCCGCCGCCGACCTCGTCGTGTTGCCGGGCAGCCGGGCCACCGTGCGCGACCTGAAATGGCTGCGCGAGACGGGGCTCGCGGACGCGATCACCGACCGCGCCCGGGCCGGGCGGCCGGTGCTCGGCGTGTGCGGCGGCCACCAGATGCTCGCCGAGACGATCGTCGACGACGTCGAGTCGCGCGCGGGCACGACGCCCGGCCTCGCGCTGCTGCCCACCACCGTCCGGTTCGCCGCGGACAAGACCGTCCGGCGCTCGTCCGGCGTCGAGTACGGCGCCATCGTCGACACCGCCTACGAGATCCACCACGGCGTCACCGAGGCCATCGGCCCGTGCGAGCCGTTCCTCGACGGCCAGCGCCGCGGCGCGGTATGGGGCACGTCGTGGCACGGCAGCCTCGACTCGAACGACTTCCGACGGGCCTTTCTGCGCGAGGTCGCCGTGGCGGCCGGCCGCGACTTCGTCCCCGCGGCGGACACCGACGTCGCCGCGCTGCGCGAACGGCAGCTCGACCTGCTCGGCCGCGCTGTCGGCGAGCACCTCGACACCGCCGCGCTGGACGCGCTGATCGAAGGCGGCGCGCCGCCCGGTTTGCCGACGCTGTTCTCGACGCTCACGACGAAGGCGTTCGCATGATCCTCCTGCTCTCCACGTCCGACACCGACCTGCTCGCCGCGCAGGCGGCCGACGGACCGGTGGCCTATCGCTGCGCGAATCCGACACGCGTCGAGCCTGGCGACGTGTCCGCGCTGCTCGACGGCGTCGAGCTGGCAGTCGTCCGGCTGCTCGGCGGCGAGGCGACCTGGCCCGTCGGGCTGGCAGCGGTCGCCGCGTCCGGCGTGCCGACCGTCGTGCTCGGCGGCGAGGCCGCGCCGGACGCCGACCTGATGGCCCGCTCGACCGTTTCGACCGGGGTTGCGAGCACTGCTCTCGGTTATCTGGTCGAGGGCGGCCCGGCCAACCTGGCGGCGCTGGCCGCGTTCCTGTCCGACACCGTGCTGCGCACCGGGCACGGCTTCGACCAGCCCGTCTCGACGCCGGCGGTCGGCGTGCGCGGCGGCGCCGCACCGCCCGACCCGGACGGCCGGCCCCGCGTCGGCGTCGTCTATTACCGGGCGCACGAGCTGGCTGGGAACACCGCATTCGTCGACGACCTGGCTACGGCGCTCGAGGTCGCCGGCGCGCAGCCGGTGCCGGTGTTCTGCGCGTCGCTGCGCGGGTTGGCCAGCGCTGGCAGCTGGGACGCGCCGTTGCTGCGGCTGCTGCGCGGCTGCGACGCGCTGGTGATCACGGTGCTCGCCGCTGGCGGCGTCACGCCGGCCGACGCGTCCGCAGGTGGCGCCGAGGACGCGTGGAGCATCGGCGCGCTGGCCGACCTCGACATCCCGTTGCTGCAAGGGATCTGCCTGACGAGCAGCCGTGCCGCGTGGGCCGCCGCCGACTCGATGTCACCTATGGACGCGGCGATGCAAGTGGCGATCCCGGAATTCGACGGCCGGATCATCGGCGTCCCGTTCTCCTTCAAGGAGGCCGGCGACGACGGCATCCCGCGCTACGTGGCCGACCCCGAGCGCACCCGCCGGCTGGCCGGCCTGGCGCACGCCCACGCGCGGCTGCGGCACGTGCCCGCAGCGCAGCGGCGGATCGGCATCCTGCTGTCGTCGTATCCGACCAAGCACGCGCGCGTCGGCAACGCCGTGGGGCTGGACACGCCCGCCTCGGCGGTGCGGCTGCTCGCCGCGTTGGCCGACTCCGGCGTCGACGTCGGCGGGCCGCCGCCGCAGGACGGCACCGCGCTGATCCACCAGCTGATCGCGGCCGGCGGCCACGACGTCGAGTGGCTGACCGAGGCGCAGCTCGCCGCGGCGCCGGCGCGGCTGCCGGCTGAGGCCTACGCGCGGCTGTTCGGCGAGCTGCCGGCCGAGCTGCAGGCGGCCATGCGCGAGCACTGGGGCGAGCCGCCCGGCTCGCTCTACGTCGACGGCGGGGTCGGCGGCGGCGACATCGTGCTGGCCGGGCTGCTGCTCGGCAACGTCGCGCTGATGATCCAGCCGCCGCGCGGGTTCGGCGAGAACCCGATCGCGATCTACCACGACCCGCTGTTGCCGCCGAGCCACCACTACCTCGCCGCGTACCGGTGGCTGGCCGACGACTTCGGCGCGGACGCGATCGTGCACCTCGGCAAGCACGGCACGCTGGAATGGCTGCCGGGCAAGGGATTGGGCGCCTCTGCCGGGTGTGCGCCGGACGCGGTGCTCGGCAACCTGCCGCTCGTCTACCCGTTCATCGTCAACGACCCGGGCGAGGGCACCCAGGCCAAGCGGCGCGCGCACGCGGTGGTCGTCGACCACCTCATCCCGCCGATGGCCCGCGCCGACACCTACGGCGAGATGGCCAAGCTCGAGCAGCTGCTCGACGAATACGCCAGCGTCGCCGCGCTCGACCCGGACAAGCTCGCGACAGTGCGCGACCAGATCTGGGAGGTGGTGCAGGAGGCGCAGCTGCACCACGACATGCACGCCGACGCGATGCCCGACGCAGACGAGTTCGACGACTTCGTCCTGCACCTGGACGGCTATCTCTGCGAGATCAAGGACGTGCAGATCCGCGACGGCTTGCACATCCTCGGCGACGCACCGATGGGCGAGGCGCGGGTCAACCTGGTGCTCGCGATCCTGCGCGCCCAGCAGGTGTTCGGCGGCGCGGCGCCGGTCGACGGGCTGCGCGCGACGCTCGCGCGCGGCTTCGGCCTGGACGAAGCGGCGCTGCTCGCCGAGCCGGGCGCCCCCGCGCCACCGAGCGGTCGGCTGCCCGCGCTCGTCGACGGGCCGGCCGCGTCGGCCGCCGACCTCGTCGACCTGCTGGAGACGCTGGCTCGACGGTTGGTGCAGGGCATGGAGGACGAGGGCTGGACGTTGGACGCGGCCTCCGGCGTGCTCGAGCGGACGCTCGAGACGCAGGCGCCTGACGTCGCCGCGGTGCTCGACTTCGCGGTCCGTGAAATTGTGCCGCGCCTTGCCGCCACCACCGATGAGCTCGACCGGACGGTGGGCGCGCTCGAGGGCCGCTTCGTGCCGCCCGGCCCGTCCGGCTCGCCGACTCGCGGTCTGGTGTCGGTGCTGCCGACCGGCCGCAACTTCTACTCCGTCGACCCGAAAGCCATCCCCTCGCGCAACGCCTATGCCGTCGGCGTCGCCCTCGCGGACTCGCTGCTCGCGCGGCACCTCGCCGACCACGGGACGTATCCGGCGTCCGTCGGGCTCACGGTGTGGGGCACGTCGGCGATGCGCACGCAGGGCGACGACATCGCCGAGGTGCTCGCGCTGCTCGGCTGCCGCCCGGTCTGGGACGACGCGTCGCGCCGCGTCACCGGCTTCGAGGTGATCCCGCCGGCCGAGCTGGGCCGTCCGCGGATCGACGTCACGGTGCGCATCTCCGGCTTCTTCCGGGACGCCTTCAGCCACGTCATCGACCTGCTCGACGACGCGGTGGCCGCCGTGGCCGCGCTCGACGAGCCGGCCGAGCAGAACTACCTGCGCCGCCATGTGGAGGCAGATCTCGCCGAGCAAGGCGATTGGCGCCGTGCCACGCTGCGGATCTTCGGCTCCAAGCCGGGGGCCTACGGAGCGGGCCTGCTGCCGCTGATCGACGCGCGCAACTGGCACGACGACGCCGACCTCGCCGAGGTGTTCGCGGTTTGGGGCGGCTACGCCTATGGCCGCGGCCTCGCCGGCGTGCAGGCGCGGCCGGACATGGAACGCAGCTTCGCGCGCATCGCGGTCGCTGCGAAAAACGCGGACACCCGCGAGCACGACATCATGGACTCCGACGACTACTTCCAATATCACGGCGGCATGATCGCAATGGTGCGGCACCTGACCGGCCAGTCGCCGGAGGCCTACATCGGCGATTCGGCGACGCCGTCGGCCGTGAAGACCCGCACGCTCGCCGAGGAGACGCAGCGGGTCTTCCGCTCGCGCGTCGTGAACCCGAAGTGGATCTCGGCGATGCAACGGCACGGCTACAAGGGCGCGTTCGAGCTCGCCGCGACCGTCGACTACCTGTTCGGTTACGACGCCACCGCCGGCGTGGTGCCGGACTGGATGTATGAGAAGCTCGCCAGCGCCTACGTCTTCGACGACGGGGTCCGCGAGTTCATGCAGCAGGCCAATCCGTGGGCGCTGCGCGGCATCACCGAGCGGCTGCTCGAGGCCGCCGAGCGCGGCATGTGGGCCAAGCCCGAGGAGCAGACGCTCGACGGGCTGCGCGCCGCCTACCTCGCCGGCGAGGATGACCTGGAGGGACGCGAATGACCACCCCACGAAATCGCTCCGCACAGAACGCTCCACGATCCCGCGGGGGCCCCGGGTGAGCGGCTACCCGTTCAGCGCCGTCCTCGGGGCGGACGACATGCGCCTCGCGCTGGTCCTCAACGCCGTCTCGCCGCAGATCGGCGGTGTGCTCGTGCGCGGCGAGAAGGGCACCGCCAAGTCCACTGCGGTGCGCGCCCTCGCGGCGCTGCTGCCGCCGATCCGCGCCGTGGTCGGCTGCCGGTTCGGCTGCGACCCGGCCGCGCCCGAGCCGGGCTGCCCCGATGGCCCACACCCGGTCGGCGCCGCCGCCGCCGCATACCGGCCGCGGCTGGTCGAGCTACCGGTCGGCGCGTCGGAGGACCGGCTGATCGGCTCCCTCGACCTGCAACGCGCGCTCTCCGACGGGGTGCGCGCCTTCGAACCCGGGCTGCTCGCCGACGCGCACCGCGGAGTGCTCTACGTCGACGAGGTCAACCTGCTCGCCGACCACCTCGTCGACGTGCTCTTGGACGCCGCCGCAATGGGCCGCAACCACGTCGAGCGGGACGCCGTGTCCGTCACCCATGCGGCGCGCTTCGTGCTGATCGGCTCGATGAACCCGGAGGAGGGCGAGCTGCGCCCGCAGCTGCTCGACCGTTTCGGCCTCGCCGTCGACGTCGCCGCCAGCCGCGATCCGCAAGTCCGCGCCGAGGTGGTCCGCCGCCGGCTCGCCGCCGACGCCGACCCGGACGGGTTCGCCGCGCGCTGGGCCGACGACGAGGCGGCGCTTGCCGGCCAGATTGCCGCCGCCCGCCACCGGCTGACGTCGGTCGTGCTGCCGGACGCGGCGTTGCGGCAGATCGCCGAGGTGTGCGCGGCGTTCGACGTCGACGGCATGCGGGCCGACATCGTCACCGCGCGCACCGCGATAGCGCACGCCGCCTGGTCCGAGCGGGACGAGGTGGACGCCGACGACGTCCGAGCGGCCGCGCTGCTCGCGCTGCCGCACCGACGCCGGCGCGCCCCGTTCGACGAGCAGGGCATGGACACCGAGCTGCTCGACGAGGCGCTCGAGCGTTCCGCCGCGCAGCAATCGTCCGGGCCGTCCGAGCCGTCGGGCGCGTCCGAGCCGTCGGGCCCGGGACAGCCGGAGGACGACGGGCCGGAGGACGACGGGCCGGAGGACGACGGGCCGGGCGGCGGCGCTGCCCCGTCGGACGGCCCGCACCAGGCCGGCGCCAGCGGGTCGAGCGGCGCGCCGCCGCAGCAGAGCCCGCTCAGCCCCGCCGCTGCTCCGGCACGAGCGCTCACCGGCTCGACGGCTCGGCGGTTGGCCTCCGCCCCGGCCGGCCGCCGCGCTCCCGCCCGCACCGGCCGCGGCCGGATCGTCGGCATCCTGCCCCGCGGCGCGACCGACGGGCCGGTCCATCTGCCCGCGACGCTGTTCGCCGCCGCGCTCCGGCAGGCGGACGCCGGCAGCGTCCCGCGCTCGGCCGGCGTCGGGCGTTTGGCAAGTGTGGACGGGTTTAGCGCCTCCGGGGGCTTCAAGGCTTCCGGCAGTCGCGGCGCCCGCACCCGCCCGGTCCGCTTCGCCGTCGAGGACCTGCGCCGAGCCGATCGCCGCGGGCGCGAGGCCAACCTCGTGCTTTTCGTCGTCGACGCCAGCGGCTCCATGGGCGCGCGCAGCCGGATGGCGCAGGTCAAGGGCGCCGTCCTCGGGTTGCTCGTCGACGCCTACCAGCGCCGCGACAAGGTCGCGCTGATCACCTTCCGGGCAACCGGCGCCGAGGTCGTCCTGCCGCCAACCACCTCTGTCGAGTTCGCGCTGCGCCGGCTCGAGGGCATCGCCACCGGCGGCCGCACCCCGCTCGCCGCCGGCCTGACCAAGGCGTTGCAGGTAGTCCGGATCGAGCAGCTGCGCGACCCGTCGCGACGCCCGCTGATCCTGCTGCTCACCGACGGCCGCGCGGACAACCGGGCCGCAGTGCGCGCCGCGCCGGCGCTACGCGGCCACGATCTCGTCGTCGTGGACTGCGAGCAGGGTCCGGTGCGTCTCGGCCTCGCCCGCGGACTCGCCGCCGACCTCGGCGCGCAATGCGTTCCGCTCGGCGACTGCGCGCCTTCCGGACTGAGCGCCGCCTGATGCCGCAGGGCAAACCCGACACCGTCCCCGACGACGGGCTCACCACCCGGCAGCGCCGCAACCGGCCGCTGGTCGTCGTGCACACCGGCGCGATGAAGGGCAAGTCGACGGCCGCGTTCGGGCTGGCGCTGCGCGGCTGGAGCGCCGGGCTGCCCGTCGGCGTCTTCCAATTCGTGAAGTCAGCGAAGTGGCGCGTGGGCGAAGAGGCGGCGTTCGTCGCGCTCGGCCAGTCGTACGAGCGCACTGGCGAGGGCGCGCCGGTGGCCTGGCACAAGATGGGCGAGGGCTGGTCGTGGATTCAGCGGGCCGGGACGGAGCAGGATCACGCCGCCGATGCGCTCGAAGGCTGGCGGCAGATCCAGCGCGATCTCGCCGCCGAGCGGCACGGCGTCTACGTGCTCGACGAGTTCACCTATCCGCTGAAGTGGGGCTGGGTGGACGTCGACGAGGTCGTTGCGACGCTGGCCGCGCGGCCAGGCTTCCAACACGTGATCATCACCGGCCGGGACGCGCCCGCCGCGCTCGTCGAGGCAGCTGACCTCGTCGTCGAGATGACGAAGGTGAAGCACCCGATGGACGCCGGGCAAAAGGGCCAGCGGGGCATCGAATGGTGAGCGCTTCGGACCGCCGACCCCTAGACAGTGGTCAGTTGTGGCCTCAGTGGGCGGTGAAAGGTGACCACTGACCGACGTAACCGACCACTGTCGGGACATTCGAGCGGCAGGACGGCGTCCGCGCTGCCGCGCATCGTGATCGCCGCGCCGGCCAGCGGGTCGGGCAAGACGATGATCACCACCGGCCTGCTCGCGGCGCTGCGTCGCACCGGCCTGCGAGTCAGCGGCCACAAGGTCGGGCCGGACTACATCGACCCCGGCTATCACGCGCTGGCCAGCGGCAGGGTCGGCCGCAACCTCGACCCCTGGCTAGTCGGCGAGGACCGCGTCGCGCCGCTGCTGCTGCACGGCGCGCAGCACCTCGAGCCCGCCGACATCGCGGTCGTCGAGGGCGTCATGGGCCTGCACGACGGCGTCGTCGGCAGTGACGCGGGCTTCGCGTCCACCGCGCACGTCGCCCGGCTGATCGGCGCCCCGGTGGTGCTCGTGCTGGACACGACCGCCCAGGGTCGCACCGCCGCGGCGGTGGTGCACGGGCTGCAGTTGTTCGATCCGCGCGTGCGGGTCGGCGGCGTGATCCTCAACCGCGTCGGCAGTCCGCGGCACGAGAGCCTGCTGCGCGCGGCGATGGCCGAGGTCGGCGTGCCGGTGCTCGGCAGCGTCGCCCGATCGGCCGAGGCCGTCACGCCCTCGCGGCACCTCGGGCTGATCCCGGCCGCCGAGCGGCGGGCGGACGCCGAGCAGGCCGTGGCCGCGCTCGCCGATCTGGTCGCCGACGGCGTCGACCTGGCCGCCGTCATGGAGCTCGCCCGAACGGCGCCGCCGCTGGACGTCAAGGCGTGGAATCCGGCCCACGAGGTCGCCCGGGTCGGGGACGGGGTGCGCGTCGCGCTGGCCGGCGGCGCGGCGTTCAGCTTCGGCTACGCCGAGACAGCCGAGTTGCTGACCGCGGCCGGCGCCGACGTCGTGACCGTCGACCCGCTGCGCGACACCGCGTTGCCGGCCGGCGCCGCCGGGCTCGTGCTCGGCGGCGGCTTTCCCGAGGCGCACGCCGAACAGCTCGCGGCGAACACCGGTCTGCGCGCGGACGTCGCCGCCTTCGACGGGCCGATCGCCGCCGAGTGCGCCGGCCTGCTCTACCTGTGCCGCAGCCTCGACGGCGCGCCGATGGCCGGTGTGCTGGACGCCGCCGCCGCGATGACGCCGCGGCTGACGCTGGGCTACCGCGAGGCCGTCGCCGACGTCGACTCGCCGGTCGCCGCGGCGGGGGAGCGGGTGCGCGGCCACGACTTCCACCGCACCGCCACCGACCCGGCGCACGGGGAATCAGCGGCGTGGCGCTACGCGGGCGCCGGCCGCGGCAACCGGCACGGGTTCGCGTCGCGGCGCGTCCACGCGGCGTACCTGCACACGCATTGGGCCGGCCGACCAAGCGCCGCCGAGCGGTTCGCGGCGGCGTGCCGTGGCTGACCCGACCGCCGGCAACGGGCCGCTGCTGACCGGCGTCGGCGTCGGTCCGGGTGATCCCCAGCTGCTGACGCTGGCCGGCCTCGCCGCGCTGCGCGACGCCGATCTGGTGGTCGTCCCCGTCCGCGACGACGTCGACGAGGTCGGCTACGCCGAGCGGGTGGTGCGCCACCACCTGCCCGACGCGCGGATCGCGCGGGCGCCGTTCGCGCTGACCGAACGAGAGGGCGTCACCCCGCGCCGCGCGCAGGCGTGGGACGCGGCCGCGGCGCTCGTCGTCGACGCCTTCGCCGCCGGCGCGGCGACGATCGCGTTCGCGACGATCGGCGACCCCAACGTGTACTCGACATTCGGCTACCTCGCAGCCTCCGTACTTGAAGGTATGCCGACCCTGACGACCCGCACCGTCCCCGGCGTGACCGCGATGCAGGCGCTGGCCGCGGCGAGCGGCACAGTGCTCTGCGAGGGGCGCGAGCCGCTGGTGCTGATGCCGGTGCTCGGCGATCCGGCCGAGCTCGACGCCGTCCTCGCCTGCGACCTGCTCGCCGGCGCCACCGTCGTCGCGTACAAGGGCGGTCGGCGCTGGCCGGCGCTGCGCGACGTGCTCGCCGCGCGCGGCCGGCTCGCCCACGCAGTGGTCGGCAGCCACCTCGGCCGTCCCGACGAGAGCGTCGGCCCGGCGACGGCAGTCGACGCCGCGGCCGGCGCCGAGCTGCCGTACCTGTCCACCGTCCTCGCGCCGCCAGCCCGCGGTGGGCGAGGAGGCAAGCTCTAATGGGCACCGGAAACGTCGTGTTCGTCGGCGCCGGACCCGGCGCCGCGGACCTGCTCACGCTGCGCGCCGCGGCCGCGATCGCGCGCGCCGACATCGTCGTGTGGGCGGCCAGCCTCGTGCACCCGGACGTGTTGGCCCACGCCCGCGCGGACGCCGAGATCGTCGACTCCTCGCAGCTGCCGATGGAAGGCGTCCTCCCGCTGTACGAGCGCGCCGCCCGGGACGGGCTGACGGTCGCGCGGGTGCACTCCGGCGACCCCGCGCTGTGGGGCGCGGTCGGCGAGCAGATCGCCGAATGCGAGCGGCTGGGCCTTGCCGTCGAGATCGTCCCTGGTGTCTCGGCGTTCTCCGCGCTCGCGGCGGCCGAGCGGCTCGAGCTGACCGTTCCCGAGGTAAACCAGTCCGTCATCCTGACCCGCCTCGAGGGCGGCAAGACGCCGATGCCGGCGGGCGAGTCGGTTCGCGAGTTCGCCGCGCACGGCTCGACGATGGCGATCTTCCTGTCCGCCGCGCGGTCGAAGCAGCTGCAGGACGAGCTGCTCGCCGGCGGCTATCCCGCCGAGACGCCGGTGATCGTCGGCTACCAGGTCAGCTGGCCGGACGAGCTGATCGTGCGGTGCACCGTCGGCACGCTCGAGGAGACGACCAAGCAGCACAAGCTCTGGAAGCACACGCTGTTCCTCGTCGGCCGCGGTCTCGACGCGCACGGCACCCGCTCGCACCTCTACCATCCGGGGCACTTCCACGGCTTCCGGCGGGCCGACCGCGTTGCCCGGCGGGCGCTGAAGGGCGCGAGCCAATGACCGATGACCGTCCCGAGCTGCGCGAGCCGGACCTGCCGCGCACCGCGAAGTCGCGGCCGAACGCGCTGCGCACCGGCTGGACCACCGGCGCGTGCGCCGCGGCGGCGGCGAAGGCGGCGGCGACCGCGCTCGTCACCGACAAGCCGCAGACGAGCGTCGAAATCGCGTTGCCGTCCGGGCGCCGGGTCGGCTTCGACGTGCACCGCTGCGACGTCGTGTCCGGGCAACGTGCCGAGGCGGTCGTGGTGAAGGACGCCGGCGACGACCCGGACGTCACCCACGGCGCGCACCTGACCGCGCAGGTCGGCTGGCGCGCCGCCGCCGGCCTGGAGCTGCGCGGCGGCCCGGGCGTCGGCACGGTGACCAAGCCTGGCCTCGGCCTGACCGTCGGCGAGGCGGCGATCAACGACACCCCGCGGCGCATGATCGGCTACTCGGTGGCCGAGGTGCTGGACGTGTCGCAGCGCGGCGTGACGGTCGTGATCAGCGTGCCGGACGGCGAGAAGATGGCGCGCAAGACGACCAACGCCCGCCTCGGCATCCTCGGCGGCATCAGCATCCTCGGCACCACCGGCGTCGTGCGGCCGTTCTCCACCGCGTCCTGGCGGGCGAGCGTCGTGCAGGCGGTTGCCGTGATGGCCGCGCAGGGCGAGAGCGTCGCCGTGCTGTGCACCGGCGGGCGCAGCGAGCACGGCGCCCGCGCGCTGCTGCCCGAGCTGCCCGAGGTGTGCTTCGTCGAGGTCGGCGACTTCACCGGCGCCGCGATCACCGAGGCCGTCGAGCGCGGGCTGACGTCGCTGGTGTTCGTGGGCATGGCCGGCAAGTTGGCGAAGCTGGCGGCCGGCGTGCTGATGACGCACTACACGCGCTCGAGGGTGGACACCGACCTGCTGGCTCGCATCAGCGAGTCCGCCGGGCTGCCCGCCGCCGTCGTCGACGAGGTGTCCGGCGCGAACAGCGCGCGGCACGCCTACGAGATCTGGCAGCGCGAAGGCGTGCTGGCCGCAGCCGGCGCGGATCTGTGCGCCCGGGTCGCGGACGTGCTGCGCCGGTTCAGCGGCGAGGCGTTGGCGGTCGACGTGGCGATGGTGGATTTCGCCGGTAGCGAGCTGGTCGCCTCGTCGGGCAGGTGGGCCGCATGAGCGTCACGGTGGTGGGGGTGTCTTCCGCGGACGCGTTGACGGACGCGGGCCGTGCCGCGGTCGCGGGCGCCCGGCTGCTGATCGGGTCGCCGGCGAACCTGGCTACGGTCGGCGCGCCGGCCTCCGCCGAACACGTGGAGCTCGGACCGTTGGCGCCGGCGCTGGAACGGCTCGCGCGCGACGACGACGCGGTCGTGGTGGCCAGCGGCGACCCGGGTTTCTTCGGCGTCCTGCGGGCGCTGCGCGCGGCGGGCCATGATTGCGCGGTGCTGCCGGCGGTCTCCGCGGTCGCGGCGGCGGCGGCGCGTGCCGGGCTGAGCTGGGACGACGCGGTGGTGGTCTCCGCGCACGGTCGCGACCTGCGCCCGGCGCTCAACGCGTGCCGCGCGTTCGGGTCCGTCGCGGTGCTCACCGGGCCGGGCAGCGGGCCGGTCGAGATCGCCCGTGGCATTGCCGGGTGGCCGCGCGAGCTCGTCGTCGCCGCCGACCTGGGCCGCGCGGAGGAGCAGGTGGTGCGGCTGCCTGCGGACGTGGTCGCCGAGCGCGACCCGGCGGACTTCCCGGCGTCGACGGTGGTGTTCGCGCTCGCCGCCGACCGCCCGTCCGCGATGCGATGGAACAACCAGCCGGCCGCCGCGCCGGCGTCCGGCTGGGCGCTGCCCGAGCAGGCCTACCAGCACCGCGACTCGATGATCACCAAGGCCGAGGCGCGCGCCTTTGTCCTCGCCCGGCTGCGCCCCTCGCTCGGCCGGCTCGTCTGGGACGTCGGCGCCGGCAGCGGCTCGGTCGGCGTCGAGTGCAACCGGTTCGGGGCGGCCGTCGTCGCGATCGAGCGGGATCCAGCCGCCTGCGAGCTCATCGCCGCCAACGCCGCCGCGCACGGCGCGCACGTGCGGATCGTCAACGGCGTGGCGCCGGGCGCGCTCGCCGACCTGCCCGAGGCAGACGCCGCGTTCGTCGGCGGCGGCGGCCTGGCGGCGGTGCGCGGCGTCGTCGAGCGTGCGGTGCCGACGGTGGTCGCCGCGTTCGCCGCGCTGGATCGTGCGCTCGCCGCCCACCGGATTCTCGCCGACGCCGGCTACCGGGTCGAGGGCGTGCAGCTGTCCGCCGCGCGGCTCGCCGACCTGCCGGGCGGCTCGCTGCGGTTGGCCGCGGAGAACCCGGTGCTCGTGCTCGCGGCGGAGGGCGCATGACCGAGCGATCGCACACGGTCGGGCTGGTCGCCGTCACCGCCGCCGGAAACGCGCTTGCGGCGCGGATCGAGACGGCGCTGCCCGGCCGCGCGGCCAGGGTGGCGGCGGGGTCCACCGGCGCCGACTCGCTGCGCTCGGCGTTCGCCGAGTGCGATGCGGTCGTCGCCGTCATGGCGGCGGGCGCCGTCGTGCGCATCCTCGCGCCGCAGATCGCCGCCGGCTCGAAGCAGACAGACCCGGCCGTGCTCGTGGTGGACGACGCCGGCCGGTTCGTCGTGCCGGTGCTCGGCGGGCACGCGGCCGGCGCGAACGCGCTTGCCGTCGAGGTCGCCGAGGCGCTCGGCGCGCAGCCGGTGCTGACGACCGCCACAGACGCCCAAGGCCTGCCCGGCCTCGACGCGCTCGGCTGGCCGGCCCATGGCGATCTGGCCGGGGTGGCCCGCCGGCTGCTCGACGGCGAGCCGGTGCGGGTCACGATGCCGCGGCGCTGGCCGCTGCCGTCGCTGGGCCCGTCGGCGGTGGTCGAGATCGGCGACGACCCGTCCTCCGACGGCGTCGCAGTCTCCGACCTCGTCGACGTCGACGCCGCTGTCGTGCTGCGGCCGCCGTCCCTGGTCGCCGGCATGGGCGCTAGCCGCGGCGTCGAGGTGGACGAGGCGGACGAGCTGCTGCGCACGGCGCTGGCCGACGCAGGGCTCGCCGCGGAATCGGTCGCCGTGATCGCGAGCGCCGAGATCAAGGCCGACGAGGCGGGTCTCGTCGAGCTGGCGCAGCGCTGGGGCGTGCCGTTCGTCGTGCATCCCGCAACGCTGCTGGAGCGGGTGCGGGTGCCGAATCCGAGCGAGGTCGTCCGGCGCGCGGTCGGCGTGCCGAGCGTGGCCGAGGCCGCTGCGCTGCTGGGCACGCGCGGGCGTGCGGACGACGCCGAACTCGTCGTGCCGAAGCGGGCCAGCGCGCACGCGACCGTCGCGATCGCCCGGCACGCGCCGCGCGGGCGGCTCGCGGTGATCGGCCTCGGCCCCGGCTCGGCCGATCTGCTGACCGCGGCCGCGCGCAGTGAGCTGCGCCGAGCCGCGGTGGTCGTCGGCTTGGACCAGTACGTCGACCAGATCCGCCATCTGCTGCGGCCGGGCGTGGAGGTGCTGGCCTCCGCGTTGGGCGCGGAGGAGGAGCGCGCGCACACCGCCGTCGCAAAGGCCCGCGAGGGGCATGCGGTCGCGCTGATCGGCTCGGGCGACGCCGGCGTGTACGCCATGGCGGCGCCGGCGCTCGAGGTCGCCGACGACTCGATCGACGTGGTCGGCGTGGCCGGAGTGACGGCCGGACTCGCCGCTGCGGCGGTGCTCGGCGCCCCGCTCGGGCACGACCACTGCTATCTCAGCCTGTCCGACCTGCATACCCCGTGGCCGGTGATCGAGCGTCGCGTTCGCGCCGCGGCCGAGGCCGACCTCGTCGTCGTCTGCTACAACCCGCGCAGCGTGAAACGCGACTGGCAGCTGGACCGCGCGCTCGAGCTGCTCGCCGCGCACCGGCCGCCGGACACCCCGGTCGGCGTCGTGCGCAACGCCACCCGGCCGGACCAGACGGCGTGGGTCTCCACGCTGGCCGACCTCGACACCACGCGGGTCGACATGTACAGCCTGGTGATCGTCGGCGCGAGCACGACGCGGATCGTGGGGGGCCGGATGGTCACGCCGCGCGGCTACCGGTGGGCGCCATGACGGCGACGGCGACGGCGACGGCGATTCGCGCGGTCGTCGGCGCGTGCCAGGGCTGCGGCGGCTGCCTGCTGACCTGCCCCGAACGCGCCATCCGCCCAGTGGGTCTTGGCCCCGTGGCGAAGCGACACGCCGGGGCATCGGCCGGTGCCGGGCCGACCCTGGTGGTGCTAGACACCTGCACTGGATGCGGGGACTGCGTCGAGCTGTGCCCCGTCGACGCTATCGAGCTGGTCGAGCTCGCCGGAGGCGCGACATGAGGACTGTGCATCCGATCGAGGCCGAGTCGTATCGCATTCTCAACGCGAGAGTCGACCTCTCGGCCCTTCCACCGCTGACCAGAGCGGTCACCGAACGGGTGGTCCACGCCAGCGCCGACCTCGGCTACGTCGCCGACCTGCGCTGCGACGAGGGCGCGCTGGCCGCCGGCCGGGCCGCGCTGCTCGCCGGACGGCCGGTCGTGGCCGACGTCGAGATGGTCGCCGCGGGCATCACTCGGCGCGACCTGCTCGGGCCGGTGCTCTGCCGCGTCGCCGACCCGGCGGCGTCGGCGCTCGCGCAGGAGGCCGGCATCACGCGGTCGGCCGCGGCCGCGCGGCTGGCCGCCGACGAGGCCGGCCCGGGCGCGGTGTGGGTGATCGGCTGCGCGCCGACGGCGCTGTTCGAGCTGCTCGCGCTCGACGCCCGCCCCGCGCTCGTGATCGGCCTGCCGGTCGGCTTCGTCGGCGCTGCCGAGTCGAAGAACGCGCTGCGCGGATCCGGGCTGCCCGCGGTGACCAACGTGAGCGAGAAGGGCGGGTCGGCCGTGGCCGCCGCCGCGCTGAACGCCCTGCTGTACAAGGAGGAATCCACATGACTCACACGGATCAGAGCCGCGCCCTGCTGGTGGTCGGGCACGGCACCCGCAGCGCGGAGGGCGTCGGCCAGTTCACCGCCTTCATCGACCGGCTGAGCCGGCGCGCCGACGCTCCATACCCTGCGGTATCCGGCGGCTTCATCGAGCTGTCCGACCCGCCGGTCACCGAGTCGGTGGGCGCGCTCGTCGACGCCGGCCATCGCCAGCTCGCCGCGGTGCCGCTGGTGCTCGTGGCGGCCGGGCACGGCAAGGGCGACATCCCGGCCGCGCTGCTGCGCGAGCAGGTGCGGCACCCGGGAATGACCTACCGGTACGGACGTCCCCTAGGGCCGCACCCGACGCTGCTGCGCATCCTCGAACGCCGGGTCGACGAGGCGCTCGGCGGCGCCGCCGACCGCGCTGATGTGCACGTGCTGCTCGTAGGTCGCGGCTCGAGCGACCCCGACGCGAACGCCGAGGTCGCCAAGGTCGCCCGGCTGTTCTGGGAAGGCCGCGGCTTCGCCGGCGTCGAGCCGTCCTTCATCAGCCTCGCCGAGCCGAGCGTGCCCGCCGGTCTGGAGCGGCTGCGGCGGCTCGGCGCCGAGCGCATCGTGGTGGCGCCGTACTTCCTGTTCGCCGGCGTGCTGCCCGAGCGCATCGTCGAGCAGACCTTGAGGTATGCCGCAGAGCATCCCGAGCTCGTGATCGCCTGCGCCGAGGTCATGGGCGACACCGACGAGCTCGCCGAGCTGGTGGTCGAGCGCTATCACGAGACGCTGGCCGGCGACATCCGGATGAACTGCGACACCTGCATGTACCGCGTCGCGCTGCCCGGCTTCGACCACCGCGTCGGACAGCCGCAACGCCCGCACCACCATCCCGCGGACGGCGCGCACGACCACGGTGAACACGACCACGACGAGCACGACCACGCCCACGGCGACCACGGCCACCCGCACAGCCCGGATCACGTCGCCGTCGGACAATGACCGCGCTGTCCGAACTGCGCCATCACGGCGACGCAGAGCTGTCGCCGGGGCTGCTGGACCTGGCCGTCAACGTGCGGCCGGGGCCGATGCCGGCCTGGCTGTCGAGCGCCGTGCTGTCGGCCTGCGGGCGGTTGGACGCCTACCCGGACCCGACGGCGGCCCGCGCCGCCGTCGCCGACCGGCACGGCCGCCTGCCGGACGAGGTGCTGCTCACCGCGGGCGGCGCCGCGGCGTTCACGCTGATCGCGCAAGGCCTGCCGACCGGCCGTGCCGCCGTGCTGCATCCGCAGTTCACCGAGCCGGAACTCGCCCTGCGCGCGGCCGGCTGGACTATCGAGCGGGTGTTGCTCGAGCCCGGCGCGGCGCTCGACTCGGCGCAGGTGCCCGCCGACTGCGACCTCGTCGTGCTCGGCAACCCCACCAACCCCACCGGCGTGCTGCACCCGGCCGACGCGGTGCGCGCGCTACGCCGCCCCGGCCGCGTGGTCGTCGTGGACGAGGCGTTCATGGACGCCGTGCCGGGCGAACCGGCGAGCCTGGCCGGCGATAAGGACCTCGCCGGCGTGCTCGTCGTGCGTTCGCTGACGAAGACGTGGGGGCTCGCCGGGCTGCGGATCGGCTACCTGGTCGGCGATCCCGCCCTGCTCGACGCGTGCCGGGCCGTCGAGCCGCACTGGGCGGTGTCCACCCCGGCGCTCGCCGCCGCCGCCGCGTGCGTGACACCGGTCGCCCGCGCCGAGGTCGACGCCAGGGCGCACCGGGTGACGCAGCTGCGCGAGCACCTGCGTGCCGGTTTGACCGAGCGCGGATTCGAGGTCGTCGCCGGCTCGGTCGGGCCCTTCCTGCTCACCCGTCACCCGCGACGTCCGGACGTGCACGCGGAGCTGCGTCGGCTCGGTGTCGCGGTCCGCCGAGCGGACACCTTCCCCGGCCTCGACAGGGGCTGGGTGCGGATCAGCGTGCGCGATGTCCGATCCACCGAGCGGCTGCTGGCCGCTCTCGACGGCGATCCGGATCCCATACCTATAGGTATGGTCACGCTCGTCGGCGGCGGCCCTGGCGCCGACGGCTTGATCACCGTCGACGGGTTGCTCGCGTTGCAACGGGCGGACGTCGTGGTCGCCGACCGGCTCGGGCCGCTGGATCTGCTTGCGCAGCTGGGTCCCCACGTCGAGATCGTCGACGCGGCCAAGAACCCACGCGGGTCGGCGATGCCGCAGGACAAGATCAACGATCTGCTGATCGAGCACGCGCTGGCCGGCCGCGAGGTCGTGCGGTTCAAGGGCGGCGACCCGTTCGTGTTCGGCCGCGGCCACGAGGAGCTCGAGGCGTGCGCCGCTGCCGGCGTGCCGACCCGCGTGGTGCCGGGCGTCAGCAGCGCATTCGCCGGACCGGCCGCGATCGGCGTGCCCGTCACCCACCGCGGCGCCACGCACGGCGTCACGGTCGTCTCCGGCCACCTCCCGCCGGACCATCCGAACAGCCTGGTCGACTGGTCGGCCGTCGCGCGGTCCGGCACGACAATCGTCGTGCTCATGGGCGTCGCCACGCTGCCAGCCATCGCCGACGTGCTGCGTGCGGGCGGCCTGCCGGCGACCACCCCGGCGGCGGTGGTCGCCGACGCCGGCGGCCGCGCCCAGCGCGAGGCGCGCGGCACGCTCGCCACCATCGCCGGCACCGCGGCGGACGCCGGCATCGCGCCACCTGCGATCGCCGTCATCGGCGCGGTCGCCGCGCTGTCGACGCCACGGCCGGCCGAGGGCGGCGCGTCGGCATGAGCTGGCCTCGGCCCGTCGCGACCGTCGGCGACCGCACGTCCGCGGCCGAGCGCGCCGCCGACCCGACCGGATGGGCCATGCCGCCGGACACCGCCGCAGCGCTGCGCGAGGTCATCGCCGCGCGGCGCGACGTCCGGCGGTTCCGCCCCGACCCCGTGCCTGCGGCGCTGCTGCGCCAGGTGCTCGACGCCGGTCATCACGCGCCCTCCGTCGGGCACTCGCAGCCGTGGCGCTTCGTCGTCGTCACCGAGCAGGCGACGCGAGAGCGCGCCGCCGCGCTCGCCGACCGCGAACGGCTGCGCCAGGCCGAGCAACTCGATCCCGACCGCCGCGCCCGGCTGCTCGACCTGCAACTGGAGGGGCTGCGCGAGGCGCCGTTGGGCATCGTCGTCGCGTGCGACCGCCGCGCGCCCGCCGCCGGTGTGCTGGGCCGGGCCACGTTCGCCGACTCCGATCTGTGGAGCTGTGCCTGCGCGGTGCAAAACATTTGGCTCGCCGCCCGCGCCGTGGGGCTCGGCGTGGGCTGGGTGACGCTGTTCCGCCCCGCCGACCTCAGCGCGCTGCTCGGCCTGCCGGACGGCGTCGACACGCTCGGCTGGCTGTGCCTCGGCTGGCCGGACGAGCGGCCGCCCGACCCGGGCCTAGAGCGGCGCGGCTGGTCGCGCCGGCTGGACCTGGACGACGTCGTGTTGCGCGACCGCTGGCCAGCGGCCGATCCGCCCGCGCCGCCCCCGTCGCATCTGGCCGCGCCCGACCAGACTGCCGTCGTCGCCGGCCGAGACAGCGGCGACGAGCTGCTCGCCGCGCCCGGCTCGCTCGGCGTGCTGGACGCGGCCGTCGACCGGGTGCTCGCCCTGCCTGGGCCGCCGCCGACGACCGGTGCGCTCGTGCTCGCCGCCGGCGACCACCCGGTCGTGCGGCACGGCGTCTCCGCCTATCCCGCCTCCGTCACCGCCGACGTCCTCGCCGCGACCGTCGCGGGCGAATCGCTCGCCGCCGCGACCGCGCGCGCAGCCGGCCTGCGGATCGTCGCCCGGCACGCGACGGCGACGAGGCCGCAAGGCGACCTCGTGTCCGCAGACGCGCTCGCGGCCGCCGATGTCGACGCGTTGCTCGCCGAGGGCGCCGAGATCGGCCGCGCCGTCGCGGCGCACGGGCTCGTCTGTCTCGGCGAGGTCGGCATCGGCAACACGACTGTCGCCGCCGCGCTCGCCTGCGCGCTGCTCGACGTCGATCCGGACGATGTGGACGACCTCGTCGGTCTGGGCGCCGGGGCGGACGCCGCGATGCTGGCCCGCAAGGCCGATGTCGTCCGGCGCGCGCTCGTCCGGGCACGCGAGGCGCACGGCGAGGCGCTGTCCAGCCCGACCACATCGCTTGCGGCGGTTGGCGGCCCGGAGTTCGCGCTGCTCGCGGGCGTGGTGCTCGGCGCGGCCGACGCCGGCGTGCCGGTCGTGCTGGACGGGCTGGCGACGTCCGTCGCGGCGCTCGTCGCCGTCCGGTTGGAACCGGCTGCCCGCGCCTACCTCGTCGCCGGCCAGCGCAGTCGCGAGCGCGGGCACGGCCTGGTGCTGGCCGAACTCGGCCTCGAGCCGCTGCTCGACCTCCGGCTGCGGGCGGGCGAGGGGGTCGGCGCCTGCCTCGCGGCGCAGCTGCTGCTGTCCGCGCTCGCCGTGCGCGCGACCGCCGGCCGAACGCGGTGATCAGGCGGCGCCGACGCGCCGGTCGCGAGCTGGTGCTCGGCGGCGCGCGGTCGGGCAAGTCGCGTTTCGCCGAGCAGCGGTTGGCCCGCGCGCCGGCCGTCGACTACGTGGCGTGCGGCGCGCCGCCGTCGGCCGACGACCCGGAGTGGGCCCGCCGCGTCGCGCTGCATCGCGCGCGGCGGCCGTCGAGCTGGCGCACGGTCGAGACGCTCGACGTGGCCGGCGTGCTGCGCGCGCCCGGCGGCCCGGCGCTGATCGACTGCCTGTCCACCTGGCTGGCCCGGACGATGGACGAGTGCGGCGTGTGGACGCCCGAGCCGGGCGCCGACGACCGGCTCGCCGCGGCGGTCGACGACCTCGTCGCAGCGTGGACGGCGTCCCGGCGGCGGGTGATCGCCGTGTCGAACGAGGTCGGGTCCGGCATTGTGCCCGCGACCGAGTCCGGCCGGCGGTTCCGCGACGAGCTCGGCGTGCTCAACGCGCGGGTGGCCGCGGCGGCGGACGGCGTGTGGCTGCTGACCGCCGGCCTGCCGAGACGCCTGCGATGAAGGAGGCCGGCCCACGCGGCGCACTGCTCTGCGCGTTCGGGATGTTCAGCGTGCTGCCCGTCCCCGCGCGCTTCGCGACGCCCGGGCCACGCGTCGTGCGCTGGTTGCCGGTGGTCGGGCTGGTCGTCGGCGCGCTGGCCTTCGCGCCGGCGCTGGCGGTGTGGCGCGGCGGCCCGCACGGCGCGCCGCTGCTCGCCGCCGCGCTGGTGCTCGGCACGTCGGCGGCGCTGACCCGCGGACTGCATCTCGACGGATTGGCCGACCTCGCCGACGGCCTCGGCAGCGGCCGGGTCGCCGGCGAGGCGTTGACGATCATGCGACGATCCGACGTCGGCGCACTCGGCGTCGGCACGCTCGTGTTGGTGCTGCTCACCCAGCTCGCGGCGCTGGCGGCGGTGTTCGGCGCGGACAGCCGGCCGGCCGCGCTGGCCGCGGTGCTGACCGCTGCCGTCACCGGCCGGGTTGCCGTGGTGCTCGCCGCGCGCCGGGGCGTGGCCGCGGCCGCCGGCTCGTCGTTCGGCCGGCTGGTCGCCGGCAGCGTCGGGCCAGGGGAGTGCGGGCTGGCAGTGGTCGCGCTGCTCGCCGCTGCGGCCGGCGGTCGCTGGCTGGCTGGCGGCGACCTGCGCTGCTGCCTGTGGTCGGCCGGCGCGGTCGTCGTCGCGCTCGGCGTCGCCGAGGCGCTGCGCCGGCACGCCACCAGGCGGCTCGGCGGCGTCAGCGGCGACGTCTTCGGGGCCCTCGTCGAGGTCGGCGCGACGTCGGTGCTGCTCGTGCTCGCCGTCGAGACGGTCTGGCGATGAGCGGCGCCGCTGCTGGCTGCGAACGCGGCCCCGGCGCTCGATAGGGTCTGAGCCGATCCACCGCCCAGCGCGTTGAGGAGTGCCGAACATGTCCTACGCCGTCGCCCGTCCGCGCCGTCTGGTGCTCGCCGACCTGATCCCCGGCGCGCGCGTCCGCGACATCGCGCTGATCGCCGTCGGCGCGGGGCTCACCGGCGCCGCGGCGCAGGTCTCGATCCACACGTCGCTGTCCCCGGTGCCGTTCACCCTGCAGACGCTGGCCGTCCTGGTCGTCGGCGCGTCCTTGGGAACAGTGCGCGGGCTGCTGTCGATCGGGCTCTACGCGGTGGCCGGCGTCGCCGGCGTGCCGTGGTACGCCGACCACCACCACGGGTGGGGTGGCCCGAGCTTCGGCTACATCGTCGGCTTCGTGGTGGCCGCCGGCATCGTTGGCGAACTCGCTCGCCGCGGCAACAGCCGCTCGGTCACCGGGACGGTAGGGCTCATGGCCATGGGCACCGCCGTGATCTACCTCGTCGGCGCCGTCTGGTTGGCCAATGACCTACACCTGTCGGCCAGCAAGGCCGTCGAGCTCGGCGTCACCCCGTTCCTGGTCACCGACGCGATCAAGATGGCCGTCGCGGCGCTGGTGCTGCCCGCAGCCTGGAAGCTCGCCCGCCGCTGAGACTCGGAATGGCCGGCCGCCCGCCGGGGTTGCGCCGGACGTCAGCAGCACCCGCGAGAGAGGCGTCCGCCATGTCCGGCAAGACCGTTCTGCAGCCCGGCCCGGACCATCCGATCACGGTCGAGCCGAACTCGTCCCGCGTGGTCGTCAGCGTCGGCGGGAAGGTCGTCGCCGACACCACCCACGCCCTGCAATTGCACGAGTCGACTTACCCAGCGGTGCAGTACATCCCGCGCGCGGACGTCGACCTCACCCAACTCGAGCGCACCGACCACTCGACCTACTGCCCCTACAAGGGCGACGCGTCGTACTACAGCCTGCGGGCCGGCGACGACCTCGCCGAGAACTCGGTCTGGACGTACGAGGCGCCGCACGACGCGGTCGCTGCGATCAAGGACCACCTCGCGTTCTACGGCAACGTCGCCGACGTCGCCGTCTCGCCCGCCTGACCCGTTGGACGCATCGGCCGGTCACGGCGCCTGGCAGGACGGGCACCAGAACAGGTTGCGGCCGACCAACACCTCGGTGCGGATCTCGGTGCCGCACACCCGGCACGGCTCGCCCGCGCGGCGGTAGACGTACACCGACTCAGCACGGGTGAGCCGCCCGCGGCGCGGCCGGTCGTCGGGCCGGATCGTGACGATCCGGCCGGACCGCACGCCAGCGCGCATCAACTCCACAAGGTCGGCCCACATGTCGAGCCACAGCTCCTGCGGCACCCCCCGGCCGGTCGCGAACGGGTGCAGGCGGTGCCGGAACAGCAGCTCCGCGCGATAGACGTTGCCGACCCCCGCGAGCACCTGCTGGTCCATGAGCAGCGCGGCGATCGGCGTCCGGCTTCGGGTCACGCGCTGGAAACCGAGCAGCGGGTCGCTGCCGCGCCGCAGCGGGTCGGGACCGAGCCGGGCGAGCACGACCTCGACCTCGGCCGGCGACATCAGCTCGCATGCCGTCGGGCCGCGCAGGTCCGTCCACACCCTGTCCTTCATCGGGGCGTCGTTCGTCGCGGCGTCGTTCGTCGGGGAGTCGTTCATCTCCGCGTCGTTCGTCAGCCGCAGGCGCAGCGCCCCGCGCGGTTCCGGCGGCTCGCCGGCACCGGTGGTGAACTTGCCGTAGAGGCCCAGGTGGACGTGCAGGATCTCGCCCCCTATTCCGTCGGCCCGGTCATAGCGGTGGAACAGGTGCTTGCCGTAGGCCTCCGCTTTGATGAGGGTCGCGCCGTCGATGCGCGCCGCGCCGTCGGCAAAGCGGCCTTGCGGGCTGCTCGCGCGCACCGTGCCGCCGCCGAACAGCCGCTGCTGGTCGCGAGCCAGCCGGTGCAGCGTGTGGCCTTCGGGCATGCGGCGGCTCCGTCTCCTACACTCAGACACGCTTGGTTCGCCACGTTCCGGGGTGTGGCGCAGTTTGGTAGCGCACTCGCTTTGGGAGCGAGGGGCCGTGGGTTCGAATCCCGCCACCCCGACCAGGTTTCACCGTAGTTCGCAGGTCTTGCGGAGGTCGACGGCGGGCACCGCAGTAGCTCGCATCCCACGAACTCCCACGAACTCCCACGAACTCTCTCGTCGGGCTCGGCGTCGCCACCTCACCTACCGACACTCCGAATGAGGAGATATGAGCGCTGGAGACCGCCCGGTCGGCGCACAGCTTCAGGCGCTACCGTGCGCGGACCGACACCGGCAAACCAGCCCGGGTCGCCGGCTCTGGCGGGGGTACGGGTGAGCGGTCTCGTCGAGTCTCCACCGGGCGCGTCGCTATACGACGCCAAGCGCGATTCGCTCTACCTCAAGCCGCGGCTGCGAGGCTGGGCGCACCTGCTGTCCTTCGAGGTCGTGCTGGTCCTCGGCACGCTCTTGATCGCGTCCGCGAACGGCCCCGGGCAGAGCGCGGTCGCCGCGGTGTACGCCGTCTCGGTGGCCGGCATGTTCGGCGCCAGCGCGCTGTACCACCGGGGCAACTGGGGACCGGCGGCGATGGCTCGGCTGCAACGGCTCGACCACCTGATGATCTTCGTTGTGATCGCTGGCACCGCCACCCCGCCACTCGCCCTCTGCCTGCCGTCGCCGTACTCGGCGCTGGCGCTGTCCGGCATCTGGCTGCTGACCTCGGGCGCGGCGGCGCTGCGGCTGACCCGGATGAAGACGCCGGAATGGCTCGCCGGGGCTATCTTCATCGCCCTGGGCTGGACGGCCGGCGCGTCCGTGCCGGCGGTGTGGATGCACGCCGGAGTGGCGCCGGCCGTGCTGTTCGTGGCGGGCGGTCTGCTGTACACCGTGGGGGCGCTCGCTTATCACCGTCGCTGGCCAGATCCGATTCCGGCGGTGTTCGGCTATCACGAGGTCTTCCACACCTTCGTGTGCCTGGCCGCCGCCTGCCACTTCGTCGCCATCGCCTGCTTTTTGTTCTAGCGGGAGCCCACGGCTCGGACGCTGAGGCCGGTCACAGCTCATTCACGGTCCCAACGCCCCTGGCGTCGGGTAGAAAGCGATCATGCTGCTCCTCGTGCTGCACCGCTGCGCCCGTCGGGCGCGCGTCCGCGCCGCCCGGTGACCGGACCGGACGGGGCTGGACCGGACGGGGCTGGACCGGACGGGAGCGCGGCGTCGGACGCCCCGCGGAGCGGCCGGGCGCCCGAGCCGCCGACCCCCGACGCGACGACCACCCCCGCGGCCGACGCCCAGGACTCCGCCGATGCCGGCCGACGGCTCCGGCACGATCTCGACGCGCACTCGGCGGCCGCCGGCGACGGTCTCGCCCGGGCCGTCCGCGATGTCGATCCGACGCGCCGCGACGACGCCTCCGGCGGCGAGGACGCGACTGCGCCCGAAGGCTGACTGCTGAACGCTGAGAAGGCGTTCGACCGCCGGCTGGGACGCCGGCCGGCCGGACCGCCCCGAGCGGCTGCATAGACTGGCCAGGCGACGCGGCCGTTCTGCGGCAGCGGGCGGCGTCTCCTGGCGTTCGCGCGACCGGCCGCCGCGACGCCGACCACCTGACCCGCGCAAGGAGCACCCGCACGTGAAGAGCACCGTCGAGAACTTGAGCCCGACCCGGATTCGGCTCGCCGTCGAGGTGCCCTTCGACGACCTCAAACCGAACCTCGACAGCGCGTACAAGACGCTGGCCCAGCAAGTGCGCGTCCCCGGTTTCCGGCCCGGCAAGGTGCCAGCCCGCGTCATCGACCAGCGCGTCGGCCGCGGCACGGTGCTGCAAGAGGCCGTCAACGAGGCGCTGCCGCGCCTCTACGGCGAAGCCGCGCGCGAGCACGAGCTGCAGCCGCTCGGCCAGCCCGAGATCACCGAGATCACCAACGTCGAGGAAATAGTCGATGGGTCCGATTGGCACTTCACCGCCGAGGTCGACGTCCGCCCGGAGATCACCTTGCCCGAACTCGACGGCATCGCGGTGGCGGTCGACGACGTCGCGGTCGGCGACGAGGAGGTGCAGGAGCAGCTGGACGAGCTTCGCGAGCGCTTCAGCACGCTCGTCGGCATCGAGCGCGCGGTCCAGAACGACGACTACGTCTCGATCGACCTGACCTCCACCGTCGACGGCGCGGAGTTCGAGGGCGGTTCGGCGAAGGGGCGCTCCTACGTCGTCGGCTCCGACGACTTCATCGCCGGCCTGGACGACGCGCTGCTCGGCAAGTCCTCGGGCGACACCGCGGAATTCGTCTCGACGTTGCGGCACGGCGACCACGCGGGCGAGCAGGCGCAGGTCGTCGTCACGGTGAAGTCGGTGAAGGTGAAGGAGCTGCCCGAGGCCGACGACGAGTTCGCGCAGCTGGCCAGCGAGTTCGACACGATCGACGAGCTCACCGCCGACCTGCGCGAGCGGCTCGGCCGGGTCAAGGCGCTGGAGCAGGGCGCCCAGGCGCGCGACCGGCTGCTCGAGCACCTGATCGAGACGGTCGAGTTCCCGCTGCCGGAATCGGCCGTCACGTCCGAGGTCGAATACCGCGAGCACGACCTCGTGCACTCCCTCGGCCACGACGACGCCCTGTTCGAGCGCTACCTCGAGGCTCAGGGCAAGACGCGCGAGGAGTTCGACGCCGAAATGCGCGAGAGCGCGGAGAAGTCGGTCCGGGTGCAGTTCATCCTCGACGCGATCGCCGAAAAGACCCAGGTGCAGATCGGCGACTCAGAACTCACCGAGTACCTCGTCCGGCAGGCCGCGCAGTACCAGATGCCGCCGCAGGAGTTCGCCAACCAGATCGTCCAATCCGGCAACCTGCCGATGCTCGTGGCCGACATCCGCCGCAACAAGGCGCTGGCCGTGGTGTTGGAGAACGCCGCGGTCACCGACGCCTCCGGCAACCCCGTCGACCTGGCCGCGTTGGACAGCGAGCTAGCCGCAGACACCAGCGACGTCAACGACGAGGACGACGACGAGGCTGAGGACGACTAGTCAACTCGCGTCACGCCCTGAGCGAACGCGGCCCGTTTTCGGGCTTCCGTGTCGGCTCCCTTCGTTAGGGTCGGCAGCGAGCGACAAATCCAGCGAACACGGAAGGTTGGCCGCAGTGAACCGATTTGACCCGCAGCCGTTGCGCGTGACCGAGATGCGCGCTGACATGCGGTCGGCCGGCGCCGGGATGAACCTGAACGACTCGGTCTACGAGCGGCTGCTGCGCGAGCGCATCATCTTCCTAGGCCAGCAGGTCGACGACACGATCTCGAACCAGATCTGCGCGCAACTGCTGCTGCTCGCGGCGGAGGACCCCGAACGCGACATCAACCTCTACGTCAACTCGCCCGGTGGCTCGGTGACGGCCGGCATGGCCATCTTCGACACGATGCAGTTCGTCGAGTGCGACATCGCCACCTACGCGATGGGGCTCGCGGCCTCGATGGGCCAGTTTCTGCTGTCGGCCGGGGCCCGCGGCAAGCGTTACGCGCTGCCGCACGCGCGCATCCTGATGCACCAGCCCCTCGGCGGCATCGGCGGAACCGCGTCGGACATCGCGATCCAGGCAGAACAGATGAAGCTCATCAAGGTGCAGATGGCCGAACTGATCGCCGAGCACACCGGGCAGCCCCTCGAAAAGATCCAAGCCGACTCGAACCGCGACCGTTGGTTCACCGCCGACGAGGCGCTCGAGTACGGCTTCGTCGACCACGTCGTCAGCCGGGTCGCGCAGGTGCCCGGCAGCAACAGCCCGGCACCGGAATGAGGCCGGCGCCAATGAGGCCAGCAACCAATGAGAAGGGCCTGACATGACTCACCAGTCGCCGCAGAGCCGCTACGTGTTGCCGTCGTTCGTCGAGCGGACGAACTACGGCATCAAGGAGTCGAACCCGTACAACAAGCTGTTCGAGGAGCGCATCATCTTCCTCGGCGCGCCGATCGACGACGTCGTCGCCAACGACGTCATGGCGCAGCTGATTGTGCTCGAGTCGACCGACCCCGACCGCGACATCCAGATCTACATCAACAGCCCCGGGGGCTCGTTCACCGCGCTCACCGCGATCTACGACACGCTGCAGTACGTCCGCCCCGAGATCCAGACGATCTGCATGGGCCAGGCCGCGTCCGCGGCGGCGGTGTTGCTGGCGGCCGGCACGAAGGGCAAGCGGTTCGCGCTGCAGAATGCCAGGATCCTGATCCATCAGCCGTCCGGCGAGGGCCAGGGCCAGGTGAGCGACCTCGAGATCCAGGCCAACGAGATCCTCCGCATGCGCGCGTTGCTCGAGGACATTCTGGCCAAGCACACCGGTCAGACGGTGGAGAAGGTGCGTGCGGACATCGAACGCGACACCATCCTCACCGCCGAGCAGGCCAAGGATTACGGGATCGTCGACCAGGTGATCACCTCTCGCAAGTTCGTGCCCGAGGTCTGATCGGGCGACCCGGGCAACCGACGGCGGCGACCCGGTTTGCGGGCGACGCGTCGGTTCCCACAGGTTGATAACGAGCGACTTTCGCGCTGTTTGCGGGTAGCGTGCGTGGCCTGAGGCGACTCGGACGCGCGCCGGCCGCGGCGCTCTCCACCATTTTGCGAATCTGAAGCATCAGAGGGGACGGGCCGTTCAGTGGCACCACGTGTCGGCGAGACTGGCGACCTGCTCAAGTGCTCCTTCTGCGGGAAGAGCCAGAAGCAGGTCAAGAAGCTCATCGCCGGCCCCGGCGTGTACATCTGCGACGAGTGCATCGACCTCTGCAACGAGATCATCGAAGAGGAACTCGCGGAGAGCAGCGATTTCAGCTTCGACGAGCTGCCCAAGCCGAACGAGATCTACGAGTTCCTCAACGGCTACGTCGTCGGCCAGGACCAAGCGAAGAAGACCCTCGCCGTCGCCGTCTACAACCACTACAAGCGCGTCCAGGCCGGCGGGGACACCAAGCCCCGAAACGCCGACTCGGCGGTGGAGCTGGCCAAGTCCAACATCCTGCTGCTCGGCCCAACCGGCTCCGGCAAGACCCTGCTCGCGCAGACGCTCGCCCGGATGCTCAACGTCCCGTTCGCGATCGCCGACGCCACGGCGCTGACGGAGGCCGGCTACGTCGGCGAGGACGTCGAGAACATCCTGCTGAAGCTGATCCAGGCCGCCGACTACGACGTGAAACGCGCCGAGACCGGCATCATCTACATCGACGAGGTCGACAAGATCGCCCGCAAGGCGGAGAACCCCTCGATCACCCGTGACGTGTCCGGCGAGGGCGTGCAGCAGGCGCTGTTGAAGATCCTCGAGGGCACCGCGGCGTCGGTGCCGCCGCAAGGGGGTCGCAAGCATCCGCATCAGGAGTTCATCCAGATCGACACGACGAACGTGCTGTTCATCGTGGGCGGCGCGTTCGCCGGGCTGGACACGTTGATCGAGTCGCGGGTAGGCAAGAAGGGCCTGGGCTTCGGCGCCGAGCTGCACACCAAGTTCGACAAGGAGACGAAAGACGTCTTCGGCGACGTCATGCCCGAGGACCTCATCAAGTTCGGGCTGATCCCCGAGTTCATCGGCCGGCTGCCGATCATCACCTCGGTCCGCCCGCTCGACCGCGACGCGCTGGTGGAGATCCTGACCGAGCCGAAGAACGCGCTCGTCCGGCAGTACGGCAAGCTGTTCGAGCTGGACAATGTCGAGCTCGAGTTCACCGACGACGCGCTCGAAGCCATCGCCGACCAGGCCGTGCTGCGCGGCACCGGGGCACGCGGCCTGCGCGCGATCATGGAAGAGGTCCTGCTGTCGGTGATGTATGAGGTGCCGTCCCGCGAGGACGTCGCCCGGGTCGTCATCACCCGGGAGACCGTGCTCGACCACGTCTACCCGACCCTCGTGCCGCGCGAGGCGCCCAAGCGCGAGCGCCGCGAGAAGAGCGCCTGACCCCTTTCTAGTCTTGCAACCGCTGACCCTGCCCGCCGACGGCTGGCACGACTGGCTGGCCGCCCGCGTCGACGCGCAGCTCGCCGAGGCCGCCCGGCTGCTCGACGAGCTGCGTGCGATGGACACCGGCGACGCGCTGCGTGTGCTCGAGCTGTGGAACGACGCGGACATCGCGCTGCGCGGCGCGGACGCTCTCGCCGGGCTGCTGCAGGAGGTCCACCCCGATCCCGCGGTCCGCGAGCTCGCCGAGGAGAGCTCCCGGCGCGTCGACCGGGCCCGCACCGAGCGCGGCCAGGACCGCCGGCTGTTCGAGGTCGTCGAGGACGCCGGCTTGAGCAACTTGGAGTCGGACGCCCAGCGGCTGCGCGAGCACGTGCTGCGCGACTTCCGCCGGTCCGGCGTCGACCGCAGCGACGACACCCGGGCCCGGCTGCGCGCGATCTCCGAGCGGCTGACCGAGCTGGATCAGGAGTTCTCCCGGGTAATCCGCGACGACGTCCGCTCGGTCCGCCTCCGCCCGGAGCAGCTGGCCGGCCTGCCCGAGGACTTCGTCGCCGCTCACCCGGTCGACGAGGACGGGCTCGTCACGATCACCACCGACTACCCGGACTACCTGCCGTTCCGGGCCTTCGCCCGCGACGCCGCAGCCCGCCGCGCACTGACCGTCGCGTTCCTCGATCGCGGCTACCCCGCCAACGACGCGGTGCTGCACGAGATGTTCGCGTTGCGCAACGAGCAGGCCAGCATCCTCGGCTACCAGAGCTGGCCGGACTTCGACGCGGACGTGAAAATGATCGGCTCCTCGCCGGCCATCGCCGAGTTCATCGAGCGATTGGCTGACGCCGCAGCGCCGTCCGCCCAGCGCGACCGCGAGCAGTTGGTCGCTCGACAACGCCAGGATGAACCCGACGCGACCTCCTTCGACGCGTCGTGCTCGGCGTACTACCAGGAGCTGCTGCGCCGTGAGCGTTTCGACGTGGACGCCCAGCAGGTGCGGCGGTACTTCGACTTCGAACGGGTGCGCGCCGGCCTGCTCGACGTCACCGGCCGGTTGTTCGGCGTTGAATACCGCGAGCACGACGGGCCGAGCTGGCATCCGGACGTCGCCGGGTACGACGTGGTGGCCGACGGCCATCTGCGCGGCCGCATCTACCTCGACCTGCATCCGCGTGAGGGCAAGTTCAAGCACGCCGCGCAGTTCGACCTCGTCGGCGGAGTCCGCGGCCGGCAGCTGCCCGAGGGCGTGCTGGTCTGCAACTTTCCCCGCGGGCTGATGGAGCACACCGACGTCGTCACGCTGTTCCACGAGTTCGGCCACCTCGTGCACCACGTGCTCGGCGGCGACCAGCGCTGGGCGCGGTTCTCCGGCGTCGCCACCGAATGGGACTTCGTCGAGGCGCCGTCGCAGATGCTGGAGGAATGGGCGTGGGACGCCGACGTCCTGCAGACCTTCGCCACGGACGCCGACGGCCACCCCATCCCGCGCGACCTCGTCGAGCGGATGCGCGCCGCGAAGGACTTCGGCAAGGGCCTGTTCGTGCGGACGCAGCTGTTCTACACGGCGCTGTCCTACCTCGTGCACCGCGACCGGCCGGCCGACCTCGCGCGGACGACGCGCGACCTGCAGGCGCGCTATGACGTGCTGGACTACCTCGAAGGCACGCACTTCTACGCCTCGTTCGGCCACCTCGGCGGCTACTCGTCGGCGTATTACACCTACCTCTGGAGCCTGGTGATCGCGAAGGACCTGTTCTCCGCGTTCGACCCGGCAGACCTCTTCGCGCCCGACGTGGCGCATCGCTACCGCGACCGCATCCTCGCGGCGGGCGGCTCGAAGGACGCCGGCGACCTGGTCGCAGACTTCCTCGGCCGGCCGTTCACGTTCGACGCGTTCGCCGAATGGCTGGATCGCGCCCCGCAGCCGAGCAGCTGATCCCGTTCCCGTCAGTCCAGAAAGACCTGCGTCCGGTCGGCGACCGGCCGGTAGCCAAGCTGTTGGTAGATCTTGTTCGACGTCGGGTTCGTCAGGTCGGTGAAGAGCACCGGCACGTCACCCGCGGCGAGGATGTGCCGGGTCGCCTGCGCGGTGGCCGCCGACGCGAAGCCGTGCCCGCGCCGGTCGGGCGGCGTGTACACGGGACCGATCCGGGCCACGCCGAAGGCTGCTTGCTGGGCGACGGCCAACGAAACGGCCTCGCCGGCCGCGTCCACCCACAGCCACGGGTGGCGCACGCTCAGGATGCGCTCGGCCTGCGTTCGCGTCTCCTCGGCCGACGGCGCCCGCTCGTGCGCGTCCACGGCGAAGCCTGCGAGCCACTGCGCCAGCAGCCCGAGGTCGTCAGCGTCCGCCGGCCGCGCCGCTCCGGCCACGCCGACGGGCTCGGTCAGCTCGTCCAGGCGGAACAGCCGCTGGGAGTGGTGGATCGTCGCCGGCCGGCCGAGCCGGTCGAGGAGGTCCTCGACGATCGGCTGCGGCCCGGCGATCCCGGCCAGCGAGGCCAACGCGGCGAGCGCCTGGGCCAACCCGGCGAGGTCGGCCCAGCCGTCCGTCACGGTCACCGGCCACCTGGCGGCTGCGCGGGCGGCCAGCGAGCCGCCCTCATCCCAGGCGCACCAGCCGGCTGCGCGCAGGCCGTCTTCGTCGGCGCGCACCGTGCCGAGCACGGTGTGCAGCACCGGGTCCTCGGCGAGTTTGCGGTCCAGCCGCTCGACGATCTCGGCGACATCGGTGGTGGCGCGGACGCTCATGCCTCGATCGTCGCTGCCGATGCCGCGCTCGCGCCACCGGTTATCCGCGCGCGCGGCTTTCGTAGGATCGCAGACGTGACCGATCCCGCCGCGCCCTCGACCTTGCCGAGTCAGTACCGGCCGGCGGACGTCGAGGGACCGCTCTACGAGCGGTGGGTCGAGCGCGGGTACTTCACCGCCGACCCGAGCAGCGGCAAGCCGCCGTTCTCGATCGTGATCCCGCCGCCCAACGTCACCGGCACCCTGCACCTGGGGCATGCGCTCGAGCAGTCGATCATGGACGCGCTCACCCGGCGGGCGCGCATGCGCGGCTCGGACGCGCTGTGGCTGCCCGGCATGGACCACGCCAGCATCGCGGTGCAGAACCTCGTCGAGCGGCACCTCGCCGAGACCGAGGGCAAGGGCCGCTTCGACTACTCGCGCGAGGATTTCATCGGCAAGGCGTGGGAGTGGAAGGAGCGTTTCGGCGGCCAGATCCTCGGCCAGATGCGCCGCCTCGGCGACGGCGTCGACTGGAGCCGCGAGCGCTTCACCATGGACGACGGCCTGTCGCAGTCCGTCCAGACGATCTTCAAGCGGCTCTACGACGACGACTTGATCTACCGCGCCGAGCGGATCATCAACTGGTGCCCGCGCGACCTCACCGCGCTGTCCGACATCGAGGTGGAGCACGCCGACGAGCCCGGCGAGCTCGTGTCGATCCGTTACGGGGACGGCGACGCCTCGATCGTCGTGGCGACCACCCGCGCCGAGACGATGCTCGGCGACACCGCCGTCGCCGTGCACCCCGACGACGAGCGCTACCGCAGCCTGATCGGCACGCAGGTGCCGCTGCCGCTGACCAATCGCACGATCCCGATCATCGCCGACGAGCACGTCGACCCGGCGTTCGGCACCGGCGCGGTGAAGGTGACCCCGGCGCACGACCCGAACGACTTCGAGATCGGCCGCCGGCACGACCTGCCGATGCCGACGATCATGGACGAGCGCGCCGTGATCACCGCGCCCGGCCCGTACGCCGGCCTGGACCGGCTGGAAGCCCGCTACGCGATCGTCGCCGCGCTGCGCGAGGAGGGCCGCATCGTCGAGGAGAAGCGGCCCTACACGCACTCGGTGGGCCACTGCTCGCGCTGCGACACGGTGATCGAGCCGCGGCTGTCGCTGCAGTGGTTCGTGCGGGTCGAGACGCTCGCCAAGGCCGCCGGCGACGCCGTCCGCGACGGCCGCGTCGTGATCGAGCCCGAGTCGATGCGCGGCCGCTACTTCCAGTGGGTCGACAACCTGCGCGACTGGTGCATCAGCCGGCAGCTGTGGTGGGGCCATCGCATCCCGGTGTGGTACTCCCCGGATGGCGACGACGTGTGCCTAGGGCCGGACGAGACGCCGCCGGCCGGCTGGACCCAGGACGAGGACGTCCTGGACACCTGGTTCTCCTCCGCCCTGTGGCCGTTCTCGACGCTCGGCTGGCCCGCCGACACCGAGGATCTGCGCGCGTACTACCCGACCACGGTGCTCGTCACCGGTTACGACATCCTCTTCTTCTGGGTCGTCCGGATGATGCTGTTCGGCGTGTACGCGATGGACGACGGCGGGCCGGAGAACGCCATACCGTTCCGCACGGTCTTATTGCACGGGTTGATCCGCGACGCGTCCGGCAAGAAGATGTCGAAGTCCCGCGGCAACGTGATCGACCCGCTCGTGTGGATGGACGAGTACGGCGCCGACGCGGTCCGGCTGTCGCTGCTGCAGGGCGCCAACCCCGGCGCGGACCAGTCGGTCAACGAGGAATGGGTGGTCGGCGCCCGCAACTTCTGCACCAAGTTGTGGAACGCGACGCGGTTCGCGCTGATCTCGGGCGCGACGACGACCGGCGCGCTGCCGGCCGACCCGGTCGGGCCCGACGCGTGGATCCTGTCCCGGCTGCACGAGGTGATCGCCGAGGTCGACGCGCTCTACGCGGGCTTCGAGTTCGCGAAGATCGTCGACGTCCTCTACCACTTCGCGTGGGACGAGGTGTGCGACTGGTACATCGAGCTCGCGAAGCTGACGCTCAACGGCGGCAACGCGAGCGCGGCGGCAGCCACCCGGCGGGTGCTGGGCGAGGTGCTGGACGCGCTGCTGCGGCTGCTGCACCCGATGATCCCGTTTGTCACCGAGGCGTTGTGGACGGAGCTGACCGGCGGCGAGTCGGTCGTGATCGCGCCCTGGCCGTCCTCGTCGGCGGAGTTCGCCGCGCCGGCCGCCACCGCGGACGTCGAGTCGATCCAGGCCGTCGTCACCGAGGTGCGCCGGTTCCGCTCGGACCAGGGCGTCAAGCCCAGCCAGCGCGTGCCCGCCCGGCTGGCCGGGGCCAACGCGGCGACCGAGCCCGCGATCCGCGCGCTGCTGCGGCTGGCCCGGCCCGCCGACGGCTTCGCCGCGACCGCGTCGCTGACGACCAGCGCCGGCGTGCGCGTCGAGCTCGACCTGTCCGGCGTGATCGACGTGGCCGCCGAGCGCGCGCGGCTGGCGAAGGACCGGGCGGCCGCGGTGAAGGAGCGCGAGGTCAACGCCGGCAAGCTGGGCAACGCCGCGTTCACCGACAAGGCGCCCGAGCCGGTGGTCGCGAAGGTCCGCGCCCGGCTCGCCGCCGCCGACGCCGACCTCGCCCGCATCGACTCGGCGCTCGCCGCGCTGCCGGTTGGCTGAGGACCGCTGAGGACCGTCGATCGACACCGCCCGGCCGCCGGAGGACAGTTCGCCAACATGGCCCTGAGCAAGCAGCTGAGTTCTGGCGAGCTGAATCGACGGCGCGCCCGCGCGGCGCATCCGCGCAAGGCGGAGACGCACCCGCTCACCCCGGTGGGCACGCTCGCCGAGCACGGCATGCCGGCCGAGACGGCCTACGAGCTGATCTCGGCCGACCTGCTGCTCGACGGCATGGCCCGGCTTAACCTCGCGACCTTCGTCACCACCTGGATGCCGCCGTACGCCGCGCGCCTGATGGCGGACACCGCCGACAAGAACATGATCGACAAGGACGAGTACCCGCAGACCGCGGAACTCGAGTCGCGCTGCGTCAGCATCCTCGCTGATCTGTGGAACGCGCCGGCCGAGCGGTCGGCCACCGGCTGCTCGACGACCGGCTCGAGCGAGGCCGTCATGCTGGGCGCCCTGGCGTTGAAGTGGCGCTGGCGCGAGCGCATGCGCGCCGCCGGCAAGCCAGCCGACCGGCCCAACCTGGTGATCGGCGCCAACGTCCAGGTCTGCTGGGAGAAGTTCTGCCGCTACTGGGACGTCGAGGCGCGGCTCGTGCCGGTCGAGGGCGACACGCTGCACCTCACCGGCGAGCGCGCGGTCGCGCAGTGCGACGAGAACACGATCGGCGTCGGCGTGATCCTCGGTTCGACCTTCGACGGCAGCTACGAGCCGGTCAAGGAGATCGCCGACGCCCTGGACGACCTGCAGGCGCGCACCGGCCTGGACATCCCGATCCACGTCGACGCGGCGTCCGGCGGCTTCGTGGCGCCGTTCCTGCAGCCGGAGCTGGAGTGGGACTTCCGGGTGCCCCGCGTGCAGTCGATCAACGCCTCGGGCCACAAATACGGGCTGGTGTACCCGGGCGTCGGCTGGATCGTGTGGCGCGAGCCGGCCGCGCTGCCGAGGGACCTGGTGTTCGACGTGGCCTACCTCGGCGGCCACATGCCGACCTTCGCGCTGAATTTCTCCAGGCCGGGCAGCGAGGTGATCGCGCAGTACTTCATGTTCACGCACCTCGGGTTCGAGGGCTATCGCGCGGTCCAGCAGCAGTCCTCCGACGTCGCGCGGTACCTCGCCGAGCAGATCGAAAAGCTCGGCCCGTATCGGCTGATCACCCGCGGGGAGCAGCTGCCGGTATTCGCCTTCGCGCTGGCTCCGGAGGTGCGCAACTACACCGTCTACGACGTGTCCGACCGACTGCGCCAGAAGGGCTGGCTGGTGCCGGCGTACACCTACCCGGCGAACCGGGAGGATCTCGCCGTGCTGCGGATCGTGGTGCGTTCGGGCATGAACCACGACATGGCCGACCGGCTCGTCGCCGACTTGCGCGAGGACACCGAGTTCTTCTCCTCGCTGGACGCGCCGCTGCCCCGGCCAGGGAACTCGCACCCGTTCGCCCACTGATCCGCAGTTCTCCGGCGGCCGGCTCTACGTAGACTGACGGGTCGTGGCACCGGAGGACAACCCGCGCGACGCGGCGCAGCTGCGCGAGATCGAGGCGTCGATCTTCGGCCGGCGCGGCGAGGGGCACATCCGGCCGACCAACGAGCGCATGCAGGCCCTCGTCGACCTCCTCGGCGACCCGCAGCGCTCCTACCGCTCCGTCCACCTCACCGGCACGAACGGCAAGAGCAGCACTGCTCGGATGGTCGACGAGCTGCTGCGCGGCTTCGGCGTGCGCACCGGCCGCTACACCAGCCCGCACCTCGCGCGCGTCACCGAGCGCATCGTGGTCGACGGCCAGCCGGTCGGCGACCGCGCGTTCGTCGAGGGCTACCGCGAGCTGCAGCCTTACCTCGACATCGTCGACAAGCAGTTCGACGTGCCGCTGTCGTTCTTCGAGATCGTCACCGCCCTGGCGTTTTCGATCTTCGCCGATGCCCCGATAGACGTCGCCGTGGTCGAGGTCGGCCTCGGCGGCACGTGGGACAACACCAACGTCCTGGACGCCGACGTGTCGGTGGTGACGCCGATCGGGCTGGACCACATGCAGTACCTCGGCTCGACGGTCGCCGAGATCGCCGGCGAGAAGGCCGGGATCATCAAGCCCGGCGGCGTCGCCATCCTCGCCGCGCAACCCCCGGAGGCCGCCGCCGAGCTGCTGCGCAGGGCAGCTGAGGTCGGCGCGTCGGTCGCCCGCGAGGGCCTCGAGTTCGGCGTGCTCGACCGCCGGATCGCCGTCGGCGGCCAGTTCCTGACCCTGCAGGGCCTGGCCGGCCGTTATGACGAGATCTTCCTGCCGCTGCACGGCGCGCACCAGGCGCAGAACGCGGTGCTCGCGCTCGCCGCCGTCGAGGCGTTTTTCGGCGCCGGCGCGGAGAGCGGGCCGCTCGACATCGAGATCGTGCGCTCGGCGCTTGCCGCGGTGCGCTCGCCGGGTCGCCTCGAGCCGGTGCGCTCGGCGCCGACAATCCTGCTCGACGCCGCGCACAACCCGGCCGGCATGACAGCCTCGCTCGTCGCCGTCGCCGAGGCGTTCCAGTTCCGCCGCCTCGTCGCGGTCGTCGCGATGATGGCCGATAAGGACATCGCCGGCATGCTCGAGCTGCTGGAGCCGGCTGTCGACGAGCTCGTGGTCACCCAGACGTCCTCGGACCGCGGGCTGCCCGCCGACGAGCTTGCGGCCGCCGCGGTGCCGCTGTTCGGCGCGGACCGGGTGACAGTCGAACCGCGGCTGGACGACGCGATCGAGGCGGCCGTCCGGCTCGCCGAAACCGGCGACGACATGTTGGGCGGCGACGACGTGCTGGCCGGCGCGGGCGTTCTGGTGACCGGGTCAGTGGTCACCGCCGGCGAGGCGCGCACCCTGCTGGTGCGCGAGGGCCCCGGGTGAGCGAGCCCGACGCGCCGCTCGCCCCGACGCCCGAGCAGTACGCCGAACGCGCCCGGCGGGCGAACAAGGCGACCCGCGGCGCGCTCGCCGGCATCCTCGGTCTCGAGGCGGTGATCGTGCTGCTCATCCCGCGGGCCATCGCGTTCACGACCGGTCTCGGCCCGGTGCGCACCGGCCTGTGCTTCGGTCTGGCCGCGCTCCTGGTGCTCGGCGCCGGCCTGCTGCGCCGGCCCTGGGGCATCGCCGCGGGCTCAGCGCTGCAGGTGCTGTTCGTCGCCACCGGCGTCATGATCGCGACGATGTTCCTCATCGGCGCGATCTTCATCGCCATCTGGCTGCGCATCCTCATGCTCCGGCACGAGATCGTCGGCTCGCCCGGCGGCCTGCGGATGCTCGCCGGCTGACCCTCTCGCCGGCTGACCCTCTCGCCGGCTGACCCTCGCGCCCGCGCCGATAGGCTGCCGGACGTGAGCGCCGAAGCCGTCGAACGCACCCTTGTCCTCGTCAAGCCCGACGGCGTGGCGCGCAACCTGACCGGCGAGGTGCTGCGCCGGATCGAGGCGAAGGGCTACCGGCTGGTCGCGCTCGAGCTGCGCCCAGCGACCCCGCAGCTGCTCGCCCAGCATTACGCGGAACACGAGGGAAAGCCGTTCTACCAGCCGCTCGTCGACTTCATGCTCGAAGGCCCGATCGCGGCCGTGGTCGTCGAGGGCAATAAGGCGATCGCCGGCTTCCGCTCACTCGCGGGCGCCACCGACCCGACCGCCGCCGCGCCCGGCACCATTCGCGGCGACCTCGGCCGGGACTGGGGGCTGCCGGTCGTCCAGAACATCGTGCACGGGTCGGACTCGCCGGAGTCCGCCGCGCGCGAGATCGCGCTCTGGTTCCCGACCCTCGCCAGCTGAGCCCTCGCCGCTCCCTTTCGACCGATGATCTCGGCCGGAATCGACGGATGCGCAAGTCGGCACCGAGATCATCGCGAGCCGACAGTCACACCCGTATCACCAGTCTCGCGCGTCGCAGCCGAGAACTGACCCGCTGCGACCCTACGATCGCGAATAGCCGCCTCTGCCGCGCCGACCGCGATCTGCGCTTTGTCTTCGAAGGGTCCGACCGTGACGCTCGCCCCGCTGGCCAAGCGCGCGTTGGCCACGCGGGTCACCCAGCGGGGCGGGGACCTGCTCGGCGGCGACCTCGCGATCGATCTGGGCACCGCCAACACGCTGGTGTACGCGCGGGGGCGGGGCATCCTGCTGAACGAGCCCTCGGTGGTCGCGGTCGACACCTCGACCAATTCCGTCGTGGCGGTGGGCGCCGAGGCCAAGCGGATGATCGGCCGCACCCCGGACCACATCCGCGCGGTGCGCCCCCTGCAGGACGGCGTGATCGCCGACTACGACGTCACCGCGGAGATGTTGCGGCACTTCGTGCGCAAGGTGCTGCGCCGGCGCGGGGCCTTCACCGGCCCGCGGGTGATCGTGTGCGTGCCGTCCGGCATCACCAGCGTCGAACAGCGGGCGGTCAGCGAATCGGCTTACGCCGCAGGCGCGCGCAAAGTGCACCTGATCTCCGAGCCGATGGCGGCCGCGATCGGCGCCGGGCTGCCGGTGAACCAGCCGTGCGGCTCGATGGTCGTCGACATCGGCGGCGGCACCACCGAGGTCGCGATCCTCTCCCTCGGCGGCATTGTGGCGTCCACCAGCGTCCGGGTGGCCGGCGACGCGATCGACACCGCGATCGTCGACCACGTCCGCGCGCACTTCTCGCTGCTGATCGGCGAGCGCACCGCCGAGGAGCTCAAGATCTCCGTCGGCTCGGCGTACCCCGCCGCGGGGCCCAAGAACGCCGAGATCCGCGGCCGGGACGTCGCGACCGGCCTGCCCCGCAACGTCACGGTGTCCGGCGACGAGCTGCGCAAGGCGATGGACCCGCCGCTGCTGCGAGTGATCGCCGCCGTCCGGGCAACCCTCGACCGCTGCCCGCCGGAGCTGTCCGGCGACCTCGTGCGCGACGGCATCGTGTTGACCGGCGGCGGAGCATTGCTGCGCGGCCTGGACGCCCGGCTGGAGCACGAGCTCGGCGTGGCGGTCCATGTCGCCGACCGCCCGCTCGACTCGGTGGTGCTCGGCACCGCCACCGTCGTCGAGCACTTCGAACAACTGCAGAAGGTCGTCGTCGACGGCCATCGTCGGTAGCCGCGCGTCGTGCGTCGGCTCACGAAGCGGCAGCGCGTCGCGGCGATCGTCCTGACGGTTGTCGCGCTCGCGTTCATCACCCTCGACCTCGGCGGCGGCTCGCTCGGCAACGCGCACGACGGCGTGCGTGGCGCGCTCGGCTCGCTCTACCGCGGAACCGACTCGGTGCTCGGCCCGGTGCGGCGCTGGGTGCAGGGCGTGCCGGGCGCCGGCAGCAGCCAGAGCCGGATCGACGCGCTGCGCCGCAGCAACGCCGAGCTGCGCGCCCAGCTCGCCCGGGCGCAGGCCGACGCGCGGGTGTCGGCACAGGTGGCCCAGCTGCAGCACGCCGCGAACGCGTCCGGCGAACGCGTGCTGCCCGCTCTCGTCACCGCCTACGGGCCCGGGCAGGGCTTCGACTGGACGGTGACCCTCGACGTCGGCAGCACCAGCGGCGTGCGGGCCGGGCAGACGGTCATGAGCGGCGCCGCGCTCGTCGGCCGGGTGCTGCACGCCGACGCGGACAGCAGCGTCGTGCTCCTGGCCGCGGACCCGGGCTCCGGCGTCGGCGTGCGCGATCTGCGCACCGGGGAGCTGGGCGTGGTCACCGGCCGCGGCGCCGCCGGGTTCTCCTTCGCCCCGCTCAAACCGGGCGCCCAGGTCCACGTCGGCGACCGGCTGCAGACCGGCCCGACGAGCGCGAGCCGCTACCTCGCCGGGCTGTCCGTCGGCATCGTCACCAGCGTCCGCGCGTCGGCGGACGGCACGGTGCGCGCGGTCGTCGCGCCGACCACGTCGCCGACCGCGGTGGACGTGGTCGGCGTCGTCGTCGGCGCCCAGCCGGCGGTCGCCGACCGCGCGGCGCTGCAGCCGAAGGCCGCGCGGTGACCCGCGCCCGGGTGGCCGCGGCCGCGGCCGGCGTCGTCACCGCCTTGCTGCTGCAGGCGACCGTCGTCGGGCCGGCCGCCGCGCCGTGGCCGGTCAGCCTGCCGGCGGTGCTGGTGGCGGTGGTCGCGCTCGTGGACGGACCGGGCCCGGGCATGTCCTTCGGGTTCGCCGTCGGCCTGGTCGCCGACCTGGGCTCGCACCATGCTGCAGGAGTGCTGGCGCTGTGCTGGCTCGGCGTCGGGCTAGTCTGCGGCACACTCGCGCAGCGCCGGTCGGCGCGGCGCGACGCGCTGGTGGCCGCGGTCGTCTGCGCCCTCGCCGCCTCGCTCGCCACGTTGCTGCTCGCCGCGACGCACGGCGGCGGCTCGGCGGGCGACGCGCTCGGCTACCTTGCGCCGACGGCGGTCGGCGACCTGGTGCTCGCGCTGCTGCTGACGCCGCTCGTGCGCGCGATGCTGCGCGCGAACTCGCTGCGCGCGGCGCAACCGGTGTTCACCGAGCTGGTCCTCAGGCCGACCATGGGCGACCACCATGGGTGACCGCCGTGAGTGACCGCCGGCCGCCGACGCCGCGCCGGCTGGGCATCATCGTCACGTTGGTCGTGTCGCTGATGCTGACGCTGTTCGCCCGGCTCTACTACGTCCAACTCCTGGACCCGCACAAGCCGGCGCAGACGGCCGACCAGCTGCACGAGGGGACGATCATCCTGCCGGCGCCGCGCGGGCTGATCGTCGACGCGCGCGGCCGCCCGCTGGTGGCGAACACCTCCGCGCAGGTGGTGACCGTCGACCGCGACACCTTGCTCGCCCGGCCGGACAAGGGCGCGTCGGTGTTGCGCAAACTCGCCGCGCTGCTCGGCACCACCGCGACAGCGCTCGGCAAGCAGATCACGCCCTGCTCGCCGACCGTCCCGGCGCCGTGCTGGACCGGCGAGCCGTACGCACCGGTGCCGGTGGCGACCAACGCCTCGACGAAGATCGTGCTGGCCATCAGCGAGCGGCGCGAGGACTTCGCCGGCGTCGCGGTGCAGACGGTGACGCTGCCGAGCTACCCGAACGGCTCGCTCGCCGCGCAGCTGCTCGGCTACACCAACCAGATCACCGCGGCGGACAAGAAGCAGAACTCCGCGCTCACCGACGCCGACACGATCGGCGTCAGCGGCCTGCAGCAGGAGTACGACAGCGTCCTGCGCGGCGTCGACGGCAAGCAGCTCGTCGACCTCGACCCGCAGGGCTACACCGTTCGCAACGGCGCGCAAGTGCCGGCGACGCAAGGCGACACGCTCGTCACCAGCATCGATCTCGCGGTGCAGCAGCTGGCCGAGAAGTCGCTCGCGCTGCAGATCGCGGCCTCGCGTCGAGCCGGCAAGCCGGCGACCGGCGGCGCCGTGGTCGTGATGGACCCGAACACCGGGCGCATCCTCGCCGCCGCCAGCTACCCGACCTACGACCCGACGCTGTTCGTCGGCGGCATCTCGCAGGCCGACTACGCCAAGCTCACCAGCCCCGCCGCCGGCGCCCCGCTGCTCAGCAGGGCGATCAACGGCGCGTACGCGCCCGGCTCGACATTCAAGCTGATCACCGCGTCCTCGCTCGTCTCGCACCACGAGATCAACACGACCGACACCTATCCGTGTCCCGGGTCGCTCACGATCGACGGACGGGTGAAGACGAACTACGACTCCGAGGTGCTCGGCGACCTCAACCTGGAGAACGCGCTCGGGTACTCCTGCGACACGTTCTTCTACGGGCCGGCCGCGCGCGAGTACTACGCCGACCAGGCGCGCATCGCCAAGGGCGAGAAGGCACACGAGTACCTCCAGCGGACGGCGGCGGCGTTCGGCGTCGGCCGGGCGCCGGGCGTCGACCTGCCGAGCGGGGAGCAGACCGCCGGCAGCTACGCCGACCGGGAGACCCGGCTGGCGCGCTGGACAGCCGACCGCGCCGAGTACTGCGCCGCCGGACGGCGGGGCTATCCGGGCGTCAAGAACGCCGCCGACCGCGCCTACCTGACCCTGCTCGCGCAGCAGAACTGCACCGACGGCTGGCGCTACCGCGCCGGCGACAACGCCGACCTGGCGATCGGCCAGGGCGAGACGACCATGTCGCCGCTGCAGCTGGCGATCGCCTATTCGGCGATGCTCAACGGCGGCCGCATCTGGGCGCCCACGCTCGGCTGGGCGGTCGTCGACGGCGCCGGCACGGTCGTCAAGACGATCCGGCCGACCGTGCGCGGCCGTGTCCCGGTCAGCCAGAAGACGTTGAACTACATCGCGAAATCGCTCGACTTCAGCCGCGGCTGGGCGGTGTCCGGCGCGTTCGCATACCTGCACACGAAGATCCAGGACGAGCTCGGCGGCAAGACCGGCACCGCCGAGGTCTACGGCAAGGCCGACACGTCCTGGCTGGCGAGCTGGGGGCCCACCTACCAGCGGCACGGCAACGTCAAGGCGCGGTTCGTCGTGGTCGGCATGATCGAGCAGGCCGGCACCGGCGCGACCGCGGCCGGCCCGATGCTCAAGCGCATCTGGGAAGGCCTGCTCGGCGCGCACGGCAATGCGGTGATCCCCGACGCGAAGCCCGAGTCGGCGCTGCCGGCCATCGCCCCGCAGACCACGGTGACCACCCGATGACGCCGCCCCCCATGACCCTGGCCGCCCGCGACCCGCGCGCCCCGTTCCGGCTCACGCCCGCGCTGACGCCGCTCGAACGGCGGGTGCGCGGCTATGACATTCCACTGCTGCTGCTGGCGCTCGCGCTGTCGCTGATCGGCGCGCTGCTCGTCTGGGCCGCCACCCGCGACACCCAGCGGGCCGCGCACGCGGACCCGCAGGCGTTCCTGTACCGGCATCTGATCAACCTCGCGATCGCCGCGGTGCTGACAGCGCTGGCCGCTCGGCTCGACGCCCGGCTGCTGCGGCTGTTCGGCCCGGTCGTCTACCTGGCCAGCCTGCTCGGGCTGTGCGCGGTGCTCGTCGTGGGCACGACGATCAACGGGGCGCGCGCCTGGATCCGGCTCGGCGGCGGTGTCGAGCTGCAGCCGTCGGAGTTCATGAAGCTCGGGCTGATCGTCGGCATGGCGGTGCTGTTCAGCCAGCGGGCGGCCGAGCGGGACAACCGCGACCATGGCGACGGGCCGCCCACCATGTCGGACGTGCTGCTCGCCCTCGGGCTGATCGCCGTGCCGCTGGCGCTGATCCTGGTGCAGCCGGACCTCGGCTCGGCCATGGTGCTGGCCTGCGCCGCGTTCGGGGTGCTGGTGGCCGCCGGCGTCCGCGCCCGCTGGACGATCGGCATCCTCGTCGTCGGCGCCGTGCTCGCCGTGCTCGCCGTCAAGGGCGGGATGCTGCAGGGCTACCAACTGCAGCGCTTCCGCTCCCTCGTCGACCCGCAGCGCGACATCCAGGGCGCGGCCTACAACGTCAACCAGGCGCGCATCGCGATCGCCAACGGCGGCCTGTTCGGCACCGGGCTGTTCGCCGGGCCGCAGACGAACGGCGGCTACGTCCCTGAGCAGCGCACGGACTTCGTGTTCTCGGTGGCGGGGGAGGAGTTCGGCCTCGTGGGCGGCGGGTTGGTGATCGCCCTGCTCGGGCTGCTGTGCTGGCGCGGGCTGCGCATCGCCCGCGACGCCGACGACGCCGGCAAGCTCGTGGCGATCGGCGTCGTGTGCTGGTTCGCCTTCCAGACTTTCCAGAACGTCGGCATGAATCTCGGCCTGACGCCGGTGACCGGCGTGCCGTTGCCGTTCGTCTCCTACGGCGGCTCGTCGATGTTCGCCCAGGGCCTTGCGATCGGTCTGCTGCAGGCCGTCCGCCGCCATTCGTCGACCTCGCCCTGACGGCCCGCCGGCCACCCTTTCTCTTGCAAGTTGTCCTCGCTTGGCGGGGTCGGGACCCGGCGAGGCAAGGACAACTCGCGGTGCGTCAGGGTTGTGGCGACGCGGGCACGACGGCGCGCCGCGAAGACAGCGTCGAACCCGCGCTCGCGACGACGACGAGCGCGACCGCGATCGCCAGCGTGACCGTCAGCGGCTGGCCGAGCACCGCGACGCCGGCCAGCGCGGCCACGGCCGGCTCGATGCTCATCAGCAACCCGAACACCGCCGCGGTCAGCCGGCGCAGCGCGATCATCTCGAGCGTGTACGGCACCAGCGAGGACAGCATCGCAACGCCGAGGCACGGGCCGAGAACGTCGGCGTGCAGCAGCGCGGTCCCGCCTTCGACGATGCCGGCCGGCAGCACCAGCAACGTGCCGACTGCCGAGCCGAGCGCGAGCCCTTCCGCCGCGCCGAAATGGCGGCCGACGCGTTGCGCGAGCAGGATGTAACCGGCCCAGCAGCACCCAGCCACCAGCGCCAGCAGCACGCCGAGCGGGCGGACGCCGTTCTCGCCGCCGCGCAGTGCGAGCAGCGCCACGCCGCTGCCGGCGAGCACCACCCACACGACATCGCGCGGACGCCGCGAGCCGGCAATCGCGACACCGAGCGGGCCGAGGAACTCGATGGTCACCGCGACGCCGAGCGGCAGCCGATGCAGCGCCTCGTAGAAGCTCCAGTTCATCGCGGCCAGGTTCAACCCGTAGCCGGCGACCAGCGCCAGCTCGGCGCGGCTTCGCCCGCGCACCGACGGCCGGGTGATCACCAGCAGCACGAGCGCGCTGAGCAGCACCCGAAGCAATGCGACGCCGGCCGGACCGGCCTTCGGGAAGATCGTGTCCGCGAACGCCGAGCCGAACTGGACGGAGCACATTGCGCCCAGCAGCGGCAGCTCGGGCGGTATCGACGTCGCCCGGGGCACATCGCGATCCTGCCAGCCGAGCGCAGCGGCGCTCTACGCGTCAAAGGCGGTGGCGGATCCGCACCGGCCCCGCGAGCAACCCGCCCGCCTGTCGGTGGCGCATGGCAGCATCACCACATGCTCGCTTCCCGCCGTGCCGCAGCCGCGCTGACCATTGGCGCCGGCGTGCTCGCGTCCGTCGCCGTCCCACCGCCCGCCGGCGCAACGCCGCAAGCGCCGCGAGCGCCGCATGCGCACGTCGGCAGTTCCGGCGCCGGCGACCCATACTTCCCCCGTCAGGGCAACGGCGGCTACAACGTCCGGCACTACAAGCTCGCCATCGCCTACCGGCCGAAGGGCCACCACCTGCGCGGCGTAGCGAAGATCACCGCCCGGGCCACCGAGGCGCTGTCCCGTTTCGACCTCGACCTGCGCCGGAACCTGCATGTCTCCTCCGTCAAGGTCAACGGACGAGCGGCGCGGTTCCGCCAGCCGGCCGACCTCGTCCAAGAGCTGGTCATCACGCCGAAGAAGGCGCTGGCGAAGGGCCGCCGGTTCGTGGTGGTGGTCCGCTACGCCGGCGTGGCCAAGCCGATCACCGACCCGGACGGCTCGCTGGACGGTTTCATCCCGACCGACGATGGCGCGTTCGTGGCGAGCGAGCCGCAGGGCTCGCCCACCTGGTTCCCGGTCAACGACACCCCGCGCGACAAGGCGACCTACTCGGTGTCGATCACCGTGCCGAAGAGGCTCGTCGCGGTGTCGAACGGCCGGCACACCGGCACCCGCACGCACGGGCGCTTCCGAACCTGGTCGTGGCGGCTCGCCCAGCCGGTCTCCAGCTATCTGGTGACGGCGACGATCGGCCGCTTCCACGTCACCACCGGCAAGACGAAGAAGGGCGTCCGCTACTTCATCGCCGTCGACCCCCGTGAGGCCAAGGCGAAGACGGTGTTGAAGAAGCTGCCGGCCATCGTCGACTACTTCACCAAGATCTACGGGCGCTACCCGTTCAGCAGCACTGGCGCGATCGTCGATCACGCGCCCAACGTGGGCTACGCGCTCGAGACGGCAAGCCGCCCGCTGTTCGACAGCGCGCCGGACATCGCGACCCTGTCGCACGAGCTCGCGCACCAGTGGTTCGGCGACGAGGTCACGCTGCGGCGATGGCGCGACATCTGGCTGAACGAGGGGTTCGCCGAGTTCTCGTCCTGGCTGTGGGACGAGCACAGCGGTGGCAAGACCGCGGCGCAGCATTTGCGAGACCTGCTCGCGAAACCGGCGTCGGACGCCGACGAATGGCTGCCCGCGCCGGGCAATCCAGGCGCCGCGGACGAGATCTTCGCCGACTCCGTGTACGACCGCGGGGCCGGCACATTGGAGGCACTGCGGCAAAAGCTCGGCAACCGGGTGTTCTTCAAGATCCTCCGCGGCTGGGCCGCGAAACACCGCTACGGCAACGCGACCGTCGGCCAGTTCACCGCCTACGCCGCCGCGGTGTCGCACCGCGACCTGACCGCCTTCTTCGACAACTGGCTCTACCGCGCGGCAAAGCCGACGTCCTGACCGCAATCGCCCGCTGCCGACGCTGAGTGGCTCGCGGCGAACGAAGCAACATCGCGACGGAGTCAGAGGAAATTCAGGAGATACGCCTCGCGCGCCGCTCGGTTGGAGCCCTCCAATATCTCCTGCCACCGCTCCAGATGGTCGACGAGGTCAGGCGCAAGCCAGCTCGCGGCTCCACAGTGCTCAGCCTGGCCGCGGCCGCGAAATCCGTGCGGGAGATCCGGAACTCGCAGCTGGTCCAGCAACAGGGCTGTGGCGGCGGCTCCGGCTTCGAGGGGCGGTCGTCGAAGCGCTGTGCCAAGGCGACTCAGTTCTGCCGATCTCTGTTGTGGGAGAGCGTCGCGGTAACGCCTGAGCGGTCCGCGTCCATCGGCGTCCCAGACCCCCTCCTGGACGAGGGCGTCGGCGAACGTGCGGGCTGTGACCGGCGCGTGGTGCAGCCACCATGCCAACGGCTTGTCAGGCTCATCGGCGACCGCGGTCAGCAGCTGGTCGGCTGGCGTGAATCCAGTGGGAGTTGTGTCTATCTCCAGACCGTCGGTCAGCGCGCCGGCCAGGGCTAGGTCGATCAGCAGGGCGGCCCGCAGCGTTGGATCGACGGCCGACGAACGGGGCCGCGCGCAGACGAGGGGCGCAGCGAGGCGGGTCACGCGCAGCGCCACCCATTGGCCGGTCCCGTCCATAACGGTCAGGGTGCCACCCACCGTGCCAGGGCTCGGTCTGCTGGAGCGCCCTCGACGCTGCGCTGCTTCCACGTCAGTGGTCACTTGGACGGGTCGGTGGGCAGGACTTCGCGACCACTAACCCGTCAAATGACCACTGTCGGCGGGGTTGGGCGGCCCAGACACCCGTAGACTGCGGCGACGTGCCCGTCGAGTCGCTGTTCGCCAAGCTGGAGCCCCTCCTGCCGGCGGTGAGCAAGCCGATCCAGTACGTCGGCGGCGAGCTGAATTCGCGCAGCAAGGACTGGGACGCCGTCGACGTCCGCTGGGCGCTGATGTATCCGGACGCCTACGAGGTCGGGCTGCCGAATCAGGGCGTGCAGATCCTCTACGAGGTCCTCAATGAGCGCGCCGACACCCTTGCCGAGCGCACCTACTCGGTATGGCCGGACCTCGAGGCGTTGATGCGCGAGCACGGCATCGGCCAGTTCACCGTTGACGCGCATCGCCCGGTCGCCGCGTTCGACCTGCTCGGCGTGTCCTTCTCCACCGAGCTCGGCTACACCAACCTGCTCACGGCGCTCGACCTCGCCGGCGTGCCGCTGCATGCCGCCGACCGGACGCTCGAGCACCCGGTCGTCGTCGCCGGCGGCCACGCCGCGTTCAATCCCGAGCCGATCGCCGACTTCGTCGACGTCGCCGTCCTGGGCGACGGCGAGCAGATCGTCGGCGTCATCAGCGACATCGTCGGCGCGTGGAAGCGCGCCGGCCGGCCCGGCGGCCGCGACGAGCTGCTGCTGCGTCTTGCGGCGACCGGTGGGGTCTACGTGCCGCGCTTCTACGACGTCGCCTACCTGCCCGACGGCCGGCTCGCCGCGGTGACCCCGAACCGCGCCGGCGTGCCCGAGCGGGTCAGCAAGCACACCGTGCTGAACCTCGACGAGTGGCCCTACCCGAAGACGCCGCTGGTGCCGCTCGCCGAGACCGTGCACGAGCGCATGTCGGTGGAGATCTTTCGCGGCTGCACCCGCGGCTGCCGGTTCTGCCAGGCCGGCATGATCACCCGACCGGTGCGCGAGCGCTCGATCGACGGCATCGGCGAGATGGTCCGCGCGGGGCTCGCCGCGACCGGTTTCGAGGAGGTCGGCCTGCTGTCGCTGTCCAGCGCCGACCACTCCGAGATCGGCCCGCTGGCCAAGCAGCTCGCCGACCGGTACGAGGGGGAGCAGGTCGGGCTGTCGCTGCCGTCCACCCGCGTCGACGCGTTCAACATCGACCTCGCCAATGAGTTCTCCCGCAACGGCCGACGCTCCGGCCTCACGTTCGCCCCTGAGGGCGGCTCCGAGCGGCTGCGCCGCGTGATCAACAAGATGGTCAGCAAGGACGACCTGATCCGCACCGTCAGCACCGCTTACGGCCAGGGCTGGCGGCAGGTGAAGCTGTATTTCATGTGCGGCCTGCCCACCGAGACCGACGAGGACGTGCTCGAGATCGCCGAGATGGCGCACGACGTCATCCGCGCCGGCCGCGAGGCCGCTGGCCACAAGGACATCCGCTGCACGGTGTCCATCGGCGGGTTCGTGCCCAAGCCGCACACCCCGTTCCAGTGGGCGGCGCAGGCCGCGCCCGAGGTCGTCGACGCGCGGCTGCGCAAGCTGCGCGAGGCGATCAACGCCGACCGCTCGCTCGGGCGCAACATCGGCATGCGCTACCACGACGGCGAACCCTCGCTCGTCGAAGGGCTGCTGTCGCGCGGCGACCGGCGCGTCGGCGCGGTGATCGAGCGGGTGTGGCGCGACGGCGGCCGGTTCGACGGCTGGAGCGAGCACTTCTCCTTCGCCCGCTGGCTGACCGCGTGCGACGCGGTGTTCGGCGCCGGCGGCTCCGCCGGTGTCGACGGCGTCAACCTGGCCTGGTACACCACCCGCGAGCGCGACGGTGAGGAGGTGCTGCCGTGGGACCACCTCGACTCCGGGCTGGACAAGCAGTGGCTGTGGGACGACTGGCAGGACGCGCTCGGCGAGTTCGAGCAGGACGACTGCCGGTGGACGCCCTGCTTCGACTGCGGTGTGTGCGCCAACCTCGGCACCGACATCCAGATCGGCCCCACCGGCCGATCGCTGTTGCCGCTGGCTGGCGTCGCTGGGCGGGCTGATGGCGCGGCGCACGCCTGACGGACCACCTCCGCCGCCGGTCGTCCAACGGGTGCGGATCCGCTACGCGAAGCGCGGGCGGCTGCGGTTCGCCTCGCACCGCGACTTCGCCCGGTCGTTCGAGCGGGCGCTGCGCCGCGCCGAGGTCCCGATGGGCTACTCCGCGGGCTTCTCGCCGCACCCCAAGATCAGTTACGTCGGCGGCGCGGCGCCAACGGGCGTGGCCAGCGAGGCGGAATACGTCGAGATCGGATTGGCTCGGGAGGTCGACGTCGAGCAGTTGCGCGCCCGGCTGAACGCGGCGCTGCCGGACGGGCTCGACCTCCTCGACGCGGTGCTCGCCGGCCCCGGCTCGCTCGCCGAGCGGATCACCGGAACCGAATGGCACATCGAGTTGCCTGGCGTCCCGCTCGACGAGGCTCGGCGGGCCGTGCGGTTGTTTCTCGATCAGGTCGAAGTGGGCGTCGAGCGGATGACGAAGAACGGCCGGCGGACCGTCGACGTCCGCGCTCCGATCGTGCGTCTGAGCGTCGCCGACGACACGCCCGGCGAGGCTGGCGCCGCGCCCTGTGCCGAAGGCGCAGCACGATCAGGCGGTAGTCGTGCGATACTGACGGTGGTCGTCCGGCAGGTGATCCCTACCGTTCGACCCGACGATGTCGTTGCCGCACTGGCTGCCGTCGCCGGTCTCGCCCCAGCAGCACCGCCTCTCGCGGTGCGCTTGGCGCAGGGACCGCTTGACGACGACGGTGTGATCGGTGATCCGCTGGACGCGGATCGGATGAACGCCACGACCGCGTCGTAGCCGATCAACTGCACGACGTCGGCAGGCACGATCGCTGTATCCACGGGTCGCGAGCACGCAACCCATGCAGACTTCGCAGGCAGCACGCCGGCCCCGTCGGCCGTTGCCAGCCAGACCGCCTCTGCGCGGTCGCGGCGCCGGAGGGCGCCGCGCCCGGAGGCCGAACGGAGAAACGAGCCGATGCTCGAACCCGAAGACCCCACCAGCACCACAAACCCCGAGAACGAGTCGCCGTACGCGGCGGACTCGCAGGCCGCCACGGCGAACGCCGCGGACGCAGCTCCTGCGCCCCGCAAACGTGCGCCTCGCAAGGCGGCTGCCGACGGCGCCACCCCTCGCAAGCGCGCCCCCCGCAAGGCGAGCGCGGATCAGCCGACGCTCGGCGTCTCGGCCGAACCAGGGCCCGGCACGTCGACGACGCCGGCAGCCGACGACGCGCCGGCGGACCCCGGCGCCGCCGCGGGTTCGGCTGCCGCGGCGGCCGATGGGCCGGCCGCGGTCCCGGCGAAGAAGGCCGCTCGCAAGGCGGCGCCGCGCAAGGCCGCCGCGAAGAAGGCGGCCCCGCCCGCAGCCGACGAGTCAGGCCCCGCCGCCGACGAGGCCGCCGCCGATCCGCTCGCGACCGAGCCGCCCGCCGCGGAGCCGCCGGCCGAGGCCGCCGTCCCGGCGAAGCGGGCGCCGCGCAAGCGCGCGGCGAAGAAGGCCGCCGAGCCGATCGTCGCCGCCGACGCCGCCGACGCCTCTGCTGATGCCGCCGAGGCCCCAGCCGAAGGTCCGACTGCCGCGTCCGCCGCACCGGGCGTGCTGTTCAGAGCGCCGAGCGAGCCGACGGCCACGCGTCGCCGGCGTTCGCGGTCGACGGCGGACCCGGCGCCGATCGAGATCTCGGCTAGCGCGGATCCGCAGGCCGTCTTGGCCGATCAGCGCGCCGACCTGCCTGCCGATTCGGACGCGGACGAGGACGAGCTGCCCGGCGCAGACCCAGACGACGTCCGCGAGGCGGCCATCGAGCAGGCCAGCGGCGCGCGTCGTCGGCGCCGCCGCGGTCGCCGCGGCCGGGGCAGCCGCGCTGCCGAGGCCGAGCACGCGGACATCGAGGACGACTCCGACGACGCCGACGAGCCGGCGTCCGACGACGCGGCCACCGCCGATTCCGCGATCGACTCCGCCAGCGCGTCGAGCGACGACGCGGCCGGCGGCGACTCGCCCGGCTCGACCTCTCGCCGGCGCCGTCGGCGCAGGTCGGGCAACGGCGACGACCAAGGTTCCGACGACCCGCCGAACACGGTCGTCCACGTGCGCGAGAAGCGTTCCGACGGCCATGCCGACTCAGACGACGGCGTCCGCGGCGTCAAGGGCTCCACGCGGCTCGAAGCGAAGCGCCAGCGTCGCCGCGACGGCCGGGAAACCACCCGCCGCCGCGCGCCGATCCTCTCCGAATCGGAGTTCCTCGCCCGCCGCGAGGCCGTCGACCGCGTGATGGCCGTGCGGCAGACCGGTGAGCGCACCCAGATCGCCGTGCTCGAGGACGACATCCTCGTCGAGCACTACGTGACCCGGGCCAGCTCGACGTCCTACGTCGGCAACGTCTACCTGGGCCGCGTGCAGAACGTGTTGCCGTCCATGGAGGCCGCGTTCATCGACATCGGCAAAGGCCGCAACGGCGTGCTCTACGCCGGCGAGGTGAACTGGGACGCCGCAGGGTTGGAGGGCAAGTCGCGGGCGATCGAGCACGCGATGAAGTCCGGCGACTCCGTTCTCGTCCAGGTGACGAAGGACCCGATCGGCCACAAGGGCGCCCGGCTCACCAGCCAGGTCTCGCTGCCCGGCCGCTTCCTGGTGTTCGTGCCGGGCGGCGAGATGACCGGCATCAGCCGGCGGCTGCCGGACACCGAACGGCACCGGTTGAAGGCGATCCTGAAGAAGATCGTCCCAGAAGACGCGGGCGTCATCGTGCGCACCGCCGCCGAAGGCGCGAGCGAAGAGGACCTCGCCCACGACGTCGAGCGGCTCACCGCCCAGTGGGCGAACATCGAGGCGACGACCAAGCAGAAGTCCAACGCCCCGGTGCTCGTGCACGGCGAGCCGGACCTCGCGACCCGAGTCGTCCGCGACGTGTTCAACGAGGACTTCAAGCGGCTCGTCGTGCAGGGCGACGACGCCTGGACAACGGTGTCGGAGTACGTGTCCGGTGTCGCGCCCGACCTCGGCGAGCGGGTCTCCCGGCACGCGGGCGAGAACGACCTGTTCGCCGAGCTGCGCATCGACGAGCAGCTGCGCAAGGCGCTGGACCGCAAGGTGTGGCTGCCATCAGGCGGCTCGCTGGTCATCGACCGCACCGAGGCGATGACCGTCATCGACGTCAACACCGGCAAGTTCATCGGTTCCGGCGGCAACCTCGAGCAGACGGTCACCCGCAACAACCTGGAAGCGGCCGAGGAGATCGTGCGTCAGCTGCGGCTGCGCGACGTCGGCGGCATCGTGGTGATCGACTTCATCGACATGGTGCTCGAATCCAACCGCGAACTCGTGCTCAAGCGGCTGACCGAGTGCCTGGGCCGTGATCGCACCAAGCACCAGGTCGCCGAGGTCACCTCGCTCGGACTGGTGCAGATGACCCGCAAACGGGTCGGCGAGGGCCTGCTCGAGGCGTTCAGCGAGACGTGCGAGGTCTGCAACGGCCGCGGCGTGATCATCCACGGCGAACCGGTCGACAAGTCGTCGAACAACGGCTCGTCCGGGTGGGACGACGACGCCGACAACGGCCGGGGCAAGTCCGGCCGCCGCCGCCGCGGCGCGCGTGCCGGCGGCCCGGCCGAGCCGGTCGAGGTGCTGCCGCCCGCGACGGACGAACGTCGGCAGGCGGCGAACGCCGCCATCGCCGCCATCCACCGCGCGGCCAACGGCGTCGAAGAAGGCGATGTCGATGCCGATGTCGATGTCGACGACGCGGCGCCCGTGGGCGACAGCCTCCTCGACGAGCTCGCCAGCGGGCTCGTCGACGCTGCCCAGGTCGGGGAATCGCAGGACGGGGAATCGCGGGACGCCGTCCCGACCGCCGCGAACGGGCACGGCGTTGCGCCGGCGGTTGGTGCTGACTCGGTTGTCGCTGAACCGGTTCTCGCTGAGCCGATTCCTGCTGAGCCCGTTGCCGTCGAGCCGCCGTCCCAGACGACGACGGAAGCCGCTCAGCTCGCCGAGCAGGTGTTGGCCAGCGTCGCGATCGTCGAAAATGGCGCACAACCTCGCCCGGCAACCGCTGAGGAGCCCGAGCCGGCAGCGCCCGCGCGCCGTCGCCGGCGGGCGGCCAGCCGTCCGGCCGGCCCGCCCGTCGCCCCGCCCGGCGCCGGCTGACAGCACGATTTTGCCGCCGCACCCGATGGTGTCGTAATCTGAATGACGGCCCGCTGCGCGGTGGGCCTTGAACGCGAGCGGGCGCATTCGCAGTCCGCACCGCAATCCCAGCAAGGAGTGGATCCGCGATGTACGCCATCGTCAAGACCGGCGGCAAGCAGTACAAGGTCGCCGAGGGCGATGTGATCGAGGTCGAGAAGCTCAATGCCGCGCCGGGCGCCGAGGTGGCGCTCGCGCCCGTCCTGCTCGTGGACGGCGAGGCCGTCACCCACGACGCCGCGGCCCTGTCGGCCGCCACGATCACCGCCGAGGTGGTCGCGCAGACCAAGGGCCCCAAGATCCGTATTCACAAGTTCAAGAACAAGACCGGCTACCACAAGCGGCAGGGCCACCGTCAGCCGCTGACCCAGATCCGCGTCACCGGCATCAGCAAGTAGGGAAGAGCGACGACATGGCACACAAGAAGGGCGCATCCAGCTCCCGCAACGGCCGCGACTCGAACGCGCAGTACCTCGGCGTCAAGCGTTTCGGCGGCCAAGTGGTCAAGGCCGGCGAGATCCTCATTCGCCAGCGCGGCACCAAGTTCCACCCCGGCGCCGGCGTCGGCCGCGGCAAGGACGACACGTTGTTCGCCCTCGAGGCCGGCGCAGTGCAGTTCGGCACCCGCCGCGGCCGCAAGACAGTAAACATCGTTTAGGGTCGCCGGTCCGCCTCCCCGGGACTCCTCCGCCTCCCCGCCACTCGCCCGCCTCCCCGCCACTTTTCTGTTGTTGTCTCTTTCCAGCCCGAGGTTCCGACTCGTCGCTGCCTGACTGTTCCAGCGCGAGGTTTTGATGGCTAGTTTTGTTGATCGGGTTGTGTTGCATGTCGGCGCGGGCAACGGCGGGCACGGAGTCGCGTCCATCCACCGCGAGAAGTTCAAGCCGCTCGGCGGCCCCGACGGCGGCGATGGCGGCCGGGGCGGGGACGTCGTGCTGACGGTCGACAACAACGTCCACACCCTGCTCGACTTCCACCACCACCCACACCAGCGGGCCGGCAACGGCAAGCAGGGCGCGGGCAGCCACCGCAACGGCGCCGACGGCGGCGACCTCGAGCTGCAGGTGCCGGATGGCACGGTAATCCTGGACGAGGCCGGGACGGTGCTCGCCGATCTCACCGGCCAAGGCGCGCGGTTCGTCGCCGCGCGGGGCGGTCGAGGCGGCCTCGGCAACGCGGCGCTCGCCTCGACCAGGCGCAAGGCGCCCGGCTTCGCGCTGCTCGGCGAGCCCGGCGAATCCCGCGACCTCGTGCTCGAGCTGAAGAGCGTTGCCGACGTCGGGCTCGTCGGCTTCCCCAGCGCCGGCAAGTCCAGCCTGATCGCGGCGATCTCCGCAGCGCGTCCCAAGATCGCCGACTATCCGTTCACGACGCTCGTGCCGAACCTCGGCGTGGTCAGCGCCGGCGACGTCACCTTCACCGTGGCAGACGTGCCCGGGCTGATCCCCGGCGCCGCCGCCGGCAAGGGGCTCGGCCTGGATTTCCTGCGGCATGTCGAGCGATGCGCGCTGCTGCTGCACGTCCTCGACTGCGCCACGCTCGAACCGGGCCGCGATCCGTTGAGCGACCTCACCGCTCTGGAGACCGAGCTCGGCGAGTACGCCGGGACGTTCGGGGAGCTGCTCGCCAAGCCCCGGCTCGTCGCGCTGAACAAGGTGGACGTGCCCGAGGGGCGTGAGCTCGCAGAACTCGTCCGGCCCGATCTCGAGGCGCGCGGGCTGCGGGTCTTCGAGATCTCCGCGGTGTCGCACGACGGCCTGCGCGAGCTGACCTTCGCCCTCGCCGAGGCGGTCGCCGCGGACCGCGCCGCGCGGCCCGCGCCGGAGGCCCAGCGCATCGTGCTGCGGCCGACGGCGGTCGACGACAGCGGCTTCACGATCCATGCCGATCCGGAGATCTCCGGCGGATACGTTGTGCGCGGCGAGAAGCCGGAGCGGTGGATCAGGCAGACCGCCTTCGACAACGACGAGGCCGTCGGCTACCTCGCCGACCGGCTCAAGCGGCTCGGCGTCGAGGACGAGCTGGCCCGCTTGGGCGCGGAACCCGGCGCGGCGGTCACGATCGGCGGCGTCACCTTCGATTTCGAACCGACCGGCGGCGTCGACGATTCGGCCTACACGCCGACCCGCCGCGGGTACGACGTCCGGCTCGCCGACGACACCCGCAACCGCGCGCAGCAACGGCTCGCCGCCAAGAAGGCGCGCCGTTCGGGGGAGTGGGACGACGACGCGGACGCCGCGATCACCGAGCCGGTCGGCGCGGCCGTGGCCGACGGCGCGGCTGTGCGAGACGGCGCGGCTGTGCGAGACGTCGCGGCTGTGCGAGACGGTGCGGTGGGGGTGGCCGACGAGTGAGCCGCCCGGCCGTCGCGACCGCCCGGCGCATCGTGGTCAAGGTCGGCTCGTCGTCGCTCACCGCGCGCGGCCGGCTCGATCCGCAACGCCTCGACGCGATCGTCGACGCGCTTGCCGCGCGGGTGGCCGACGGCCGGCAGGTGGTGCTGGTGTCCTCCGGCGCTATTGCGGCGGGGATCGGACCGCTCGGTCTGAAGACGCGCCCGCGCGACCTCGCCACCCAGCAGGCCGCGGCCAGCGTCGGGCAGCTGTTGCTCGCCGAGCGCTACGGCCAGTCGTTCGCCCGCTACGGCCTGCGCGTCGGGCAGGTGCTGCTGACCGCAGACGACCTGCACCGGCGCGGGCACTACCGCAACGCGGACCGCACGCTCGAGCGGCTGCTCGCCCTCGGCGTCATCCCGATCGTCAACGAGAACGACACCGTCGCGACCCACGAGATCCGTTTCGGCGACAACGACCGGCTCGCCGCGCTCGTGGCGCACCTGGTGCACGCCGAGGCGCTGGTGCTGCTCACCGACGTCGACGGGCTCTACACCGGCAGGCCGGGCGCCGCCGGGTCGCAGTTCATCCCGGAGGTCACGTCGATGGCCGAGCTGGCCGGGGTGGACGTGTCGCGCGCCGGCAGCCACGTCGGCTCCGGTGGGATGTTGACCAAGATCGACGCCGCCGCGATCGCCACCAGCGAGGGCATCCCGGTGGTGCTGTCGGCGTCCGTCCGGATCGCCGACGCGATGGCTGGCCAGGCGGGCACGGTCTTCTCCGCCGCAGGCGACCGCAGCGCGTCGCGGCTGTTCTGGTTGCGGCACGCGACCACGCCGCGCGGCCAGCTGATTCTCGACGCGGGCGCGGTGGCCGCGGTGGTGCAGCGGCGGATGTCGCTGCTGCCGGCCGGCGTCACCGCCGTGCGCGGGGAGTTCTACTCCGGCGAGCCGGTCGACCTAGTCGGTCCGGACGGCGTGCCGGTGGCCCGCGGCCTCGTCGGCTATGACGCGGCGGACCTGCCGCCGCTGCTCGGCCACAAGACCAGCGAGCTACCCGCCGAATTCCGCCGCGAGCTGATGCATCGCGACGACGTCGTCCTGCTCTGATCGCCGACAGTGGTCATCTGCGAGCTCAGTGGTCAGACGTAATTGACCACTGAGGGCGGTAACTGACCACTGACGTCTGCCTGCACGGCTGGACAGCTAAAGTCCGCTCATGGGGTGGCCGGACTTCATCGTGATCGGCGCGCCGAAGGCCGGCTCCACGGCGCTGCACGTCGCCCTCGAGCAGCACCCGCAGCTCTACCTGTCGCAGCCAAAAGAGCCGAAGTTCTTCCTGACCGACGGCCGCCGGCCGCGCCGGGCCCAGCAGCGCGGGCCGGGTGACGCGCACAGCGCCCAGGAGTGGATCTGGCGCCAGGACCGCTACCAGCGGCTGTTCGACGCGGCGCCGCCCGGCACGCTGACCGGCGAGAGCACGCCGTTCTACCTCTGGGACACGGCGGCGCACGAGCGGATGGCGCGGCTCGTCCCGCACGCCAAGCTGATCGCGGTGATCCGCGATCCGGTCGACCGGGCCTACTCCAACTGGACCCACTTGCGGTCGGACGGCCTCGAGCCAGAAGCCGACTTCCTGCGCGCCTGCCAGCTCGAGCCGAGACGCGCCGCGCGGGGGTGGGCGCCGTTCTGGCGCTACCTCGGCCTCGGCCGCTACGGCGAGCAGCTGCGGCATCTGCACGAGCATTTCCCGCCCGAGCAGGTGCACGTCGTCCGCTACCGGGCGCTGATCGACGAGCCGGCGCAGACGCTCGACGCGATCACCGGCTTCCTCGGCGTCGCGCAGGGCGTGGTCACCTCGATCCCCGGCTCGAACGTGTCCGCCTGGGCGGGGCCCAACGCGGTGAACGCCGGCCTGCGCCGGCTCGTGCGCGCAGGCGCGGCCGTCGGCAGCTTCTTGCCGCCGGACGCGTGGCGGCAGGCGTCGCGGCCGCTGCTCGCTGCGCTGCACCGCGGCGACGCGCATCGCCCGAAGCTCGACGTCGGGGTGCGGCGCGAGCTCGTCGCGCAGTTCACCGACGACGTCGCCTTGCTGGAGCGGCTGCTGGACCGCTCGTTTCAGGACTGGCTGGGCGACAGCGGGCGCGGCACGTACGCGGTGCGCAAATCGTTGGCGCCGTCCGAGCGCGACGCCTCCCAGTAGAGCCGGGTGCCCGTCGGCGTCTCCGCCAGCGAGACATACCGCAAGGTACGGCCCGTCGGAGTAGGGCCGGCGATCGGCACGAAGCTCGACGGGTCGTCGCCTGCCGCGATCCCGGTCCGCTCGAACCAGTTCTGCGCGGCGTTCTCCCGCCCGTCGTAGAAGGCCAGCCACTGCGCGCCGCTGCGCAGCACGCTGGTGATCCGCGCGCCGCGGGCGTCCCAGCTGCCTGGCGTCGGCGACAGCGCGGTCGGGCCCTCGTCCCACGTCAGCCCGTCCTCGCTCGTGAGGTAGACGCTGGTCATCCGGTCGGCCTCGTCCTCGCCGCCGTCGAGCGGGTGCCGGCAGCACCACATCTGCCACTCGCCGCCGACGCGGCGGACCACCGGGTCCTTCCATGCGCTCGTCGCGCCGCCGGCAAGCACGACGGTCCGCTTGCCGTCGGCCAGGTCGGCCAGCTCGTCGGCGTCGATCGCCTCGACCCACCAGTGCTTCGACGCGAGGGTCGAGCAGGCGACGTAGAGCCGCCAGCCGCCGCCGTCGAGGGGGACCAGGGCGGGACGTTCGAGCGAGGCGCACTCGAACTGCTCGCTGGTGACCGTCGCGACCGTCTCGAACGACTGGCCGTCGTCCGAGCGGGCGACGACGTTGGCGTAGCCGCGGCCCTCGGTCACCGGCCGGCGCAGCCGGTAGGCCAGGTAATACCCGCCGGCTGACCACACCGCCGACGGGGCGCCCGCCCAGTAGCCAGGCCCCGATCCGGGCGGCTCGACGACGACCTCGGCGGCGGGATCGGCCAGCAGTTCGAGCAGTTCGGCCGCCTGAGTCACGTCCTCGAGGCTATCGACTGCCGCGATCGTGCCGGCCCACCCCCGTCCAGCGCGAGTTGTCCTCGCGTCGTCGGGCCGTGCGCCGACGAAGCGAGGACGACTTCGGCGTGTGGGGGTGGGTGATCGCGACGGTCCGGCTGGACCCGCCACGTGATGTGCACAACACTGGGTCGAACAGCGGTTCGACCCAGGAGAGCAGATGGCCTACTTCGTCACCGGCGCAACGGGCTTCATCGGCCGGTTCCTGCTCGCCGAGCTGCTCAAGCGCGAGGGCGCCATTCACTGCCTGGTCCGCGCGAGCTCGCTGGACAAGCTGGACGAGCTGAAGGCGCGGCTGGGCGCGGACGACGACCGCATCGTCCCGGTGGTCGGCGACCTCGGCGCGGAGCGGCTCGGCGTCGACCAGGACGACGTCGACCGGCTCGCCGGCCAGGTCGAGCACTTCTTCCACCTCGCCGCGATCTACGACCTGACCGCCGACGCGGACACGCAACGCGCCGCGAACGTCGAAGGCACCCGGCACGCCTTGCAGCTGGCCGAGGCCGTCGGGGCGGAACACTTTCACCAGATCAGCTCGATCGCCGCCGCCGGGCTGTACCGGGGCACGTTCACCGAGGACATGTTCGACGAGGCCGAGGACGTCGGCCACAACCCCTACTACCAGACCAAGCACGAGTCCGAGGCCGTCGTCCGGGCCGAGACGACCGTGCCCTGGCGGATCTACCGGCCGGGCGTCGTCGTCGGCAGCTCGCAGACCGGTGAGATCGACAAGATCGACGGGCCGTACTACTTCTTCCGCGCGATCCAGCGTGTCCGCGGGCTCGCGCCGTCCTGGCTGCGCACCGTGGGCGTGGAGGGCGGCGAGATCAACATGGTGCCGGTGGACTACGTCGCCCAGGCGTTGGACTACCTGGCGCACCAGCCCGACCTCGACGGCCAGACGTTCCACCTCATCGACCCCGACCCGTTGACCGTCGCCGGCGTGCTCAAGGCGCTGACGAAGGCCGCGAAGGCGCCGCAGCCCGCGCTCAACCTCGACGCCCGAGTGCTCGACGCGCTGCCGGCGCGCTTGACGGCGACTCTGACGAGCCTGCCGGGCACGCGCCAGGCGACCGATCTGCTGCTCGCCGAACTCGGCATACCTCGGGAGATGTTCGCTTACCTCACCTACCCCACGCACTTCGACTCGACGAAGACCCAGGCGGCGCTGGCCGGCTCGGACATCGAGGTCCCGCCGTTCGCCATGTACGCCCAGCAGCTCTGGGAGTACTGGCAGCGCAATTACAGCCCGGACCGGCGCAAGGACAAGCTGCTCGCCCGCGCCATCCGCGGCAAGACCGTGATGATCACCGGCGCCTCGTCGGGCATCGGCCGCGCGACGGCGCTGCGAGTCGGCGCCGCCGGCGGCAAGGTCGTCCTCGTCGCCCGCGGCGCGGACAAGCTGGAGCAGACCAAGATCGAGATCGAGGATCTCGGCGGCACCGCGTTCGTCCACCGCTGCGACCTGTCGGACATGAGCGACATCGAGCGGATGGCAAAGGAGGTGCTGCAGGAGCACGGCCGGGTGGACGTGCTGGTCAACAACGCCGGCCGGTCGATCCGCCGCTCGATCGCGCTGTCCTACGACCGCTTCCACGACTTCGAGCGGACGATGCAGCTGAACTACTTCGGGCCGGTGAAGCTGATCCTGGCGCTGCTGCCGGTGATGCGCGGCCGCAGCGCCGACGGCCGGCGGGGCGGGCACATCCTCAACGTGAGCTCGATCGGCGTGCAGACGAACATCCCGCGGTTCTCCGCCTACGTCGCCTCGAAGGCCGCGCTGGACGCGTTCTCGCGCTGCATCGCCTCCGAGGTGATCGACGACGGCGTGCACCTGACGACGATCCACATGCCGCTGGTCCGCACGCCGATGATCGCCCCGACGAAGATGTATGACCGGTTCCCGACCATGACGCCGGCCGAGGCCGCCGATCTCATCTGCAAGGCGATGATCCGCAAGCCGAAGAAGGTCGGGACCATGATGGGCAACGCCGGCGAGCTCGCGTACCAGATCGCGCCCCGCGGGGTGGACGTCGTGCTGAACGCCGGTTACAAGCTGTTCCCGGACTCGCATGCGGCGCGCGGCGACAAGCCCCACAGCGGCAAGGACCGGCAGCAGCCGTCGACCGAGAGCGTCGCGTTCGCGCACATCCTGCGCGGCGTGCACTGGTAGCGAGCGACGGCTGGGCCCGACGAGCCGCTCGGTGCGCATAGGTTGGCACGATGAGCGACGGCAGCCAGCCCAGCGAGCCCAGGACGGGCGACAGCGACGGCCGCCTGCCCGATGACTCGCCCGCTGAGTCCGTGGCGGAGCAATACCCGCGCCCCCCGCTGCACACCGAGCCGGCGAGCGCCGGCGGGTCCGACGTGCCCGTGCCGTTCCTGCCGCCGTCGCAACGCGGATTGAGCGGTGCGCGGCACTACGCAGCCGACCAGCCCTATTCGCCGCGCCAGCCCGCGCAGCCCGTAGTCCGGCCGGCGACCCCGCGGCCGGAGGACCTGCTCGTCCCGAATCACGCGCCGGAGACAGCCGAGCCCGCCAGCTGGGGGTGGCGCGGCAAGGTGCACCGCGGCACCGGCGGCCTGCTCAAGCCGAAGGCCGGCCGGCGGGAGCGCGCGTTCCGGGACGCGATCCTCCGCATCCGGCGCAGCTTCTCCCGGCCGATGACCGTCGTCGTCATCCAACCCAAGGGTGGCGCCGGCAAGACGCCCACGACGATCTGCCTGTCCGCGGCGTTCGGCGCCCACCGCGGCGGCTACGTCGTGGGCTGGGACGACAACGAGACCCGCGGCACGCTCGCCGTTCGGGTGGCCAATCCCGACGATCGGCGCACCACCGCGTGGGACCTGCTCGGCGATCTGGCGGCCTTCGAGCGCTTCGACGCGCGGGTCGGCGACCTCGGCCACTACGTCCGCTCGCAACCGGACGCGCACTTCGACGCGCTGGTCAGCGACGACCATCCGGGCAACATGTCGCAGATCGGCGAGCAGGAGTACCAGCGTCTGCACACCGTGCTGCAGCGCTTCTACCGGATGATCGTCGTCGACACCGGCAACAACGTCCGCTCCCCGAACTGGCAGGCGGCGGTGAATTCGGCCGACGCCGTCGTCGTGGTGTCCAGCTATCAGCGCGACGTCGGGTACAGCGGCTCGTGGGTGCTCGACCATCTGGCGCAGACGGGCCGCGAGCAGCTCGCGGCCAACGCCGTCACCGTGTTGACCGCGGCCGACCCGACCACCGACCGGGCGGTGCGCGAGCAGCTGCTGGCGCACTTCGCGGCCCGCACCCGGGCGGTGTGCGAAGTGCCCTACGACCCGCAGCTCGCCCACGGCGGCCCGATCAGATGGCACGACCTGTCGAGCGCGTCGCGCACCGCCTGGACGTTGGCCGGCGCGACCGTCGTCGACGTGCTGGTCGAGCGCGACGAGCAGGCGATCGCAGCGCGCCGCGAGGGCTGATCAGGCGTCCGTCGGTCAGGGTCAGCGCAGCGGTTAGCGTGGCGTGCATGCCTGCTGTCCCCGGACGTGCCCCGTTGTTGCTCGAGCTTGATCTGACCATACCTCCGATTGAGGTCGAGCCGGAGGACGTGCTGGGCAAGCTGCGCAGCCGGTCGCGGCCCCGCCTGCGCGCGGTGCTGCGCGCGCTGCACGAGGCGGGCGACAGTCCAAGGGTGCGCGGGCTGATCGTCAAGGTCGGGGGAGCGGAATTGCCGTGGGCGGTCATGCAGGAACTGCGCGCCGGCCTCGTCGCGTTCGCCGCCAGCGGCAAGCCGACGCTCGCCTGGGCGGAGTCGCTCGGCGAGGGCAACGGCACGGTCGACTACGTCCTCGCGACCGGCTGCGCGGAGATCTGGCTGCAGCCGAGCGGCGAGCTCGGCCTGCTCGGCGTCGCGGCCGAGACGACGTTCGTGCGCGGCGCGCTCGACAAGCTCGGCGTCGAGCCCCAGCTGGACAAGCGGCACGAGTACAAATCGGCGGCTGACCGGATCATGCAGACGGAGTTCACCCCGGCGCATCGCGAGGCGGTCGACCGGATCGTCGAGTCGACGTGGGACACCGGCGTCACCGCGATCGCGGCCGGTCGTTCGCTGTCCGAGCAGCAGGTTCGGGAGCTGGCCGACACCGCGCCGCTGAGCGCGCAGGACGCACTCGACGCAGGGTTGATCGACCGGGTCGGCTATCGCGACGAGGTGTACGGCGACCTGCGCAAACGGCTCGGCGCGGTCGAGCTGCTGTTCGCCGACCGGTGGTCCCCGCGCCGCTCGCCGGCCCAGCGGATGCGCCGCGGCGGAGTCGTCGCGCTGGTCGAGGGGCACGGCGAGATCGCCGGCGGCCGTAGCGGCTCGGGCCCGCGCGGCCGGCGGATGGGCAGCGACACGGTGTCGGCCGCCCTGCGCGCCGCCCGCGAGGACGAGAAGGTGCGCGCGGTGCTGTTCCGGGTGGACTCGCCCGGCGGGTCGGCCGTCGCCTCGGACACGATCTGGCGCGAGGTCGTGCTGACCCGCGAGGCCGGCAAGCCGGTGATCGTGTCGATGGGCGCGCTGGCCGGCTCCGGCGGCTACTACATCGCCTGCCCGGCCGACGTCGTGCTCGCCCAGCCGACGACGATCACCGGCTCGATCGGCGTGCTCGGGGGCAAGATCGTCCTCACGGAGCTGCTCGCCCGGCTCGGCCTGACGACCGGCGTGGTCGCCCGCGGCGGCAGCGCGCGGATGTACTCGCTGCGAGAGGGGTTCACCGACGGCGAGCGCGAGCGGCTGTCGGCGATGCTCGACCGGGTGTACGCCGACTTCGTGCAGAAGGTCGCCGACGGCCGCGGAATGTCCGTCGACGCGGTGGACAACGTCGCGCGCGGGCGAATCTGGTCCGGCGCGGACGCCGTCGGCAACGGCCTCGTCGACCAGCTCGGCGGCATCCGCGACGCGGCGCGGATCGCCCGCGAACGCGGCGGGCTGCGGCCGGACGCGCCGGTGCGGCCGGCGGTTCGCGTGTCCCCGCTCGAGCGGCTGCGCCGGCCCGCGTCCAGCGAGGACCCGCGGGCCGCCCGGGCTGTCGCCGGTTGGGGCGAGCTCGCCGCGCTCGCGCAGCTGCTGGAACTGCCGTTCGGCGGTCCGCTCTCGATGCCGGCGCTGCGCTTGGTCTGACGCTGCGCTTGGTCTGACGCCGCGCTTGGTCTGACGCCGCGCTTGGTCTGACGCTGCGCTTGGTCTGACGCTGCGCTTGGTCTGACGCCGCGCTTGTCGTTGGCACGGCGGGCGACCGTACGATCTCCTTCCATGGCCGGGCGCGTCGGGATCATGGGCGGCACCTTCGACCCCATTCACCACGGCCACCTGGTCGCGGCGAGCGAGGTGGCGTCGCTCTACGACCTCGACGAGGTCATCTTCGTGCCGACCGGCGAGCCGTGGCAGAAGACCGAACGGCGGGTCAGCCCGGCCGAACACCGCTACCTGATGGCCGTCATCGCGACCGCGTCGAACCCGCGGTTCTGGGTCAGCCGGGTGGACATCGCCCGCGCCGGCCCCACGTACACGATCGACACGATCCGCGACATCGCCGACCTGCGCCCCGGCGCCGAGCTGTTCTTCATCACCGGCGCCGACGCGCTCGCGCAGATCCTGTCCTGGAAGGACGCCGAGGACGCCTTGCAGCTCGCCCGCTTCGTCGGCGTGACCCGGCCGGGCTACGAGCTGTCCGACGCGCACCTGCCGATCGACGCCGCGCAGCTGCTCGACGTGCCGGCGCTCGCGATCTCCTCGAGCGGCTGCCGCGAACGCGTGGCCGACGGCCGGCCCGTCTGGTACCTGGTGCCGGACGGCGTCGTGCAATACATCAACAAGCACGAGCTCTACCGCACGTAGACTGGCTCGTCGTGACGGCGACCGAGGAAGCGACCCAGCTCGCGACGACGATCGCGCAGGCGGCCGCGGACAAGCTCGCCACCGACATCGTGCTCATCGACGTCAGCGACCGGCTGGCGATCACCGACGTCTTCGTCGTCGCCACCGGCAGCAACGAACGCCAGGTCGAGGCCATCGTGGACGCGGTGGAGGAGCAGGCCAGGCTCGCCGGCTCCAAGCCGATCCGCCGCGAGGGCCAGCGCGACGGCCGGTGGGTGCTGCTCGACTACGGCGATGTCGTGGCCCACATCCAACACTCCGAGGAGCGGGTGTTCTACGCCCTGGAACGGCTGTGGAAGGACTGCCCCTTCCTGCCCTTCACCGACGCCGCGCAGGCGCGCCGACCGGTCGGCGCAAGCTCTTCCGCCGGCTCCAGCGCGGGCTCTGCCGCGAGTTCCGACGCCGCCGTCGCCGACCGCGACGCCGACCGGCGCTAGGTGGGGCCGCGCCGGGTCGTCGTGCTCCGGCACGGCCGCACCACGTGGAACGCCGAGCGCAGGTTCCAGGGGCACGCCGACCCGCCACTGGACGACGTCGGCCGGATGCAGGCCTATGAGGTCGGCGAGATCCTCGCCGCGATTCGGCCGGACGTGCTGGTCAGTTCCGACGCCCAGCGCGCCGCGCAGACCGCCGACATCGTCGGCGCGGCCATCGGCCTGCCGGTGCTGCTCGACCACCGGCTGCGCGAGCGCGGGCTCGGGCACTGGGAGGGCCTCACCCGCGACGAGGTCGCGCAGCAATATCCGGACGAGTACGCGGACTGGGTGGCCGGGCGAGACGTCAGCCGACGGGGCGGCGAGTCCCGCGAAGAGGTCGCCGCCCGGGTGCTGGCGGCGTTCGCCCAGCTGCCGTCGGCGCAGCTCGCCTTGCTGGTCACCCACAGCGCGACGGCGATGGCGCTGACGAACGGGTTGCTGGGCATCCCGCAGTCGGCGCATCCGCTCGGCCCGCTGGCGAACTGCCACTGGACGGAGTTGATCGCCGAGCAGCATGAGGGCGACGAGCCGCGGTGGCGGCTGCGCGGGCACAATCTGGGCGTCCCGGGCGTGGTCGTCCCGCTGCCGGTGCGCGAGCCGGCGGGCGAGGACGAGACGAGCGACGCCGACGCCTGAGCAAGTGACCGACGCCATAGGTGGTTGAGCGTTCTGCTATCGGCGGAAAGCCTTTACAGTTCGACCTGGTGCCCCCGCGCCCGGTGGCGACGGACGGCGGGCGCGGGGCGCGCACCCCTTGGTTTCCTTGTCGTATCCTTGGCGACGTGATGACGGCTCACCTGCTTCTTACATAGGCCGCGCTGGCGTCCTAGACGACGGGACAGCGCGGCCGAGCCTCTGCCTGGTGCAGGGGCTCTTGCTATGTGCGAGACGTCCACCGCCGACGCGGACCAGTCGGGCGCCAGCCGCACCCGCCGCATATCACTGCACGAGGAGCCCACGATGACCACCGCCGCCGAACCCGGCGCCACCACGAAGGACGCCACCCCCAAAGACGTCACCGCGGAAGACGCCGTCCCGCCGTTCCGCTACACCGCCGCGCTCGCCAACCGCATCGAGGTCGACTGGCAGAAGCGTTGGTTCGAGCAGGGCACGTTCAACGCGCCGAACCCGGTCGGCGAGCTGTCCGACGGCTTCGACCGGGTGGCCATCCGCCCGCACTGTTACGTGATGGACATGTTCCCGTACCCGTCCGGCGCCGGGCTGCACGTCGGCCACCCGCTCGGCTACATCGGCACCGACGTCTACGCCCGCTACCGCCGGATGCGCGGCGACAACGTCCTGCACACGATGGGCTTCGACGCGTTCGGTCTGCCCGCCGAGCAGTACGCGGTCGAGACCGGCCAGCATCCGCACACCACCACCTACGGCAACATCGAGGTCTTCGTGGCCCAGCTGCGTCGCCTCGGCCTGGGTCATGACGAGCGCCGCCGGGTCGCCACCACCGACCCGGCGTTTTACCGGTGGACGCAATGGATCTTCCTGCAGATCTTCAACGCCTGGTACGACGCCGCGGCGGACAAGGCGCGGCCGATCGCCGAGCTGATCTCCGAGTTGGACGCCGGGACCCGCCAGCCGAACGACGGCGCGAACCCGTTCGACCGACCGTGGGTGGAGCTGTCCGAGGTGGAGCGCCGGCAGGTCGTCGACAACCATCGGCTGGCCTACCGCAGCGAGTCGACGGTCAACTGGGCGCCCGGGCTGGGCACCGTGCTGTCCAACGAAGAGGTCACCGCGGACGGCCGCAGCGAACGCGGAAACTTCCCGGTGTTCAAACGGCCGCTGCCGCAATGGATGATGCGGATCACCGCCTACGCCGACCGGTTGGTGCGCGACCTGGAAGAGATCGACTGGCCGGACAAGGTGCGCACGATGCAGCGCAACTGGATTGGCCGCAGCACCGGCGCGCAGGTGTCGTTCGCGACACCCGCGGGCGACCTGCAGGTCTTCACCACCCGGCCGGACACGTTGTTCGGCGCCACTTACATGGTGGTCGCGCCGGAGCACCCGCTGGTCGACGCGCTGACCGCCGACGCGTGGCCCGCCGGCGGCTGGCCCGAGGGCGTGGGCGACTCGTGGACCGGCGGGCACGGCGACCCGCGCTCGGCAGTCGGCGCCTACCGCGCTGCGGCCGCCCGCCGGTCCGAGCTGGACCGGCAGGCCGGTGACCGCGCCAAGACCGGCGTGTTCACCGGCTCGTTCGCGACGAACCCGGTCACCGGCACGCAGATCCCGGTGTTCGTCGCCGACTACGTGCTGATGGGGTACGGCACCGGCGCGATCATGGCCGTCCCCGCGCAGGACGAGCGCGACTGGGAGTTCGCGAAGGCGTTCGAGCTGCCGATCATCCGCACTGTCGCGCCGCCCGAGGGCTGGGCGGGGGAGGCGTTCACCGGCGACGGGCCGGCGATCAACTCCTCGATCGACGGGCTGTCGCTGGACGGGCTGGACGTCGCGACCGCCAAGGCGACGATGATCGAATGGCTGGAGGCGAACGGTCGCGGCCGCGGCACGGTCACCTACCGGCTGCGGGACTGGCTGTTCAGCCGGCAGCGCTACTGGGGCGAGCCGTTCCCGATCGTCTACGACGAGACCGGCCTGCCCATCGCGCTGCCCGAGTCGATGCTGCCGGTCGAGCTGCCGGAGACCGACGACTTCTCGCCCAAGTCGTTCCCGCCTGACGACGCCGAGTCGACGCCCGAGCCGCCGCTGGGCCGGCTGGCCCACTGGGTCGACGTAGAGCTGGATCTGGGCGACGGGCCGAAGGCCTACCGCCGCGAGACGAACACCATGCCGAACTGGGCGGGTTCCTGCTGGTACGAGCTGCGTTACCTGGACCCGACGAACGCCGACACGCTGGTCGACTCCGAGATCGAGCGCTACTGGATGGGCCCCAACGCCGACCGTCCGCTGGGCGGCGTCGAGCTCTACGTCGGCGGCGTCGAGCACGCGGTGCTGCACCTGCTGTACGCGCGGTTCTGGCACAAGGTGCTGTACGACCTGGGGCACGTGTCGTCGTCGGAGCCGTTCCACCGGCTCGTCAACCAGGGGATGCTGCAGCTGCCCGCGTACACCAACGCCGACGGGTTCTACGTGCCGGCGGCGGAGGTGGTCGAGACGCAGGGTCGCTTCTACTTCGACGGCGTCGAGGTGAACCAGGAGTTCGGCAAGATCGGCAAGTCGCTGAAGAACGTGGTCAACCCGGACGAGTTCATCGCCGAGTACGGCGCGGACACCTTCCGGATGTTCGAGATGTTCAGCGGGCCGCTGGAGCAGTCGCGACCGTGGGACTCCAAAGCGATCGTCGGGCCGTACCGGCTGCTGCAGCGGGTGTGGCGCGTCGTCGTCGACGAGCAGACCGGCGAGTCGCAGGTGTCTGACGAGCCGATCCCCGACGAGCTGAATCGCCTGCTGCACAAGGCGATCCACGCCGTGCGCGAGGGCTACGAGACGTTGCGTTTCAACACGTCCATCGCGCGCGTCACCGAGCTGAACAACGCGGTCACGCAGGCGTATCCGCGCGGCGGCACGCCGCGGGCGCTGGCCGAGTCGCTCGTGCTGATGCTCGCGCCGCTGGCGCCGCACGCGGCCGAAGAGCTGTGGTCGCGGCTGGGCCACGACACGTCGCTGGCGTGGACGCAGTTCCCGGTCGTCGACGAGTCGCTGCTGATCGAGGAGACGGTCGAGATCCCCGTCCAGGTCAACGGCAAACTGCGCGCGGTCATCAAGGTGGACGCCGGCGCCGACGCGGCGGCGCTGGAGGCCGCCGCGCGCGAGGACTCGCGGATCGCGGCCGCGCTGGAGGGCAGGGCGACCCGGCGGGTCGTCGCGGTGCCCGGCCGGCTCGTGAACTTCGTCGTCTGATGCCGGTGGGACTCTGATGTCGGTGGGACGGGTGGCCGTCGTCACCGACTCGACGTCGTGCCTGCCTGCGGACGAGCTGGGCCGCCTCGGCGTCTCCGTGGTTCCGTTGCGGGTGACCGTCGGCTCGCGCACCTGGACCGACGGCGTGGACATCACGGCCGGGGAGATCGCCCGGGCACTGCGCGACAAGCAGCAGGTCTCGACATCGCGCCCTTCGCCCGCGGAATTCGCGGCGGTGTTCCGGCGGCTGCTGGACGGCGGCGCGTCGCACGTGGTGTCGGTGCACCTGTCGGCGGCGCTGTCCGGCACGTGGGAGGCGGCGGTGCTGGCCGCGCAGGACTTCCCGCACGGCGCGGTGCGGGTCGTCGACTCGCGATCGACGGCGATGGCGCTGGGGTACGCGGTGCGGGCGGCGGCCGAACGCGCTCTGGACGGTTCGCCGGCCGCTGCGGTGCAAGGCGCCGCGGCGTCGACAGTCGACTCCACCCGGACGTTGTTCTACGTCCATACCTTGGAGTATCTGCGCCGAGGGGGGCGGATCGGGACGGCGGCGTCGTTGTTCGCGACGACGCTGTCCGTCAAGCCGCTGCTGCAGGTGGTGGAAGGGCAGATCGTCGCGCTGGAGAAGGTGCGCACGACGTCGAAGGCGCTGAGCCGCCTCGTGGAGCTGGCCGCGCAGGCGGCCGGCGACGGCAAGGTGGACCTCGCGGTGCACCACCTCGCGGCGGCGGAGAAGGCCACTGGGCTGGCGACCGCGCTGGCCGCGGCGATCCCGGGCGCGGGGGAGTGCGCGGTGTCCGAGCTGGGTCCGGTGATCGGCGCGCATCTCGGGCCCGGCGTGCTCGGCGTGGTGCTCGCCCGCCGCTGACCTGCTCGCGCGCGGGGCCCGGTAGCACTGACCGCCGACATTTTGCAGCCGAGTGTGCACAGCCGGCGTCCCTGTCCACAGCTGCTCGTGATCTGCGCCGGGAGCGTGGACGCCTGCCTAGCGTCGGGGCGGTGCGAGGCGAGTCGGCGCGGGTGGCTGCGCGAGTGCGGGAGCTGATCGACGCGGCGCATGCCGGCGACGAGGACGACGACGACGAGGGCGCCACTCGGGCGCGCCTCGGCTTCGGCGGCAGGCGCAGCGATCGCGTGCCGCTCGCGCGTCGGCTGCTCGCCCGGGTGCCGCTGCGCCTGGATCCGGGCCGGCGCGGCGCGCTCGGCGTCGGCCTGGCCGTCGCGGTGGCGGCGGTTGTGACCGCGATCTGGCTGGCCGCCCAGCGTCCGCAGTCGACTCCGGTGTCCGCGCGTGTGCCGGTGCTGCCGTCCTCCGCGACCCCGGTCGGCACAGATCAGCCGGCTGCACCGGCCAGCCCGGCTGTTCGGACGGGCGCACCGTCCGGGTCGCCGAGCGCCTCGCGCTCGACGGTCGTCGTCGTGGACGTGGCCGGCAGGGTGCGCCGGCCGGGTCTGTACCGCCTGCCGCTCGGGTCGCGCGTCGATGACGCGGTCACCGCCGCGGGCGGCGCGCGGCCAGGGGTGGAGCTCACCAACCTCAACCTCGCGGCTCGGCTTGCCGACGGGCAGCAGATCCTGGTCGGGCTGCCGGCGGCGAGCGGCGCGCCTGCGGCGCCCGGGTCGGGCGCGGTCGAGGCGGCCGGTTCGGGCGCGCCCGCCGGCGAGCTGGTCGACCTCAACACCGCGACGCTCGACGGGCTGCAGGCCCTGCCCGGCGTCGGCCCGGTGCTGGCCCAGCACATCCTCGATTGGCGGACCGAGCACGGCCGGTTCACCGCGGTCGACCAACTCAACGACGTCAGCGGCATCGGTGACGTCAAGTTCGCCGCGCTTCGCTCGCGAGTGACGGTCTGACGTGCGCGCACGGTCAGGTCAACCTGGCGGCCACCGTGTCGTCGCGACCCCGCTCGCGACCCCGCTCGCGACGGCCGAGCCGCTCGACTTCCGGCTGGCGATCGGAGCGATCGCGGCGTGGTTGGCCGTACTGGGTTTCGGCGGCCGCTCGCCGCTGGTGGTCGTGACGACAGCGGGAATCGCAGCTCTGGTCGGCGTCTTGGCGCTTGTCGCCGGCCGCCGGTTGCGGCGGGCGGGACCGGCGCTCGCGCTGATCGCATTTTGCGTCGCCCTGGTGCTCGTGCCGCTCGCGGCGAGGCTGACGCACGTCGCGGATTCGGCGCTCAGCGCGCTAGCCCGGGAACATGCGGTGGTCGTGCTGACGGCCCGGGTCGCCAGCGACCCGGCCGTGCTCGCCGCGAAGGGCATCGCCGGCGCGCCGCGTGTCGCCGTCGACGTCACAGCCGCCCAGGTGCGCGCGGCCGGCCGGACTGTCGGCTCGGACGGCGCGGTGCTCGTGCTCGCCGACGCGGCCTCCTGGCGCGACGTGCTGCCCGGCCAGCTCGTGCAAGTCGCCGGCGAGCTGTCGCCCGCGTTGGACCGCGCGTCCATGTCGGTCACGCTCTTCGCTCGCGCCCCGCCGCAGCTGCTCGGCGCGCCGCCGTGGTGGCAGCGACTCGCCGGCGACGTCCGCGGCGGGCTCCGGCAAGCCGCGGCTGGGCTGCCCGAGCAAGCGCGTGGCCTGCTGCCGGGGCTGATCGACGGCGACACCGCGAATCTCGACCCGGTGCTGGCCGAGCGGTTCCGGCTTGCCGGCCTCACCCACCTCGTGGCCGTCAGCGGGACGAACTGCTCGATCGTGGTGGGCGCCTTGCTGCTGGTGCTTCGCCGCGCGCGGCTGCGGCCGTGGCTGCAGGCCCTGCTCGGCGGAGCGCTGCTGATGATGTTCGTCGTCGTCGCGCGTCCGTCGCCCAGCGTGCTGCGGGCTGCGCTGATGGCGGCGGTCGCGCTGGTGTCGCTGGCGACCGGCCGACCGCGCTCGGCCATCCCCTCGCTGGCCGCGGTCACGCTCGGGCTGCTGCTGTGGGACCCGACATTGGCGGGCAGCGCGTCGTTCGCGATGTCGGTGTTGGCCACCGGCGCGTTGCTGGTCCTCGCGCCTGGCTGGGCGCTGGCGTTGCGCAGACGCCGGGTGCCGGTGGGCGTTGCCGAGTCGATCGCCGTCGCCGCGGCGGCGCATCTGGTCACCGCGCCAGTCGTGGCCGCGATCTCCGGGCGGGTGAGCCTCGTGGCGATCCCGGCGAACGTGCTTGCCGAGCCGGTCGTCGCGGTGACGACGGTGCTCGGCTTCGCCGCGGCGGTCGTCTCGCCGTGGTGGCTGCCCGGCGCGTCCGGGCTGGCCTGGCTGGCCGGCTGGCCGTGCCGCTGGCTGATCGCCGTCGCGGATTTCTTCGGCGGTCTGCACGGCGCCACCGCGCCCTGGCCGGGCGGCGTCGGCGGCGGACTCGCGCTGCTCGCCTTGCTCGCGGCGCTGGTGATCGGCGCGCTGCGCACCGGCCCGCGGCGCGCGCTCGCAGCCGCCGGGGCGACGTGCGTGGCCCTGGCCATCCCGATCCGCGCGGCCACCTCCGGCTGGCCGCCGCCGGGATGGATCTTCGTGGCGTGCGACGTCGGCCAGGGCGACGCGTTGGTGCTGAACGCCGGCGCCGGGGCCGCCGTCGAGATCGACGCCGGGCCGGATCCGGTGCCGATCGACCGCTGCCTGGGCGACCTGGACGTGACCTCGATACCGCTGCTCGTGCTCACCCACTTCCACGTCGACCACGTCGGCGGGCTGGCGGGCGCTGGCCGGGGGCGTCAGGTCGGCGCCATTCTGGCCGGCCCGCTGGACGACCCCGAAGCGGGCGCGTCAATCGTCCACCGCTTCGCCGCCCAGCGCGGGCTCGTCGTCCGCACGCCCCCGGCCGGGACCAGCGTGCAGGTCGGCGACGTCCGGCTCGATGTGCTCGGGCCCAGCCACCCCTACCGCGACACCCGCTCGGATCCGAACAACAGCTCGCTGGTGTTGCGCGCCACCGTCCGCGGCACCCGGATCCTGCTGCCGGGCGACGCGGAGGTCGAGGCGCAGCGGGCGCTGCTGGCCGCGCACGTCGACCTGCGCGCCGACGTGCTCAAGGTGCCGCACCACGGCAGCGCCTACTCCGACCCGCGGTTCCTCGCCGCGGCGCACGCGAGGGTGGCGGTGATCAGCGTTGGCCGGCACAACGACTACGGGCATCCGTCGCCGCTGCTGTTGCGCGAGCTGGCCGTGCTCGGGGTGCCGACACTGCGCACCGACCGCGACGGCGACGTCGCGATCACCGGTACGGCCGGGCAGGTGACCGCGGTCCCCCGCGGCGTCGCGGCCAGCACCGTCGGCCTGCGAGAGCCGGCGACGCCGGTCGGACCGGCGGTTCCGTTCGAGTCGGCGGCGCCAGTGCTCGCGCCGACCGAGGGGGCGCGGTGGTCCCAGCTGTCCGCCGCCGGTGACAGGATGGCGACATGCCCGCCCGCGCCGTCGGCGTCGACGACCTGCCCGACCCGCTGCCCGCGCTGGCGCTGGTCGTCGGGGACGAGGAGCTGCTCGTCGAGCGGGCCCTCGGCGCGTTCGCCGCCGCCGCCCGCCGCGCCGATCCCGGCGTCGAGGTCACCGAGCTCGCCGGCGCGCAGATCGACGGTCCGGAACTGCACGAGTTGCTCAGCCCGTCGCTGTTCGGCGAGCCCCGCCTGCTGGTGATCCGCGCCGCGCAAGACGTCCGGGCAGCCGCGGCCGCGATCCTCGGCCCCTACCTGCAGGCGCCGGGCGTCGGCAGCACCGTGGTGCTGCACCACGTCGGCGGCGCGAAAGGCAAGGCGGTGCTCGAGGCCGCGCGCAAAGCGAAGCCGCTGGAGATCGCAGCCACGAAGCTCACCCGGCCCGACGATCGCGCCGATTTCGTCCGCGACGAAGTGCGCCGACACGGCGGCCGGATCGCGGCGAACGCGGTCAGCGTGCTGATCGACGCCGTCGGCAGCGACCTGCGCGAGCTGGCGGCGGTCGCGGGCCAGCTCGTCAGCGACTCCGGCGGCGCGATCGACATCGATCTGGTTCGCGCCTACCACCGCGGGCGGGCCGAGGTGTCCGGCTTCGCGGTGTCCGACCTGGCTGTCGTGGGGCGCAGCGGCCCGGCGCTCGAGGCGCTGCGGTTCGCGCTGTCCGTCGGCGTCCCGCACGTCGTGATCGCCGACGCGCTGGCCGACGGCGTCCGCACGGTCGCGCGGGTCTCCTCGGCCGGCCGTGGCGACCCCTTCATCCTTGCGAAGAAGCTCGGCATGCCGCCGTGGAAGGTCAAGCGGGCAACGAGCCAGGCCCGCGGCTGGACCGAGGACGGACTCGGTCGGGCGCTCGGCGTCGTCGCGATCTTGAACGCCGACGTCAAGGGCGCGGCCGTCGACCCCGGCTACGCCCTGGAGCTCGCCGTCCGTCGGATCGGCGCCGCCCGCTCCTGAGGTCCCGGCATCCTGAGGTCCCGACCGGCACGACTGATCTGAAATGGAACGAGGCCGCGCAACCCGGTGGGGTGCGCGGCCTCGAATCGAGCGAAGATGTCGGACGTCAGATATTGGACGTCAGATCTTGCTGGCGAGCTGAGCCATCGCCGACTTCTTGTTGGCGGCCTGGTTGCGGTGGATGACGCCCTTGCTGGCGGCCTTGTCGAGCTGGCGAGACGCGGTGGCGAGCGCGGTCTGCGCGACGGCGGCGTCGCCGGATGCGGCGGCCTCGTGGAAGTGCCGGATCGCCGTCTTCAGCGAAGACTTCACGCTCTTGTTGCGCTGCCGCGCGATCTCGTTGGTGCGGATTCGCTTGATCTGGGACTTGATGTTCGCCACGAAGAAAGCCTCGACGTTCGCTGGTTGACTGATCCGGATGCTGTCTTGGGCGCTCGCGCCGACCCTGCGATCGGCGAGCGGACAACCACGCCAGGCTACCAGCGCGTCAGCCTGCCGCCCAAATCGCTCGTCAGTGGTCAGTTACGGCGTCAGTGGGCGCCTATACGTGACCACTGACCGCGCAAGTGACCACTGACGGGAGAACACGGCAAGGCCAGACGGCGGTCAGACCGCGCGGACGGACACGAGCTCGAACTTGGTGTAGAGGTAGGTGCGGATGCCGTCCTCGCCGCTGATGACCGCGGTGACCGGCTGGTCTTCGCCGTCGTCCTCGCCGTAGACCATCGCGATGTCGCCGTCGAAGTAGACCCCGCCGTCCACCGGCGCGAGGTCGGTGAGCTGCACGACGACGTAGCGGCCGCCGAGCGCGGACACCAGCCCGCGGATCTCGTTGCTGCGGGCGTCCTCAGACTTGCGGAACACGCCGACGACCTCCTGCCAGTCGTCCTCCCCCGGAGTGGTGTTCACCAGGTCGCCCGGCTTGAGGTCGACGGCGGGCAGACGGAATTCAACGGCGGCGCGCGGGTCGGTCATGGCGCACATCCTGCCGGACGCGGCCTCGCGACATCGTGCCGGGCGCGCTGAATCACTTCGCCAACCCGCTCGGCCGACGGCCAGGGCGCGAATCGGGTCTCAGTCGTCGATGCCGAACGGCAGCTGTGGCTGCGGCGGCGCGTGCGTCGGATCGACGCCGGCGAACATGCTGCTGATCGACTCCCCGCCGTGGATGCGGCTGATCGCCTCCGCGAACAGCGGCGCGACCGATCGGACCGTCAGCTCAGGCCATTCCTCCGACGGTGGCGGCACGGTGTCGGTCGTCACCACTTCGGTGACGAGCGGGTGGTAGCGCAGCCGCTGCACCGCCTTGCCGGCGAACAGCCCGTGCGTGCATGCGATCGCGGCGCCTGTGCAGTTCTGCTCGGCCAGCCGCTCCAGCAGCTCGAGGATCGACCCGCCGGTCGCGATCTCGTCGTCCAGCACGATCGCCCGCTTGCCGCGCACGTCGCCCACGATCGCGTCGATCACCACCCGGTCGTCAGCCAGCCGCTGTTTCGACCCGGCCGCCACCGGCAGCCCCAGCAGCCGGGCGAATTGGGTGGCGGTCTTCGCGTTGCCAAGGTCGGGGGACACGACCACGGTGTTGTCGAGGTTCTGCCCGCCGAAATGGTCGGCCAGCTCGCCGATCGCGGTCAGGTGGTCCACGGGCACCGAGAAGAACCCGTGCACCTGCGGCGCGTGCAGCGTCATCGTGAGCACCCGGGTGGCGCCGGCCGTCGTCAGCATGTCCGCGACCAGCCGGCCGGCGATCGAGATGCGCGAGGCGTCCTTCTTGTCCGATCGCGCGTACGAGTAGTGCGGGATGACCGCCGTGACCTCGGCCGCGGACGCCCCGCGCGCGGCGTCGAGCATCAGCAGCAGCTCCATCAGGTGCTCCTGCGTGGGCGCCACCAGCGGCTGGATCACGTACACGTCGCGCTGCCGGCAGTTCTCCTGCAGCTGCACGTACAGGCAGTCGTTGGAGAACCGGCGGATGTCCACCCCGCCGAGCGGGACGCCGAGGTGGTCGCAGATCCGCTGCGCGAGCGGGCGGTGGGCGTTGCCGGACAGCACCACCACATCGCGCATGCGAGCAGGCTAGCCGAGCCGAGCACGCCCCGACCCTCCGCGAGTTGTCCTCGCCTCGCGGGGTGATCGCCCGTCCACGCGAGGACAACTTCGGAGATCTTGCAGAGTTGTCCTCGCGTCGTCGGGTGATCGGCCGACGAGGCGAGGACAAGTCGAGGAAGGGCGGCGCGTGTCAAACTGGACGGGTGACCGCTGGCCAGACTGTCGGCCGGACGGACCCGGCTCGCATCCGCAACTTCTGCATCATCGCCCACATCGACCACGGCAAGTCGACCTTGGCCGACCGGATGCTGCAGCTGACCGGCGTCGTCGACGACCGCCACGCGCGCGCGCAGTACCTCGACCGGATGGACATCGAGCGCGAGCGCGGCATCACGATCAAGGCGCAGAACGTCCGCATGCCGTGGAGCGTCGGCGCGGCCGAGTTCGTGCTGCACATGATCGACACCCCGGGGCACGTCGACTTCACCTACGAGGTCAGCCGCAGCCTCGCCGCGTGCGAGGGCGCGATCCTGCTCGTCGACGCCGCCCAGGGCATCGAGGCGCAGACGCTCGCGAACCTCTACCTCGCGCTCGAGAACGACCTGCAGATCATCCCGGTGCTGAACAAGATCGACCTGCCGGCCGCGCAGCCCGACCTCTACGCCGCCGAGCTCGCCCACATCATCGGCTGCGAGCCCGGCGACGTCCTGCGAGTCAGCGCCAAGACCGGCGAGGGGGTCGCCGCCCTGCTCGACGTCGTCTGCCGCGACGTGCCCGCCCCGGTCGGCGAGGCCGACGCGCCCGCCCGCGCGATGATCTTCGACTCGGTCTATGACATCTACCGCGGCGTGATCACCTACATCCGCGTCGTCGACGGGAACTTCGCGCCGCGGCAGCGGATCAAGATGATGTCCACCGGCGCCACCCACGAGCTGCTCGAGATCGGCGTGATCTCGCCGGAGCCGGTGCCGACGGACGGGCTGTCCGTCGGCGAGGTCGGGTACCTGATCACCGGCGTGAAGGACGTCCGGCAGTCGCGCGTCGGCGACACCGTCACCGACGCCGTCAAGCCGGCGGCGACCAGCCTCGGCGCCTATCGCGACCCGAACCCAATGGTGTATTCCGGGCTGTTCCCGGTGGACGGCTCGGACTACCCGCTGCTGCGCGACGCCCTCGACCGGCTGCGGCTCAACGACGCCGCGCTGGTCTACGAGCCGGAGTCGTCGACGGCGCTGGGCTTTGGCTTCCGCTGCGGCTTCCTCGGCCTGCTGCACCTGGAGATAACCCGCGACCGGCTCGAGCGCGAGTTCGACCTCGTCCTGATCAGCACCGCGCCGAATGTCGTCTATCGAGTCTCGCTCGAGGACGGCGCAGAGCACGTCGTGACCAACCCCTCGGATTGGCCGAGCAAACTGAAGATCGCCGAGACCCGCGAGCCGATCGTCAAGGCGATGATCATCGCGCCGAGCGAGTACATCGGCGCGATCATGGAGCTGTGCCAGCAGCGGCGCGGCGCGCTGGGCGGCATGGACTACCTGTCCGAGACGCGCGTCGAGCTGCGCTACACGATGCCGCTGGCGGAGATCATCTTCGACTTCTTCGACCAGTTGAAGTCCCGTACCCGTGGGTATGCTTCGCTGGACTACGAGGCGGCGGGGGAGCAGGTCGCGGACCTCGTGAAAGTCGATATCTTGCTTCAGGGCGAGCCGGTCGACGCGTTCAGCGCGATCGTGCACAAGGACAAGTCGTACGCATACGGCACGTCGATGACCGGCAAGCTGCGAAAGCTGATCCCACGCCAGCAGTTCGAGGTGCCGATCCAGGCCGCGATCGGGGCGCGGGTGATCGCCCGCGAGAACATCAGCGCGATGCGCAAGGACGTGCTCGCGAAGTGCTACGGCGGTGACATCACCCGCAAGCGCAAGCTGCTGGAGAAGCAGAAAGAGGGCAAGCGCCGGATGAAGATGGTCGGCCGGGTCGAGGTGCCGCAAGAGGCCTTCATCGCCGCGCTGTCCACCGGCGAGACCGCCGACGCGGCCAAGAAGTGAGTCGGCAGCTCCGCCTGCTGCGATGATCTCGGCTGGCCCATGCGAATACGCGTGGGCCGGCCGAGATCATCGCTGACGGAGTCGACTGTGCGCCGAGTTTGGCCGGAACGCAGCGGCTGGCTGCGGCTGCGGCGCGACGGCGAGCCGTGGCGGCGCGTCGTCTCAACGGTCGTCGCGTTCGTGGCCGTCGTCGTCGCGCTCGCCGCGCTGCTCGCTCGGCAGGTCGCGTTCGACTGGCAGCCGTTGATCGTGCTGGCCGCGTTCAGCCATCAGCTGATGTGGGCGGCCGGCGTGGGGCTCGTCGCGGTCCTGGCTCGACGCTGGCTGCTGGCCGTGGTCGCTGTCGTGTGCTGCACCTTGGTGTTGCTCATCCAACTGCCGCCGGTGCTCCGCTCGCCGCCGTCGACGACCGGACGGCCGCTCGTCGTGCTGCAGGCCAACCTGAAGATCGGCTCGGCGGACGCCGGCGCGGTCGTGCGGCTCGTCCGGCAGCACCGCGTCGACCTGTTGGCGACCGAGGAGCTGACGACGGCTGAGCAGAGCCGGCTGCTCGCCGCCGGGCTCGGCGGCCTGCTGGCTCATCGCTACACCGCGCCGCTGCGTGACGGCGGCGGCGGCGGGCTCGGGATCTGGAGCCGGTATCCGGTGTCGGCCGGTCGCAACCTGCCGGGCTACGAACTCGGCGTGCTCGCCGTCCGGGTGGCGCTGCCGGCCGGCCCGACGACGTTCGTGGCGGTGCACCTGCTGCCGCCGTATCCGTATCCGGCCGGGACGTGGACGTCGGAGATCACCCGGCTGCGCGGGTTCCTGCGCGGGTTGACGGGGCCGGTCGTGGTGTCCGGCGACTTCAACGCGACCGTCGACCACGCCCGCTTCCGCGCGCTGCTCGGCGACGGGTACGCGGACGCGACGTCGCGCGCCGGCGAGGGCTACACCGCGACGTATCCGACGGACCGCTGGTTCCCGCCGCTGATCGCGATCGACCACGTGCTCGCCCGCTCGGTGGGCGTGGTGTCGACACAGACGGTCGCGTTGCCCGGCTCGGACCACCGCGGCCTGCTCGTCGAGCTGCGCCGCTGACCCGTCCACCAGCCGTCGACCCCTCCGCCGGCCGCCCGACCCCTCCGCGAGTTGTCCGCGTGTCGTCCGGCTGGGCGCCGAAGAGGCGAGGACAAGTCGCGAGGCAGGGAGGGTTAGCCGAGTGCTCGCGTTTCGCCGGTCGGCAGTTCGGTGACGGTGCGGTCCTTGACGCGCACGCCCGACTCGCCGAGTTCGAACGACGCGCGGAGCAGGCCGACGATTACCCGGGCCGCCGCAGCGTAGGACATTCCGTTCGGCGGGTGGATGTTGGACACGCAGTTGCGTTCGGCGTCGCTGCGGCCGGGCAGCGGGGCGTAGGTGAGATATGCGCCGAGGCTGTCGTTGACCGAGAGCCCGGGACGCTCGCCGATCAACACCAGCACCGCCCGCGCGGCGAAGGCCGAGCCGATGTGGTCGCCGAGCGCGACACGTGCCTGGGTCGCGATCACCGGCGGGGCTAGCGACGGGCCGTCCGCGCCCAGCCCGGTCAGCAACTCGGCCAGCAGCGGGACAGCGTGTGCCTGCGCGGCCCGGGCCGACAGCCCGTCCGCCAGCACCACGACGAGTTCCGCGCCCTCGGCTGGCTTGATCGGCTCGGCCGGCGTCCGCCCCAGGTCGGGCCGGCGCAGATACTCCGCCCGATCGGAGGCCTTGCTGGCGACAACCAGCGGGTCGCCGAGCCCAAGCGAGAGCACTGCTTCCGACAGCGCAGCGACATCCAGCGCGTCGTGCACGGCGTCGCGCGCAGCCGCGTGCGCGGCGCGGAACTCGAGCTCGGCCGTCGTCGGCAGGCCGTTGCCGGCGCGGCCCAGCCCGATCCGCGCCTGGGTGACGAGCCGCAGTCTCGCCCACAGCGGCTCGCTCATCTGCCGATGGCCAGCAGCGGCGAGGCTTCGACGGGCAGCACGTTCCCGACGTCGTCGAGCATCCCGAGATCGCGCAGCCAGGCCTCGAACTCCGGCGCGGGCCGCAACCCCAGCACGCTGCGCACGTAGAGGGCGTCGTGGAAGGAAGTGCTCTGGTAGCCCAGCATGACGTCGTCTGCGCCGGGCACCGCGATCACGTAGGTGCAGCCGGCCGCGCCGAGCAGCGTCAACAACGTGTCCATGTCGTCCTGATCTGCCTCGGCGTGGTTGGTGTAGCAGACGTCCACGCCCATCGGCAGGCCGAGCAGCTTGCCGCAGAAGTGGTCTTCCAGGCCGGCGCGGATGATCTGCTTGCCGTCATAGAGGTACTCCGGCCCGATGAAGCCGACCACGGTGTTGACGATGAGCGGCTTCAACCGACGCGCCAGCCCGTACGCGCGCGCCTCGAGCGTCTGCTGGTCGATCGGCCGGCCGTCCACGCCGAGGTGCGCGCCGGCGGACAGCGCCGAGCCCTGCCCGGTCTCGAAATACATGACGTTGTTCCCGACGGTCCCGCGATTCAGCTCCAGCGCAGCCGCACGAGCCTGCTCCAACAGCGCGAGGTCGACGCCGAACGCGGTGTTCGTGCCCTGCGTGCCGCCGATCGATTGGAAGACCAGGTCGACCGGCGCGCCCTGCTCGATCAGCTCCAGAGTCGTCGACACGTGCGCGAGCACGCACGTCTGCGTCGGGATCGCGTACCGGGAGCGCAGGTCATCGAGCAGGCGCAGCAGGTCGCCGGCAACGCCGGGGGAGTCGGTGGCCGGGTTGATACCCAGCACCGCGTCGCCGCAGCCGAGCAGCAGCCCGTCGAGCGTCGCGGCGGCAACGCCGCGCGGGTCGTCGGTCGGATGGTTCGGCTGCAGCCGCGTCGCCAGCCGGCCGGGCAGGCCGAGCGTGTCGCGGAAGGCGGTGACGACCGAGCACGCCCGGCCGACCGCGATCAGATCCTGGTTGCGCATCAGCTTGCTGACGGCGGCGGCCATCTCCGGCATCAGGCCGGGGGCCAGCGCGCCCAGCACGGCGGCGGCGTCCGGCCGGGTCGCGGTCGCCAGCAGCCAGTCGCGGAAGCCGCCCACCGTCATCGCTGCCACCGGGCGGCGCGCATCGTGATCGAGGTCGTCCACGATCAGCCGGCTGACCTCGTCCGTCTCGTACGGGACGACGAGGTCGTCGAGGAAGGCGGCGAGCGCGACGTCGGCGAGCGCCCACTGCGCCGCCGCCCGCTCGGCCGCCGACTCCGCGGCGCAGCCCGCCAGCTCGTCGCCGGAGCGCGGCGGGCTCGCCTTCGCCAGCAGCTCGGCGAGCCCGGCGAACTCGTAGGAGCGGCCGGCGAGCTGCTGGCGGTAGACCGTCATGGCGGCATTGTGTCCACAGCGTGCGGCTCCGCGGTCGCCGACCGGCGATGATCTCGGCCTCAGCCGGCGAATCCGGGTGGTCCGGCCGAGATCATCGCGTCGCTGTCAGGCATAGCTAGAGTTCGAGGACGATCTTGCCGACGAGGTCGCCGGCCGCCATCGCGGCCAGCCCGTCGGCGGCCTCCGCCAGCGGGATCGTCCGGTCGATCGTGGGCCGGAGCCCCGTCGTGTGCAGAAACGAGATCAGATCCGCCAGCTCGGCCTTCGTCCCCATCGTCGAGCCGATCAGCTCCAGCTGCAGGAAGAAGAAGCGGTTCAGGTCCGCCGGCGGGTTCGGCCCGGACGTCGCACCGGAAATGACGATTCGCCCGCCTGGCTTGAGCGACTTCGCCGAGTGCGCGTAGGTGGCGGCGCCGACGGTCTCCATCACCGCATCCACCCGCTCGGGCAGCCGCGCGCCGGAGGCGAACGCCTCGTGCGCGCCGAGTTCGAGCGCGCGTTGCCGCTTGTCCTCGGTCCGTGCCGTCGCGTAGACGCGAAAGCCGGCCGCGCGCGCCATCGAGATGCACGCGGTCGCCACCCCGCCGGTCGCGCCCTGCACCAGCACCGACTGACCCGGCCGCAGCCCGGACTTCGTGAACAGCATTCGGTAGGCGGTGAGCCACGCCGTCGACAGGCAGGCGGCCTCGGCGAATGACAGGTCGGCGGGCTTCGGCACGACATTGCGCTTCGGCACGATCACGTACTCGGCCAGCGAGCCCTGGTGCTTCTCCGACAGCAGCGAGCGGCCGGGGTCCACGGTGTCGTCGCCGGTCCAACCCGGCGCGTTGATCACCGCGTGCACGACGACCTCGTCCCCGGTGGACTCGTCGATCCCGGCGGCGTCGCAGCCGAGGATCATCGGCAGCTGCTCGGCCTTGATGCCGACCCCGCGCAGCGTCCACAGGTCGTGGTGGTTCAGGCTCGCCGCCTTGACCGCGACCCGGGTCCAGCCCTGCGGCGGCGTCGGCTCGGGCCGTTCGCCGACCACCAGACCGGCCAGCGGCTCGTCGGGATCGAACGACTCGGCGTAGACGGCTCTCATGAATCGCGACCCTAGCCGTCCGCGCCCGCCGGGCTCAGACCGTCATCTCGGCCGGCGCGCTGGCAAGCGCCGCCTGGATCGCGGCGACCAGTTCGCGCGCGGACTCGGCGGTGAGCTCGACGGCGACCCGCGCCGACGGGCCTCGCGCCGGGGCCGCGAGGTCGATGTTGAGGCTGTGCTCGGCCGGCGCGTGCACCGGGTGGTCGAAGTAGACGGTGGCGTCGGTGACCCGGAACCACGCGCCGTTCGGGCCCTTGGCGCTGCCGGTCATCGGCGCGGTCACGGTGGCGTAGGTGCACATCGTCAGCTCCCCAGCTTCGCGGCGTAGAACTCGGTGATCCGCTCCCAGCCGTCGACCGCGGCCTCGACCCGGTAGGACGGCCGGTCGGTCGAGAAGAACGCGTGCCCGGCGTCGGCGTAGCGGTGGAACTCGTACTCCTTGCCGTGGCCGTCGAGCAGGTGCGCCAGCTCGTCGATGTGCTCCGGGGACGGGAACTTGTCCTCATTGCCGAACAGGCCGAGCAAGGGCGCGCGGAGATTCGGCAGCTGGTCGACGAGGTTGGTCACCTTGAGCGGAAAACCTTCCGGCGGTGTTCCGGTGACGAACGCGCCGTAGCAGTCGACGGCGGCCTGCAGCTCGAGGTTGCACGCGGCGAGCACGCTCTGCCGCCCGCCGGAGCAGTAGCCGATCACGCCGATCTTGCCGTTGCTCGTCGCCAACCGGCGCAGGTGCGCCGCTGCGCCGGCCACGTCGCCGACCAGCTGCGCGTCCGGCACGCCGCCCTGCGCGCGGGCGAACGCCGCCGCGTCGTCCGGCGCGGCGCCGGGCGCCAGCCGCCAGTACAGGTTCGGGCAGATCGCGTCGTAGCCCAGCTCGGCGAAGCGCCGCACGATTTCCTTCGTGGCGCGGTCGTAGCCGGGCAGGTGGTGGATCACCACGACGCCGCCGCGCGATCCCTCGACGTCGTCGGGTTGCGCGAGATAGGCCTCGATCTCGTCCCCGTCGTTGCCCTCGATGCGAATCGTTGTCGCGTGCAGCGTGTCGCCCATACCGTGATCGAAGCACTCGCCACGGACGGCCGCGCAGCGGGTCTTCTACCGTGGCGGACGTGCGCAGCGTCCGGCGAGCCCGCCGCCCTTTGGTGGCGTTGGTCGCGTTGGTCGCCGCCCTCGCGGTCGGCTACGCGGTGCACGCGGGCAGCTCCGGTCAACCCGCCATCCACACTGTGCGGCTGTCGTCGCTGCCGCCGCAGGTGGCGACGACCGTGGACCTGATCCGGCAGGGCGGCCCGTTCCCGTACCCGCGCGACGACGGGGTGGTGTTCCACAACGACGAGCACCGGCTGCCCGGCGAGCGCGCCGGCTACTACCACGAGTACACGGTGCCGACGCCCGGTTCGCCGGACCGCGGCGCCCGCCGGATCATCACCGGCGCCGGCGGCCAGTTCTACTGGACGGCCGACCACTACGAGACCTTCGAGCGCGTCAAGGTCGACGGATGACGACCCCCGAGCAGGCGGCGTCGATCCGCGCCGTCTACGCCCAGGTAAATGCCCCCGCCTGGGCGGCCGAGAATTTGGACGCCCTCGCCGACGTGCTGCGCGACCTGTCCTGGCTGCCGGAGGGTCCCGTGCCGGTGCGCCTGCCGGCCGACGAGCGGGTCGTCGCGGTGCTGCGCCGGACGGCCGCGGAGACGGCCCGAGGTCCGCGCCCAATTTCGCCTCTCGAGCCACTCTGAGACGTCGCTTAGGAAAGGCCAAATCTTTTGCTTGCGCTGATCCAGAGATGCGTGTTGAGTCGCTGAACGTAGCCAACTCAACCTCGGCAATGGCGACCGTGCATGACCGCGCTGGGGCTCAGAGCTGACGCCGCTCGGGTGAATGTCTCGGGCGTTTTTGCGGCTGTTCGCCGAGCAGTCTGCGTATTTGAGGTGGGGCTTTTTATGGTTCGGTGGGTTTATTCGGCGCGTCTTCGTTCGCGTCGCTGTGTTGCGTTTGTTGCTGCGGCGGCGGGGGTGTTGTCTTTCGGTGCGGCGGTGACGTTCGCGGCGTCGCCGGCGGGTGCTACGACGTCGAATCCGACGCCGGCGGCGGGGTCGCGGAAGAGCGCGACGCGGTTGCCGTTTGCGATTTCTGGGACGGCGTCGTTGTCGGTGGATGTGGGCAGCGGGAACGCGTTGTTCACTGATCAGTTGTTGACGTTGCCGGGGATTGGGCAGGATGTGCCGGTGACGTTGTCCTACAACTCGAGCGTGTGGGGCACGTCGACGCCGTCGGCGGTCACCGGGGGCGCCGGCTCCGGATGGGCGATCTCGGGTTTCGACGAGCGGATGGTCACGAACGCCGACAACAGCGTCACGTTCTACGGCCCGGGCGGGCTTTCCGGCGTGTTCGCGAAAAGCGGGAGTAATTTCATTGCGCCGCCGCAATTCCAGGCGGATCTGACAGGCAGCGCGCCGCAGTACACGCTGACCGACCACCGTTCCCAGGAGGTCTTGGTTTTCAACCCCTCCGGGCAGCTGTCGACCGTCACCGATCGCAACCACAACACCACGAACTATTACTACAACTCCTCGACCGGTTACCCGCAGAAGATCACCGCGACCCGCGGTCCGACCGCCGGGCGTTCGGTGAACATCACGATGAGCGGCTCGAAGATTTCGTCGTTGACGCAGACGTCGGGGACCTTGAGCCGCACCGTGACATTCGGGTATTCGCCGAACGGCCATCTCGCCTCGGTGACGGACGCGACCGGCGGGGTCACGTCGTTTTCCAGCGGTTACGGCACCGACACCGGGCAGGTCGTGTCGATCACGAACCCGATGAACGAGGTGACGACACTGGGATTCACGAGCGGCGAGGTGTCCTCGGTTGCGCAGACGAACCCGCCGGTCGACGGCGGGGCGGGGACGTCGACGACCAGGTTGACCTACCCGACTACGACGCAGACCTTGGTCGCGGATCCCACGACGAGCCAGAGCACGGCGGTCGCGTCGGTGCCGCACACGACCTACAACCTGGACAGCGCGACCTCGCAGCGGGTGCACACCGCGCAGGACCCGGACGGCAACACTCGCAGCAAGACGTACACCACGATCGCGAATATCGCCTCGACGACGCCGGCCTCGGGCGGCTCGACGTCATACACCTATGGCTCGAACGGCGGCGAGTCGTTGACGAAGGTCGCGTTCCCGGGCGGCGCGGCCGATTCCGCGGCTTACAGCAACACCGGCGGCAAGGCGTATCTGCCGTCCTCGACGACCGACGACGCCAGCAACTCGCTGAACTACACCTATGACACGAACGGCAACCAGAGCGGCACCGCGCAGGGCACGTCGGGGCCGAGCGCGAAGGTCGACTACAACGCCAATGGCACGCCGATGGACTCGGCCCCGCCTGGCGCGGCCGCCGGCGTGCAGACGACTTATACCTACGGCAACAGCGATGGGGACCTGACCCAGATCACCCCGCCGTCGGGCACCAGCCTGGGCAACCGCTCCTACACGTGGGACGGGTTCGGCCGGCTGGCGACGGCCACGGACGGGGCGGGCGACACGATCACCTACACCTATGACAAGGCCGACCGGATCACCAAGGTGCAGTATTCCGACGGCACCCACGAGGTCGACTACACCTACAACCCGGACGGCCACGTCACCCAGCGGGTCGACGCCAACGGCACCACCACCTACACCTACGACGACCTCGGCCACCTGACCTCGGTCGCGAACACCGCGAACACCCACTCGGTCGCCTATGCCTACGACCTGGCGGGGGCGCTCGCGACGGAGACCGACGGGCTGGGCACCACGAGCTACGGTTACGACAACGCGCATCTGCTGACCTCGATGACCTATCCGCAGGACGGCACGACCAGCACCACCAACTTCGCCAACGACGCCAACGGCCGGCGCACGGACGCGTGGATGCAGACCAACGCCGGGAACACCGCGTGGGCCGCGCACGAACACTTGGGCTACGACAACTCCGGGCGGATGACCAGCGTGCTCGGCCAGATCGGCCCCGCGTCCGGACCGACCAACGCGCTCAACGAGACGGTCTGCTACGCCGCGAACTCGACCGCGCCGTCCTGCTCGACCGCCACCAGCAACGACCGCAACACCATCCAGTGGACCAAGGACACCGTGTCCGGAGAGACGAACACCTACACCTACGACACCTCGAACCGGCTGACGAAGGACGTGGTGACCGGGGGGTCGAACCCCCGCACGTTCACCTACACCTACGATGCCACCGGCAACCGCAAGACCGCCGCGGTGACCGGGTCCGCACCCTCGAGCCAGTCGTTGAACTACAACAACGGCAACCAGATCTCCACCACCGGCTACAGCTACGACGCGGCCGGGAACCTGACCGCCAGCCCGGTCCGGTCGGCGGTGTTCAACGCCGCCGGGCAGCAAACCAGCGCCACCACCAGCAGCGGCTACGGCGGGACGACCAGCACCTACACCTACGCCGGCACCAACATGAACGAGGTGCTGTCGGCGACCAACCAGGCCGGCCGCAACTACACCCTGTCCTACGGGATGCCCGACAAGAACGGGATCCCGGTGATCGACTCCGTGCAAGCCGGCACCGGCGTCGGCTACGTCCTGCACGACCCCTCCGGCGAGCCCATCCTGCTCCAAACCGCCGGCGGAGTCAGCTGCCTCTACCTCACCGACGCCATCGGCAACCCCATCGCCATGTCCACCGACTTCAACACCACCGCCGTCGCACTCCGATACGACCCCTACGGGGCGGCCACCCGCACCGACAGCGGCGGAGACAACGGCGCCTGGTCCGAAACCCCCTACCTGTTCGGCGAAGGAATCCAAGACCGCAACACCGGCGAAATCAAATTCGGCCAACGCGTCTACAGCACCGCCACCGGCAACTGGACCCAACAAGACGCCCTCAACGCACCCCTAGACCCCAACAACGCCAACCGCTACGCCTACGCCGCCGACAACCCAATCAACAACACCGACGCGACTGGCCAGTTCAGTTTTGGTGAAATCGTGGGCATTTTCGTTGGTGCCGTGGGAGCCCTCGCTTGCACCGGAATTACGAGTGGGCTGGGCACGGTGGCTTGCGCTGGAGTAGTGGGCACAGTAGCCACGGCCGTAGGCGACGCGGCAAACGGCGATCCAGCGGACTAGACGAGGAAAAGGAAGCTCGTCGAATGTGGGCACAAAGTGTCGTCATTTTCGTTACGGTCTTTGTGATCGTTGTTGGGTCGACAAGCCTGATCAACTGGCGTCGTCGTCGGCGGGCTAGGAAAGACTAGGGGTGCCGAAGAACCATGGGTTGGTGGTTTCGTTCAGTTCGGCTCGCCGTTGGCGAGCGGTTGGTCTACCAAGCTGCTGCCAACGGATTTCAGGGCGTCCGGGTGGTTGGCGGACGTCTGCACGTGAGCGACCGACGCATCATCTTCCTGCCAAATCGGCTCGATTCCGTGACGTGGGGAAAGGAGTGGGAGATACCGCGGAGCGACGTTATTGATGTAGAGGTACTAAAGCCGGGACCTCGGGCCGTGAAGCAGCGAGGTTTCGGTGCCGCATTTCGTCGCCAAGTCGCTATAAAGTTCATTGGGGGGGCATATGTGATAACGGTACGTGACGCTGATGCTCTACTCGAAAAGCTGGCTGAATCAGGAAATTCAGACGTTTAGGATTGCAGCTGAATCGGAAAGGGCGAGGGCGTGCCTGCGCTGCGGGTGCCGCGGTTTCGCTGTCATCAGGCCAGCCAGCAGTCACGGCATGCGCCGATGCAGCCAAAAGTACCGATGAGTTTGCCTTCTCGAGTTGGGAAGAACGCTATGACTAGGAAGTTGTTCTAAGCTAAGTGCGGCCGTACTTTCCACCGAGGTAGAGCCACAATTGCGGTCTGAAGGACCTCGGCATGCCTGACCCCGCACCGCCACGTTCAAGGCTGCGCCGGGACCAACATGAGCGACGTGCTGTCGGCGACCAACCAGGCCGGCCACAACTACACCCTGTCCTACGGCATCCCCGACAAGAACGGCATCCCCGTGATCGACTCCGTGCAAGCCGGCACCGGCGTCGGATACATCCTGCACGACCCCTCCGGCGAGCCCATCCTGCTCCAAACCGCCGGCGGAGTCAGCTGCCTCTACCTCACCGACGCCATCGGCAACCCCATCGCCATGTCCACCGACTTCAACACCACCGCCGTCGCACTCCGATACGACCCCTACGGGGCGGCCACCCGCACCGACAGCGGCGGAGACAACGGCGCCTGGTCCGAAACCCCCTACCTGTTCGGCGAAGGAATCCAAGACCGCAACACCGGCGAAATCAAATTCGGCCAACGCGTCTACAGCACCGCCACCGGCAACTGGACCCAACAAGACGCCCTCAACGCACCCCTAGACCCCAACAACGCCAACCGCTACGCCTACGCCGCCGACAACCCCATCAACAATTCAGATCCTTCGGGAAGTGTTCGTTATTCTCAAGCAATCCATCGAACAGCTGCATCGTCGAGTTCTTTGGCGATGAGGACGACGAAGACAACTCGGTGGGCGGAGGGATTGGATGCCTGGGTGGCGTGGTCAGCGTCGAGGAGTCTGGCGCGGGTGAATTTGCAACGTCGACGCTTGGGCCAGTGGGCGGTCTTTTCGCGAATATAGTCGGGTGCGGCGCTGGGGGGTTCGCGGAGGACCTCGCGCCAGACTATAGCGGCGGAAACTGACGACAAGCCGCAAGAGTGGACGGCACGATGGGAATCAGCCGGAACGAGGACGACAAAGCTAGACTCGTCAAGATGATGTGGAAGGGAGGATCACTAGAACCGTCAGACCGCGATGTCGCTGCAGAGGTTGCTCGAATGCCAGGTGCGTCGAGGCGATCCAAGTTGCAAATATTAGGCGGCAAAGCTTGCTGGCTATTCTGGCTCGTACTCATTATTAGACTTTTCGCGAACAACAATATTGGCACGGCCGGAGGTTTGATCGCCATCTCGATCTGTGTCGGCTTCTTGATTCTCCTCGCTTCGGGCGCGGGAGTTCGATATCGTCTAAGACGAAAGATTCGTCGTCTGGACCGGACCAGTGGCCCGTAGATAGGGGGTTCCACAGTGCAAGAGTCAGCAAGCAACAAGTGGACCCCACGGCGTTTCGGGTTCTTCCTCTTGGCCGCACTTATCGTAAGCATTTTTGGCGTGTTCGACGGTACATTGCTCCACCTTGATGGAGCTCATAGGCAGGTGACATTCTTCGCAGGCCTCATGTTGTTCGGCGACCTCGGCCTGATATATTCGGCGCTATCTCGCAAGGGGTGGAGGTGGCTAGCCGGAAATTCTGGATCGAAAGAAGACGACGTCGTCGATGGACCGACTGATTGACGACCTGCACTAAACCATCTTGCGGCCGTCAGGCGCCGAGGTGAACCCAGTTCTCTGACATGTAATAGAAGAGCCTGGCCGGGAGGTGTCTTAGGCCCTGCAAAACCGGTGCCACGTAATCGAGACGTGTTACCAGCCGCGCCACTTACATATCAGTAATTTTGCAATTACCCTACGAGCGATTAGCACCAGCCCGCACGACGTCAGTATCAAACTGATATCCGGAGGAATGGTCGGCGAAGTTCTGCAGATTCGATAAGCTTGCTCGGCAACCGATACCAATGGTGCTCGGCTTTTGCGGCGGTCGTCTGTTCGCGGGACCGAAACCCCTGCCCGTTCAGGGGGTCGGCAAAGTCGCGATCTTGAGCGTTGGTGGGTGACACGCACGGTGGTGGTGTAGATGCTGCGCGGGCACGGCGCCGCTGGCGATCACGAAGGTTCTCTGCGCCGTCGTGATCGCAGGAGCGTGTGCCGCGCACGAACATTTCGGCTACGACAACTCCGGGCGGATGACCAGCGTGCTCGGCCAGATCGGCCCCGCGTCCGGACCGACCAACGCGCTCAACGAGACGGTCTGCTACGCCGCGAACTCGACCGCGCCGTCCTGCTCGACCGCCACCAGCAACGACCGCAACACCATCCAGTGGACCAAGGACACCGTGTCCGGAGAGACGAACACCTACACCTACGACACCTCGAACCGGCTGACGAAGGACGTGGTGACCGGGGGGTCGAACCCCCGCACGTTCACCTACACCTACGATGCCACCGGCAACCGCAAGACCGCCGCGGTGACCGGGTCCGCACCCTCGAGCCAGTCGTTGACGTTCAACAACGGCAACCAGATCTCCAGCACTTGCAGAAATCTCAAAGGCCGGATGAAAGGAGCTGAACGGCCGCCAGACCACCCACCGGATCCTTGAGGAGGTTGGGACCGAGCGATATTTGGTCGCCGGGCCCGCAGCATATGATTTATACAGTCGTTCACCTTATTCAGCCGTTTGCGAATCCCTCGTCCGGCATCAAGAGTGTGCCCCTCACAGTAGCCATCTCCGTTCTTGTCGTCGTCGGAGGCGTATTTCTGGTCGTGCGCAATAAACGCAAGTGACGGCTAGCCCATTGCACAGGCTACACTTAGAAACATAGCCCGGAATTCATTTCGAAATCAAGAGGAGGACCAATGTTCGAGTCGGCCAGCTTCCACGTCACAGGCGCACCGGCGGTGCTGCTGATTCTTGTCATCCTCGCGCTGCTCGTAGTTGGTGCGGTGACTGTCGTGAGAGTAGTGAAACGTGAGAGTAGTGAAACGTAAGAGTGCTGGTAAATGATCGCAGCCGCTGTTAATCCAATGTTTACTTGTACGGTTTAGCATCGTGCCAGAACGCGCAGCTTCATTCATCGGCTATGGCGTCGGCTCGGCTCTTATCCTGGCCGGCTTACTTTTCGCGGAGCGACCTGCTATTCAATGGAAGCTGGTACAGCGGCGGCGGATGACTCGAACTACAGGTGACGCAGGGCCTGTGCGGCGCTTACTTCTCCGCTTAAGTGGTCTCCTGATAGTCGGAGTCGGAATCCGAATCATAGTAAACGCGGCCCGAAGCTGACGAAACGATCACCTTCCTCTTTTTGGCGATTGGCTGGGTCCACTGTCGAAATCGGCGATCGAGGATCTGGAAGTACGCGGAGGTAGATCCTCCTCGGACCTCTGCGTCGTGATTCTCCATGATCCGCTCGACGTAAGCGTCACCCTCGGCCCAGCGCCCCTGCGCGTCGCAGGCCATCATCAGGTCAAGCAGCGCGGTGTCCAGATACCTACTCAAAGTAGAGGTCTACTACACAACTGCAACCAGATCTCCCTCCGACTACGACGGCGCCGGGAACCTCACCGCCGGCCCGACCCGGATGGCGACGTTCAACGCGGCAAGGCAGCAGTGGACCGTCACCTGGGATCCACCACCAGCACCTACACCTACGCCGGCACCGATATGGACGAGGGAGCAGATCATCCTGCAGACCACCAGCGGAGTCAGCTGCCTCTACCTCACCGACGCCATCGGCAACCCCATCGCTATGTCCACCGACTTCAACACCACCGCCGTCGCACTCCGATACGACCCCTACGGCGCGGCCACCCGCACCGACAGCGGCGGAGACAACGGCGCCTGGTCCGAAACCCCCTACCTGTTCGGCGAAGGAATCCAAGACCGCAACACCGGCGAAATCAAATTCGGCCAACGCGTCTACAGCACCGCCACCGGCAACTGGACCCAACAAGACGCCCTCAACGCACCCCTAGACCCCGCCAACGCCAACCGCTACGCCTACGCCGCCGACAACCCCATCAACAACACCGACCCAACCGGGCGCGATGACAGTGACGACCTACCCAATTATGCGCGTGGATTTCTCGCGTTCGGCGGGTCGGGAGGCTTGGAAGGCGGCAGTGTTCTTATTGGCGGTGCCGCATCCGCGGCAACCACTATTTGGAACAGTGGCCGCAGCTGCGACCGGCGTGGGCTTGGTTGCGGCTGGATTTGCGGCAATCGGGTGCGCGCTATTCTGCTAGCGAGGAGGAAGATGCAAATATCGTTGGCGCGACAACGGAAAACTTTCATCGCCCTGATGATCGTATTCGCGGCGCTGGTGATTGTCTCACTATTGCTTGCTCGTTGGATTGTAGCGGTCGTGATGGGGTGCTTCTTGGTACTGAATATGACACTTGCCCTCCGTGCAACAACTAGAATTCAAGGTAGGGCAGAAAGATGACAAGGGGCGTCGGCACGAAAGTCACAGGTCTCGAAGCAATAAGCAACCTGCCCCCAGGTACTTGGCGCTGTAAGGGAATCTCCGCTGCCAAGGTATGGCCCCCGCGCCTCGTTACGCTGCTGGTAACGGAATTCTCTAGAAATAACCGCTGATAGGTCTCCGTCGAAATGTCGGCAAGTCCTGCCACGGATGGCACGAAAGGAGCGATTATAACTGGAACAGCCAATAACACGTCCACACCGCTTATTACCGGAGCCCGGTGGGGTCGATACCTTCTAGCAGAAGATGTCGCACCCAGAGCGAAGTAGCTACTGACGCGAGCGCATTGTCTCTACAAACCAAAAAATAAGAAATCCGAAGCCTGCCAGCAACATCAAAAGGAGTGTGAGAGCTAGCCAGTCTAGCCACGGCCTGATTTTGCGGACTGGCAGACGAGTACCAGGCGGGTAGGTCGGCCATATCGAAGAACGGTTTGGGTCATAGGTCGGCACCTTGTCCGACTCGTCGTCCATAGAATTATGGTACGCGGGCGGCCTCGGCCGCCCGAAGTGACGATGTGCTCGCCCGGATCGGCCAGCAGACCGCGATTCCCACCACCACCGGCAACTGGACCCAACAAGACGCACTCAACGCACTCAACGCACCCCTCGACCCCAACAACGCCAACCGCTACGCCTACGCCGCCGACAACCCCATCAACAACACCGACCCATCCGGCCGAGGTATTTTCAGCGACATTCTTGGCGGCGCATTGGCTGCCGTTGGGGTGGCAGTTGGAGCCCTAGCTATCTCCACAGGCGTCGGAGAAATTGCGGCCGCCGCGACTGGTGCCGAGGCAATAGTCGGATCTGCCGATATTGGTACCGGCGGCGTCATAGGATCGACATCGATATTCGCCAGAGATGAGGTCGGGAGCAGTTGACCGTCCTCATAAAGATTGCAGTGCGATCCTTCGGCACCAATGGGATCGGCACATGCATCTGCTAGGTTTTGCCTTACTCGTCGTAGGAGGAGCGTGGGCAATTGCCTGGGCGATTGAGCAGCTGCTGCATCGTCACGGTATTGCTCAGGCTTTTGGTTCGACTAGAACTCCGCGTGAGCGCAATGAAGCCGAGGAGCGAGGCGTACAGCACCAAGAACGTATGCTCGACGTGCTCAGTCGTGGCCTATGGTTTGCGCTTCTTCTCGCCGCCGGAGGAATCGTATTGCTAGCACTAGCAGATTAGCGCCTTCGACTGATTCTAGGATCCTGCACTTTCCTCCAGACATTTGAACTCCGCGCGATGTCTACCTCGCTGCAAAGACCGAAGCGAAAGCAGCATCAGCAGACGGTGCCCATACCGACCTTGACCCAGTTCGACTCGAAGTGCGCCGTAATTTGAGCGACTGGACTATATCTAACTTAGGAGCGCACACGACGCTCGCGCCTCTTCTTCAGGATCGCGCCGATCGCGCCGAGCACGATCGTCATCACCAGACAGAGAATCGCGAATGCCAGAACGCCGGCATAGAAATGGCCAGTGGCGAAATACAGGATGACACCGACCACGACGCCGGGCCCCCAAGCTAACAAGAACATTGCAAGCAATATAAGCCTGCGCGCTGCCGGCGAGCGACCGCCCCACGGCGTCAGATTTGCCACCGCCGCCCGTACTTTCCTTTTAGAGGTAATACTACGTGCTTTGTTGGCGAAGTGGTTGCGGCTCGAGATTGATGGCTACCGTTTCGATAGCTTGAGGGGGCTGCTTCCTCCGCGAGATACGGCAGGATGTAAGGGAGACCGTGGATCACCGCGCCAATCCTACAGAGGCACGTTGCCTAGACATATCTACCAGCTCCTACGCGGTCGATCACTCTAACGAGACTTTGCGTAGAAACGTCAAGATCGTTGGTTGGATCTGTTGGATGACTCGCCTGCCGTCGGGGTCAGTTTGGAGCATGACGGCCAATTTGGCTGGAGGTGCGTGATGGCGACTCGACTGGTGACGACGAAGGCCATTTTGGACGGAGCATGTAACCTGGATATCGAGTGTCTGGATCGGATCTCTCAGCGGTTACTTGGCGAATCTGGAGGTGGGCGGGCAGGGAGGTGAAGTTCCTGGCGGTTCGGGGTTTCCGAGTCCACCGCCAGCGGTGGTAAATCGGATCGGAAACGTTTCCGCGAGCGAGGGATATATTTTGCCTACCGCGATCATCGTGGTCTTTGTGGCAGTAGCGGTCGCATTTTTCGTCTTCGTCGCCGTGACGCGAGGTCGACGGTGAACCTGTTACAGCTAGCGGTGAAAAGTAAAGACAGCCCGTTCCACAGCACCGCATTCACAGTATTCGTGGTCGTTCTAGTCGTGGTCATTGCGGCAGCCTCGATCATTCGTAAGTTGCGGAAGTGAAACTTTGAAGCGCGCAAGCACGACCTGTGTGAGTTCACGAGACCATCGGATGAAGGATCCGGCGTCTTGTTGCTACTCGTAGGTTAGCGCCTGATCTCTTGTACGGGCAGTCGCGATTGGAGATGCTAGCTCGCGAGCGGGCTCGCTGAACCGGTATGACTTCCCGGCAGCTTCCTTTCGAGCCCGGAAGGATGGCGTTATTCCGGAGAAGATCGATCCCGCTGTTAAGGAGCGGGCTGTGCGCTGGGTGCTGGAGCATCGGGCTGAATGTTCGTCGTTGGCTGCTGCGGTAGCCCGGTCTCGTGAGCAACCGGTCGGCTGATCAGCTACAGCACCGCCGTATTTTCCTGAACATTGGCAGGAGTAGTTCTGTGGAAGCGGAAACCTTTGCAGCGGCCTGCCACCGCTCTAGTCCGGAGTTGTTTCTGGTGGTAGCAAGAGAATCACGCACGTTGCGTGACTATTGGTGGTGGGCGGGATTGGCCATCGCTTGCGCGGGCGTTGGGCTTGCTTTGCTATTTAGCGGTCACCCGACGCTGGGTGCCGCGCTTGTGACCACTGGCGCTGGTATACATGCCGTCGGACAGTTCAGACGCCAGAGACGCGGACGTGTCTGACCCAGATCCGCGAGTAGCCAGTCAGTTGCCACCAAGCCACCAAGCCACCGTGCTGCCTGGTGATAAGTGGGTAGTTGATTTTCGATTCAGGGCTGTGCTGGTGGTCAGGGCGAGTCGGTCGGAGATCGCTATTCGGTGACACTCGACGGGCTAAATGCTGAGCGCAAGCGTCAGTCCGTATGACCTGTTCTACCTACCCGCTCAGGGTCCGTGCCGGTCCGTCTGCCAGCCGACGAATCAGGGGCGGTGCCGAGCAGCCGAGGCCGTCGACGCCGAGACGCCTGACCGGCCCTGGCTGACTCTCGATCTTGTGCGGTTTCCGGTGTGACCTGACTTCGGCCAATTTAGTGCGCACTGCCGGTTCAGGTGATGACGGCGAGGGCGTCGCGTAGGTCGTCTGGCAGTGGGTCTTCGGCGGTGAGGACGTGTTGGCCCGCGCGGATGTGGACGGTGCGGTAGCGGCGGGCGGTGCGCACGAAGCGTTTGATGGACCAGCTGGTGCGGTCCTCGATCAGCCGGGTGATGGCGAGGGCGGCGAACACGACGTTGAGGTGGGCGTCGATGGACTCGCGATTGTGGTGATAGATCGGCCGTGCTCGCAGGTCGTGCTTGGACATCCGGAACGACTTCTCGATGTGCCAGAGCTGGTGGTAGGCGCCGATCACGAACTCTGGTGTCGGGTTGTCGATGTTGGTGATGTAGCCCTTGATCCCGGCCAGCCCACGCGCTTTCGCTTCCAGCTTTCGGTTGATCGACTTTTCCGCGCCGGTGAGAGTGACGAACCGGTTGCGTTTGACCGGGACCTTCCCGGCGACGGCCTTCTCGGCCTTGGCGATCTGCTCGTCGATGCCGTGCAGGGTCCGCCGGGCCCGGTCGGCGGTGAACTTGTAGTAGATGACCTGGTCACGGCGTTTGTCGCTCGCGCTGGCCGGCCAGCGTTGGGTGAACACGTGCCCGTCCGGGATCTCGGTTCCGGGGTTCGTGCGGCGCCATTCGGCTATCACGTAGGGGATGTCGGGGATCTTCGCGCCGAGGATGAACGACAACCCGGCCGCCTCGATCGCCCGCCGGTTGGCCTCGGACACCATTCCGGCGTCAGCGACGACCGTGATGTCTTTGAGGTTGTGGGCTGCCATGAACCGCTCGATGGTGGGCAGCATCGTGGCGGTCTCGGCCCGGTTGCCCTCGAAAGGCCTCCAGCTGCAGCGGGAACCCGGCCGCGTCGGTCAGCAACCCCACGGTGATCTGCGGCTCCAGACGGCGTTCCTTAGAGAACCCGGACTCCCGGAACCCGTCCCCCTCGTGGGCCTCGAAATACAGCGTGGTGACGTCGTAGAGCACCAGCGACGCCGGCCCCAACGCGGCGTGCGCCGCGCACGCCGCCGCCAGCTGCTCACGCCACTCGGGCGTCGCGTACTCGCGCAGCCGGCGGGTCAGCGTCCGGTAGACCGGCGGCTCGATCCCGGCCTCGCTCAGCACCCGCAGCGAGTCGAGCTTGCTGGTTGGCTCGATGATCCGGGCGAGCACGAGGCGACGGAACACCTCGTCACCGCCAGCTGCCCGGTCGAAGCCGAGCGTGTCGTAGGCCCGCGACAACGCCTCCCACAGATGCGCCGCACGCGAGGACACGATCTCCAGCGGTCCCGAGCTGGCCGCGGTGTCCAGCCCAAGATCGAACTGGCCTTGGCCCTCGACCAGCCGCTGGTTCGCGGCAGCCTTCAGCGCCGCCAGCTCCGCCTCGTCGTGGGCCGACCCGACATGCTCGATGTCGCGCGAGCCGCGCCGCGAGGCGTGCACAATCTGCACAGCCGTCGCGCCCGACGCCGTCCGGACCGTCCGCACGTAGGCCACCCCGGCAGGCTACGAGAACCGATTAGTGCACACATCCGGGCGCAGCCACCACCTACAGGCCAGCAAACACGGGCATCTGCCCATCAAGATCAACGATCTTGGCCGAAGTCAGGAGGGGCGGTGCCGAGCAGCCGAGGCCGCCGACGCCGAGACGCCTGACCGGCCCTGGCTGACTCTCGATCTTGTGCGGTTTCCGGTGTGATGACGCCGAAATCAGCACATCGTCACCAGTGGGTCGTGCCGACTATTGTCGCGGCGGCGGCGCACACTGGAGCGCGTGCCGTCAGCGCTGCCCCAGGGCGATCCGCCGCCGCCGGACGGCCGGCTGCCAGCCGCCGCGCTGGACGCCGCCCGGGACCGTCCGTTCGGCGTGTACGTCCATGTCCCGTTCTGCACGCGGCGCTGCGGCTACTGCGACTTCAACACCTACACCGCGACCGAGCTCGGGCCGGGCGTCAACCAGGGCAACTACGTGGACACGATGCTGCGCGAGATCGCGCTGGCCGCGGACGTTCTTGCCGGCGCCGCGCTGCCGCCGGTCAGCACGATCTTCTTCGGCGGCGGCACGCCGACCCTGCTGCCGGCCGAGCACCTCGGGCTGGTGATCCGCGAGGTCGCCGAGAGCTTCGGCCTCGCCGCGGACGTCGAGATCACCACCGAGGCCAACCCGGAGACGGTGGCGCCGGGCTATCTGGGCAAGCTGCGCGCCGCCGGGTTCACCCGCATCTCGGTCGGCATGCAGTCCGCCGTGCCGCGCGTGCTCGCCGTGCTCGACCGCGAGCACCGGCCGGGGCGCCCGGAACAGGTCGTGGCCGAGGCGCGCGCCGCCGGGTTCGAGCACGTCAACCTCGATCTGATCTACGGCGCGCCGCACGAGACGGACGCGGACTGGCAGGCCTCGCTGGACGCCGCCGTCGGCGCCGGCCCGGACCACGTCAGCGCATACGCGCTCGTCGTCGAAGAGGGCACCGCGCTCGCCCGGCAGGTCGCGTCCGGAGCGGTGCCGGCGACCGACGACGACGTGCAGGCCGACCGCTACGTCATGGCCGACGAGACCCTGCGCGCCGCCGGCTACGACTGGTACGAGATCTCGAACTGGGCGCGGACGGCGTCGGGCCGCTGCCGGCACAACGAGCTGTACTGGAGCGACGCCAACTGGTGGGGCTTCGGCCCGGGCGCGCACAGCCATGTCGGCGGCGTGCGCTGGTGGAACGTCAAACATCCGACAAGGTATGCCGCGCTGCTCGACGCCGGCGCGAGCCCCGCGGCCGGCCGGGAGACCCTGGACGCGGATGCGCGCTGGACCGAGCGCGTCATGCTCGGCGTCCGCCGCCGCGAGGGCTTGCCGGTGGCCGAGCTGCGCCAGCCCGCGCGCCAGGCGCTGCCGCAGTTGGCCACTTGGGGCCTGCTCGACCCGGGCAGTCTGCATGCCGGCCGGGTGACACTCACCCAGCGCGGCCGGCTGATGGCCGACGCGGTGGTCAAAGAGCTGCTGACGGCCTGAAAGACCCGGCTAGCAGGGCGCCTCAGCTGCCGGGCTTCAGCGCGTCCAGGTCGAGGATGCGCACGTGCAGGGTGTTGCGGCCCTGCAGCGCGGCCCGCAGCGCGCGGTGCAGGCCGTCCTCGAGGTAGACCTCGCCGTGGTAGTGCACGGCGTGCGGGAACAGGTCGCCGTAGAAGGTGGAGTCCTCGTCGAGCAGATGATCCAGCTCGAGCTGCCGCTTCGTGGTGGTCAGCTCGTCGAGCCGCACCGTCCGCGGGGCCACGCCGGCCCAATCCCGCGCGGACAGCCCGTGATCGGGATAGGGACGGCCGTCGCGCACCGCCTTGAAGATCACCGCCACGCCCCCCACAGGTCGGGCGCGCCTGGTTGGCCCCCCGCCTGGGAGCCTAGCGCTGGCGTGTGACGCCGCCGTTGCGGTTCTAAACTCGGACGGGAGACCAGGAGGCTGACGGTGGCTGTGGAGGATCGCAAGCTCGCGGTGCTGCGCGCAATCGTCGAGGACTTCATCGCCACGAACGAGCCGGTCGGCAGCAAGGCGCTCGTCGACCGGCACAACCTCGGCGTGTCCTCGGCGACGATCCGCAACGACATGGCGACCCTCGAGGACGAGGGGCTGATCGCCCAGCCGCACACCAGCGCCGGCCGGGTGCCGACGGACGCCGGCTACCGCCTGTTCGTCGACCGGCTCACCGACATCAAGCCGCTGACCGCCGCCGAGCGGCGCGCGATCTCGGCCTTCCTCGAAGGCGCGGTCGACCTCGACGACGTGCTGCTCCGCGCGGTGCGGGCGCTGGCGCAGCTCACCCGCAACGTGGCGGTGGTGCAGTACCCGACGCTCTCGCGCAGCCGGGTCCGCCACCTCGAGCTGGTGACCGTGTCGTCGACGCGGCTGATGGTCGTGCTGATCACCGACACCGGCCGGGTCGAGCAACGCATCGTCGACCTGCCGGCGCCGGTCATCGACACTGACGTCTACGAGTTGCGCGGCACGCTCAACGCGCAACTGCGCGACCGTCCGCTCGCCGAGACTCCGCAGATCGTGAGCGAGCTGCCCGGGCAAGTCGATCAGCAGCTGAGCGGCCTGCTGACCACGCTCACCACCGTGCTGCTCGAGGTGCTGGTCGAGCCGACCAGCGACCGGATGCTCCTCGGCGGCACCGCCAACCTCAGCCACCAGACGCTCGACTTCCCGGCGATCCGCCCGGTGCTCGAGGCGCTCGAGGAGCAGGTCGTGCTGCTGCGGCTGCTCGACCAGTCGGTGTCGTCGTCGAAGGTGTTGGTGCGCATCGGCAACGAGACCCAGCACGAGGGGCTCGCGGCGGCCGCCGTGGTGTCGTCGGGTTACGAGCTGCACGGCGCCGGCGTCGGCGCGGTCGGCGTGCTCGGCCCGCGCCGGATGGACTACGCGCACACCATGGCCAGGGTCGCCGCCGTGGCGCGCTACGTCGGCGACCTGCTCGAGGATCGCTGACTAGACTGGGCTGGCACTCATCCCGAACGAGTGCCAAGGCATCTCGAGGACGGATTGTTCGTGGCTGACGCCCCGCGCGACTACTACGGCCTGCTCGGCGTGCGCAAGGACGCGACCGCTGAAGAGCTCAAGCGCGCCTACCGCAAGCTGGCCCGCGAGCTGCACCCCGACGTCAATCCCGACCCGGCCGCGCAGGACCGCTTCAAGGCGGTGACCACGGCGTATGAGGTGCTTTCCGACCCCGAGAAGCGCCGCGTCGTGGACCTCGGCGGCGACCCGCTCTCCCAGGCCGGCGCGGCGGCCGGCGGGGGGAGCCCGTTCGGCGGCTTCGGCGGTTTCGGCGACGTGTTCGAGGCGTTCTTCGGCAACGGCGGCCCGATGGCTGGCGGCCGTGGTCGGCGCAGCCGGGTCCGGCCCGGCGCGGACGCGCTGTTGCAGCTGTCCCTGACGCTGGAGGAGGCGGCCTTCGGCGTGCGTCGCGAAGTGGTCGTCGACACCGCGATCGCCTGCGACAAGTGCCATGGCAACGGCTGCGCGCCCGGCACCTCGCCGCGCACCTGCCCAACCTGCGGCGGCGCCGGGGAGATCCAGTCGGTACAGCGCTCGTTCCTCGGCCAGGTTATGACAACGCGCGCGTGCTCGGCCTGTGGCGGGACAGGGGAGCAGATCGCCTCCCCGTGCTCGCAGTGCGGCGCCGAGGGCCGGGTCCGCGCCCGCCGGACCAAGACCGTCGACGTCCCGGCCGGCATCGAGAACGGCATGCGCATCCGGCTCGCCGGGCAGGGCGAGGTCGGCCCCGGCGGCGGCCCCGCGGGCGATCTGTACATCGAGATCTCCGAGCAGCCGCATGAAACCTTCACCCGCGACGGCGCCGATCTGCACTGCACGATCGGGGTGCCGATGACCTCGGCCGCGCTTGGCAGCGACCTCGTCCTCACCACCCTGGACGACGAGGAGAAGATCGAGATCCGGCCCGGCACGCAGAGCGGCGCGGTCCTGCACCTGCGCGGCAAGGGCGTCCCCAAGCTACGCAGCACCACCCGCGGCGACCTCTACGTGCACGTCGAGGTGCGCACGCCGACCCGACTCGACGAGGAGCAGGAGGCGCTGCTGCGCCAGCTCGCCGAGCTGCGTTCGGAAGACGTCGCGGTCACCTCGCGCGCCGGCGGGCTGTTCGGCAAGGTGCGCGACGCGTTCCGGCAGTGACGTCCTGACCGATGGTGACCTGAGCCGGTGACGCCGCCGCTGTTCCTCGTCGCCGAGCTGTCGGCCGATATCGGCGACACGCTGATTCTCGGCGGCGACGAAGGGCGGCACGCCGCTCGGGTGAAGCGGCTCGCCGTCGGTGAGACCGTGCTGGTCGGCGACGGGCGAGGCGAGCTGGCGGAGTGCCGGGTGACCGCTCTTCGACCGGACAGCCTGACCCTCGAGCTGACGTCAAGGCGAACGGTCCCTCAACCGTCTCCAGCGCTGGTGTTGGTGCAGGCTCTGCCGAAGGGCGAGCGGGCCGAGCTGGCGGTCGAGCTCGCGACCGAGCTGGGCGTGGACGAGATCCTCCCATGGTCGGCGTCCCGATCGATCGTGCGCTGGGACGGTCCGCGCGCGGCCAAAGCCATCGAGCGTTGGCAGCGGGTCGCGCGGGAGGCGGCCAAGCAGAGCCGGCGCGCCTGGGTGCCGGAAGTCGCCGCGGTGGCGACGACGGCGCAGGTGGCGGCGCGGATCGCGTCCTCAGCCGCCCTGGTGCTGCACGAGGACGCGGTTCAGCCGCTGGCGAGCCTCGCGGTGCCCGACGCCGGCGAGCTGCTCATCGTCGTCGGGCCCGAGGGCGGAATCGCGCCGGACGAACTCGCCGCCTTTGTGGCCGCCGGCGCGCTGCCGGTGCGGCTGGGCGATCCGGTGCTGCGCACGTCCACCGCGGGCGCGGCCGCGCTAGCCGCCCTGTCCCTGCGCCTCGGCCGCTGGAGCTGACGCGTTGGCGTTCGGCCGCACCTCGCCGCCTGCTTCTCCTGGTTCCGTGACGTCCGATTTCGGCCGGAAAACGAGCAGCACGGAACCAGGAGAAGGCGAACGCGCCAGGGAAGGCGCCGCGCTACGGTTCGACGCATGCCCGAGGACTGCGTCTTCTGCAAGATCGTGGCGGGCGAGATCCCGGCCACGTCCGTGTACGCGGACCAGCACAGCTACGCCTTCGCCGACACCAACCCGCAGGCCCCGACGCACGTCTTGGTCGTCCCACGCAAGCACCTGCAGGACCTGCCCGACCTGGCCGGCGACCCAGCGGCGGGCGCCGGGCTGCTCGCCGGCATCCGCGGTGTGGCCGAGCAGCTGCGGCTCAGCGACTTCCGGACGGTCTTCAACACCGGCGCCGGCGTGGGGCAGAGCGTGTTCCACGTCCACGCGCACGTGCTGGCCGGTCGGCCGATGACCTGGCCGCCCGGTTGATTTCCCTCGCTACGATGGAACTCGACCAGCGACGTCGAGAAGAAAGCTTGCCTTGACCGGACCCTCCGCCCCATCGGACAGCTCGGATCGCGTCTCCACGACACTCGTCGTGCCCGGTGAGCAGGCCATGGTCGCGCTGCTCGGCTCGCGCGATGAACTGCTGCGGGTGATCGAGAACCGCCTGCAATCCGACGTCCACGTCCGCGGCAACGAGATCACCATCACCGGCAAGGCCGCCGACAATGCGATCGCCGTCCGGCTGTTCGAGGAGCTGCTCGAGCTCATCAAGTCCGGCCAGAACCTCACGCCGGACTCGGTGACGCGCGCCCACGGCATCCTCACCGCCGACTCCGAGGAGCGGCCGGCAGAGGTGCTGAGCCTCAACATCCTGTCCCGCCGCGGCAAGAACATCCGGCCGCGAACGCTGAACCAGAAGCGCTACGTCGACGCCATCGACAACCACACGATCACCTTCGGCATTGGGCCGGCCGGCACCGGCAAGACCTACCTCGCGGTGGCGAAGGCGGTGCAGTCGCTGCTGGCGAAGGAGGTCAGCCGGATCATCCTCAGCCGTCCCGCGGTCGAGGCCGGCGAGCGGCTCGGCTTCCTGCCCGGCTCGCTGTTCGACAAGATCGACCCCTACCTGCGGCCGCTGTTCGACGCGCTGCACGACATGCTCGACCCGGATTCGCTGCCACGGCTGATGCAGGCCGGCACGATCGAGATCGCGCCGCTGGCGTACATGCGCGGCAGAACGCTCTCTGGCGCCTTCATCATTCTGGACGAGGCCCAGAACACCACCCCTGAGCAGATGAAGATGTTTCTTACCCGGCTTGGGTTTGATTCCAAGGTGGTGGTCACCGGCGATGTCACTCAGGTCGACCTGCCGGGCGACACTCGCAGCGGACTGCGCGTCGTGCGCGACATCCTCGGCGACCTCGAGGACGTCCATTTCGCGAACCTGACCTCGACCGATGTCGTGCGGCACCGGCTCGTCGGCGAGATCGTCGACGCGTACGAGCGGCACGACCGCGCCGCGGAGGCGACCGACGCTCAGCAACCCCGCTCGCGCGCCAACCCCAGACGATGACCAGACGACGATGACCAGACGACGATGACCAGACCCGCGACCGGCGCCGAGCGGTGAACCGGTGAGCATCGAGGTCAACAACGAGTCCGGCGTCGCCGTCGACGAGCCGGCGCTCGTCCAGCTGGGCCGATTCGTCTTGGACGGGCTGCGCATCGACCCGCTCGCCGAGGTGTCTGTGCTGCTCGTGGACGTCGACACGATGGCCGCGCTGCACAAGCAGTGGATGGACCTGCCCGGGCCGACCGACGTGATGGCCTTTCCGATGGACGCCGCGGACGGCCCGGCCGAGCGGTTCGACCCTTCCGCCCCGCCCGGGACGGACGAGAACCCTGGCGCGGCGATCCTCGGCGACGTCGTGCTCTGCCCGACGGTGGCCGCGGACCAGGCCGCTTCCGCGGGCCACTCCACCGAGGGCGAGCTGCAGCTGTTGTGCGCGCACGGCATCTTGCACCTGCTCGGCTACGACCACGGCGAGCCCGACGAGGAACGCGAAATGTTTGAACTCCAGGCGCGGCTGCTGCGCGACTGGACCAAGGCCACCAAGCGCGACCCGATCCGCACGCCGCGGCCCGGAACCGGCGGCGAGCTGCGCGACTCGCCGGGTCGACGGACGCCCCCTAAATCCGCAGAGGGCGCATGAGCACGGCGGACGTCATCGCCTTGATCGTCGCGATCGCCCTGGTGCCGATCGGCGGCCTGATCGCCTGCGTCGACTCCGCCTTGGGGCGCGTGTCGCGGGCGAGGGCCGACGAGTTCGTGCGCGAAGAGCGGCACGGGGCGGCGGCGCTGCTGACGATCATGAGCGACCGCGCGCGGTACACGAACCTGTTGTTGCTGCTGCGGATGTCCTGCGAGCTGACCGCCACCGTGCTCGCCACATTGGTGGCCCGCGGCGAGTTCGGCGCGCGCTGGCCGGTGCCGCTGCTGACGGTGCTGGTCATGATCGTCATCTGCTACGTGCTGATCGGCGTGGGGCCGCGCACGCTCGGCCGGCAGCACCCCAACACCGTCGCGCTCGCCGGCGCCGGCGCGGTGCGCCTCGTCGGCCGGCTGTTCAACCCGCTGGCCGCGCTGCTGGTGCTGCTGGGCAACGCGATCACGCCCGGCCGTGGCCTGCGCGAGGGGCCGTTCGACTCCGCCGTCGAGCTGCGCGAGCTGGTCGACATGGCCGAGCAGCGCGGCGTCGTCGAGCACGACGAGCGCCAGATGATCCATTCGGTGTTCGACCTCGGCGACACGATCGCCCGCGAGGTGATGGTGCCGCGCACCGAGGTGGTGTGGATCGAGCGCGGCAAGACCCTGCGGCAGGCGCTCGCACTGGCGCTGCGCAGCGGCTTTTCCCGGATCCCGGTAGTGGGCGAGAGCGCTGACGACGTCCTCGGCGTCACCTATCTGAAGGACCTCGTGCGTCGCGGCCAGGACGACGACCGGGCGCGCACCACGCCGGTCGAGGAGATCATGCGGACGATCGCGTTCGTGCCGGAGTCCAAGCCCGTGGACGTGCTGCTGCGCGAGATGCAGGCCGCCAGGGCGCACATCGCGATCGTCGTCGACGAGTACGGGGGCACCGCGGGCCTGATCACGATCGAGGACATCCTCGAGGAGATCGTCGGCGAGATCAATGACGAGTACGACGTCGAGCGCGCGCCGATCGAGCGGATCAGCGACGACGAGGCGCGGGTGGCGTCCCGGCTCGCCGTTGAGGACCTCGGCGAGCTGTTCGGCGTCGACCTGCCCGACCGCGACGACGTCGAGACGGTGGGCGGACTGCTCGCCGAGGCGCTAGGCCGGGTGCCGATCGCCGGGTCGTCGGCCGTGGTGCACGGGTTGGAGCTGACCGCCGAGGACGTCGGCGGCCGGCGCAACCGGATCGACACCATTCGGGTGCGCCGGGTGCCGGACCGCGAAGAGGCCGACCGGCACGACCGCGACGCGGAGGTGGCCGGGACGTGATGGCCGCAGGCAAGGACCGCTGGTGACCGAGCTCGACCCCGAGGACGCCAAGCTGGTGACGCTGGCCCGCTCGGCCCGCGCGCGCACCCGCGCTGATCAGGGCGCCGCGGTGCGCGACGGCGACGGGCGAACCTACGTCGCGGCCACCGTCGCGCTGCCCTCGTTGCGGCTGTCGGCGCTGCAGCTCGCGGTGGCGATGGCGGTGTCCTCGGGCGCGCCCGGCCTCGAGGCGGCCGTCGTGCTGGGCGACGACCCGGCCGACGAGGCGGGCGAAGCCGCCGTCCGCGACATCGCGCCGACGGCCGCGATCCTCCGCGCGAACCCCGACGGCGCTGTCATCTGACCGCTGCCTTGGTGCCTGAGTTGGTCGCGTTTCGGCGCGAAACGCGACCAACTCAGGCACCAAGACGGGGGAGGGCGTCGACGACCACTCGCCAGGCTGCGGACGTCACGTCGATGAGCGTGAAGTGGTCGCCCGGCACCTCGCGCAGCTCGGCCTGCCCGCCGGCCGTCTGCGCCGCCGACACGTAGGCCTCGCTCTGCGCGAACGGCACGATGTCATCGCCGCGCGCGTGCACGGCCAACACCGGCACGGCCAGCGGAACGCGGCCGAGCGGATCGGCGACGTCGTAGCGCTCGGGCACGTCGTCCGGGCCGCCGCCGAGCAGGTCCGGCACCGCGGCGCCGCCTACGCCGTCGCGGGCGGCGCGGCGCAGGTCGAGCACCCCCGCCTGCGAGACGACCGCGGTCACCGGCACGCGGGCGTCCGTCCGGCCGGCCGCCCACGTCGCGAGCTGGCCGCCCGCGGAGTGGCCGATCGCCACCACCGCCGACGTGTCGACGTCGAGCGTCGCGAGGTGGTCGACGCCGGCCGCGACGTCGTCGAACGTGGCCGGCCAGCCGCCGCCGTTGCCGACCCGGCGGTACTCGAGATTCCAGCAGACGTACCCCGCGCCGACGAGCGCCTGCGCCAACGGCTCGCCGAGAGACAGCCCGTACTGCGCGCGCCAGAACCCGCCGTGCACGATCACGACGACCCCGCGCAGCGGAGCGCCGGACGGCCGGTACAGCTGGCCGAACTGCGGCGGATCGGCGCCGTACGTGCTGCGGATCATCTGCACCCGCCCATCGTCGACGACATGACCCGGCCATTCGCCGCCGGGTGGGAGACTGGCGGCGTGACGTTCCGCTCCGGCTTCTGCTGCTTCGTCGGGCGCCCGAACGCCGGCAAGTCCACGCTCACCAACGCCCTGGTCGGCTCGAAGATCGTCATCACCAGCGACAAGCCGCAGACCACTCGACATGCCGTGCGCGGCATCCGCAACCAGGCGGACGGCCAGCTCGTGCTCGTCGACACCCCGGGCCTGCACCGGCCGCGCACGCTGCTCGGGCAGCGGCTGAACGACGTCGTGCGCGCCACTCTCGCCGAGGTGGACGTCGTCGGCTTCTGCGTGCCGGCCGACGAGCGCGTCGGCCCGGGCGACCGGTACATCGCCGCCGAGCTCGCCGGCCTGCGGGCGACCGCCGTCGCGATCGTCACCAAGATCGACGCCGCGCCGCGGGCGCGCGTCGCCGAGCAGCTGGCCGCCGTCGCAGGGCTGGGCGATTTCGCCGAGGTCGTCCCGGTGTCCGCGGTCGCCGGGGAGCAGGTGGGGCTGCTCGCCGACCTGCTCGTCGCGTTGCTGCCGGAGGGTCCGCAGCTCTATCCGGAGGACGTCACCACCGACAACGACGAGGACACCCGCATCGCCGAGCTCATTCGCGAAGCCGCGCTCGACGGGGTGCGCGACGAGCTGCCGCACTCCATCGCCGTGACGGTCGAGGAGCAGCGCCGCCGCACGTCCGGGCTGCTCGAGGTGTTCGCGACGCTGCACCTGGAACGGGACAGCCAGAAGGGCATCGTCATCGGCCACCAGGGCGAGCGGCTCAAGCGCATCGGCAGCACCGCGCGGGCCGGCATCGAGCAGCTGGTCGGCGAGCGGGTGCACCTCGACCTGCACGTCGCCGTGCAGCGCGACTGGCAGCGCGATCCGAAGAAGCTTGACCGGTTGGGCTTCTAGGCGATGCTCGGCCAGTACCGCGCGGTGTTCCGCGCGCCGGGTTCCGCCGCGTTCAGCGCCGCGTCGTTCGTGATGCGGCTGCCGATCGCCGTCTACCCGATCGGCATCGTGTTGATCATCTCCGCGCGCGACGGCCGCTACGCCTTCGCCGGCGTGCTCAGCGCCTGCTACACCTTCGCCGGGGCTGTCGGGATGCCCGCGCTGTCCGTGCTCATCGACCGCTTCGGCCAACGCCGGCTGGTGCTGCCGGCGACCGCCGTGCACGTCGCCGGGGTGGTCACGCTGGCCGTGCTGGTGCGCACGGACGCCGCGCACTGGCTGCTCGTCCTGCCGACCGTCCTGTTCGGCTTCAGCTACCTGTCCGTCGGCTCGCTCGTGCGGGCGCGCTGGAATTTCGTGCTGGACGACCAGCCTGAGCTGTCGACCGCGCTGTCGCTGGAGTCGGTGATCGACGAGGTGATCTTCGTCGTCGGCCCGCTGATCGCGACGGTGATCGCGACGCAAGTGGCGCCGGTGTTGGTGCTCTGGGTCGCCGCGGGCATCGTCGCCGCGGGCGCGTTGTGGTTGGCCACGCTGCACGCCTCGGAGCCGCCGGTGCATGTGCCGGACGGCACGGCCCACCCGTTCGCCCTGCGCGCCCGCGGCATGCCGCTGCTCGTGCTGACGACGCTGCCGATCGGCGCAGTGTTCGCCAGCGCGGAGCTGTCGGCGGTCGCGTTCTGCGGCCAGCACGGACACCGCGCGCTGAGCGGCGTCGCGCTCGCGGCGATCGCGGGGGCGAGCGCGGTGTCCGGCCTGTTCTACGGCGCGCGGGTCCGCGAGGGCGACGTGCTGACGCGGTTCTGGCGGCAGTCGCTGGTGTTCGCGGTGTTGCCGGTGGTGCTGCTCGCGGCCGTGAACGTGCCGCTGCTGCTGGTCGCCGATGTCGCGCTCGGGCTCGGCATCGCGCCGACGCTGATCACCGCCTTCGGGCTGGTGCAGCGGCTCGTCGCGCCTCGGGCGCTGACCGAGGGGCTGTCCTGGATCAACACCGGGCTCGGCGTCGGATACGGGCTCGGCTCGGCGATCGTCGGCGGCATCGCCGATCAGCACGGCGCGCGCAGCGCGTTCTGGGTGGTGATCGGCGCGGCGCTCGTGGTGGGCGTGCTCGCCACGGCCCTGCGCGCGCAGCTGCGAGTGGACCGGGACGGCGGCGCGGCCGGCGGCGGCGCGTCTGGGGTAGTCGGCGGCGGCGCGGCCGGCGCGCCGTCTGAGGCCGCCGCAGGCACGGGGTGGGACACTCGCTGAGTGCCGCTGTATCGCGACGACGCGGTCGTGCTCCGCGTGCACAAGCTCGGCGAGGCCGACCGGATCATCACGCTGCTCACCCGCCGGCACGGCCGGGTCCGTGCCGTCGGCAAGGGCGTGCGGCGGACGAGCTCGCGTTTCGGCGCTCGCCTCGAGCCAGGCAGCCACATCGACGTGCAGCTCTACAGCCGGCTGCCCGAGGGGCAGACGCAGGCCGGTGGGCGCCGCGGGCTCGACGTCGTGCAGCAGACCGAGTCGCTCGGCGCGTTCGGCGCCCAGCTCGCCGGCGACTACGCCCGGTGGACGTCGGCGTCGGCGATCTGCGAAACCGCCGAGCGGCTGACCGAAGAGGGCGAGCCCGCGCTGCGGCTCTACCTGCTCGTCGTCGGCGCGCTGCGGGCGTTGGCGGCTCGCGAGCACGATTCGACGCTGATCCTCGACGCGTTCCTCGTCCGGGCGCTGTCCAACGCCGGCTGGGAACCGGCGTTGCGCGAGTGCGCCAAGTGCTCACGTCTCGGGCCGCACGCGGCGTTCAACGTCCCGGCCGGCGGAGTGGTCTGCGAGGTGTGCCGACCGCCCGGCTCCAGCCGTCCGCAGCCAGCGACGATCGAGCTGCTCATCGCGCTGCTCGAAGGCGATTGGACGCTCGCCGACGCTAGCGAGCAAGGTCCGCGGCGCGAGGCGAGCGGGCTCGTCGCGGCGCACCTGCAGTGGCATCTCGAACGCGGGCTGCGCTCGCTGCCGCTCGTCGACCGCACCTGATCGATCCGTCCGGCGACGGTCGGCCCGCTCCGTGGGCAGGACGGGTCAGTAATGGGCGACGACGCGGCGGGCCGGCCCGTCGACGGTCGTCCGGCCGCCGTAGGGCAGCACCCACTGCGGCTCGGTGTGTCCGAAGTCGACGCCGAAGACGATCATCGCGCTTGGGTTGTACGCCTCGAAGGCGCGCAGCACCGCCGCCTGCTGCTCGGCGCGGTAGCGCGTCCGCTCGTCGCGGGTCCGGACGTCGAAGCGGGTCGCTGCCTTGGCCCGGCCGAACAGCACGGCCGGGAACTGGGCGAGCAACCCCCGCTCGCCGGCGTTGCGCAGCATCCAGAACACCTCCTGGGCCGGCGGCATCTCCTCCGACGTCTCGAGCAGCAGCACGCAGCCGGCGTAGTCGGCGACGGGACGGACGAACCGCGACACCGCGAGCGTCCAGGACAGGATCTCCAGATTGCCGCCCCACGTCGGCGCGGTCACGACGCGGTCGGCGTTGTGCCACGTCCACGGCTCGGCCGGCAACGCGGGCGGGAACTCGGTCAGCGCGCGCTCGTCGGTCCATTCCAGCTCGTCCTCGACGAAGTCCGCGACCGGCGTGACCTCGACGTCCGCGCGCTCGAACAGCGCCGCGCGCAGCGAGGCCAACGACACTGGCATCGGCGCCGGCCCACGGCCGAGCTGCACCTGCGTCGAACCACCGTGATAGGCGGCCGCGCCGTGGAACCACAGCCAGTTCAGCAGGTTCGTGTTGTCGCTGTAGCCGAAGTACGGCTTCGGGTCGGTGAGCAGCAGTCCCGGATCGAGGTGTGGCAGCACGGTGAGCTGGTCGTCGCCGCCCACGGTCGCCATGACGGCGCGGATCGACGGGTCGGTGAACGCCGCGGTCAGATCGGCGGCGCGATCGACGGCTGAGGCGCCGAGCCGCCGGGTCGTCGGGTACTCGACCGGCTCGAGGCCCAGCTCGTCGCGGATGCGGCGCATCGCCTGCTCGTGAATCGCCGGGGCCGCGGCCGGCGCGGCGAACGACGGCGAGACGACCGCGACCCGGTCGCCTGGCGCGAGCTTTGGCGGCGGCGTGAGCTGGATCGGCATCCGCCCATCCCATCACCCGGCTGCATCCGAAATACCGCCCGTCAGGCGCGGACGGCCGCCGCCCTCCTGCCGAAAGTTGTCCTCGCCAGGGCGGGCTGCGCGCCGACGAGGCGAGGACAACTCAGATGCTGCCCGCCGCCTTGCCGAAAGTTGTCCTCGCCAGGGCGGGCTGCGCGCCGACGACACGCGGACAAGTTGGGGGAGGGCGGCCGGGATAGCCTGGCGCGGTGACCGCGCCGGCTCGTCGATCCGCGCGGTGGCCGGACCCGCCGCCGCATCCATCCGGCGCGCGGCCGCCGGCGATCCCCGCCGCGCTGGTGCCGCAGCACGTCGCGATCGTGATGGACGGCAACGGCAGGTGGGCGCACGGTCGCGGACTGCCGCGCATCGAGGGCCACCGCGCCGGCGAGGCCAGCCTGATGGACGTGCTGCACGGCGCCATCGAGCTCGGCGTCGGCACCGTCAGCGCGTACGCGTTCTCCACCGAGAACTGGCGCCGCTCGCCGGAGGAGGTGCGCTTCCTGATGGGCTTCAACAAGGACGTCATCCGTCGGCGCCGCGACGAGCTGGCGGCGCTTGGCGTCCGGATCCGGTGGGCGGGGCGGCGGCCCAAGCTCTGGCGCAGCGTCATCAGCCAGCTCGAGGACGCCGAGGACTTCACCCGCGACAACGACCGGCTCACGCTGCAGTTCTGCGTCAACTACGGCGGCCGAGCCGAGCTCGTCGACGCCGTCCGGGCGATCAGCCGGAAGGTCGCCGCCGGCGAGCTGAATCCGGCCAAGATCGACGAGCGGACCATCGCCGCCCATCTCGACGAGCCGGGCCTGCCGGACGTCGACCTGTTCATCCGCAGCTCCGGCGAGCAGCGGACGTCGAACTTCCTGTTGTGGCAGTCCGCCTACGCCGAGCTGGCCTTCGTCGACACGCCCTGGCCGGAGTTCGACCGCCGGCATCTGTGGCAGGCGTGCCTCGAGTACGCGCGGCGCGACCGGCGGTTCGGCGCGGCGGGTCCGGTCGAGCCCGCGCCGCCGATCTCGCCGACCGCTTTCGCCGCGACCCCCTCCCCGACGCAAACCCCGACGCCGTGATCGCGCTCACCCACTTCGCCGACTCGTCGGCCGATTTCGCCGACCGCGCCCGCGCCGCGCTGGCCGCGCTCGCCGCCCGGCCGGGTTACCTGCGCGGCACGCTCGCCCGCTCGACCGACGACCCTGCCGCCTGGCTGCTGCTGACGGAGTGGGAGAACGTCGGGTCCTACCGGCGCGCGCTCGGCGGCTACGACGTCAAGCTGACCGCGACGCCGCTGCTTGCCTCGGCCGTCCCGGACCTCCCGGCCGGGTTCGAATCCCTCGCCGACATCGCGCCGGGCGGGGTGACCGTTCTGCACCGCAGCGACCGCGAGCCCCGCCCGAGTTGATCAGGTTTTCCTACCCGGGGGACGCGCGGACACATCGAGAACGACGCCAGCGCAGGAAGACCTGATCGTTTCCGCGGCCTGGATACGCTGGACCGCGTGCCCGCCGATCCATCCGCTGCCCGCAACGACGCTGCCCGCAACGACGCCGCCCGCAACGACGCCGCCCGCAACGACGCCGCCCGCAACGACGCCGCCCGCAACGACGCCGTCGTCAACCTGAGCAAGCGGCGCGGTTTCGTCTTCCCGTCGAGTGAGATCTACGGCGGCAGCCGTTCGGCGTGGGACTACGGCCCGCTCGGCGTCGAGCTGAAGGAGAACGTCCGCCGCCAGTGGTGGAAGGCGATGGTCACCGGCCGCGAGGACATCGTCGGCCTGGACTCCGCCGTCATCCTCGCGCCGCAGGTGTGGGAGGCGTCCGGCCACGTCGCGACATTCTCCGACCCGCTGACCGAATGCCAGCATTGCCATCGCCGCTACCGCGCCGACCACCTGGAAGAGGACTTCGAGGCGCGCAAGGGCCGCGCGCCCAAAGACGGGCTCACCGAGGTCGCCTGCCCCAACTGCGGCACCCGCGGCCAGTGGACGGAGCCGAAGCAGTTCAGCGGCATGCTGCGCACCTACCTCGGCCCAGTCGAGGACGAGTCCGGCCTGCACTACCTGCGGCCGGAAACCGCGCAGGGCATCTTCGTCAACTTCCTCAACGTGCTGAACACCTCGCGCAAGAAGCCGCCCTTCGGCATCGCGCAGACCGGCAAGAGCTTCCGCAACGAGATCACGCCGGGCAACTTCATCTTCCGCACGCGGGAGTTCGAGCAGATGGAGATGGAGTTCTTCGTGCCGCCCGGCTCGGACGAGGAATGGCACGAGTACTGGCTGCAAGAGCGGTGGAACTGGTACGTCGGGCTCGGCATCGACCCGGACAACCTGCGCTACTACGAGCACCCGAAGGAGAAGTTGTCGCATTACTCGAAGCGCACCGTCGACATCGAATACCGCTTCGGCTTCGGCGGTTCGGCGTTCGCCGAGCTCGAGGGCATCGCCAACCGCACCGACTTCGACCTGTCGACGCACGCCGAGCACAGCGGCGCGAACCTCACCTACCTCGATCCGGCGACGAACGAGCGGTACACGCCCTACGTCATCGAGCCGGCGGCCGGGCTCACCCGCGCGGTGCTCGCGTTCCTGCTCGACGCCTATGTCGAGGACGAGGCGCCCAACGCGAAGGGCGTGCTGGAGAAGCGCACCGTGCTGCGCATGGACAAGCGGCTGGCGCCGGTCAAGGCGGCGGTGCTGCCGCTGTCGCGCAACGCCGACCTGTCGCCGAAGGCGCGCGACCTCGCGGCCGCCCTGCGCAAGCACTGGAACGTCGACTTCGACGAGACGCAGGCCATCGGCAAGCGGTACCGCCGCCAGGACGAGATCGGGACGCCGTTCTGCGTCACCGTCGATTTCGACACCCTCGACGACGACGCCGTCACCATCCGCGAGCGCGACAGCATGACCCAGGAGCGGATCGGCCTCGATGGCGTCGTGCCCTACCTGGCCGCGCGTTTACTGGGGTGTTGACCATGTGTACGTTGAGTGTATGACGCGCACAAACATCGACATCGATGACGAGCTGATCACGGAGATCATGTCGACCTACCACGTGCCAACGAAGCGGGCAGCGGTAGACCTCGCACTGCGCATGGCTCGACGACCGGCGCCGATGACCCGCCAGCAGATGCTGGCGATGGAAGGTGTCGGCTGGGAAGGCGACCTGGACGCGATCAAAGGCGGTTTCCGGCCGGCGGGCGAATGATCACCTTGATCGATTCGTCCGCGTGGATCGACTACTTCCGCGACGCGGACTCGCAAGGGCGGTCGAGCGTGCGCCGCGTGCTGGCCGACGACGAAGCTGCCACCACTGACGCGGTGCGGCTCGAAGTGCTCGCCGGCACCTATCGCGGACCCACGCTGCGCGAATTGACCAGCTTCCTGGATGGGTGTCACGACCTGGGCCAGCTCGCGCGCGTCGATGTGGAGTCCGCAGTGCAGATCTACCATCGTTGCCGGCGAGCAGGAGAGACGGTTCGTTCCCTCAACGACTGCCTGATCGCGGCTGTCGCCCTGCGTCACGAGGTTCCCGTGCTGCACAACGACCGAGACTTCGATGTCATCGCCGAGTTCAGTGACTTGCGGGTGCTTCGAGCGTGACCGCGCTGGCCTTCGCGCCGCTCGTGCTGTCCGAGCGTGTCGTGGCGGACCCGCCGGTGGTGCTAGCCCCGATGGCCGGCATCACCAACACCGCGTTCCGCCAGCTGTGCCGCGAGGCGATGGCCACCCGGCTGGACGCCGACCAGGTCGGCGGTCTATTCGTCAGCGAGATGATCACCACTCGTGCGCTGGTCGAGCGCAACCCGAAGACGCTGCGGCTGATCCGGTTCGCTGCTCACGAGACTCCGCGTTCGATCCAGCTCTACGGCGTCGACCCGGCGGTCGTCGGCCGAGCGGTGCAGATGATCGTCGATGAAGACCTCGCCGACCACGTCGACCTGAACTTCGGCTGCCCGGTGCCGAAGGTGACGCGCAAGGGCGGCGGGTCCGCGCTGCCCTGGCGGATCGGGCTGTTCGACGACATCGTCCGGGCTGCGGTGCGTGAGGCGCGCGGCGCGATCCCGGTGACGGTGAAGATGCGGGTCGGCATCGACGCCGACCACGTCACCTATCTCGAGGCCGGCCTGCGCGCGCAGGACGCCGGCGTCGCGCACGTCGCGCTGCACGGCCGCACCGCGGCGCAGTTCTACGGCGGGCAGGCTGACTGGTCGGCGATCGCCGCGCTGGTCGACGCCCTCGACATCCCGGTGCTCGGCAACGGCGACATCTGGGAGGCCGACGACGCGCTGCGGATGGTCCGCGAGACCGGCTGCGCGGGCGTGGTCGTCGGCCGCGGCTGCCTCGGCCGACCGTGGCTGTTCGCCGACCTCGCCGCGGCCTTCGCCGGCCGTCCCGAACGCGCCCGGCCCGCGCTCGGCGAGGTCCGCGCGACGATGCGGCGGCACGCGCAGCTGCTCGCCGACTGGCTGGGGGAGGAGCGCGGCGTCACGGATCTGCGCAAGCACGTCGCGTGGTACCTCAAGGGCTTCGCCGTCGGCGGCGACCTGCGGCGCTCGATGGCCTCGGCGTCCTCGCTCGCCGAGCTGGACGACCTGCTGGACGGGCTCGACCCGGCGCAGCCGTTCCCGGCCGACGTCCTCGGCCAGCCGCGCGGACGGACGTCCGGCGCCCGGGCCGTCTCGCTGCCTGAGGGCTGGCTGCGCGACCGCGAGTCCCGCGCCGTGCCGGCCGGCGCGGAGACCGAGCACAGCGGCGGCTGATCGGCAGACGATCAGCTTTTCCGGCCGGAGCGCTGCTGCGCGCGCCGCGGAACGTCTCTCCTACCGGAAAACGTGATCGACTCAGGACTCGGCGCCGGTCTGGGCTCAGCAGGACTTGTAGTAGTAGCCGCGGTGGCCGCGCGGGACGAGCTCGCGGTCACGCAGGATGATCGACATCTTCTTTCCGTGCGCGGCGCAGGCCCGGCGGTACGCGGCTCGGCCGTTGTCGGTGTACTCGATCTCGAGCACGTGCCGGCCGTACACCCGCGTGTAGGCGCCGCATTCGCGGTACACCGCGCACTCCTCGGCGATCGCGAAGTCGAAGCCGATCGACCGACGCCCCGCCCGCCCGAGCTGCGGGGTGTTCTTCTGCGCGATCGCCAGCCCCAGCCGGTGCGCGGACGCGGTCAGCAGCCGGGCCAGCGCGACAGCGCCGCGGCGGTGCAGCATGCCCCGCGAGCGGGTCCACGAGTCGAGGTTGTCCGGCTCCACCGCCTGATAGCCATGGGCTCGGCAACCGCGAAACCAACGGCCGACGATTCGCGCGATCGCGGCGCGCTTCGCCGCGGTTCGGGTGTCGAGCAGCACCTCGTCCGGCCAGCCCGGGTCGTGGACGTAACGGCCGCCGGCGGTGCGCAGCAGCAGCGACTTGTGCCGCCGTTGCCAGAACCGCAACTCGCCGGGTTGGGTCTGGAAGCCGTTGACGTAGCAGATCGAGTAGCGTCCGCGAGCCGGCGGATCGGTGCGGTCGCGCTCGACCACGGTCACGCCCCGCGGCGGGCGATACGCGCCGCCCAGCTGGTAGTCGAAGCGCGCGTTCACCGGCGGAAGCGCGACTCGGCCGCCCGCGCGCGCCGCGCCCGCGCGCGCCGTATCCCCGCGCGCCGCGCCCGCGCGCGCCGCATCCCCGCGCCCGGACGCGTCCGCGCGCGCCGCCACGCCCGCGAACACGAGCGCGCCAACCGTCACGATCACGACGACGACCAGCGCCACCCAGCGCGAGCGGCCTTCTCCTGGTTCCGTGCCGTCGAATTTCGGCCGGATTCCGAACCCCACGGAACCAGGAGAAGCGGATCGCCACACAACCTTGGACGTGCCGGCCTACGGGAAGGCCGGCACCATCTCCTTGCGCCGCTGGATCTCGGCCTTCTGCTCTTCCGGCATCTTGTACGGACCGGGCTTCGGCCGCGGGCCGCCGCCGGGCAGCGACAGCCGCAAGATCGTGCGCTGAACGGTGCCCCACTGCTTGCCGAGGCGCCCGGTGTTATAGGGCAGGCCGTACTCCTCGCAGATCTCGCGGACGCGAGGCGCGATCTGGGAGTACCGCGAACTCGGCATGTCCGGGTAGAGGTGGTGCTCCACCTGGAAGGACAGGTTGCCGCTCATCACGTGGAAAAGCGGGCTGCCGTCGATGTTCGCCGAGCCGATCAGCTGCCGCACGTACCAGCCGCCGCGGGACTCGTCCGCGACCTCTTCCTCGGTGAAGGTGAAGGTCTGGTCCGGAAAGTGCCCGCAGAAGATGATCACGTTCGACCACACGTTGCGCACGACGTTGGCGATCGCGTTCGCCGCGAGCGTCGACTTGTAGCCCTTGCGGCCGGACAGCGCCGGGAAGGCGATGTAGTCCTTCAGGATCTGGCGGCGGCCCTTGCGGCCGATCGCCTTCAGCTCGTCCCAGACCTGCTTCTTCGACTTCTTGCCCTTCTTGATCGCGTCGAAGTCGAGGTCGTGCAGCGCCACACCCCACTCGAACAGCGCCATCAGCACGATGTTGCCGATGGGCTGCAGCAGGTAGGCCGGGCTCCACGGCTGGCGGGGGTCGACGCGGAAGATCTCGTAGCCGACGTCCTTGTCCTTGCCGAGCACGTTGGTGAACGTGTGGTGGACGTAGTTGTGCGAGTGCTTCCACGCGGCCGCGGGCGAGGCGGTGTCCCAGTCCCAGGTGGAGGAGTGGATGTTCGGGTCGTTCATCCAGTCCCACTGGCCGTGCATGACGTTGTGGCCGATCTCCATGTTCTCGAGGATCTTGGCGATCGACAGGCCGACGGTGCCGACCAGCCAGGCCGGCTTGTACCGGGAGAACAGCAGCACCGCGCGCGACATGGTGATCAGCCGGCGCTCCAGCGTGATCATGTTGCGGATGTAGCGTGCGTCGGTGTCGCCGAGGTCGTTGAAGATCTCGTCGTGCAGGGCGTCGAACTTCTTGCCGAGCTCGTCGAGCTGCTCGTCGGTCAGTGTGTACAGCGGATTAGCTGGGTCGTACGGCTCCGCAGGCAGTTTCGGCATGCTGAACCCCCTCCTGTGATAGGTCGATTTAAAGGTCGATCTCGATGTGGCCTTCGGGCGCGCTGATGCAGGTGCGCACCATCTGCCCGCTGGCCTCGGTCACCGCGCCGGTTCGGACGTCGCGGACCGCGCCGTCCTGCAACCGTCCGACGCAGGTGTGGCAGATGCCCATGCGGCACCCGAACGGCAGCTTCGCGCCGGCTTCCTCGCCACCGACGAGGATCGAGACGCCGGAATCGCACTCGGCCTCGCAGTCGGAGACCCGGAAATGCACCGTGCCACCGGACCCGTCGCCGCCGCCGTTGCCGAAGACCGGCTGGAAGCGCTCCTCGTGCAATTGCTTGGCCAGGCCCTCGTTCTCGTAGCGCTCCTCGACCGCGTCGATCATCTCGCGCGGGCCGGAGACGAACGCCTCGCGCTCCTGCCAGTCCGGCGCGTGCCGATCGAGGTCGTCCGGGACGAAGCGCGGCATCTCGCCGGTGTGGACCTCGACGAGACGGTAGCCGGGGCGCCGCTCGGCGACCTTGCGCAGCATCCGGCCGAAGATCATGTCGTCGGGTCCGCGGCAGCTGTGCACGTGCACGACGTCGTTCAGCGCGCCCCGCCGCTCGAGTTCGCGGATCATCGACATGATCGGCGTGATGCCGCTGCCGGCCGACAGCATGAGCAGCTTGCCGGGCAGCGGGTCGGGCAGCGTGAATTCGCCCTCGATCTCGCCGAGGTAGACGCGCTGGCCAGGCTGCACCTGCTGGCAGAACACCGGCGACATGCGGCCGCCCTCGGTGTACTTGACGGTCACGCTGACGACGCCCTCGGGATGCCCGGGGTCGGACGTGATCGTGTACGCGCGCCAGTGCCGGATGCCGTTGATCTCCATGCCGATCCGGAGGTACTGGCCAGGCAGGTGTTTCGGCCAGTCGAAGTCCGGCTTCACCACGATCGTCGCCGCATTGCCGTGATGGCGCATGATGCGCAGCACGGTTCCGGTCACCTCGCGGGTGGACCAAGTGGGCTTGACCAGCGCGAAATAGTCGTCGGGCAACAAGGGCGTGGTCAGGGCTCGGCCGATCTTCGAGACCTGCTGACGCACGAAGGACACGCGCGGGGTCGCGCCGGTCTCGACCAACATCGCCTCCAAAGGCTGCAAACACCCGACCTACTGACCCAAACATTTCGGTGCACGACTGTCAACTGAAGTTGTGACCCGTGCCCCGTCCGAACCGCTGCGGGCCGGTGGGATCTAGGCTCTCCCCACCACGGACGACGGAGGCCCCAGATGCCCGCAACGAACATCTATTCCCCCGATCGGGCCACGAAATACGTCTTCGACTTCGCCGAGGGCAATAAAGAGCTGAAAGACCTCCTCGGCGGCAAGGGCGCGAACCTCGCCGAGATGACGAATCTCAAGCTGCCGGTCCCCCCGGGCTTCACGATCACCACCGAGGCGTGCCAGGCGTACTTGCGCAGCGGCCGGGAGCCGGAAGACCTCGCCGACGAGGTCACCGAGCACCTGACGGCGCTCGAAGAGACGATGGGCAAGAAGCTCGGCCAATCCGACGACCCGCTCCTGGTGTCGGTGCGCAGCGGCGCCAAGTTCTCGATGCCCGGGATGATGGAGACCGTCCTCAACATCGGGCTCAACGACCAATCGGTGCGCGGCCTGGCCGCGCAGGCCGGCGACGAGCGGTTCGCCTTCGACTCCTACCGCCGGCTGATCCAGATGTTCGGCAAGACCGTCCTCGACATCGCGGGCGAGCACTTCGAAGACGCGCTGGACGCCGCCAAGGCCGCGCGGAACACGAAGAACGACCTCGACCTGGACGCCGAGGACATGCGCAAGCTCGTCGAGACCTACAAGGAGGTCGTCGTCGAGCGGGCCGGCCGGCCGTTCCCGCAGGAGCCGCGCGAGCAGATGGACATGGCCGTGCGCGCCGTGTTCGAGTCGTGGAACACCGAGCGCGCCGTCATCTACCGGCGCCAAGAACGCATCCCGGCCGACCTCGGCACCGCCGTCAACATCGTCGCGATGGTGTTCGGCAATCTGGACATGCAGTCCGGCACCGGCGTCGCGTTCACCCGCGACCCCGCCTCCGGCGCCCAGGGCATCTACGGCGACTACCTGCAGAACGCGCAGGGCGAGGACGTCGTCGCGGGCATCCGCAACACCGTCCCGCTGGCCGACCTGGAGCAGCTGGACAAGCGCTCCTACGACGAGCTGCTGTCGATCATGAAGATCCTCGAGGAGCACTACCGCGACCTGTGCGACATCGAGTTCACCATCGAGCGCGGCAAGCTGTGGATGCTGCAGACCCGGGTCGGCAAGCGCACCGCCGGCGCGGCGTTCCGGATCGCCACCCAGCTCGTCGACCAGGGTCTGATCGACTTGGACGAAGCCGTGTCGCGGGTCACCGGCGCGCAGCTGGCGCAGCTGATGTTCCCGCGCTTCGACGAGACCGCGAAGCGCAAGAAGCTCGCCCGGGGCATGAACGCCTCGCCGGGCGCGGCGGTGGGCAAGGTCGTCTTCGACTCCTACACCGCGGTGAAGTGGTCGCGCTCGGGCGAGTCGGTGATCCTCGTCCGCCGCGAGACCAATCCGGACGACCTCAACGGGATGATCGCCGCGGCGGGCATCCTCACCTCGCGCGGCGGCAAGACCTCGCACGCTGCGGTGGTCGCCCGCGGCATGGGCAAGACGTGCGTCTGCGGCGCGGAGACGCTGGACGTCGACACCAAGGCCCGGGTGCTGCGCGGGCCTGGCGGGGTGACGCTGCACGAGGGCGACGTGATTTCCATCGACGGCACCAGCGGCGACGTGTTCCTCGGCGAGGTGCCGGTCGTCGACTCGCCGATCGTCGAGTACTTCGAGACCGGCGAGGTGGGCAGCGGCGAGGACGCCGACGAATTGGTCGTCGCCGTCGACCGGCTGATGAAGCACGCCGACGGCGCCCGCCGGATGTCCGTGCGGGCCAACGCCGACAACCCGGAGGACGCCGCGCGGGCGCGTCGGTTCGGCGCCCAGGGCATCGGGCTGTGCCGCACCGAGCACATGTTCCTCGGCGAGCGGCGCCATCTGGTCGAGCGGCTGATCCTGTCCGACACCGATGAGGATCGCGACCGCGAGCTCGCCGAGCTGCTGCCGCTGCAGCGCGAGGACTTCGTCGGCATCCTCGAGGCGATGGACGGCCTGCCGGTGACCATCCGGCTGCTCGACCCGCCGCTGCACGAGTTCCTGCCGGACATCACCGAGCTGTCGGTGCGCGTCGCGGTGGCCGAGGCGCGCGGGGAGAAGCGCGAGGGCGACCTGCGAATGCTGCAGGCGGTGCACCGGCTGCACGAGCAGAACCCGATGCTGGGCCTGCGCGGCGTTCGGCTCGGCGTCGTCATCCCCGGCCTGTTCGAGATGCAGTCGCGCGCGATCCTGGAGGCCGCGGCGCTGCGGATCAAGGACGGCGGCGTGCCGCGCGTCGAGATCATGGTGCCGCTGGTGGCGAACGTGCAGGAGTTCGAGACCGTCAAGCAGGCGATCATCCAGGTGGCCCGCGACGTCCGCACCGAGACCGGCGTGCACCTGGAGTTCCTCGTCGGCACGATGATCGAGCTGCCGCGCGCGGCGCTGACCGCCGACGCGATCGCCGACGCCGCCGAGTTCTTCTCCTTCGGCACCAACGACCTCACCCAGACGACGTGGGGCTTCTCCCGCGACGACGTCGAGGCCGCGTTCTTCTCCGCCTACCTCGAGAAGGGCATTTTCGGTGTCAGCCCGTTCGAGTCCATCGACGTCGAAGGCGTCGGCGAGCTCGTGCGCATCGCCGCGGAGAAGGGCCGCTCGCACCGGCCGGGGTTGAAGCTCGGCGTGTGCGGCGAGCACGGCGGCGACCCGGACTCGGTGCACTTCTTCGAAGAGGTCGGCCTGGACTACGTCTCGTGCTCGCCGTTCCGGGTGCCGGTGGCGCGGTTGGAGGCCGGCCGGTCGATGGCCTCGGACTGATCGCGAACTCGTTCGGCGGGTAGGTTCGACGGCGTGTTCCGACGCCGTCCCCGCAGCGAGGAGACCGCCCAGCCGAGCCCCGCGCTGAGCTCGCGCCGCCATCAGCCCGGCGGCGCGACCATGGTGGCCCCGACGGTCGCGCTGGTGCAACAGCTGCTCGACGAGTTCGGCCTGCGGCACAGCGTCGACGACGACGGCGACCTCGTCGTGCGTTGGGAGAAGTGCAGCGTCTACTTCTTCTTCTACGGCGAGCGGCGCGAGGTGCTGCAGGCCCGGATGTACCTCAACCGGCGCTTCGACGTCGACAACCGCGCGTCGCTGACCCTGCTGCTCGACGAGTGGAACCGCACCAAGCTGTTCCCGAAGGCGTTCACGATCCTGCCCGACGACGGCATGGTCGGGATCTGCGCCGAGCACTGCTACGACTATGAGACCGGCGCCACCCGCGCGCAGTTCAAATACGCGATCGGGATGTGGATCGACACGCTGCTGCGCTTCTCCGACTGGATCGAGGAGCAGCTCTGAAGGACGGCCGACGATGACGGGTTGCGGGTGACCGGTTACGGCCCGTCGGCGCGGGCCCGGCTCGTCGCCGAGCCCGCCAAGCGCGCCGCCGCCGAGCGCTGGGCCGGCGAGCGCAGCGACTTCGCCCGGGACCGCGCGCGGGTGCTGCACAGCTACGCGTTCCGGCGGTTGGCCGACAAGACCCAGGTCGTCGTCCCGGGCGAGGACGACTTCCCGCGCACCCGGCTCACGCACTCCCTCGAGGTGGCGCAGATCGGTCGCGAGATCGCGCTCGCCCTGGGCTGCGACGCCGACGTGGTGGACGCCGCCGGCCTGGCGCACGACATCGGGCACCCGCCGTTCGGCCACAACGGCGAGCAGGCGCTCGACGCAGTGGCGCAGGAGTGCGGCGGGTTCGAGGGCAACGCGCAGACGCTGCGGGTGCTCACCCGCCTCGAGGTGCGGGCGCTGCGCGCGGACGGCGCGTCCGCCGGGCTCAACCTCACCCGCGCCGTGCTGGACGCGACCTGCAAGTACCCGTGGCCGCGGCGCGCCGGCACACCGAAGTTCGGCCGCTACGAGGCCGATCTCGCCGCCTTCGACTGGCTGCGCGCGGACGCCGTCGGTGACGCCGTCGGCGAGCGGCGCTGCCTCGAGGCGCAGGTGATGGATTGGGCCGACGACGTCGCCTACTCGGTGCACGACGTCGAGGACGGCGTTCACGCCGGGCAGATCATGGTGGGTGCGATCGGCGCCGGCGACCGCGAGCGGCTGTGCGAGATCGCCGCGCGGCGCCACCCCGGCATGTCCGCGGCCGAGCTCGCGCCGGTGCTCGACGCGCTGCTGGCCCTGGCGCCGCTGGTGGACCTGGGCGCGGCCGACGGCTCGTACCGCGCGCAGGCGGCGGCAAAGCGGGCGACCAGCGAGCTGGTGGGCCGCTTCGCCGGCGCCGCCGTGGACGCCACCCGCGCCGCCCACGGCCCTGGGCCGTTCGCCCGCTATGCGGCCGACCTGGTGGTGCCGGCCGAGATCGCCGCGGAGTGCGCGCTGCTCAAGGCGCTCGCCGTGCACTACGTCATGCACCGGCCGGGCATCGCCGAGCGGCAGGCGGAACAGCGCGCGCTGCTGACCCGGCTGGTCGACCGGCTGCGAGCCGGCGCGCCGGGCACGCTCGACCAGGGTCTGCGGGCCGACTGGCACGCCGCGCCGGACGACGCCGCGCGGTTGCGGGTCGTGATCGACCAGGTGGCGCAGCTGACCGACACCTCCGCCGCCGCCCGCGAGCACCGCCTGGCCGCCCGTTGACACCAAGGCAGGGGTCAGCGGCGGCGCCTAGACTGCGTGCTGTGGCAGGGCGGATCCGGGACGAGGACATCGCGCTGGTCCGCGAGAAGTCGCCCATCGCCGACGTCATCGGCGAGCAGGTGCAGCTGCGCAACGCCGGCGGCGGCAATCTGAAGGGCCTGTGCCCGTTCCACGACGAGAAGTCGCCGTCGTTCAACGTCACCCCGGCGCGCGGGCTCTTCCACTGCTTCGGCTGCGGCGTCGGCGGCGACGTGATCAAGTTCGTCGAAGACGTCGAGCACATCGGCTTCAGCGACGCGGTCGAGCGGCTGGCAGCGCGCGCGAACGTCCAATTGCGCTACGTCGAGGGGACGTCCGGGCCAAGCCATCAGCCCGGTCAGCGGCAGCGGCTGATCGACGCGCACCGCGAGGCCGCCGCGTTCTACGCCCAGCAGCTGGCGACGGACGAGGCGGAGCCCGCCCGCGAGTTCCTGCGCCAACGCGGCTTCAACTCCGTCGTCGCCGCGCGCTACGGCTGCGGGTTCGCGCCGTCGAGCTGGGACGCGCTCACCCGGCACCTGCTGGCGAAGAGGTTCACGCCGGCCGAGCTCGTGCTCGCCGGGCTGTCTCGCGAGGGCGGCCGCGGCGGCGTCATCGACCGCTTCCACCGACGGCTGCTGTGGCCGATCCGCGACATCCACGGCGACGTCGTCGGCTTCGGCGCGCGGCGGCTGTTCGACGACGACCGCGTCGAGGCGAAGTACCTCAACACACCCGAGACGCCGATCTACAAGAAGAGCCAGCTGCTGTACGGCGTGGATCTCGCCAAGAAAGACATCGCCCGCCAACACCGCGCGGTGATCGTCGAGGGCTACACCGATGTGATGGCCTGCCACCTCGCCGGCGTGCCCACCGCGGTCGCCACCTGCGGCACCGCGTTCGGCGCCGAGCACATCTCGATCATCCGTCGGCTGCTGATGGACTCCGACTCGTTCACCGGCGAGGTGATCTTCACCTTCGACGGCGACGCGGCCGGCATGAAGGCGGCCGAGCGCGCGTTCGGCGACGACCAGAAGTTCATGGCGCAGACCTTCGTCGCGATCGAGCCGAGCGGCATGGACCCCTGCGACCTGCGGCTGAAGTCCGGCGACACCGCGTTGCTGGACCTCGTCGCGGGGCGCATCCGGCTCGTCGAGTTCGTGTTGCGCTCGACGGTCAACCGCTTCGACCTCGACACCCCGGAGGGCCGCACCGCCGCCCTCGACCGCGCCGTCCCGCTGGTCGCGCAGATCAAGGACCACGCGTTGCGCGACGACTACGCGCGGCGGCTCGCCGGGCTCGTCGGCCTCGACGACCCGATGCGGGTGGTGACGCGCGTGCGGGGTCTCGTCCGATCGGGCGACAAGCGCGCCGAGGCCGACACGAAGCCGGCGCCCCGGCCGGAGACTGCTGCGGTCGATGAGACGGTCGCCGCGGTCGAGCGCGAGGTGCTGAAGGTGGCGCTGCAGATGCCGGGCGTCGCCGGGCCCGAGTTCGACGCGCTCGAGCCGGAGGCGTTTCTCGTCGACGCCCACCGGCAGGTACGCCGGGCGATCGCCGAGGTCGGCGGCACCAGCGCCGGGGTCATCGGTCCCGCCTGGACGGCGGCCGTGCAGGCGCGCCTCGGCGACGACCGGGTCAAGCGCGGCGTGCAGGCGTTGACGGTCGAGCCGTTGCCGTCCGGCCAGATCGGCGACGAGCGCTACGCGACGTTCGTGCTCGCCCGGATGCTCTCGAACGTCACCGGCCGGCAGATCCGCGCGATCAAGGGCAAGCTGCAGCGGATCAACCCGCAGGAGCGGCCGGACGAGCACGCCCGGCTGTTCGGCGAGCTCATCGCGCTGGAGAGCTATCACCGCGGGCTGCGCGAGCGCGCGAACGGCGGCGGATGACCGTGCGGGCGCTGTTGCGCCGGCGCGAGCGCCCGCCGGAGGCCGTGCTCGCCACGCTCACGCCCGACGAGCGGGTGGTGTCGTGGGCCGACGCCGGAGCAGAGGCAGTGGTCGCCACCCAGTTCGGGCTGTGGTGGCCGGAGGTCGACGGGCCGCGGCTGATCCGCTGGCAGCACATCGACAAGGCCACGTGGCATGACGACGTGCTGACGGTCATCGAGGCCGAGGTCGTCGACGACTTCCTGCTCGTCGACCGCGAGCCGGCCGCGGTGGCGCTGACCCGGCCGCGGGACCTGCCGCCGACGGTGCGCAAGCGGATCGAGCAGAACATCGTGCGCACCGAGTTGCTGACGATCGCCGGGGGAGCGGTGCGGTTCGTCGGCCGGCGCCGGCCCGGGCATGACGGCGTGGTCTGGTGGGCGCGGCTCGAGCCTGGCACCCCCGACGGCGAGCAGCTGCGGGCGGCGATCCGGGCCCGGTTGGCGATTCTGCGCGCGAGCGAGTCGCGCGACTAGTTGGGGTGGGCGCCGTTGCGCGCGGCGGGCTGACCGCTGAGCTTGGCCGCGATGGCCTGCTTCGCGCGGGCGGTCAGCTGGTCGAGCTGGGCCTGCGCGACGCCGGCGGTCGCCTGCACCGTTTGGCTGCCCGACACCCGGCGGGCGGTGCGGACGATCTGCTCGTACCGCTCACGGCCGGCGCGCGCGCCCAGCACGTAGCCGGCAGCGCCGTAGACGAGCGCCGAGAGCTTCACGATCTGCCTTTCGCAGTGGGTGTCGGCCAGCCTAACCCGGCGGCGGCGGCCCGCCGCCCTGGGCTATTCTTGCTCGGTTGTCCGCATGCGGACGCGCGCGGCAATCCCCCGTAGCTCAATTGGCAGAGCATTCGACTGTTAATCGAAGGGTTACTGGTTCGAGTCCAGTCGGGGGAGCTGAAGGCCCCGGATTCCGGGGCTTTCTTGCACTAATGGACCTCGTGAGGCACGCCTAGTCATCTTTTACTCATCTCTTATTAGATGACGGAGGTGGCGGGATCGGGCGTCCACCGCTGCCGATCGGACCGTCGGCAAGACCCTCTTCGTGTCGATGCCGAGCGGGCAGATCCAGGCTCGTGCGAAGTTCCGGGACGTCGACGGCCGGGTCCGTTTGGTCGCCAAGCACGGCCGATCACGCGCTGCGGTTGAGCGTGCGCTGAAGCTCGAGCTGGCGAACCGGCAGTCGCCGGCGGGCGGGGGAGCGATCGCCGCGTCGACGCGCGTCTCGGAGCTGGCCGTGCTCTGGCTCGACGCGCCGCACGGCTGGTCGACGGGAACCGAGCGCACCTACCGATCCGTCATCGGCAATCCGGTCGTTCCGGCGCTGGGGGAGCTGCGGGTGCGCGAGGTGACGACCGGCGTGGTCAGCCGGGCGCTTGCCGCGAATCAAAAGCTTGAGCCGGGCTCATCCCGCGCTTCGGCTTTCGCTGCAGCTGCATTAGCCCTGCTCAGCTCGGGGTGTAGGTGAGCACGCCGCAGTTGCTGACCGCGAAGACGCGGTGTTGGGCGATGGCCAGCTCCGATTGGCCGTATTGAGCGTTGCAGGGCTCGACGGTGCTGCTGCGGGTGGCGCCGGTGACCTCGTCCCAGGCGTCGATGTGGGCGGGCAGCCCGGTGTCGACCGCGTTCTCGGTCCAGATGAGCCCGTCCTCGATGAGGGGTGGGGCGTAGAGGGTGGTGGGTTCGGTGTCGCCGAATTTGTCGATGACGACGCGGGGCAGGGTGCGTGACCAGTACACGTGCGCGGTGCTGAGGTTGACGGCGGACACGGTGGCGGAGCTGTTCAGCGGCGTGGCGGTGAAGATGCCGATGGCGCCGTCGAAGGCGATGGGCTGGTCGGAGGTCGGCAGCGTGGCGACTTGTGTGCCGGTGTTCGGGTTGAGGACGACGGTCGCGGTGTCGTAGAGGGAGCGGACGTAGAGCAGGCCGTTGTGGTAGGCGGGCAGCGCGGTGCCGCTGCCGGGGGCGGTCACGTTGGCGCTGGATTTCCGGAACGACCAGTCGAGCGCGCAGTTGGTCGGGTTGTAGGCGTTCACTGATCCGTCGGAGTTGTAGAACAACCGTCCGTCTGCGACGAGGCTGGCGCCGTCGGTGTCGGCGTTGGGGTGCAGGCTGGCGATGCACGTCTGCTTGCCTGTCGTCGCGCTGACGAGCCGGTTCGCCCTGGCGAGCACGCCGGAACCGATCGAGGGTTCGGCTTGGTCGTACGCGTTGTCGGGTGACGACCACTTCAGCAAGCCTGTCGCTGGGTCGACCTCCTCGACGATTGGGTCGCGGTTTGCGTCGTAGGTGGTGAAGTAGAGGACCCCGTTGATGAGGTTCGCGCTTTCCGAGCCCGCGGCGGAGTACTTGTGCCGCCACAGCAGTGCGCCGGTGCTTGTGTTGTACGCGGACAGGTACGCGCATTGGTACTGCAGGTCGACGACGACCGTCCGGGATCCGACGACGCTGATCGACGCGGGTGTGTCGCCGCCTGCGTTCGGGCACAGCGGGGGCTGAGCTCGCCAGCTGGCTTTGATGCGGTAGCTGACGTCGTCGGCTAGTTGCGCGCCCTGATTGGCCGCGTCGACCGTGAGCCCCTCGACGGTCGTGCCACCGGAAGGATAGGGCGAATGGCCCGGCCTTATCGGCGCGGTGGCACCCTGGGCGGGCACGGACAAACACAGCCCGGCGACTGCCACGCCTGCGACAAACAGAGTGGTTCGAGCGCGCATATTGCCCCCACACGTTTAGCGCACGTTAATTCGATCACATCAGGTCGAGGTCCTGCTGGCAATAAGGATCGCACGTCCGCTCAGCGTTCTCAGGTCGCCCTCGGATTCAATGCAAGCCCACTCCTGGACGTTTGTCGCGAGGGACCGCGGGTCTGTGCATCGAACGGCGTGACGGAGGCGCGCGTGTTGACGGACGCGCGTGTTGACGGAGGAGCGCGACACCCCATGCCGAACGGCGGGCTACTTTCGCTGCGCCCCTAGGTGCCCCAGCGCGGCCTTGGTGCCACACTGGCACCACGAAGCGGATGAACCTGCAGGATGTGCCGGACGACGTCTACGCGGCGCTGTCGGACGCGGCTTCGACGAACCGGCAGTCGCTGAGCGCCTACGTCGTCGATCGGTTGACTGAAGCGGCTCAGGTCGCTCGCCTGGGCGACCGTTGACGAACAGCGTGAGATCGAGCGGGTCGGCCGGCCTGGACTCTCTATGGTGCAACTGCCTCACGACGGTCAGCCGGTTCGCGCGCACTGTTCTCGCCGCCGAGGCGGGCGGTCAGCTGCCGTGGCCCAACAGGTGCGACTCGATCGAGTCCTCGAACGAACGCTCGGACGTCACCGTGGCCATAGGCGGATTCTCCGGACCTCGCGACCCTTGTCCAGCATCGTCACGCTTCCACAAGGCGCATGCGCCCGCCGCGTGACGCGCGCCGGTCCAAGGTCATCGTGTGCTCGCACCCGGCGACGCGGCCAAGCTCGGCAATGACCGCGTCGGCGAAGTCGGCCCCGTCGTCTCGGCAGGCGCCGGCCGCGGCACGCACGATGGTGTCGCTCCCGACGCGGAGTTCGCGGGCGTCGAGCAGCCCGTCGATGAGTTCGGCGCAGCGCGGCCGGCTCTGTCCGTAGGCAGAGCGCAGCACCCAGTACGTCTCGACGACCGCGACGAGGCTGACGAAGCCGGGATCGGCTGTGGTCAGTCCGTCGATCAACTCCGTCGCCCGAGCCGACTGCTCCGGATCATCCTGGGCGAGGTACCGCACGATGACGTTGGTGTCGAGGCCGATCATCGCATCGAGCCCCGCGCGCCGGCTGCGATCGCGGTGTCCATGTCTTCGAGCGAGACGGGTGATGCCGGAGCCTCGACCGCTCCCTTCAGATCGCGGATCGTCGAACCCTCGGCATGGATCTCGTATCCGCCGTCGTCGGTGGGTTCGAAGGTCAGCCGTGAGCCGGGCTGCAGACCGAGCTTTCGGCGCACGTCGACGGGGATGGTGACTTGACCCTTGCTGGTGACCTTCGCCGACGACATACCGACTCCTTACCTTAGGTAAGGAACGATACTGCACCGCAAATGTCCCATTCCCTCGTACGCCGACTCGGCTGTCACCTTGGCCATTGCGCCACACGCTCACTCGTCCGCCGTTGGTGCGTCGGTGATCGTCGATGACTCGCGCCTCGACCGGCCCCTAGGCCACGTCCGGGGGGTGGGGTATCGCGACAACGGTCAGGCCGGTGATGCCCTCGAAGTCGCGCGGATTGCAGGTGTAGACGGGCAGACCGTTCGCGATCGCGGTGGCGGCGATGAGCGCATCGAAGGCCCGGGCAGTGGTCTTGCCAAAGGCTCGTGCCGCAGGTCGGCGACGGCGGCCCGCGCCCTCGCCGCGGGCGAGCGCGGCTCGGCCTTGTGGTGGGTCGTCGACGCCGCCGATCGACCAGACCTGTGGGCCGACGGCGCAGTCGACGTGCGGGCGGCCTGGCTGCACGAGCAGGTCGACGCCGATTGCGGTCAGCCCGACGAGCAGGAACACGAGCAGGGGCCCGACGGCCCGGCGGAGCCCCGGCCTGCCGGTGGGCTCGACGTCCGGCATCAGTCAATCATTCGCAGCCGACCCGGACAGTGCCGCTCAGCTCAACAGCATGCCGGCACGAGTGCGCTGTGAGTCACTCGCCCGCCACGTCCGAGCAGGACCGTCAGGAATGATCGTTCGGCGGACGCTCGCGCAGCCTGCCCGGTCCCGGCGAGCGGCGTCCGATGAGGTGGAATACCCGGCTGAGCTGGCGATAGGGGTCGCGCAGGCTGGCCTGGAGCTCGACGTTGGCGACCGCCATGATGTCGGTCGTGTCGAGCGGGAGTTCCATCCAGTCGGTGAACAACCACACGCCGTACCAGCCCTCAGGCTCGACCTCGGCGAGTTGCAGGAGGCTCGCCAGTCCCTCGACGGTGTCGCCACGGGTGTCCGCGCCGAGCACGCCGACCTCCGAGCCGGCTTCGAAGGCGGCGAGCGCGTCGGCCCAGCGGTGGTCAAGGGCCGGCCTTACCGCCAACGTCTTGGCGTTCAGCGCCATCACCGACACGACGCCGCCCGGCTCGACGCAGCGGCACAAGACGTTCACGAGCGGCTCGGGGTCGTCGAGGTACATCAACACGCCATGGCACAGGACGACGGCGAATCGCTCTCCACCAGTCGCGACCTCCGCCTGCTCACCGGCCGCCTCGATCAGCCGAATGCGCCGGCGGACCTGTTCAGGTTCGGCTCGCACCCGCTGATCAGCCTTGGCGAGCATCGCCGCAGACTGGTCGAGCACCGTGACGTCGTACCCGAGGCGGGCCAGCGGCAACGACTGATGCGCCGCGCCGCCGCCGACGTCCAACACCGTGGCCGGCGGGTCAGGCAGATGGCGAAGCAACTGCTGATGCAGGACGAACGTCCGAACTCGGCCCTTGACCGAGGAATAGGCCCCATCGACAAAGGCGTCCGCCAACGCAGCCCAGGCATCGTCCGGCACCGACCCATCCTCCCAGCGCCGGACCTCCTCGCAGCCGCGCAAAGCGCCTTTGGTTCGGAGCGCGCCGCGCTAGAGTCTTCGCCGCCTGCTTAGTCGATGGCACCTGGTTCAGGACTGTATTACGTCTGAAGCACAGTCCTGGGAACGAGGATGCTGCCGGGCGCGCTGTCGTCAGTCGAGCTGCTTGTGGCCATCCGCGGGCGGCGCGGGCGGTGGGCCGGTCGTCAACCCGCGCCGGATGGTGTCGAAGATCGTCATGCCCTGACCGACGAGCCCGGTGGCGAGCTCGCCGAGGCCCTCGGAGCCGTTCAGCACCGTCACGTTCGCCCGGGACAGGCCCTGCGCGGCCTCGCGGACGATCTGCGGCAGCTGTTCTATCAACAGCTGGTCGAGGGACACCCGATTGTTCGACGCGGCCGCCTCGGCCAGGATCCGCGTCTTCTCGGCGTCGGCCTGGGCGAGGATGCGCACCCGCTCGGCTTCCGCCTCGGCCGGCTTGACGACCTCGGCGACGAGCTGCTGCTGGCGCAGATCGCCGTTGCGCGTCGCGAGTTCGGTCTGCGCGGCCAAGACCTCGCGCTGGGCGGTCGCCTGGGCGAGCGGTCCGGACTGCGACGCCTCGCTCTCCGCCCGGTCGACCTCGGCCTTGGCCTTCGCGCGCACCACGGCGGTGTGTCGGTTGAACTCGGTTTGCGCGCGCTGCGACTCCTGCTCAGCCGCGGCCGCAAGTTGCGCGGCCTTCGCCTTGGCGATCAACACCTCCGAGTCGTACTGCGCCTGCACCACGTTCGTCTGCCGCTGGAACTCCGCCTTCGCGCGGGCCGCAGTCTGCTCGGCCTCGGCGGCGTCCTGGTCGGCCTTCGCCTTCGCCGCCGAGACCTCGGCCGCGAGCTGCGCCTGCACGATGGTGGTCTCCCGGACGTACTGAGCCTGCGCACGCGCTGATTGCTGCTGCGCCTCGGCGGAGGCCATGTCCGCCTGCGACTGCGCGATCTGCGCCTGCCGCTGGATCGCCGCGTTGTGCGGTGCCGCCATCGCGGTGATGTAGCCGAGCTTCATGTCGTCGATCGACTGGATCTGAAACGAGTCGACGGTCAGGCCGATCTTGGCCATCTCCTCTTTCGACCCGTCGAGGATTCCCTCGGCGAGCCGCTGCCGCTCGGTGACGATCTCTTCGACGGTCATCGAGCCGACGATCGAGCGCAGGTGGCCGGCGAAGATCCGGCCGACGAGCACCGCCATCTGGTTCTGATCGGACAGGAAACGCTGTCCTGCGTTGACGATGCTCTCGGTGTCGTTGCCGACCTTGAACGCGATCACCGCGCGGACGTTCAGCGAGATCCCTTGCCGCGTCACGCACGCCTCGGTCACCTCCGATTCGGCCATCGACAGGCTGAGGAACCGCGCCTTGCGGAAGAACGGCACGACGAACGCGCCATGGCCGGTGACGACCCGGAAGGGCGCGCCGTTCGCGCCCTTGCCGCCCGAGACGAGCATCGCCTCATCGGGTTCAGGGACCTTGTAGCCGAGCATCGGACCTCCTGATTTGCCGAGGCTCCCGGCGCCGCGCGCAGGTCGCGGCGGTCAGCGTACGACCGCCGACGACCACCGCGGCAGGGGGTGCAAAGCCCCAGCAGCGACCCCGACGGTTAGCGTCGCGCACGCTTCGGGCATGACCGGCATGCTCGGTTCCGGTCCGAGCACAACGGAAAAGAGCCATCGACATGATCGTGCTCGGAGTCATCCTGCTCATCATCGGCTTCATCGCCGCTGTCCACATCATCTGGATCCTGGGCATCATCGCCGTGGTGATCGGCGCTGGCTTGGCGATCCTCGGTTTCGTGGGCCGCGAAGTCGGCGGCCGCAAGCATTGGTACTGAGCCTCGCGGCGGCCTTTGGTGCGCCGCTACGCTGGGGGCTCGCCAGTGCTGGCCCGGACGCAGGAGAACCATGACGGCAACCGGCCGATCGAGGGGCGCCCTCGAACGCGAGGTGCTCGCCTGCCTCGGCGCCTCCGACCGGCCGATGACCGTCCACGAGGTGCTCGACGAACTCGACGCCGAGCTGGCCTACACCACCGTGATGACCACGCTCTCCCGGCTGCACGCCAAGAACGCCGTCGCCCGCGAGGCAGCCGGTCGCGCCTTCCGCTATTCGCTGCCCGGCGGCGCGGCCGCGGCCCAGGCGTCGATGACCGCGCACTCGATGCACCGCTTGCTCGAGCGCGGGGAGAACCGGCAGACCGTGCTGACCAAATTCGTCGATGAGCTCACGACCGCGGACGGCGAGCTGCTGCGGCAGCTGCTCGAGTCCGAGCGCAGGTCCGAGCGCGGGTCCGAGTCCGAGCCCGCACTCGAGTCCGAGCGCGGGTCCGCGCACGGAGATGAGGTGCCGCGGTCGTGATCGCCGCCGGCGTGTTGCCCCTGGTCGTCGGCGTGTTGCTCGCCCTCGCTGGGCCCGCGCTCGGCCGCCGATTGCCCGGTCGCGCCGCCGCGGTGCTGCTCACCCTCGTGGGCGTGGCCGACGCCTTGGCGACCGGCGTGGTGCTCTGCGCCGTCGCGGTGCTGGCGCTGGCGCAATGGAGGCCCCTCGCCTCGCTCGAGCACTGGTCGACGCGAGCCATCGCGTCGTCTGACCCGGTGCCGGCCGCGCCGGCGATTGCGTGCGGCGCGCTCGCCGTCGGGCTGCTGGCGGCGGCCGCCGTCCGCGCGCTCGCCATCGTCCGGGGGATCGCCGGCTCCGCGTCTCTGTGCCGGCGGCTCGGCCGCGAGCACGGCGGCCTGATCGTGCTCGACGGCCCAGATGCCGACGCCTACGCCCTTGCCGGGATGCCCGGCCGGATCGTCGTCACCCGGCCGATGCTGCGGACGCTGTCGGCGCAGGAACGCCGCGCGCTGCTCGCCCACGAGCACGCGCATGTCACGCACTACCACTTCCTGTACGTGCAGGTCATCCGGTTGGCCGCCGCAGCGAATCCGCTGCTCCGGCCGCTCGTGGCCGCGGTGCGAGTCGCCGTCGAACGCTGGGCCGACGACGAGGCCGCGCGTCAACTCGGTGACCGACGGCTCGTGGCGACGACGCTGGCCCGCGCCGGTCTCGCCCGCGGCAGCGCCGCCGTGCCCGCCGGCGCCCTTGCTGCGGCGGCGACCGACGTGCGACAACGCGTCGACGCGCTGCTTCGTCATGACGAGGTGCGCGGTCGCCGGGGCGCCGTCGCGGTGCTCGTCGCGATGGCCGCCTGCTGCGTCGTCGGGGCGGGCGTGGTCGGGTTGCACGCGCACGCCATCCTCGAGTGGGCGCAGGCCGTCGGCTGGCGGCGCGCCCGCTGATTGCGCGGGACGACCGTGCTGGGGCGCCGGTTGCCGCCGGCCGCAGCCGGGTAGCTCCCAACCATGGCGGACACGGTTGGCGACTTCATCCTGGCCCGGCTGCGAGAGTGGGGCGTCAAGCAGGTCTTCGGCTACCCCGGCGACGGGATCAACGGCCTGCTCGCGGCGTGGGGGCGCGCCGAGAACGACCCGCAGTTCGTCCAGTCCCGGCACGAGGAGATGTCGGCGTTCGAGGCCGTCGGCTACGCCAAGTTCAGCGGCGAGATCGGCGTCTGCGCGGCGACGAGCGGGCCGGGCGCGATCCACCTGCTCAACGGGCTGTACGACGCCAAGCTGGACCACGTCCCGGTGCTCGCGCTCGTCGGGCAGACGGAGCGCTCTGCGATGGGCGGCTCCTACCAGCAAGAGGTCGATCTGCTCAGTCTGTTCAAGGACGTCTGCAGCGAGTACCTCCAGATGTGCATGGTGCCGCAGCAGCTGCCCAACCTGATCGACCGGGCGATCCGCATCGCGCTCGCCGAGGGCGCGCCGACCGCGATCGTCTTCCCGTCAGACATCCTCGACGAGCAGTACGAGGCGCCCGCGCACGCCTTCAAGCAGGTGCCGTCCAGCCTCGGCCGCACCAGCGCGACGGTGCAGCCCGACCCGGCCGTGGTGCGGCAGGCTGCCGACATCCTCAACGCGGGCGGCAAAGTGGCGATGCTCGTCGGCCAGGGCGCCCGCGGCTGCGCCGACGAGATCGCGCAGGTGGCCGAGCTGCTCGGCGCAGGATGTGCGAAGGCGCTGCTGGGCAAGGACGTGCTCGCCGACGACCTGCCCTGGGTCACCGGCGCGATCGGCCTGCTCGGCACCACCGCGAGTTGGCACCTGATGACGGGCTGCGACACGTTGCTGACCGTCGGCTCGAACTTCCCCTACAGCCAGTTTCTGCCCGAGTTCGACCAAGCTCGCGGAATCCAGATCGACCGGTCGGGCAAGTGGCTGGGAATGCGCTACCCGTACGAGCTCAACGTCGTGGGCGACGCGAAAGCCACCCTGCGCGAACTCATCCCGCTGCTGCGTCGCAAGGACGACCGCTCGTGGCGCGAGCAGATCGAAAAGCACGTCGCCGACTGGCGCCAGACGGCCGAGCGGCAGGCGCTGACCGACGCGCAGCCGACCAACCCGATGCGCATGTTCCACGAGCTGTCGACCCGGTTGCCGGACAACGCGATCGTGACCGCCGACTCCGGCAGCGCCGCGAACTGGTACGCCCGGCACCTCGACTTCCACGGCGACGTGCGGGGGTCGCTGTCCGGCACGCTGGCGACGATGGGCCCGGCAGTGCCCTACGCGATCGGCGCGAAGTGGGCGCACCCCGATCGGCCGGCCATCGCGTTCGAGGGCGACGGCGCGATGCAGATGAACGGCTTGATGGAGATGATCACCGTCGCGCACTACTGGCGACAGTGGGCCGACCCGCGACTGATCGTCGCGGTGCTGCACAACAACGACCTGACTCAGGTGACCTGGGAGCAGCGCGGCATGGAGGGCATGCCGAAGTTCGCCGAGTCCCAGACGCTGCCGGACATCGACTACGCCGCCTTCGCCCGCGGCATCGGCCTCGTCGGCGTCAATGTCGACACCACCGACGACATCGGGCCGGCCTGGGACCAGGCGCTTGCCGCCGACCGCCCCGTGCTGCTGGACATCCGCTGCGATCCGAACGTCCCGCCGATTCCGCCGCACGCGACGTTCGCGCAGGCCAAGGCGCTCGCCACCGCCGTGCTCAAGGGCGACGAGGACGCCGCGCACCTCGTGAAAGAGGGCCTGAAGCAGAAGGCCCAGCAGTTCCTGCCAGGGCGCAAGGACGGCTGAGCGGCCGGCGCGCCGTCGGCGGGATTGGCTACGGTTCGACGATGAGCACTCTCGCTGATCGGCTGCGTGCCGGGACGGACAGCCTGGCCAAGCCCGTGGTCCGCTGGGGCGTCGGGCACCTGATGCCGCACACGGCGATGCGGCTGGCCGCCCGCCGCGGCGACCTGCAGGGCCGGCTGCTCATGGCCAGCCGTACGGGGGATCCGGCGCCGCTGTTCGACGAGCTGCGCAGCCACGGCCCGCTGTACCGGGGCCGCTTCGCCTACCTCACCGCGTCGCTGCCAGTCGTGCGCGAAGTGCTCTCGAGTAACGATTTCCGCACCGGGTTCGACGCCGAGCAGTTCCCCGGCCTGCTGGGCCGCGCGTTCCGCTGGGCCGACGACCCGGACCAGATGGGCCCGCTCGTCCCGCCGTCGCTGCTGGTCACCGAGCCGCCGGACCACACCAGATACCGCAAGCTGGTGACCCGGGTGTTCAGCGTCCGGGCAGTCGAGAAGCTACGCGCGCGCACCGAGCAGATCGCGACGGACCTGCTCGACCGACTCGACGGCGAGAACGTGGTCGACCTGATCGAGGCCTACTGCACCTTGCTGCCGGTGACCGTGATCGCCGAGATCCTCGGCGTGCCGATGTCCGAGCGCGAGCGGGTGCTGGGCTTCGGCGCCGCCGCGGCGCCCAGTCTGGACCTCGGCCTGTCCTGGCGGCAGTTCCGCGACGTCGAAGCGGCCCTGCGCGACTTCGAGGCGTGGCTCGGCGGGCACCTCGAGCGGCTGCGGGCAGAACCGGGCGACGACCTGTTGAGCGCGCTCGTCTCGGCTCGCGACGACGGGATCGGACTGGACGATCGGGAGCTTAAGGCGACCGCCGGGCTCGTGCTCGCCGCCGGGTTCGAGACGACCGTCAACCTACTCGGCAACGGCGTCGCCCTGCTGCACGACCATCCCGACCAGCTGGCGTTGCTGACCGCGGAGCCGGAGCGGTGGCCGAACGCCGTCGATGAGGTGTTGCGCCTCGACCCGCCCGTCTTGTTGACCGGCCGCACCGCCTCGCGCGCGACCGAGATCGCCGGGGTGGACATTCCCGCCGGATCGGTGGTGACGACGCTGCTGGCCGCGGCGAACCGCGACCCCGAGGTCTTCGCCGACGCCGACCGGTTCGACGTCACGCGCTCGAACGCGAAGGACCACGTGTCCTTCTCCGCCGGCCGGCACTTCTGCCTGGGCGCCGCGCTCGCCCGGATGGAGGGCGAGGTCGGCCTCCGCACCCTGTTCGAGCGGCATCCTGCGCTGCGCACGCTGCCGGGGGCCCAACGGCGCGGCACCCGGATCCTGCGTGGCTATGCGACGTTGCCGGTGCGATTGGGGGAGCGGGTCGCCACCTCAGTGTGAGCGCTCGGAAACGGGTCGCGCACGCGCGGCCCCCTGCGTTAGTTTTGTGTTAAGTGAATGACCGAAACGGGGATCGTGATAGGGCGTGCGCCGGGCGCGCTGTTGAAGCGGGGGCGCTTTGTTCCGGTGCGTCCGGCGCACGCCCCCCGCCACATGTGCGGTCTGCTTCAGGCGCCTTCAGCGGAACTGCGCGCGCGGCTCAAGCCGCGGTCTGCGCATCCTTCGCCGCGTCGGCCGACAGCGGCGCGCCCGAGGCGCCGAGCCGAAGCCGGCGGGGATTGGCCACTGGACCGGCCGGTGCTGCCATCGCGTGCGGTGTCCCGTGCCGGGCATCGGCGGCGGCGCGGCCGCTGTGGACCGAGATGGTGTCCGTCATGATCGTCATGGTTGCCTGCCTCGGTTACGCGGCGGTGTCCTGCGGACTACCGATCGTCTATCTGTCGTGAGCGTCACTCTCCGGCAGGCTGCCCAAATGTAACACCGACCACACATAGGTCAGCGGGTTCGGCGAGTCAGCTGATCCGCAGATCTGGTCCGTAGGGCAAAGCGCTGACTGTGGTGACAGCGCTGCTGCGCAACGCGGCGAACAGCCGCTTCCATGCTTGCGGGCTGGTCAGCGAGCCGCACGAGCGGGCTTGGGCGCAGGCGTGATGCTCGGTCAGCGGACCGCCAAAGGCGAGCCGCTGGTTGTGCACGGCCGAGATCACCTGCCACTGCCAGGGCATCGCCGCGTTGTAGATCTGTGGCAGCGCGATGATCCGCTTGGGACTCGCCGCGCCGGCCAGCCAGTGCAGGTCCGTCGTCGTCCAGCCGTTGTTGCACTTCGACTTGCCAGCGACAGTCGGGCAGCCGTCCGCCGAACCGTTGTAGACGAATTTCGCCGACCCGGCGGCGAGGTATCCGGCCAGCCAGCCTCGGGTTGCGGCCGGTGCGGCGCTGAAGCCGGGCTCGATGTCGTTGGCGCCGGCAACGGTGATGCGCTTGGTGTGCCCGCGCGCGAACGCGGCGAGCGGAGCGACCACTAGCTGCGCCCAAGCCCGACCCTGCGCCCGGGAGACCGACAGGTCGTTGTTGGTTCCGACGGCGACGATGGTCGGCGCGTTGTAGCGCTCGCCCGCCGAGTACCCGACCAGGTAGGCCTCGATCGCGCTGACGAGCTGGGCGTAGGTGAGCTGCCGGGTCGTCGCGGACAACATCACGCCGGTGCTCGTCTGGCCGCCGATGTCCAGCAGCACCAGGTAGCGGTGATAACCCGGATGCGCCTGCGCGTCAGCGGCGCCCATCGACTGCATCAGCGGCTGGTCGTGCGCGGCGACCCCGGTGAGCTGGCGCAGGTAGCGGCTGCGGCCGACCGGCGCAGGCGTCACCTGCGCCGGGATCGGCGGGTAGGCCGTCGTGAACGTCTTCAACGCCGCCGGCCCGCGGTGGGCGGTGTTCGACGCGCGGATTGCAATGGTGTAGCGGTGGGACGGCCTCAGCCTGGCCAGCGTCAGGCTGGCCGCAGTCGCCGGCGCGCTGAGCCGGCGCACGACCTTGCCGGCGTCACTGACCGTGATCCGGAATCGGTGCAGCACGCCGCCGCCGTGCCGTTTCGGTGCGCGCCAGCGCACGATCGCGCTGTGATAGGTGACCGACGAGCGAAGCCGCGTCGGAGCGCCGGGCAGCGTGTAGTTCGCGTGCACGTTCCAGCAACGAAGCTTCCGGTTGCGGCCCGGGCCGCGGTTCAGTGCCGTCACGCACAGCCGGTGCGCGCCCTGCGGGACCGTCACCAACGCCTTCCAGCCGTGCCGCGGGCCGGCCGCGACGTGCCGGCGGGCCAAATCGGCGCGATAGCGGTTTGCCTTGACCACCCGACTCTTTCGCGAGTCGATCCTGATGCGGACCCGCACGGCGCCGGTCGTGTCCGGGTCGATGACCCAGCCACTGAGATGGGCGACGCCGCCGCGCACGTGGATGGGGTCGGTGTGGGCGCGCGGGGCATGCCGGCCGAGGGCGGCGGCCGGCGGGGCTGCCGCCAGCGTCGCGCCGATCGCCGCGGCGAGCAGCGCGGCCAGCGTGGCGGCTGCACGGCGGCGGGGGGTCCTCAAGCGGGCGTCCTCACATCGGGCGGGTCGGCGGGCTTCGCAGGTGCCGCGACGGTAACAGCGTCGCCTGTGCGGCGCAGCTTGGTTGGTTCGCGGCGGCGACCGCGTTCGCCAGGATAGAGATCATGAGCGGGCCGCCGGAAGCCGACGACCAGCTGGACCCCAGACGCTGGTTCCTGCTCGGCGTATGCCTGTCTGCGCTGTTCATGACCTTGCTGGACGCCACCATCGTCAACGTCGCGCTGCCGTCCATCGGCGCGACGCTGCACGCCGACGCCGCTGAGCAGCAGTGGGTCGTGTCCGGCTACGTGCTTGCGTTCGCGATGGTGCCGATCATCGCCGGCCGGCTCGGCGACGACCGTGGCCGGCGGCGGATGCTGCTGATCGGCATCGGCGGCTTCGTGCTCGCCAGCCTGCTGTCCGGGCTTGCGCCCACGCCGCTGGTGCTACTCGGCGCCCGGCTGTTGCAGGGCCTGTCCGGCGGCCTGGTCAACCCGCAGGTCTCCGGGCTGGTCCAGCAGTTGTTCCCGCGCCGCGAACGCGGGCGGGCCTTCGGCCTGCTCGGCCTCAATGTGGGGCTGGCGCAGGCGGTGGGCCCGGTGCTGGGCGGTTTGATCATCGCGGCGGGCGGCCCGCAGCTGGGCTGGCGGCTGACCTTCCTGATCAACGTGCCGGTCGGCGCGGCCGCGTTCCTGCTCGCCTGGCGGATGCTGCCGAAGGACACGCCCCGGCCGAATCCCCGCCCGCTCGATCTGCCGGGCGCCGGGCTGCTCGCGCTGGGGCTCGCAGCGCTGCTGTTCCCGGTCGTCGAGTTCGACGCCGACCGCCGGGCCGGCCGGCTGGTGCTCGTCGTGCCTGCGCTCGCGGTGCTGGCCGGCTTCGCGTGGTGGGAGCGCGGACCAGCCCGGCGGCGTGGCCATCCGCTGATCGACACCGCGCTCTTCCGGATCCGCAGCTATTCCGACGGCCTCGGGCTGGCGCTGCTCTACTTCGCCGGCTTCACGGGCACCGCGCTCGTCCTGTCGCTGTTCCTGCAGGACGGCCTGGGCTTCTCAGCGCTGCAGTCGGGGCTTACCGCGTCCAGCCTCGCGCTCGGCGTCTCGGTCGGCGCGCCGGTGGCGGGGCGATTCGTCGAGAGCGCCGGCCGGCTGGTCACAGTCGTCGCGCTGGCCACCTTCGCGGCCGGCATCGCCGGCGCCGTCCTGTCCGTCCGGGCGAGCGCGGGGGACCTGCCGAACGCGGACGTCGCGTGGCTGCTCGCTCCGTCGCTGTTCGTGGCCGGACTGGGTGGCGGAGCGGTGATCACGCCGAACCAGGCGCTGTCGCTCGCCGACGTCGACGTGTCCGGCGGATCGACCGCCGGCGGCATGCTGCAGACCGCGCAGCGGCTCGGCGCGGCCGTCGGCTCCGCCACGCTGAGCGCGGTCTTCTACGGCGTGCTGGCGGGCAGCGTGCCCGCCGCCGCGGGGCCGCGGGCGGCCCGTTTCGGCGACGCGTACAGCGCCGCGCTGCTGGTGACCGTCGCGCTCGCGCTGGCCGGGTTGGCGCTCGCGATCGTCGACGCGCGCCGGGAGCGGCGCGGTCCGGCTACGGCAGGACGCGGGAGCCGCCGTGCGGGCGGATGACCCGGCGGCTGTGCAGCTCGAAGCTCGCGTCCAGGCCGTAGGTGCGGCCGACGATGATCGGCGCGTCGAATTCCCGGTACAGCCACACCGTGTCCGGCTTCAACAACGGCATATCCGCGAGCGTGAAACGCTCGCTGCGCCGCCCGTCCGGCCCGATCATCGTGAGCTCGTCGCCCACCTGAATCGTGTGAATCATCAGCCGCATAGCTTCAGCACCCCCCGGTTGCCGTGACCAGGCTAACCGATAACGTCGCGGCGTGACCTCTTCAACGACGGCGCCTTCTCCGACGACGGTGACCGTGACCGGCGCCGCCGGCCAGATCGGCTACGCGCTGCTGTTCCGCATCGCATCCGGGCACCTGCTCGGCCCCGACGTTCCCGTTCGGCTGCGGCTGCTCGAGATCCCGCCGGCGGTGAAGGCGGCCGAGGGCACCGCGATGGAGCTCGACGACTGCGCGTTCCCGTTGCTGGCCGGCATCGACGTCACCGAAGACCTGAAGACGGCGTTCGACGGCGTCAACGTCGCGCTGCTCGTCGGGGCGCGCCCGCGCACGAAGGGCATGGAGCGCGGCGACCTGCTCGAGGCCAACGGCGGCATTTTCGGCCCCCAGGGCAAGGCGATCAACGACCACGCGGCCGCCGATGTCAAGGTGCTGGTGGTCGGCAACCCGGCGAACACCAACGCCCTGATCGCCCAGCGCAACGCGCCGGACGTGCCGGCCGGCCGGTTCACCGCGATGACCCGCCTCGACCACAACAGAGCGCTGTCGCAGCTCGCCGGCAAGCTGTCGGCGCCGGTGGCCGCGATCGAGCACATGACGATCTGGGGCAACCACTCCGCCACCCAGTACCCCGACCTGTACACCACGCTGGTCAACGGGACGAGCGCCGCCGAGCAGGTCGAGGAGTCCTGGCTGAAGGACACGTTTATCCCGACCGTGGCCAAGCGCGGCGCGGCCATCATCGAGGCCCGCGGGGCGTCCTCGGCGGCCTCGGCCGCGAACGCGGCGATCGACCACGTCTACGACTGGGTGAACGGCGTCGACTGGACGTCGTCGTCGGTCGTCTCGGACGGCTCGTACGGCGTGCCCGAGGGCCTGATCAGCTCCTTCCCGTGCCGGGCCGTGGACGGCGAGTGGCAGATCATCGACGGCGTCCAGGTCAACGACTTCTCCCGACAGAAGATCGACGCCTCAGTGGCCGAGCTGGTCGAGGAGCGCGACGCCGTCCAGTCACTCGGCCTGATCTGACCATGTGAGCGGGTTCGACGACCTAGACTCGCCGCTTACCGGTTCGACGAGCCGAACGGAGCGCTGGGTTGAGACGTGGCCGTCGAGACGACCCCGGGCGCCGGCCCGCGCATGCGCAATCGCCTGACCCGCCGTCCCCGCGCCCACAGCCGCACTCGCGCCACGCCCGCGAGCCGGAACCGGAGAGCCTGGATGATCCGTCCCGGTTCAACGTGCTCTTTGTGTGCACCGGCAACATCCACCGCTCGGCGATGGCCGAGCGCCTGATGATCGGCCGGTCAGACCTCTCGCTGCCGGTGACGATCGCCAGCGCGGGCGTCAACGCGGTGGTCGGCCATCCGATGGCCGCGAACTCGATGACCGCGGCGGCCGAGCTTGGCGCGGATCCGAGCGAGCACATCGCGCGCCAGTTCGTGCCGCCGCTCGCGGAGCGCGCCGACCTCATCCTCACCGCCGAGCGCGCGCACCGCGAACGCATCCTCGAAGACAGCCCACGAGCCATGCGGCGGACGTTCACCCTGCGCCGCTTCTGCTGGCTGGCCGCCGCGCTCGGCCCGCCCGATTGCGCCCGGCCGACGACCGAGCAGCTGCGGGCGCGCGTCAGCCTGATCGCCGCCCAGCCCCGCACGCCGGCGCAAACCGATGAAGACATCGCCGACCCGGTGCGCGCCAGCCTCGAGGAGACGCGCCTGCGCGCCAGGGAGATCGCCGACTGCGTCGACGTCGTGGTGGCCACGCTCGGCCTGGGACGCCGCGACCCCGCTTGAGCGGCGTCGTGACCTTCACCCGCGAAGTTGTGCTCGCGTCATCGGCGCGGACGCCGTCCGGGCGAGGACAACTTTCCAGTTCGACTCAGCGGGCGCGGGCGGACCGGCGGGCCGGGCGGGAGTTCGAGTAGTACTCGTAGTAGGTGCCCGACTCGCGCGCAGACACCGCGTTCAGCACCACGCCGCCGAGCCGTGCCGACACCCGGGTGAGTGAGTCGGCCGCCTTCCGCAGCTGGTCGCGGTTGGTGCGCCGCGCCCGGACGACGAGCAGCGTGACATCGGCCACGGACGCGACCTCGCTGCCGTCGGCCACCGGCAGCAGCGGCGCGGTGTCGATCAGCACGTAGTCGGTCTTCTCGGCCAGCTCGCGCAGCAGCGTGCGGAAGTGGCCGGACGCGAGCAGTTCGCTCGGGTTGGGCGGGATCGGGCCCGAGGTGATCACGTTCAGGTTCGAGCTGACCGGCTGGAGCACGTCGCCGATCCCGGCCCGCCCGGCGAGGATCGAAGTCAGGCCGGGCGAAGCGTCCAGACCGAAGGCGCGGGCGATGGTCGGGCGGCGCAGGTCGGCGTCGACGAGGCAGACGGTGTAACCCGCCTCGGCCATCGCGGACGCCAGCCCGACGGCGGTGGTGCTCTTGCCCTCACCACTCATGGCGCTGGTGATCGCGATCAGCTTCGGCGGGGTGTCCACCGCGAGATACTGCAGATTCGTTCGCAGCTGCCTGATCGCCTCGGCGCGCGAGCCGAAGTCGTCCGAGCCGATCGTCGCCGACGTGGGCGAGCGGCGCTGCGCCGGCACCGCGGCCAGCACCGCCGCGCCGATGTGCTCGTTGATGTCCTCGCTCGTGCGCACCCGGGTGTCCAGGGTCTCGCGCAGCACCGCGAGGGCGAGGCCGACGAGCAACCCGGCCAGCCCGCCGATCGCGAGGTCGAGCGACACGTTCGGCGAGGTCGGCGACCCGGGCACCTGCGCGGGTTGGATGAGCGTCAGCTTGACCGGCGACTCCGCGGAGCCGGCGCTGACCCGCTCGATGTTCTCGACATCGGTGATCAGTCGCGTCGACACCGCGTTGGCGATGCTCGCCGCCAACCGCGGGGACGCGTCGGTCACGTGGATGTTGAGCAGCACCTTGTTCAGCGGCGCGTCCGCGGAAATCTTGGACGCGAGCTGGTCAGCGGTGAGTTTCAGCTTCAACTGCTTGACCACCGGCGAGGTGACATCCGGGCTGGTTGCGACGTTCGTGTACGACTGCACCCGTTGCTGCACGAATGTGTTGCCGTTGTTCAACGAGTCGGTGCCGTTGGCAGACGACGCGGCGACGAAGATCTGGGTCGAGGCGGTATACATCTTCGTGCTCGTCTTGACGATTCCGGCGGCCAGCGCGAGGCCGATGATGATGCAGGCGACGATCCAGTGCCAGCGTTTGCGCAGCAGCTTGACGTAATCCCGAACGTCCACGGATGTGACTCCCACCTGTCGGGCGGCTCGTGCTGCCGCGGCCGTCCGACCGCGATTCCGGTCAAGGATAGAAGTAAGTGTGCCGTCCGGGCGGACCAAAGACCAAACAAAGATGTGATCTGCTCAGCGGGCGCTCGGGCGCCGATTGCCCCGAACGCTGTTATGCGGCGCCGCGCAGATGCAGCGTTTGTAACGCAGCTAACAGTTTAGCGGCGAAGAGCGAGTGCCCCTCGTTGTTCGGGCTTTCGTGGTCCGCGCCCATGAATTTCGCGTTCGCGCCGTCGAACCAGCGCCCGGCGATCGGGTCGACGAATAGGGCAATTCGCCCACGCGCGGCCGCCTTCACCGCCTGCTCAGCAGTCCGCACTCCAGCCGGCGGCCTGCCGCTGTACGCAGGGCCTACCGCGATCACCGTGGCTTTTGGCAGGTTCGCCTTCAGCCGGGTGAACACCGACACCGCTCGACCTTGTATTTCGCTCTCTGGATACTGCTGGTCGCTCACGCTGCCCTCGACTATCACAACGTCGGGCTTTGCGCTGTACACATCGGTCAGGCGTGCGCCGAAGTCCTGAGGCGGTCGCTCGAGCGAGCGTCCGACATAGCCCGAACCCCCCTTGGCGAGGGTCGTCACCGACCAGCCGGTCTTGAACTGGAGGGCGGCAGCGTAGTTGTTGTCGCCGCAGCCGCCGCTGGGCTGACAGCCGGTGGTGCCGCCGCGCAGGATCACCACGCGCAGGGGGCGCGCAGGCGCTGACGACGACTGCGTGAGGCCCTGCGACGTCGGCGGGCTGAATGGCGGGGTCGTTCCCGCGCCCGGCGCGGCCTTGGGCCGCAACCAAATATAGGCGCCTGTGGCGACGACGGCGACCAGCACGACGCCGCCGAGAATCTTCGGCCACAGCGGTCGAGGCGGTCGGCCGCCGGGGAACTCAATCATGACGTCGGGAGTCTAAGCGGCAGCCTCCGCGCGTGCAGCCCGGTGTTCGTTTACCCGCCGCCGTCTGGCGGGAATCCCGCCGGTATGCCGAGCAAGAAGGTCGCTGCGCCGAGCGCGGAGCAAGGGACCTCGCCCGGGCGCCGCAGCGCACTGAGGCCGCAGCGCAATGCGTGAGCCTCGGCCGGGTCGCGGGCGCGTCCGCGTCATTTGCCGGTTTCGTGCCAGGATGTCGCGATGACGGGGCGCGCCGAGCTGGCTGAGGCGGGCACGCACGTCGGCCTGACCCGCGTGCTCTCCGACCGCCCGGCCGCCGTGCTGATCGTCGACCTCGACGCGGCGCAGGTCGTCTACGCCAACGACCTCGCCCAGCAGCTCGCTCCACAGGTCGCCCTGCCGATCGACGTCGACGCGTGGTCGCGGCGGGCGGGTCTGCAGAACGAAGCGGGCGACGAGCTCGAGGCGACGAGTACCCCGCTCCAGCGCGTCGCCGCCGGCCAGCCGGTGCACGGCGAGATCATGACGGCGAGCCGTGAGTCCGACCTGACCGCGGCCCGCGAGGAACTCTGGGTCGTCGGCACCCCGCTGGTGGACGCACCGGCGCCGTTAGGTCGGCGAGCCCTCGTCGCCTTTCTGCCGCTGAGCGACCAGAGCGGCATATTGCAGTTCCAGGTGGAAAAGGACCTGCGCCACCGCGCGGTCGTCGCCAGCGAGCTCGCGTTCTCCATCTCCGACCCCACGGCGCCGGACAACCCGCTCGTGTGGGTGAATCCGGCCTTCGAGCGGTTGACGGGCTACGCCGCGGCCGATGTCGTCGGCCGCAACTGCAGATTCCTGCAAGGGCCGCTCAGCGACCGCGCCGCGGTCGGCCGGATCGGCAAGGCCCTGCGGACGAACGGCATCGTGAACGAAACGCTGCTGAACTACCGCACTGACGGCACGGCGTTCTGGAACCACCTGGTCATCAGCCCGATCTTCGATGCGCACGGCCGGCTCACCCACCACGTCTGCGTGCACGCCGATGTCACCGCCCGGGTGGACGCCGACGCCGCCCGGGACGCCGCGCTCGTAGTCGCGAAGGCCGCGACGGCGCGGCAGCGGGCCGTGTCCGCCATCAGCCAGGAGCTCGCGACGCGGATCGACGACCCGACCGAGTTGCTCGCCGACCTGCCCGGCATCGTCGTCAGCCACTTTCCTGGCTGGGCGTTTGCCGTCGCGCTCGAGGACGGCGCGGTGCTGGACGCGGCTGCGGCCTGCTCCCCGTCCCTCGCAGGGTGGACAGACGGGCCCGGCGCCGGCGCCGATGTGGCCGGCGACGAGCTGCTGCCAGTCGTCCCCGTCGACATGGCGGGCAGAGATCCGGAGTCCGCCCTCAACGGGCTGCGAACGCTCCTGGCCGGCCGGGGCGCGGACCTGGCCGACCCGTGGTCGGCCATGGCGGGGCCGGTCACGCTCGAGCTGACGGCGGCCGAGGTCGACGAACTCGCCGCGGGGGCCGCGGTCGTCCCCGCCCTCGGGGACTCGAACGACCTGCGCACGCTCGTGGCGACGCCGATGCGCGCTCGCGGCCGGGTATCCGGCCTGCTCCTGCTCAGCCGAACCGGGAGCGGACACTTCCAGGACCCCGACGAACTCGCCGTGATCGCCGACATCGGGCTGCGCGCGGGCACCGCGCTGGAGAACGCGCAGCTCTACGCGCGCGAGCACGAGGCGGCGATCACCCTGCAGCGTGGGCTGCTGCCGCACCTGCCGACGCTGGCCAGCTTCGACGTCGCCGCCGCCTACCTCCCGGCGTCGGCGGCCGAGGTCGGCGGCGACTGGTACGACGTGCTCGACCTGCCCGGGCCGTCGGTGGGTGTCGCGGTCGGCGACGTCATGGGCCACGACCTCGCGGCCGCCGCCGCTATGGGGCAGTTGCGGTCGATGGTGCGCGCGCTCGCCTGGGCGGGTCGTCGGCCGGTTCAGCTCGTCGGCGAGCTCGATCCGCTCGTGCGGGGGCTGAGCGCGACGCCGCTCGCGACCCTGTTCTACGCGGTCCTGGACGACCCGGCCGACCACAACGGCGTCTGCCGCGTCGCCTACACCAGCGCCGGCCATCCGCCTGGCCTGGTGCGCCACCTCGGCGGCGCGGTCACGTGGCTCACCGAAGGCCGCACCTCGCCCATCGGCGTGCTGGACGACCGCGCGGTGGTCCAGGCGGAGACCGAGTTGCCTGCCGGCGGCGCGCTCGTGCTCTACACCGACGGGCTCATCGAACGCGCGGACGCCGACATCGAGGACCGGATCGGCGTGCTCGCCGACGTGCTCGCGGCCACGCCGGACGGGGCGCCGGCCGCGGACATCTGCGCCAGCATCTCCGCCGCGCTGATCGAATCGGTGCAGAACGACGACGCGTGCGTGCTGGTGCTCAGTCGCCCGGTCCCGGAATGAAGATCGTCTATCACAGCTTCGAGGGCCGCTACAGCGACAATCCGCGCGCGTTGCACGAGCGCTGGATCGCCGAGCGGCCGGGGGACGAGCACATCTGGCTCGTCGCCGACGACCATCGGGCGGCGTTTCCCGCACAGGTGTCGACGGTCGAGTGGGGCACGCCTGCGTGCGTGGCGGCGCTGGAGGCCGCGGACCTGCTGATCGCCAACACGCACACCGACCTCGAGTGGGCCAAGCGGCCGGACGCGCGGTATCTCCAGACCTGGCACGGCACGCCGCTCAAGCGCATTCACCACGACGTGCTGTGGGCGCCGCCGGGCCGGCTTGCCCGCCTCGACGAGGACGTCGCGAAATGGGACGTCCTGGTCTCGCCGAACGAGGCGAGCACGCCGCGGTTGCGGCACGCGTTCGGATTCGGCGGCGAGGTGCTGGAGACTGGATACCCACGCAACGACGTGCTGCAGTCGGCGGCGGCGCCTGCCGTGCGGCGCCGCGTCCGGGCTGAGCTCGGCTTGGCCGAGGACACGATCGCGATCCTGTACACGCCGACGTGGCGTGACGACGCGGTGTTCGACGACACCCGGCCGGTGCTCGGCTACGGGCTCGACATCGCGGCCCTGACCGACCAGCTCGACGACCGGCACTGCCTGCTGCTGCGCTCGCACGCCATGGAGACCGGCCGGCATTCCGTCGCGACCGGGCCGCGGTTGCGCGACGTGTCCTACTTCGGCGACATCGCCGAGCTGTATCTCGCCGCCGACGCGCTCGTCACCGACTACTCCTCGACCATGTTCGACTTCGCCGTCACCGGAAAGCCGCTGCTCTTCTACGCCTACGACTACGAGCTGTTCCGCGACGAGATCCGCGGCTTCTACTTCGACCTCCTCGACGAAGCGCCCGGCCCGGTGCTGCGCGACCACGACCAGCTCGCCGCGGCCGTGCGCAACCTGCAGGATGTCCGCAACGACTATGCCGGCCGCTACGCCGCGTTCGCCCGGCGGTACTGCGCGCTCGAGGACGGCCGGGCCGGCGAGCGCGTGCTCGAGCGGCTCTGGAAGGGCTGACCTGCGCCGACGCCGCGCCATTGCCCGTCGCGGTACATTCGCGACGATTCGGCGCCGCTCTTTCACTCCGCGAAAGCAGGGCGGCCGCCGCGGAGGGGAATAGATGACGCAGCAGTTGACGCCGATGTCGGCGACCCCGGATCCGGATCTGGACTCGAATCGGGTTCGGGTCGGGGCGGCTGGGCAGCTTCGGCCGCCCGCCTATGACCGGGACGCGCTGGCGCCCGCGGTCGTGCACATCGGTTTCGGCAGCTTCCACCGCGCGCATCAGGCGGTCTACTTCGACGACCTGGCGCGGTCCGGCTGCGCCGATTGGGGCGTCGTCGGAGTCGGCGTGCGCCGGCCCGAACTCGGACGGGTGCTCGAGGCGCAGGGCAATTTGTTCACGGTCGTGCAGCGCGATGGCCTGGTCAGCTCGGCGCGCGTCGTCGGCTGCGTCGTCGAGTACCTGCTGCTCGCCGACCGGCCGGGCGACGTCGTGCAACGGCTCGCGGACCCGCGCGCCAAGCTCGTCACGTTGACGATCACGGCCGACGGCTACGACACGCGAAGCGTCGAGTGCGCGGCGATCTTCGGCGCGCTGGCCGCCGCGCTGGCGGGCCGGCGCGCGGCGGGCGTCGCTCCCTTCACGGTGCTGTCCTGCGACAACACGCCGGACCCGCAGGCGGCGCGCCGCGCGACGCTGTGGGCCGCGCAGCGGCGTGATCCGGCGCTGGCGGAGTGGGTCGAGCGGCATGTGAGGTTCCCGGTCAGCATGGTCGACCGGATCACCCCGCAGACCTCGCTCGACGAGCGCGACCGCATCGCGTTGGAGTTCGACGTCCTCGATCGGTGGCCGGTCCTGACCGAGCCGTTCGCGCAGTGGGTGATCGAGGACGCGTTCTGCAACGATCGGCCGCCGCTGGACTCCGTCGGCGTGCGGTTCGTCGACGACGTGGCGCCGTACAAGCTGATCAAGACGCGGATGCTCAACGGCGTCCACACTGCCGTGGCGTATCTCGGCTACCTTGCCGGCGCGCGGCGGACCAACCAGGCGATGGCCGACATCGCGCTGCGCCGGTTCGCGAACGTGCTCATGCGCGACGAGATCGCGCCCGCGCTGCCCGGCGACGTGCGGGGGATGAGGCTGAAGGGCTACCGCAAACAAGTGCTGATTCGGCTGGCCAACCCGGAGATCGGCGACGAGCTGGCTCGGCTGTGCGCCCGCGGTTCCCGCAAGATGCCCGACTACGTGCTGCCCTCGCTGCATTCCGCGCGCGCCGAACGCCGGCGCGCCCCGCTGTGCACGCTCGCGGTCGCGGCGTGGATCCGCTACCTGGGCGGGACGGACCTCGACGGACGCCCGATCCAAATCGACGACCCGCTGCTCGACGAGCTGCAGCCGCTCGCGCGGGGCGGCGCTACGGGCATCCGCACTCTGCTCAGCCGCGACGAGCTGTTCGGCGGCCTAGGCGCGGACGCCGAGTTCGTCGAGGCCGTCCAGCGGTACGTCGAGTTGATCGACCTCCGCGGCGTCCGGACGGCGATCTCGTTCGCGACGGACGGCGGATGATCGCTGCTCGTGACCGAGCCGCGCGCTGTGGCTGACGGCGCCGCGGCCGACAGCGTTTGCGGCTTCGCGACCGGTCGCACCACGACGTTGCTGCTGGACGCGGACGGCACGTTGTTCCCGTCCGAGGAATCTGCGTTCGAGGCGTCCGCACTCGTGACCCAGGCGTTGGCCGACCATTACCGGTTGGCCGGCGACTTCCGGCCCGGCGCGCTGCGGGTCGAATCCACCGGCAAGAACTTCCGCAGCACGGTCGGCGAGCTGCTCGCCGCGGCGGGGGTCAGCGCGGCGCCCGCGGACGTCGAGCGGTGGATCGAACGGGAGATGCTGGAGGTGACGGCCCACCTGCGCGCGACGTTGCGGCCGTCGGCGCAAGTGAGCGCTGCGCTCACGCGGCTGAGCCGGCGGTTCCGGTTGGCCGCGGTGAGTTCCAGCGCGTCGACTCGGTTGACCGCCTGCTTCACCGCGTGCGAGCTCGACGAGCTGGTCCCGCCCGCTGTCCGTTACAGCGCCGAGGACAGCCTGCCCAGCCCGCTCGGCAAGCCCGATCCCGCGATCTACCGGCACGCGCTGGCCGAGCTCGGTGTCGCCGCCGACGAGGCGGTCGCGATCGAAGACTCCGGCAGCGGCGTGACGTCCGCGGTGGGCGCCGGCATCCGGACCCTGGGCATCGTGCAGTACGTCCCGCCGGCCGAGCGCGCCGAGCGCGCGCGGCAACTGCGGGCTGCGGGCGCCGTCGCGGTGGTCGAGAACTGGGACGACCTCGCGGACGGGTTGACCTCGTCGAGGTGAGCCGTCGCCACGCGTGATGGCGGCCTCACCCTGGCGGCGCGTCCTCCGGCGGCTCGGGCGCATCCGCGGCCTGCTGCCGCTCCTGTTCGCGGGTCAGCGCGGCGACGATCGCCTCGTCGGTGTCTGCCTGCCGGCGCAGATCGTGGGCCGCCTCGTCGCGCTCCTGCTGCTGAGATCGCCGCAGGGCCTCGTCGATCTGCGCCGTCCGCTCGTCCTCCTGCTCGTCCATGCGGCGCACTGTACGAAGCCAAGGTGAACAGAACGGATCGCCCGGCGCGCGGCCCTGCGCAGCGTCGACCGTCTGCCCATCGACAGCACACCTCGCTGCGCTGAGAATCGGCGTGTCGGCGAAGATAGAGCCGCCGGTCAACTCGCACTGGAAGGTTTCGTCGTGGCAGAGAAGTCGAGCACTGCGCAGCGCGAGCGCGAACTGAAGTTCGACGTCCCGGATGGGTGGACGGTTCCGGACCTGCGCAAGCTGATCGGCGTCGACGGCTCGGTGCGCGTCGAGGAGCGGACGCTGGAGAGCACCTACTTCGACACCGACGCCCGCGAGTTGCTCGACGCCGGGCTGACGTTGCGCCGCCGAACCGGTGACGACGACAGCGGATGGCACTTGAAGGTGCCCGCCGGCGACGCGCGCACCGAGATCCGCCTGCCGCTCGGCGGTCGTGGCGTTCCTCTCGAGCTGCGGGAATTGACGACCGGCATCCGCGGCCGCGCCGCGCTCAAACCGCTCGCCACTCTGCGCACGACGCGGATCGCGCACCAGCTCCTGGACGGCGACGGCACGCCGCTGCTCGAGGTCGTCGACGACACCGTGCGCTCCAGCACCCAGCGCGAATTCGCGGTGCTGCGGCACTGGCGCGAGGTCGAGGTCGAGCTTCTCGAGGGCGGTGCCGAGAAGTTGCTGCGAAGAGCCGCCGCGCTGCTGCGCAAGAACGGCGCCTGGCCGGCCGAGTCGGCCTCGAAGCTGGCGCGCGCGCTGGATGTGGCCACTCGGCGCCCGCGCGAGTCGGGCACGCTGTCCGGCGCCGTGGGGCGCTATCTCGACGAGCAGTACGAGGTCTTGCTGCGCGGCGACATCGCGCTGCGCCGCGGCGGCTCGGGCGACCCCGAGCATGGCGAGCTCATCCACAAGACGCGGGTCGCCACCCGTCGCTACCGAAGCGTGTTGCGGGTTTTCGCGGGCGCTCTGGACGAGGCTCGCGCCACCGGCCTCGACGGCGAGCTGGCGTGGTTCGCCGCCGCGCTCGGCGAGATCCGCGACCGCCAGGTGCTGCGCGCCCATCTCGACGCCGCGCTCGATGAGTTGCCTGCGGAGTTGGTGCTGGGCCCGGTGCGCACGCGAATTCACCAGACTCTCGCCGCGGAGCAGCAACGGGCCGAGGCCGAGCTGGCGCAGCACGTGCGCAGCCGCCGCTACGTCAACCTGCAGGCCGAGCTGCGCGCGTGGCGCGCGTCGTTGCCGCTGCTGGAGGACGCCTCCGACGCCGAGCTCGAGCGCTATCTCGACGACGCGGAGCGCAAGATCGCAAAACGCGTCCGGGCCGCCGAGTCGACCGACGACTCGGACGAGGCGTACCACCGGGTACGCAAGGCCGCAAAGCGGGCGAGGTACGTCGCAGAGCTGGCCGGTCCGGTGCTGGGCAAGCGCGCCGGCCGCCTCGAACGGCGGGCGAAAGAGGTGCAGACCCGTCTCGGCGACCGGCAGGACGACGTCGTCGCCGCGTCATTCCTGCGCCGGTTGGGCGCCGCCGCCGGTGTCGCGCCGGGGGAGAATGGCTTCACCTTCGGCCTGCTCTACCAGCGGGAGCGCACTCGGGGCGGACGGATCCACCCCCGCGGTTAGCGTCACAACGCAGGGCGTCGGGGCTGCGTCAGGCCGAGCAGAAGTCGGCGGCCGCGGGCCGGCCGGCTGGGTTAGCCTGCCTCAGCCCGGCGCTCGGCCCCGGTTTCCTCCGCGTAACCGAGGTCCTGCCCGGCGACGCGGCCGACGAACTCGTCGTTGGGGGTCGTCCCGGTCGTACTGCCCTGGTCTGGCTTGCGGGAGTCCGGCACGCCGCCGGTGTCCCGGCTGTCGACGCGCGCCTCGTCGGGTTCGACGTCGGACTCCGCGGTCCGTCGCTCGCTGTCGGCTGTGCCGCCGGCCTTGCTGCCATCGCTCATGAGCTGGACGTTCCCGGCAAGCCGTGCTTGTTATCACAAAGCGGGGCCGCTCGCGACGACGGACGCTTGCGGGCAACCGCCGACGTCCCTAAATTTCGGTGTGGGAGCGGACGAAGAATCGCGATTGCACCGGACGGAAGGCGAGGTCATGGCAGAACCTGTGGGCGTTCTCGACGCCCCGTCGGCCGGCGCCGTCGCCTGGCTCGACGTCTCAGCGGACAATCCGGACACCTTCACCGGTCGACGTCGCACCGGCCCGTTGGGCATGCAGATCGCCCCGCTGCGGCACGCCCGCGCGCCGTACTTCTTCAAGGGCGCTCGGCTACGCGGCTCGCGGTGCGTGTGGTCGGCGTCAACGGTCAGCGGCACGGAGCTCTACCGCGCGCCGCGCACGCCCGTGCAGGCGCCCTTCGACCAGGGCGTGCACCTGCTCGCGCGCCTCGAAGGCGGCGGCTCGGTGTTCGACCCGGTAGGGGTGTCCACCGGCGTGCTGGAAGTGTTCGAGGCGAGCGACGAGATCAGCGAGCAGTTCGTCACCAACACGCATCTGTTCACCCTGAACGTCCCGCTGGCCTCACTGGGCATGGACGCGTCGGTGGTTCGCTCGATGACTGAGCAGACCTACGAGCTGACCCCATTTCAGTCTCAGGTGTTGCGCGGCGCTGTAGGCCTGTTGCTGGTCGGCGGCGAGGAGCTGACCTCGTCGTCAAGCCTGATCGGCGTCGACCGCTTCCTCGCATCGACGGCCGCTCTGCTGCTGCGCACGTCGGTGCGTCGTGCCAACCCTGACCTCGCTCAGGTCGAGCACCTGCGGCTGCGCACCGACGCGATCATCTTCGAGCAGGCGGCCGACCCGAACCTGACGCCAGCCAGCATCGCCACGCAGCTCAGCATTTCGCTGCGCCAGCTCTACCGCGCGTTCACCGGCTCCGAATCACCGGCAGCCCGAATCCGCCGCCGGCGGCTCGAGCGAGCCGCGGAGATCCTCGCGACCCGATCCGGCCCAGGGCAGGTCGAGCGGGTTGCGCTGGAGTGCGGGTTCGCCTCCGCCGAATACTTCTCCCGCGCGTTCCGCCGGGAGTTCGGGTTGAGCCCGCGCGCGTACCGCTCGGCGCATCGCGAGTCCGCGCACCGCTGACGTCCGCCGGCCGGCCTATTCGCGTTGCGCGCGGTCGAGCTGCTGCTGGGCGGTGCGCCGTCGGCGCCGCGCGTCGCTTTGCTCGATGCGAGCCGCGGCCACCGCGCGCTTCGCGACGTCGAGCGCGGCGGACGCCGCGGCGACCGCGCGTTTCGCGCGATCGGCGTCGGCACGGGCGCCCGACTCCCGTTCCCGGGCGGCGGCCAGCTCGGCGTCGACGTCGTCCAGGTCACGTTGCAGAGCGGCGATCCTGCGCTCGGCCTGACGCTGCGCGGCCGACAGACGGGCCGGCGGCGGCTCGTCCGTCTGCGACGTCTTCGGACTCTTCGCCGCCTTCGGGGCCGCCGTCTTCGCCGCCTTCGGGGCCGCCTTCCGGCCCGCCTTCGTGGCAGCGGCCTGCTTCGGGTCGTCGCCGCCATCCGCGTTCCTGGCGCGCTCGGCCGGGACGCCGCGACCGCCGGGCACGAGCCTGAGCTGCGGCGCGGCGTCGGCGGAGAAGCCGAATCCCGACCACTGCTCCGCGCGCAGCAGCCGGCCGAGCCGCGCGGCGACGTCGTCGTCGGCGAGCGCGGCGTCGAACGTGCCGCTGACCTCGTCGCGGAGCGCGGCCGGCGGGTCAGCCCGGCCGGCGGCGCGCAACGCTGCGCCGGTCAGCTCTTGGACGAGCGCGCGACGCCGCCCGGCCAGCTCGCGCAGCAGCGCGGTGTCCAGCCGGTCCTGGGCGGCGCGCAGCTCCTCGCCCAGCGATCGCAGCTGCTCGACGGCGTCCGGGTGCGCGAGCGCGTACGCGTTTGCCACCCAGGCGGACACGGTCGGCTTGCGGGCCTTTGCCAGCGCTCGCGCGGTGTCGCCGTCGCCCGCCCGCTTGGCCTGTCCGGCCAGGTGCGTCCGCAGCGCGAGGAAGTCCTCCGGCGCGGCGGCATAGAGCTGCCGGAAGGCAGCTGTCAGCATGTCGTCGGACGTGGTCATCGCCGGTCAGTCTGACCTAGCTGCAATTGCGCCGTCGACGTCTAGCGAGCCGCGCTCACGTGTCGAGGGTGACCCGCGGGGTGGTGCGGTAGCGACGACGGTAGGTGGCGGTGAAGTGGCTCTGGCTGACGAAGCCCCAGCGGGTCGCGACCTCGGCGATGGTCAAGCCTGAGCGGGGGTCGGCGGCCAGCAACTCGTCGTGCGCGCCTGCCAGCCGGCACCGGCGCAGGTACTCGGTCGGCGTCATGCCGAGGTGCTGGCGAAAGGCGGTCTGCAGGCGGCGCGCGCCGACGCTCGCCGCGGACGCGATGTCGGTCAGCGAGATCTGCTGCTGGGCGTTGGCCTCGATGAACGCGCACGCCCGGCGCACAGCCGACGGCAGCGCGACGCGCTCGGCGTTCGGGACGACGTCGGCCGACAATTGGCCGGTGGTGATGACCTCCTCGGCCACCTCGCGAACGGTGACGCCGCGCTGCTCGCTCGCTCGGGCCAGCATGTCGAACGCGACCGTGTCGGCGATCGTCAGCGAATGCATCAGGATCCCCGCGGCGATCGAGACCCGCCGGTTGTCGATCAGCGTCGTCTGCAACGCCCGCCAGCGCACCGACAGCGACAGGCCCCACAGCGCTGTGTAGGCGTAATTGCGAACTAGGTCGAGATGCAGGGCGGGATGCGCGTCGGCCGTGATGGCAGCGCGCGCGTAGATCACCAGGGTCGCGGCCTGCGGCGCCACCGGCAGCACGTGGAGCACGCGCACGCCCGCGTCCGTGGCGATCGCGCGGGCGAAGAGGGTCCAGCCGACGGACTCGCCGCCGGCCGCGACGGCGGCCAAGTCCCCGATCGCCTCAGCGCGTTGCGCGTCCAGTCGAGGCGACAGCGGCTGCCCGCTGGCCACGAGCGCCGCGCCCTGCTCGTGGTGCAGGACGAGGTCGGCGGAGCAGCCGGTGAGCAACGCGTCCGTGAACTGCACGATCCGGCCAAGGGCGGACTGTTCGCGCGGGCCGCGGGCGAAAAAGAGATCGGCGGCGATCCGCGAGGGACCGCCGTGAGCGGCGTCGCCCTCGTGTGCCGGAGCGTGCACTCGCACTGTTTCGCTCATCCCCCCCGGCCTTTCCTGGGGCTCGCGGACTGCCCCCACCCCATTCAGATACCACGAAAGCAGGGCACGGGCGTCCGGGCAAATCTACACACAGCGCACGCACACGCGAATGTGTCGCAAATTGACCGCTCAGTCCCGTCGAGACACCCGAGCCGGCTGCCCCGAGCATGCCGTGCGCGGCAGCTGAGGCAAATGAATAGTCCGTGAACCCTCCGTCCGCAGGTGAGGCGCCGGCGCGGCGCGCGGGCAGCCTGCCACCATGCAGCACACCTGGTTGCTCGTCCTCGTCATCGTCTTGGCGGTGTCGTTCGACTTCACGAACGGGTTTCACGACACGGCGAACGCGATGGCGACGTCCATCGCGACCGGCGCCCTGAAACCGCGGGTCGCCGTCGCGCTGTCCGGTGTGCTCAATCTGGTCGGCGCCTTCCTGTCGGTGTCGGTCGCCGCCACGATCGCGAGCGGCATCGTGGACTCGGCGAGGGTGACGCTGCCGATCATCTTCGCCGGCCTGCTCGGGGCAATCGGGTGGAACGTGGCGACGTGGTACTTCGGGTTGCCGTCGAGTTCGTCGCACGCGCTCGTAGGCGGAGTCATCGGCGCGACGGTGGTGGCGGCCGGTTTCAGCGCGATCAAGGGATCGTCAATCCTGTCGAAGGTGATCGTGCCGGCGTTGCTCTCGCCGTTCATCGCCGCCCTCGTCGCCGGGTTGGCGACGTTTCTCGCGTACCGGATCTCCCAGCTGAACAAGCCCGCGCAGGCCGAGCGCACCAAGTCGACGTTCCGCTACGGCCAGCTCGCGTCAGCGTCGCTTGTCTCGTTGGCGCACGGCACGAACGACGCGCAGAAGACGATGGGCATCGTGACCCTCGCGCTGATCGCGGATCACCGGCTGGGCAAGCACGCCGGGCCGCCGTTCTGGGTGATCCTGATGTGCGGGCTAGCGATTTCGGCCGGAACATACCTCGGCGGATGGCGGGTGATCCGCACCGTCGGGCACCGGCTGTTCCACATCGAGGCGCCTCAGGGATTCGCGGCCGAGACCGCGTCCGCCGCGGTGCTGCTGATCAGCACGCACGCGGGCGCGCCGCTGTCGACGACGCAGGTGACGACCGGCGGCGTGATCGGCGCGGGTCTCGGCAAGAATGCGTCCGAGGTCAAGTGGGGCACTGCCGGGCGGATGGTCACGGCGTGGATCCTCACGATCCCGGCTGCGGCTGTTGTCGCGGCGGCTATCGGGCTCGTGACGAAGAACGGCAACGTGGTCGGGGTCGTCGTCATGACGGTCCTCGCCGCCACGGTGCTCGCCGGAGTGTGGCTGCGCTCGCGGACGTCGCCGGTCAACGCGGACAACGTCAACGAGGACGCCCGCCCGAATCCCGAGCCGGCGCGGGCCGGCGCGGCCGTGTGAGGGGAGCGGCGTCATGTCCGATGTCATCGACTGGGCCACGACCGGCCAGATCCTCGTCGAGTCCCTCGCCGCCGGGGTGCTGATCGTCGCTGCGTTCGCGCTGGGCGCCCGGCTCATCTCGTCGGCGCAGGACGGTTCCGCGCGGCCGGACGGCGCGGCGCAGACCGGCTTGGTCGGCAGATACGCCTTGGCGGCGCTGTGCTTCGCGCTCGCGGCCGCGGCGGTCGGCCTCGGCGTCTACCTGACGATCGACAAGTAGCCGGCGCCGCTGGCTGAATCGCCGCGCGGGTACTGCCGCCGCCCGAGTGGGTAGCGACATCCCAACGGTTCGGACAGGGAGCGCGGCATGGGCAAGCGCGGCACGAAAGGCGATCGCGCGGACGCGACCGTCACCGTCTACCCGGACGGGCCGTTGATCGTCCGCGGCGACGTCGAGATCCGCACCGTCGAGGGGCGGACGGTCGAGCGGTCGGGCTCGCCGATCGCGCTGTGCCGCTGCGGCCGGTCGGCGGTGAAGCCCTACTGCGACGGCAGCCACCAGAACGCCAGGCTCGCCGCGACCCGGGCGACCGAATAGCCCACTGTCGGTCGTCGTCTGCCGCTAGTATGTCGACTTATCCAGTAGGCAAAGAAGGGATTGTTGCCGTGGGTTGTCCGTGTCGTTTCGCCTGTTGTCACGCCGGCCCGGGAAGCACGCCTCGAATGACAAGGCGCGGATGACAACGCGCGCGTGCGTCGCCGTCATCGGCGCAGGCGCGAGCGGGACGATCGCCGCCGCGCACCTCGTCCGGCGGGCGGGCGATCGCGGCCGGCCGATCGACCTGCTGCTGATCGACTCCGCGCCGGCCGGCCGCGGCCTGGCCTACTCGACGACTGACCCGCGGCACCGGTTGAACGTCCCGGCGAAGGGCATGAGCGCCTGGCCGGATGAGCCCGACCACTTCCTGCGCTGGCTGCGCCGGCACGTCGCCGTCGACTTCCCGGCCGGCGGCTTCGCGCCGCGCGTGCACTACGCGCAGTACCTGTCCAGCGTGCTGGACGCCGCAGCCCGCACCGCGGGGGAACGCGCGGACGTGCGGCTCGAGCACGTGCGCGGCCGGGTCGCCGATGTGCGGCGGATCGGGCGCCGGCTGCGGCTCGCGTTCGCCGACGGCACCAACCGGCCTGCGGACGCCGTCGTGCTGGCGTTGGGGCACGGCGAGCCGGCCACGGCCTGGGCGCCCGCGCAGCTGCGCCGCGAGCCGCGCTTCGTCGCCGACCCGTGGCGACCGGCAGCCGAGCCGACCCTGCGACACGGTGACGAGGTCGTGATCGTCGGGGCCGGGCTGACCGCGGTCGACATGGCGCAGAGCTGGGGACGCGAAGGCGTGCGCGTCCACATCGTCTCCCGGCACGGGATGCTGCCCCTGCCGCATGCGAACGCGCCCCAACCCCCCGTGACGGTGCCGCTCCCGGCCGTCGGCGACCGGCTGCCCGCGACGCTGTCCGCGGCCCGACGGGAGGTCTTCGCGGCGATCCGGGCGGCCGACGGCGACTGGCGCCGCGTCGTCGACGGGCTCCGGCCGATCACCGCGACGCTCTGGGCCGGGCTGCCCGATGCCGAGCGGCGGGCGTTCCTGCGCGCGGCCGGGCGCAGGTGGGATCGCGTCCGGCACCGCGTCGATCCGGCGGTGCACGACTGGCTGGCGCAGCGCCGCGCGGATGGCTCGCTGGTCGTGCACGCTGGCACGGTGGCCGCGGCCCACTCCGACGGCGACCGGCTGGCGATCACGCTGTCCGACGGCACGGAGGTGCGCGCCGCCGCCGTGCTCAATTGCACCGGCAGCTGCACCAGCATCAATCGCAGCGCCGACCCGCTGATCATGAACCTGACGAGCTCGGGGCTGATCCGCTCGGGGCCGCTCGACCTCGGGCTCGCGACCGACGAGCGCGGCCGCCTGCTGCCGGACCGGACGAGCGGCGCGGCCGCGATCTCTGCGCTGGAACCGGCGGCGATGTGGACGCTGGGGCCGTTGCGGCGCGGCGAGCTCTGGGAGAGCACCGCGGTGCCGGAGATCCGCGCGCATGCGGCCCGACTCGCCGGCGACGTGCTGGACGCCTTGCCGAGCGAGGCGCTGCGCCGCCGCCCCCGCGACCCCTACGGGCTGCCGATCAGCGCGTCGGCGGGCGCGGCCGGCGCGTACGTCGGCGCGCTGCACCGGATCCTGCGCGTGCAGTCCGGCGCCGAGGCGCTCGTCGCCGACGCCGTGACCGTCGATCCGGAGTTCGCCCTCGGGCACGCCGTCCTCGCCGTGCTCGGCGTGGAATGGGGCGCGGACGTGGACGTCGAGGCGGCTCTCGCCAAGGCGCACGCGCCGGGCGCCCGCGCCGACGAGCGCGAGCGGCGCTTCATCGAAGTGGCGACCGCGCGGGTCCGCGAGCCCGGCCCGCAGTCCGCGGCCGCGCTGATCGCGTACCTGCAGACGTACCCCGAGGACGCGCTCGGGGTGAGCCTCGCGGTGCCGACCATCGCCTTCGGCGGCGCCACCGACGTGCCGACCGAGGCCTGGGCGCTCGTGGACACGCTGCAGCCAGCCTATGGCGACGACTGGTGGTATCGCGGCCTGCTGGCGTTCACCCGGCAGGAGCAGGAGCGTTACGCCGAGGCCGGTGAGCTGGCCGCGCTTGCGCTCGCCGCTGAGCCTGCCGCCGGCCACGCCGTCCATGCGAAGGCGCACGTGCATTACGAGACCGGCGACCACCAGGCCGGCCTCGACTGGCTGGACGCGTGGATCGCCACCTGCGGCGCGAAGGCCTCGCATCGCGCGCACTTCTCGTGGCACGCCGCGCTGCACGAGCTCGCGCTGGGGGAGGAGCACGCGGTCGTCGCACGCTACGCCGCCCAGCTCGCGCCGCCGCATGTGTCCGGCGTGCGCGCGCTGGTCGATTCCGCCGCGCTCTTGTGGCGAGCGCGGATGACGGGGACTGCGCCGCTCGGCGACATCCGCGCGGTGCTCGACGTCGTGCCGGCCGGTTTGCTCGCCGCCCCGCCGACGCCGTTCGTGGCGCTGCACGCCGCGATCGCGATGGCCGCCGCGGGCGATTGCGCCGGACTGGCGAGGTTGCGGCGCGACGCCCGCGCGCACGAGTCGGCCGCGTTCCGCGGCATCATCGCGCCGCTCGCCGCCGCGCTCGGAGACGTCGTCCACGACGATCCGGAGGCGGCGATGGCGACGCTGCTCGCACTCGGCGACGAGGCGGCGTTGACGCCGCTCGGCGGCAGCGCCGCGCAGCGGGAGATCGTGCGCGAGACGCTGCTGCACTGCGCCGTCGCCGGCGGCCGCCCAGACGTCGCGGTCGATCTGCTGTCCGAGCGGATCGGCCGGCGCGACTCTCCGGCGGACCGGGCGCGCCGAGATCAGCTGGTGCGGCTCAGCTGACCGTGAGCTTGCCGTCGGCGGCGCGTCGGAGCCGGCCGATCCGCAGCCGGGCCACCCGGCCGAAGGCGCGGATCGCCTGGGTGTAGCCCGGCGTCGGCCCATGCCAGCCGAGGAATCCGCGCGGGCCGGTGACCATCTCGCCGGTCGTCACGTCGTATCGGCTCCGGTGCCACGGGCAGACCAGGCAGCCGTCGGCGTCGACGCTGCCCCGCGACAGGTCGGCGAACTGGTGCCGGCAGCGGCGCGAGACGGCGAAATCCTGGCCGCGGCTGTTGCCGATCGCCCACCGGCCGAGCCGGCGCACCGTTCCCGGCGACAGCAGCGAGGCCGTCATGGCGCGGCCGCCAGCAGGTGCGGACCGAGTTCGGCGATCGAGGTCACGCCGCACAGCCCCAGCGTGAGGTCGAGTTCGGCGATCAGGTTGTCGAGCACGGCGGCAACCCCTTCCTGGCCGGCGACCGCCAGCCCGTATACGTATGGCCGGCCGACGAGCACCGCCTGCGCGCCGAGCGCGACCGCCTTGGCGATGTCGGCGCCGCTGCGCACGCCGCTGTCGAGCAGCACAGTCGCCCGGCCGTCGACCGCGGCCACCACGTCGGGCAGCGCGTCGAGCGCGGCAATCGAGCCGTCGACCTGCCGCCCGCCGTGCGTGGACACCACGATCCCGTCCACGCCGAGGTCGACGGCGCGCCGCGCGTCGTCCGGGTGCAGGACGCCCTTGAGCACGATCGGCAGGTTGGTGCGCGCGCGCAGCCCGGCGAGGTCGTCGAAGGTCAACGACGGCCGGGAGTAGATGCGCAAGAACGTCTCGACGGCGGCCCGCGGCAGCGGCGAGCGCAGATTGTCGGCGAACCGGCCGGGATAGTTGCGCGTCAGGTCGACCAGGGTGCGGACGGTCGCCGGCGTGATCCGCGGCCGCCCGGCGCTCGGCGCCACGCCGTCCAGCAGCCGGCGGAACACCGGGTCGGCGGTGTACTGCGCGATGCCCTCCCCGCGGGCGAATGGCAACGAGCCGAGATCGAGATCGCGCGGGCGCCAGCCGAGCATGGTGGTGTCGAGGGTGACGACGACGGCGCCGGCCTTGATCGCGGCGGCGCGGCCGAGGAAGGAGTCGACGAGCTCGTCGGACGTCGACCAGTACAGCTGGAACCAGCGCGGCGCGTCGCCCATCGCGGCGGCGGTGTCCTCCATCGCGACCGACGCCTGGTTGGAGAACACGAACGGGACGCCGTGGGCCGCGGCGGCGCGCGCGACCGCCAGGTCGGCGTCGGGATGGGCGAGGGACAGCACGCCGATCGGCGCGAGCAGCAGCGGAGCGGGCAACGCGGCGCCGAGCACTTCGGTGCGTAGATCGCGACGCGAGACGTCGCGCAGCACGCGCGGCACGAGTCGCCAGCGGTCGAACGCGGCGCGGTTCGCCGCCATCGTCGCCTCGCCGCCCGCGGCGCCCTCGACGTAGGCCCAAGCACGCCGCGACATCTTGCGTTTCGCCTGCAGGGCAAGGGTTTCCGCCGCCGTCGACACCCGTGGCCGGCGGCCGCTCACCCCGTCGCGATAGATGCGGTCCTGCACTCGCCGCCCGGCGCCGACCGCCGCCCCCACGACCGGATTGCCCATGACCCCAGCCTAAGCCGCTCCCGCAGTCCCAGACCGGCCGCGCCGCGGTCTCCTGGACATGATCGACCCACCCCGTCTACGCGAGAGGGCGAGCGGCAACAATGGACATGTGTCGGCGAGTAACGATCAGCCTCCCGGGCGACGGGGCGCCCGCGGTCTGTCGTTGGAGCGCATCGTCGCCGAGACGCTCGCCCTGATCGACGACGAGGGCATCGCGATGACCTCGATGCGCTCGGTCGGCGACCGGCTCGGAGTGCGCGCGATGTCGCTCTACCGCTACGTGCGCAGCCGCGACGAGTTGTTCGATCTGGTGGTCGAGCACGTCGTCGATGAGCTCGAAGCCGATCCGGAGGTGCGCCGCGACGCCTCGGCGGGGTGGCGCGATTACCTGTCCCGGCTTGCGTGGGGGGTGCGTCGCTACGCGCGCGCGCACCCGCACGCCTTCCCGCTCGTGGCGACCCGGCCGCCGGAGGCGCCGTGGATCAATCCGCCGTTGCGGTCGCTGCGCTGGGTCGAGGAGATGCTCGGCAATCTGCGCGCGGCGGGGTTCGACGACGAACAGGTGCTCTTCGCCTACCGCAGCTTCAACAGCTTCCTGCTCGGCTATCTCCTGCTGGAGACGAGCGCGATGGCGCTGCGCGATCCGAAGCCGGGCGACGGCTCCTTCCAGCGCGGCGGCCACACGGACAGCTCGGCGGCCGGCGACGCCGAGCCCGCCTCGGCAGCGGATCCGATCCCAGGCTCGCTCAGTCCGACCCGCACCGTCGACGACCGCGCCTCGCTGGACGCGGCCGAACACCCGCACGAGCTGATCGATCCGGTCGGGGAGGTCGACTCCGTTCGGTTCCCGATCGTGCGGGAGCTGCGGGCGGGGCTGACCGAGGACCGCTACGAGGCCGAGTTCGTGGCGGGCCTCGACCAGCTGCTCAATCGGATCCAGGAAGCCCTGCCTGCGGGCAGCTGAACGCCCAAGTTGCCCGTTTCGCGCCTCACGAGAATTACATCCCGACGAACCTGTTATCAGCGTCGCAAAGCGGGCAGGTTTCGGGTGTAAGGGCAGTGCGGTTCCAAACTCGGGACGCCACTGCTAGCGAAGCGATCGCCGGGCGCTGTGGCAGCGGCAGCGCTCCTCGATCGTCCAACCATCACCCGCACACGTCCTCGTCGGCCTGACCGGCCGACTGCTGGCGCGCGCTCGCGGGTCCAGACGTACTCGGAGAAACCATGACCGATCAGTCGTTCACCGGCCACGAGACCGGACACCCCTCCCCCTACTCCGAGCCGGTGCTGACCGTGCCCGGCCTGTCCGCCGAGCCGACCGCCGCCGACGGGTCGGACTCTGCCGCCGACTCGGCGAAGCAGAAGGCCGCGGACACCGCGCAGGCCGGCAAGCAGGCGGCCGGCGACGTCGCGTCGACGGCGGCCGACAAGGCGCAGGACGTGGCGCAGGAGGCGAAGGCGCAGGCCCGCAATGTGGTGGGCGAGGCCCAGTCGCAACTGCGCGAGCAGGCGAAGGCGCAGCATCAGAACGCCATCGGCACGCTGCGATCGCTGGGCGACGAGCTGAACTCGATGTCGAGCAGCGGCGACCAGTCCGGTCAGGCAAGCGCGCTCGTCGGCCAGGCGGGCGAGCGGGTGCACGGCGTGGCGTCCTGGCTGGAGTCCCGGGAGCCCGGGGACCTGCTGGGCGAAGCCCGGACATACGCGCAGCAGCATCCCGGCACTTTCGTGCTCGGCGCGTTGGCGGCCGGGGTGCTGGCCGGCCGGCTGACCCGCGGCGTGGTCGCCGTCCACCAGAACGACAGCGGTGACGCCGAAACCGCCACGAACACCGACGCCACGCCCGGCGGCCTGGCGTGACCGCGTCATCTGGCCCTGCCGCGCAGACCGCCGCGCCCACGGCGGACTCCGACATCCGCGAGGTGTCGGTCGGCCAGTTGCTGGGCGACGTGACCAGGGACCTTTCGACGTTGATGCGCCAAGAGGTGGAGCTCGCCAAGGCCGAGGTGAAAGCCGAGGTGGCCAAGGCGGGCAAGGGCGCGGGGATGCTCGGCGGCGCCGGTTTCGCCGGCTACATGGTCGTGTTGTTCCTGTCCTTCGCCCTGTGGTGGGGGCTGGCGAACGCGATGGACGTCGGGTGGGCGGCGCTGATCGTGGCCGTCGTGTGGGCGGCGATCGGCGCGGTGTTGTTCGTCGTCGGCCGCGGCACGTTGCGCAAGGTCAACCCGAAGCCGGAACGGACCGTGGAAACGGTGCGCGAAGTGCCCGGGGCGTTCAAGTCCCAGTGATCCAAGTGCGCGAATGCAGTGAGCCGGCCCGCTTTCGGCAGGCACCCGAGACTTCTTTGAGGAGACAGACGAGATGACGACCCCTGATGAGATCCAGCAAGAGATCGAGCGGACCCGCGCGCAGCTCAGCGGCGACGTGGACCGGCTCAACGAGAAGGTCTCGCCCAGCAAGGTGGTGGGCCGGCGCGTGGACAGCGTGAAGACCAGCGCTGCGTCGCTGCGCGAGAAGGTGATGGGCTCGGCGCAGGGCGCCAACGGCAACCTGGGTTCGGGCGTCTCGAACGCCCAGTCGGCGCTGCAGGACAAGGCCTCGAGCCTGTCGAGCGCGGCGAGCAACGCGCCGCAGGCGGTCAAGTCGCAGGCGCAGGGCAACCCCCTTGCGGTCGGGCTGATCGCGTTCGGCGTGGGCTGGCTGGTGTCGTCCCTCGCTCCCGCGTCGCAGGCGGAGCAACAGGTCGCGGCGCAGGCCGAGGCCAAGGCCAAGCAGCTCGCCGAGCCGGCCAAGCAGGTCGGTCAGGAGATCGCGCAGAACCTCAAGGAGCCCGTCCAGCAGTCGGTGGAGCAGGTCAAGACCGCAGCGACGGACGCCGCCCAGGACACCGCAGACCAGGCCCGGCACGCCGCGGACGACGTCAAGCAACCCCTCCAGCAGTAGGCGAATCCCCACTCTCCAGGAACCAGAGGAACCTCCATGGCCAGCACAGCGCACGCGAACGGCGCCGACGCGAAGCCGCCGAAGGGCGACTCGCGCGCCGCCGAGGACGGCTCAGAGCGGTCCGCCGAAGACGCCTCGGGCCAGTCGGCCGGGCGAGAGCCGGAGCAGCCGACGGACATGCCGAAGGCCGGCTGGGTTCAAGTGCTCAAGCGCTCGCTCAAGCAGTTCAAACACGATGACATCACCGACCGGGCGGCCGCCCTCACCTACTTCGGCGTGCTGGCCATCTTCCCGGCGATGTTGGTGCTCGTCTCGGTGTTGGGCCTGCTGGGCAAATCGACGACGCAGACCGTGCTGAACAACCTCGGCACCGTCGCCCCGGGCGGGGTCAAGTCCTTCCTCACGACGGTGATCAACCAGGTGCAGGGCAAGGCCGGCACTGCTGGCATCGCGGCGATCATCGGTATCGCGGTGGCCTTGTGGTCGGCGTCCGGCTATGTCGCCGCGTTCATGCGGGCGTCCAACGCCATCTACGACGTGGATGAGGGCCGGCCGATCTGGAAGACGGCGCCGGTCCGGCTGCTGACCACTCTGGCGCTGGTGATCATGCTGGTGCTGGCCCTGGTGCTGGTCGTCGTCACCGGCCCGATCGCCACCCAGGTGGGCAAGGCGTTCGGCATTGGCGACACCGCGGTGCTCATCTGGGACATCGCCAAGTGGCCAGTCCTGCTGATCATCGTCAGCGTGATGTTCTCGTTGCTCTACAAGGCCACGCCGAACGTCAAGCAGCCGAAGTTCAGGTGGGTCACGCCCGGCGGAGTGATCGCGGTTGTCGTGTGGCTGCTCGCCTCGGCCCTGTTCGCGGTGTACGTCGCCTTCTCCGGCTCGTACAACAAGACCTACGGCTCGCTCGCCACGGTGATCATCTTCCTCGTCTGGTTGTGGATCACCAACATCGCCATCCTGCTGGGCGCGGAGTTCAACGCCGAGACCCAGCGCGAACGGCACATCCAGGCCGGCATGCCGGAGGACCTGGAGCCGTTCGCCGACCTGCGGGACACCCGCAAGCTCGACGACGACGAGAAGGAGCGCGCCGAGCGCGCCAGCAAGGTCCGCGAACGCACGATGGGTTCCTCGGACGGCCGCTGAGCGCGGCGCATTCCAGCACGAAGTGACGACGCCGCCAGATCGCGGCTCGTCGCAGCCCGACCGGTGACGAGATCCGCCGCCGGAAACCCCCGAAAAAGGAGTTCCGCATGACCACCATCAGCGATCCCGCAACGATTGCCGGCGCCACGGTCGTAGACCGCGACGGCGACAAGATCGGCAAGGCAGGCCAGGTCTACCTGGACGACACCACCGGCCAGCCGGTGTGGGTGACCGTGAAGACCGGCCTGTTCGGCAACAAGGACAGCTTCGCCCCGCTCGCCGGCGCCAGCCAGGACGGCGAGAACCTGACGCTGTCGGTCGACAAGGCCAAGGTCAAGGACGCGCCGACCGTCGAGGACGACGGCCACCTGAGCGAGCAGGAGCAGGACGCGCTCTACGACTACTACGCCGAGGTGATCGGCAGCGCCCGGCCGGCCAACGAGGGCACGTTCGACGCCGACACCACCGGCGGCGCCGGCGGCCCGGGACACGACACCTCCGGCCCGAACACCGACAACGCCATGACCCGCTCGGAGGAGCAGCTGCACGTCGGCACCGAGCAGGTCGCCGCCGGCCGCGCGAAGCTGCGCAAGTACATCGTCACCGAGAACGTCACCCAGACGGTGCCGGTCTCGCACGAAGAGGTCCGCGTTGAGCGCGAGCCGATCACCGACGCCAACATCGGCGACGCGGCCGACGGCCCGGCGATCAGCGAGGAAGAGCACGAGGTCACCCTGCACGCAGAGCGGCCGGTCGTGCAGAAGGAGGCCGTGCCGGTCGAGCGCGTGCGCCTCGCCACCGAGACGGTCACCGACCAGGAGCAGGTCAGCGAAGAGGTCCGCCAGGAGCGGATCGACGTCGAGGGTGACGGCACCGCCACCCGCTAAAGCGAACATCTCGGGCCGGAGCGGGCGACCGCTCCGGCCCGGGCTCATGCCGCGGCGCCGAGGCCGCGCGGACGAGGAGATCCAAATGGACAACGAAGAACACGTCAGCCCGCGGCGCACCCTGCCGCGCACCCGCGGCGCGACGAGCGGGCTGTTGTTGCTGCTGCTCGGGTTGTGGGGCGCGCTGATCCCGTTCGTCGGCCCCTACTTCCACTTCTCCTTCACCCCGGACAAGGCGTGGACGTGGATGGCTGCGCGCTTTTGGCTGGAGGTGTTGCCCGGCGCCGTCGTCGTCATCGGCGGTGTCCTCCTGCTGCTGAGCCGCAGCCGGCTGACGACCCTGCTCGGCGCCTGGCTCGGCATCGCCGGCGGCGCCTGGTTCATCGTCGGGCCCAGCCTGGCCTCGCTGCTGCACCTCGGCTCGCCGGGCACGCCTGCCGGCTCGAGCAACGGCTTGCGCACGCTGGAGTCGCTCGCGCTGTTCAGCCTCTTGGGCGCCGTCATCCTCTTCCTCGCCGCCAGTGCATTTGGCCGGCTCTCGGTCGTCAGCCTGCGCGACGTGCGCGCCGCCGAGCGGGAAGAGCGTCAGCTGGCCGACCAGCGCGCCGCTGACGAGGCGATCCGCGAGCGGCGGATGGCCGAAGCGCGCCGTGAAGAGGAGCACGCTCGCGTCGACCAGCGACTCGCGGATGAGCGGCGCGGCGAGTCGGAGGCACCCGCGCGCCAGAGCGAAGATGTGTCCGAGCACGACGACGCCGCTCAGGACAACGACGAAAAGCCCGGGCTGGCCGAACGCCTGCACCTGCCCGGCCGCGGCCACCAGGACAACGATCAGGGCGGCGATCAGAGCAGCGGCCAGGACAGCGGCCGTCGCGAGGTGCCCGCGGTCCCGGCACAGGGGGGTCAGCAGCCGCAGCAGGGTTACCCGCAGCAGGGTTACCCGCAGCAGGGCTATCCGCAGCAGGGCTATCCACAGCAGGGATACCCGCAGCAGCCCGGCACCGGCGCGACGGCGGCCGAGGAAGCGGGCCAGCCGCCAAGTCGCTGAGCTGCGCAAGAGCTTGCGGACGACGAAAAGCGCCCCGCCGACCTGAGTCGGCGGGGCGCTTTCTTACGTCTGGTGCGTCAGACGGCGCGCACGTCCTCCGCCTGCAGGCCCTTCTGGCCCTGCGTGGTGGTGAACTCGACGCGCTGGTTCTCTTCCAGGCTGCGATAGCCGTTGCCGCTGATGGCGGAGTAGTGAACGAACACGTCCTTGCCGCCGTCGTCCGGAGCGATGAAGCCGAAGCCCTTCTCGCTGTTGAACCACTTGACGGTGCCTTGAGCCATTGCCGATCTCCTCGTGCAGGCGTGCGGTCGGCGCACCGTGCGCCGGCCGGGTCGTGCGAGTGCCTGACTCTCGAGAGAGACCAAGACGAACGCTAAGCAGAGCTCCTGCGCGCCTTCTTGACCGAGGAAACTTGCTGACAACCACGTCGATCGTAACAGCAAGTTCGCCGACTGCGGGAGTGTGGATCGCCGATCGGGGTATCCCTTGACCGAGTCGGCGTGCTTGGCGCATTCCGTGTCGTTCAGTCCGTGCCGTCCGGTTCGTTCACTTCCCATCCGTCTCAGCCCGAGGAGCCCGCATGTCCACCGACGCGATCGTGGTGCTGAAGAACGACCATAAGGAGATCCGCAAGGTCTTCCGCGACTTCGAGAAGGCCGGCGACAACCCCGACCGCAAGGCAGCGCTGGTCGCCACCATGATCGAACTGCTGACCGTGCACACCTACATCGAGAACGAGATCATGTACCCGGAGGTCCGCTCGCTGCTGCCCGACCTCGAGGACGACGTGCTCGAGAGCTACGAGGAACACCATGTGGCCGACCTGCTGGTGACGGAGCTCTACGCGCTGCCGGCAACCGCCGAGCGCTTCGACGCGAAGACCACCGTGCTGATCGAGAACGTCACGCATCACATCGAGGAAGAGGAGGACGAGTGGTTTCCGAAGGTGCGCGCCGGCCTCGGCCGCAAGCAGCTCGCCGACATCGGCGAGCGGTTGCTCGCGGCCAAGGAGCGCGCGCCGCGTTCGCCGCTGCAGCCCTCGGCGTTGAAGAAAACTATCGACGCCGTCATCAAATAGGGTCGGACCCTCTCGTTCCGCGGTGATCTCGGCTGGGCCGCGGTTTCGCACGGCGGGGCCGAGATCATCGGAGGCCGTAGGTCAGCTGGCGGCGAGCACGGCGGTCGCCACCGCCGGCGCGGCGACGCTCTCCAGCACCGCGAAGGTGCGCTCGCCCGCGCGCCAGCCGGCGACGGGCCACAGCTGCGCGGTTTCGGCGTAGCCGGCGAGCGAGTTGGCGCCGACGTTCGCCCAGCGGAAACCCCCGCCGATCGCCTCACTCGGCACTCGAAGGTGCAGACGCTCGTCCGCCGCCGGGTCGCGGGCGGTCTCCACGACCACGTGGCCGCCCGGCCGCAGCAGCTCGCCGGTCCGGCGAAGCAGCGCGAGCGGGTCGCCGCCGATTCCGATGTTGCCGTCGAGCAGCACCACTGTCGCCCACTCGCCCTCGCGCGGCATCGGCTCGAAGACGCTGGCCAGCACGGCGGGCGCCCCGCGCCGCCGGGTCATCGCCACCGCGGCGGGCGACACGTCGACGCCGAGCGCGTCCACGCCGTGCGCCTGCAGCGCCGCGACGAGTCGGCCCGGCCCACATCCGACGTCGAGCGTGGGGCCGGTGCAGTGGCGCACCACGGTCTGGTCCGCGTCGTCCGCACGGGCCAGCCAGGGCCGGACGTCGAAGCGCACGGCGCCGCCGTCCGCACCGCGCAGGTCGAGCGGCGATCCGGTGCGCAAGGCGTGCTCGTAGTGCCGCAGCACGCTGGCGAAGGCCGGCTGTCGGCGCGTCGACGTGCGCATCAGCCCGCGTCCTGGGCGATGCCGGGGCGCAGCCGGCTCAGCGCGCGGGCGAATCCGGTGTGCGGGGCGCGCTCGGCCACGTCGTATGCGTCAGCCGGAGTGTCGACGTCGACCAGCTCGTCGAGCAACTGCACCCGTAAGCCCAAAGCGACGAGTCGTTCCCGTTGCCGGGCGCCGGTGTCCGAGCAGGACATCGGCACGCCAATGATCGCCGCGCCGGCAAGTCGGATGTCGCGCAGCCCGAGCGTCCAGTAACCGCCGTCGCGAGCCAGGCCGAGGCAGGCGTCGAAGCGCGCCGGATCGAACGCGGCGAGCTGGGAGGCGTGCAGCTGAGGGGTGTCCATACCCACGAGCACGGCGTTGCCGGCGCCGGCCGCCTCGAACGCCGCAGCAAGCCGGACGTCCAAACCTCCTGCTGGTTGACGGGTCGTTCGCCAGCCTGCGGGGGCCCACGCCGCGGTCGGGCCGTCGAAGGCGAGCAGGCGACGGCGGGCGGGCACCTGCTCGACTGCGCTGAGCGTGTCGCGCAGCGCGGCAGCGGCGAGTTCGGCCGCCTGGTCCGGCGTGAAGCCGGGGGAGAGGCGGGTTTTCACCCGGCCGGCCAAGGGTTCCTTGGCCAGCACGATGCAGGTGTCGATCACGCGTCGAGCACCGCGCTCATGTCGCGCACGGCCTGGATGCTGCCGCGCAGCGTGCCGGTCACCTTCGACACCCCGATGCGCTCGCGATAGACGACGTCGACCTGCTCGATGCGCCATCCGCGTTTGACGGCGGCGACGACCGTCTCGACCGGATAGCCGGACCGACGGTCGGCGAGATCGAGAGAAAGCAGCGCTTCGCGCCGGGCAACTCGCATCGGACCCACGTCGACTATTCGCGCGCCGGTGCGGTGTCGGATTCGGCGCGCGAGCTCCTTATTCGCGATGCGTGCGAAGAGGGACCACGCGCGCCACGTCTGCGGACGCCGCCGGCAGATCACCAGATCCGCGCCCCCTTCGACCCGACGCTGCAACGCGGTCGCGTCCCGCGGGTCGAGCGAGGCGTCGCAGTCGCAGACCGCGACGAACTCTGCCGTCGCGGCGAGCAGGCCCGCGTGACACGCCGCTCCGTACCCCAAGGTCTGCGCGCGGACGACGGTCGCGCCCAGTTGCTCAGCCAGCTCCGCGGAACCGTCCGTCGACCCGTTGTCCACGACGATCGCCCGCGCGCCCTCGGGGATGCGGGCGAGGACCCAGGGCAGGGCCAGCGCCTCGTTGAGGCACGGCAGCACGATGTCCAGGTCGGTCATGCTGCGACGGTATCGAGCTGATAACGGGCGGAGATTCTTGAAAGCGGTGGAACCGTCCGCTCACAAATGGCGAATTCATTTGCAGAGCCACCTGGCCAGCCTCTCGAGATCCGAGGGGCGCACATTCAACACGCAAGGAGATCTCGTCATGCGCAAGATCACCAAAGTTCTCGTGGCGGTGGGCGTAAGCGCCGCCGTCGCAACCGGCGCCGCAGCCTGCAGCAGCAGCGGCGGCGACAAGAAGCCCGTCGCGACCCTCAAGACCGTGACCGGCAACACGACCGCGGTCAAGCTGGACGCCGGCTTCGTGTCGGCGCTCACCACGCTCAAGCTCACTCCTGGCATCACCGGCACGGCCAAGTTGGACGCTGCCACCGGAACGGTGTCCTTCCCGATCACCGGCGGACACGTGACGGTCTACAAGAAGGGCGCAGTCAACCCTTACGTCCAGGGCGAACTGGACCACAACGGCAGCGGCCTCACGCTGACCGCCGGCGCGACCAAGGTGACGCTCCAGAACTTCGTCGTCGACCCGGGCAAGAACTCGAAGCTGACCGGTGAGGTGCTGCTCAACGGCAAGACCGCCGCGCCGGCCGGCACCACCCTGTTCGACCTCGACGGCAGCACGCTCAAGCCGATCACGATCACCAACGGCGTGGCCGACCTGACCGGCACGCGCGTGCTGCTGAACAGCGGCGCGGCGAAGCTCCTCGACACCGCCTTCAAGACCACTGCGGTGAAGGGCGGCCTGCTGATCGGCGTCGCGACGATCATGGCGACCGGTTCCTGACCGATCGCTAGAAACACCACTCGATCGGGTGGCCACTACGGTGGCCACCCGATCGTTTTCGTAGCCGCCATGCCGTCGGCATGGCACCCAGACGAAGGGGCAGGACCGTGCGCGTGCTGCTGACCGGCGGAGCGGGCTTCATCGGCCGGCACGTCCTGTCCGAAGTGCTCGCCGGCGGCCATGACGTGCGGGTGCTCGACTCCTTGCGCGCCGACGTCCACCGAGGCGCACGGCCCGAGATTCCCGGTCTACAGGTGGGCGATGTCCGGGACGCGGCCGCTGTCGACGCGGCCCTGGCCGGCGTCGAGGTCGTGATTCATCTCGCGGCCAAGGTCGGCCTGGGCGTGGACGTCCAGGATCTGCCCGATTACGCCGACTCCAACGTGCACGGCACCGCCGTGCTGCTCGCGGCGATGGCCCGAGCCGGCGTGCGCCGGCTGGTGCTGGCCAGCTCGATGGTCGTCTACGGCGAGGGTCTGGGCGAGTGCGCCGAGCACGGCCTGACCCGGCCCGGCGTGCGCGCCGAGGCAGACCTGCGCGCCGGGCGGTTCGAGGCGCCGTGCCCACGCTGCGGCCGGCCGCTCGGCCACGCTCTCGTTGCGGAGGACGCGCCACTCGACCCGCGCAACGCCTATGCCGTCAGCAAGCTGGGGCAGGAGCAGCTGGCGACGGTGTGGGCGCGCTCGACCGATGGGCGGGTTGTCGCGCTGCGATACCACAACGTGTACGGCCCGGGCCTGCCGCGCGACACCCCGTATGCCGGTGTCGCGGCGCTGTTTCTGTCGGCGCTGCGGCGCGGCGACGCGCCCCGGGTGTTCGAGGACGGCGGGCAGCGGCGCGACTTCGTGCATGTGCGCGACATCGCCACGGCCACTGTCGCGGCCGCCGAATCGATCGCTGGAGAGTCGGCGGGGTCGGTTGCGACCGGCGCCGACGCTGGTCCGGCGAGCCTCGCCTACAACGTCGGGTCCGGAACCCCGCGCACCGTCGGCGACCTCGCCGGTGCGCTCGCAGCCGCGGTCGGCGGCCCGACCCCACATGTGACGGGGGAGTACCGGCTGGGCGACGTCCGGCACATCACCGCCGACTCGTCCGCGTTGCGCCGGAACCTCGCCTGGTCGGCCCGGACGCCATTCGCCGAGGGAGTTGCCGAACTCGCCGTCGGCTGAACCGCCGTCGGGCAGTCGGCTCTGCCGTCCTGCTCTGCCGTCCTGTCCCAATATAAGACGGCGCGGCGACTGGTTCGCTCGCTAGCTTCGGCCACCTGGAGGTGGTCGCGTTGTCATTCACCGACGAGGTCGTCGTCGTCACCGGCGCAGGATCGGGCATCGGCCGAGCCATGGCCCAGGAGTTCCACCGTGAAGGCGCCGCGGTCGTCGCGCTCGACGTGGACCTGGAGGCGGCGCGCAAGACGGCCGCAGACCTGGACGAGCGCGCGAGCGCCCACCACGTTGATCTGCGAGATCGCGGACGGATCGTCGAGGTCGTCGGCGAGATCGTCGACCGGTACGGGCGGATCGACGTCCTGTGCAACAACGCGGGTCTGCTGGATGGCTATGCGAACGCGCTCGACACCGACGATTCGCTGTGGGACCGGATCATCAGCGTCAACCTGACGGCGCCGTTCCTGATGTCCCGGGCAGTGCTGCCGACGATGCTCGCGCAGGGCAAGGGGTCGATCGTGAACACCGCGTCGATCGCCGGCTGGGTGGCTGGCGGCGGCGGCACCGCCTACACCGCGTCCAAGCACGGGGTCATCGGCCTGACGAAGCAGCTCGCCTACGACTTCGGCGCTCGCGGGGTCCGGGTCAACGCGATCTGCCCCGGCGCGATTTCGACCGGGATGACGGCCGACCTCGTCGATGACCCGCACGTCACCGAGATGATCGGCAAGACCCTGGCCGGCCGATGGGCCGAACCGGCCGAGATCGCGCATCTCGCGGTGTTCCTCGCGAGCGACAAGGCGGCGTTCGCGCACGGCAGCGTGATGGTGCTGGACGGCGGGTGGACCGTCGCCTGAGCCCCACCAGCTCGTGGTGTCTCAGATTGACACAGGGCGTTCATCGAGACGTAACTCACACTGAGCCCTAGGGAGGGACAAGGGGAAGAGGCATCATGGAGCACGGCACGGCTCGACTGGTGCGCGAAGCACGAGAGCAGTTCCTTGCCGACGGCGCCCTCAACCGGCGCTACGCCAGCGTGGTGCGTCCCGAGATCCTCACGTCGTGGCGTCGCTCGCGGCTGAGCGGCGCCTCGAACTCGGTCGATTCGCTGCCGCACGGCTCCGAGGTCAACGTCGGCAGCGCGCTGTGCCGGGCGGCCGAGCCGGTGTTGTCGCGGCTGGCTGAGCAGTTGTCCGGCCTGCAGGCCGGTGTGCTGATCGCCGATCGCAACGCCCGGATCCTGCGCCGATGGGCGCCGCAGACCGGCATCCTGCCGATGATGGACAAGATCAGCTCCGACACCGGCGGCTCCGGGTCGGAAGAAGTCGTCGGCACCAACGGCATCGGCTCGATCGTCGAGGACCGCAAGCCGCACCTGGTCTGCGGCGCAGAGCACTTCGCCGACATCCTCACGGACTTCACCTGTGTCGGCGCGCCCATCTTCAATCCGTTGAGCCGGAAGTTCGAGGGCGTCGTCACGCTCAATTCCGACTCGACCGAGGCGAGCCCGCTGCTCACCTCCTTGATCGCAAGCACCGCCCAGGAGATCGAGAGCCGGTTGCTCGACCTCTCGAGCCGGCGCGAACGCGCGTTGCTGGACGCCTTCATGCTGGCCGCCCGGGCTGGCCGGCACGTGGCGGTTGTCGGCGACGACGTGCTGCTCGCCGGACCCCAGGCGTCGCCCACGATCCGGGCGCTCGACCACCGAGACATCTGGGAGCGGATTCGCGAAGGCGTCGCGCGCACCCCGCGAGAGCGGACGCTCGTCGTCATGTCTGACAGCGGTGTCGCGAGCCTGACCTACACGCCGGTGCATCTGGACGATCGGCTCATCGGAGCGCTGCTCGAGGTGGCGCCGCCTCTGCGCGTGCCGTCGCCGCGAAGCGCGCCGTCCGCGCCCGCGGCCGGAGTGGCCACCCTGAAGTTCGACCGGCTGCCCGGGTCCAGCCCGCTCTGGCAGTCGTTCCTCGCTCACGTCTCGGCGCAGCGCACGCTCGGCGTGCCCTTGTTGATCACCGGCGAGCCCGGCGTCGGCAAGTTCGAGGTCGCCCGGGCTGTCGCCGGCGACCGGCCAATCGTGACCGTCGATTGCCTGGCCGCGGCCGGCGAGCCCGACTGGGCCGGCGAGCGCGACTGGGCCCGCCGGCTTGGCGCCGAGCTGCCGCCGAACGCGGTCCTGGTGCTGCGTCATGCGGACGAGGTCACCGGCGCCGGGGCGGCCGCGCTGTCCGTCCGGCTCGACGAGCTTGCCGAAGTCGCCGGCGTCCGGGTGATCGCCACGGTGACGCCGGACGCGGATTGGTCCGCGGATGCCATCCGCCGCCGGTTGCGCGATCAGCTCGGCGTCGTCTCCCTCGAGGTGCCGCCGCTGCGCGAGCGCCCCGAGGACGTGGCCGACATAGTCCGGCTGTTGGTCGCGCGGCACGCGGAGCCGGTGCCGCTGCGATTTTCCACGGCGGCGCTGCAGGCGTTGAGCCGTGCGCCTTGGCCGGGGAACGTGCGGCAGCTCGAGAACGTCGTCCGCGGTTTGAGCGCCGGCTCGCAGTCGCGCGAGATCACCCCCGAGCTGTTGCCGGACGGCCTCGGCGCGTTCGCGAAGAGTCGAAACCTCACCAAGATGGAGCAGCTCGAGGTCAACGCGATCATGGAGATGGTGGCGGCGACGCACGGCAACAAGGTGGAGATGGCCAAGCTGCTCGGCATCTCGCGTTCGACCCTGTACCGCAAGATGCGGCATTACCGCGTTGACCCGGACCACGTCGGCTGAGGCGTGCGAAAACGAGACATCTGACCGGCCTCGCCCACCGCCACGATGTGAGGCACGTGTCGACGGTCGAAAGGCGACGTAGGTGCTGGTCAGGGTCGGGCGCGGTCCGGCGCGGACGGTGGACATCCGCCTCGGCGATGTCGACGACCTGTCCTGCCTCACGATCGCGCTTGCGCCGGATGTGAGCCCCGCCGAGGGCGGTTACATCCTGTTCGAGAGCGGCGCCGCGGTGCAGCAGATCGGCGCCGACTTCCTGATCTCCTGCGAGTGGCTGCGCGGCCAACTGCCCGCGGGCTTGACGTGGTCGTCGCGGTTGGACACTGCGCTGCAGGACCAAACCTTGCGGTATGTTCCAGCGCTGGACGCCGTTCCCGCTTCGTTGCGGCAAGCCTCGGCCGGCTGGGCACCCAGCCGGCCGACGGTCTGACGCGTCAGCTCAGCGCCTTCTCGCGGAGCACGGCGTAGTCGTCGAGCTGGGTGAGCAACGCGTCGTCGCTGCCGGCGACGCAGGCGACATCCACGTGATCGAGACCCGCGTCGAGGTAGCTCGCGAGCGATGTCTCGTCGAGGCTGGCCGGTGCCACGCCAACGGTCAAGGCGGCCGGGTCGCGGCCGGCTTGCTCGGCGAGCTCGCGGAACTCCCGCACGGCGGCGGCGGGGGAGTCGTAGCCGGCCATCGAGGTGGGGAACCAGCCGTCGGCCCATCGGGCGGCGTGCCGCATGCTGCGCGGGCCATTGCCGCCGACGAGGACCGGCGGGTGGGGGACGCTGACTGGCTTCGGCCAGGCCCAGCTCGGCTGCAGCCGGAGGTGCGCGCCGTCGAACGACGCGACCTCCTGTGTCCACAGCGCGCGGAGCACGGCGACCTTCTCCTCCACTAGTGCGTGCCGGGAGCGGAAGTCGACGCCGTGCGTCGGGAACTCGTCGCGATTCCAGCCGAAACCGACGCCGAACACGAACCGGCCGCCGGACAGCCGGTCGACGGACGCGACCTCTTTGGCGGTGTGCACGGCGTCGCGCAGGGCGAGCAGGCACACCGCGGTGCCGATGCGGATTCGGCTCGTTGACGCCGCGGCGAAGGCGCAGGCGACGAACGGGTCGTACGTCCGCTGATAGAAGTCCGGCAACACGCCGCCGCCATATACCTCAGGGTATGGAGTTTCTCTGGCGACCGGGATGTGCGAGTGCTCGGTGAACATCAGCGCGTCGAACCCGCGGTTCTCGACCTCGACCGCGAAACGTCCGGGGGCCATGTCTCGATCAGTGGCGAACGTGAAGACGCCGACGCGCATGCAGGCCTCCCGGCTCACTCGAAACCCGAAGCCTAGGAGCGCCCAGGAACCGTCGCTGTCCCAATTCCGGACGGCGTCAAATGGGCCGCTGGCGAGGTGTGACCTGTGTCCCAACATGGGACAGGACCCCTACGCGGCCAGTGCCTACCGTCGTGCCACTACTTCGGCGCGGTCGGCGATTCGCTTGCCGCCAAAGGGAAAGGCAAAGGGGGCAGAGCCCGTGGACGTCTCACAGCGGATCCGCCCGCACGGGAGCGCAGTCGCGCTCTCCGAGTCCGAGTCCGCCGCCCTCCCGGCGAGTGGGGCCGAGCCCGTCGGCCGCCGCCGAGCGTTCGGCGGGAACATCCTGCTGATTATCTTCGGCGTCGACGTCGTGTTCGTGCTGCTGTCGCAGTTCGCGCTGGGCACGCACCTCCTCGGCCGCAGTTCGCTGTCCACGGTGACCCCGGTGCTCGGCGTGCTCGTCCTGGTCTCGCTCGCACAGGGCATCGTCATCGGGACCGGCGGCATCGACCTCAGCATCCCGGCAACGGTCACCCTCGTCGGCACGATCGTGTTGAAAGCGTCGAACGGCGCCAACAGCGGGATCGGCACCGCGATGGTCACCGCGCTGGTGGCGTGCGTGGTCATCGGGCTGGTCAACGGGCTGCTCGTGGAAGCCTTCCGGCTCAACGCGCTGGTGGTCACCCTCGCGACCGGGCAGTTGATCGGCGGCGTCACCAGGCTCTATCGCGGACCGGTTCCGTCGGTGTCCAACGTGCCGCCGGCGGTAGCCGACTTCGCGTCGCACAGCTGGGGCGGCGTCAGCTTGATCCTGTTTCTCGCGCTGGCGCTCGTCGCCGTGCTCTGGCTCGTGCTCAACCAGACCGTCCCGGGCCGCGTGCTCGTCGCCAGCAGCGCGTCCACCCGCGCGGCAACGCTTGCCGGGCTGCGGGCGCGCACCTACCGCATCGCGGCGTGGGTGTTGGCGACGGTCGTCTGCGGGTTCGCGGCCGTGTTGCTGTCCGGTCAGATCGGCAGTCCTGATCTGACCCTCGGCGACCCCTACCTGCTGTCAACAGTCGTCGCCGTCGTGCTCGGCGGCGCGATCCTGTCCGGCGGCCGCGTCAGCCCGGTCGGCATCGCGCTGGGCGCCGTGTTCATCTCCGTGCTCAACCAGGACCTGCAGGTGCGCGGCTACTCGACCGGAGTCGCGCAGATCGCGCAGGGCGCCGTGCTCGGCGTCGGCCTCGCCCTTCTCGGTTGGGTGCGCAGCCGGCGCGGCGCGCCGCCGCTGATGCGGCTTCGGCGTCGCAACGACGCCGCCGCCGGCAAGACCGCTTAGCCGCAAGACCGCTTAGCCGCAAGACCGCTCAGCCGCCCAACGACTGTCTCGAAGCCCATCGACCCACCCGGCCCAAACAAATGGCAACAGAAGGGGTAACCGACATGCACTCAACCGACGAGGTGCGCGGCAGAGCCGCCCGCACCGGGCGGCGGCGACCCGCCGCCGCGGCCGCGTTCGCGGCCGTCACCGCCTTCTCACTGGCGTTGAGCGCCTGCTCGTCGTCCGGAAGCGGCGGCGGTGGCGGCAGTACGACGCCCGGCGGAAGCACCGGCAGCTCCAGCTCATCCGGCGGGTCCTCGGCGTCCACCGCCGCCGTGCAGGCGACGGTCGACAAGGCCTTCCTGCAGCACGTGCCGCTCTCCTCGCTGCCGAGCACGGTGCAGGACGCGTTCAAGATCGCGAGCGAGCCGCTGACGCAGGCTCAGCTCGACCTCGCGCTGAAGTGTTGGCAGGGCACGAGCTGTTCCACCGGCACCGGCGGCTCCGTCACACTCGGGCTGGCGGACGGCTTCGGTGACAACACCTGGCGCAAGATCAGCAAGATGGAGATCACCCTCCAGGCGCTGCACTACAAGAACATCGGCAAGATCATCTACACGAACGCGCACGGCGACCTGTCCCAGATGAACGCCAACATCCGCAGCCTGACGGCGCAGGGCGTCAAGGCGATCGTCACCTACGACGACTTTGGCTCTGCCGTTCTTCCCGCGTTCACCGCGGCGCAGCGGGCGGGCGCGAAGGTGTCGTCTTTCGTCGGCGGCATCCCGGACGCGCCGACCAGCGCCGTTGCCAACCAGGTGCACGAGGACATCTGCACCGCCGGCACCGAGATGGCGAAGACCGCCTCGACGCTCGTCGGCGGCAGCGGCCAGGTCGCGTTCTTCAACGGGACGCCCGGCAACCCGCAGGGCGCCACCTGGAACAAGTGCGCCGAGAAGCAGTTCGCCGACAGCGGCGGCAAGATTAGCGTCGCCTACAAGGCGGACACCGATTGGACGCCAGCCGGCACCTTCAAGGCCGCGTCCGGCCTGGTGTCGACCGGTAAGCCGGTCAAGGCGATCCTCTACGACTACGCCGACCCGCTGCCGCAGGTGGTGAAGGCCTTCGAGCAGGCCGGCAAGGTGAGCCCGGCGCTCATCACATTCACCTCGAACAACGACCTGTTCGGAGTGTGGCAGAAGGCGCAGGGCACGCCGAAGGCCTTCGACCTCTACTACACGAGCGGCTTGAACTATCAGAGCCGGATCTCGGTGACCGCGGTCATGGACCTGCTCGCCGGTAAGAGCGTGCCGGGCCTGCTCAATGTCCCGATGCCGTTCGTCAAGGCAGTCAAGGGCGTCTACGCGCCGTCGCTGCCGGGCACCTACCCGGGTCCGAGCGTGCTGATCCCGTTGCCGCTGCTGACCAAGATGCTGAGCTAGGGACACGTTCTCATGACGGTGGTCGACGAGACCTCGGCCCGCACGGAGGGTCCCGGCAGCGAAGGCGCTGCCGGGACCGCCCGGCCGGCTCTGCAGGCCGAAGGAATCAGCAAGCGGTACGGGCCGGTGCAGGCGCTCGCGCCGACGCATTTGGAGGTGCAGCGCGGCGAGATCCACGCGCTGGTCGGGGAGAACGGGTCAGGCAAGTCGACCTTCGTCGCGATCGTCAGCGGGGTCGTCGCCGCCGACACCGGTTCGGTTCTGGTCGCAGGTCAGGGGCTAGCGCGTTCGCGGCCGGCCGCCTCGCAAGCGGCCGGCGTCCTCACGGTCTTCCAGGACGGGTCGCTGCTGCCCGACCTCACCGTCGCCCAGAACCTCTACACGGGCACGCCCCGCGCCCGTCGGCCGAGATTCGCGGCCATCGACACCTGGGCGGCCGCGCTGCTGTCCCGATACGAACTGAGCATTGACTCGCGCACGTTGGTGTCGAGCCTGCCGGCCGGCGACCGGCAGCTGCTGGAGATCGTGCGCGCGGTCGCCGCCGAGCCCGAGCTGTTGCTGCTCGACGAGGCGACGTCCGCGCTCGACAGCGACGGCGTCGACCGCGTTCTCGGCCTGGTTCGCGACGCCGCCGCGCACGGCACCGCGGTGCTGTTCGTGACGCACCGGCTGTCTGAGGTCTTTCGGGTGGCGCACCGGGTGAGCGTGCTGCGCGACGGCGTCCTGCGGGCCACGGTGCCGGCCCGTGACGTGGACGCAAAGGCGTTGGTAGAGCTGATGGCCGGCGCGAAGGTGGCCATGGAGTTTCCAGATCGCCGACCGCTGGACCCCGCCGCTCCGGTCGTGCTCGAGGCTCGTGGCCTGCGCGGTCCCGGCCTCGGCCCGGTGGACCTGCAGCTGCACGCCGGCCAGATCGTCGGCATTGCCGGCGCGGGCGGAAACGGCCAACCCGAACTGCTGCGCGCCCTGGCGAAGATCGGCTCGCCGGCCGGCTCGGTGCGGTTGGAGAACGCGCAGCTGCGCGGTTACCGCAGCGCCGTCGACCGCGGCGCGATCCTGCTCAGCAGCGACCGGCGCGCCGAGTCGCTGTTCCAGGCGCTGTCCATCCGCGAGAACGTCGTGGCCTCGACCCTGCCGAAGATCTCCTCGTTGGGCATCGTGCGACCGCGCCGGGAACGCGACTACGTCGCCGAGCGGATCACGCACTTCGGCGTGCGACTGGCGAGCCCGGCGCAGTTGCCGAGCGAGCTGTCCGGCGGCAACCAGCAGAAGGTCGCGCTCAGCCGGGTGCTCGCCACCGAGCCGAAGGTCGTGCTGATCGACGAGCCGACGCAGGGCGTCGACGTGCGGTCGCGACTCGACATCTACCGGCTCCTGCGCGACATCGCCGATTCGGGGAGCTGTGTCGTGATCGTCAGTTCCGACGCATCCGAGCTGGCAGGTTTCTGCGACCGCGTCGTGGTGCTGTCCCGCGGCCGGGTCATCGCCGAGCTGCCCGGTCTCGATGCGTCGGAGGACAAGATCGTGCACGCGTTCGCGGTCGAACTCGTCACGACCGACGACGAGAGCACGCCGACGACGACGGCTCCGCAGACAGCCGACGCCGCCGACCCGGCGCCGGCGCGCGCACGCGTCCGGCGCCGGCCGAGGCTGGGCGGCGACTTGCTCCGGCTGCTCGCGCTAGTCGTGATCATCGTGGCCGTCAGCGCGTACGCGCGCAGCGAGAGCAGCACGTTCCTGACCTCGCTGAGCATCTACAACGTGCTGTTGCTGGCGTTGCCGCTGATCGTGGTGGCGGCGGCGCAGTACTGCGTGCTGCTGGTGGGCGGCATCGACGTCTCGATCGGCTCGGTGATGAGTCTCGCCGTGGTGCTCGTGTCGTTCTGGGCTTCAAGCTCCTCGACCGGGTTGGCGATCGCCGGGGCGCTCGCCGCCGCGCTGGTGGGCGGCGTGCTCGTCGGGCTGGTCAACGCATGGCTCATCGAACGGCGCGGGCTTTCACCGGTGATCGCGACCATCGCCACGCTCGGACTGGCTGCCGGCGTGGCCCTCGTGCTGCGGCCCACGCCGGCCGGCACCGTGAGCGCCAGCCTCTCCGACTACCTGACCGACCGGCTCGGCTTCCTGCCGGCGCCGCTGATTGTGATCGTCGTGCTCCTCGTAGCCGGGGATGTGGCGCTGCGCCGCACTGGGCTCGGGCTGCGGGTGCGCGCCGTCGGGCTCAACGGCCAATTCGCTTACCGGCTCGGCACCAACACCGTGCTGGTGCGCTCGAGCGCGTATGTCGTGTGTGCGGTGTTGGCCGCTCTCGCCGGCGTGCTCCTCGCCGCGCAGGTCGGCGTCGGCGACCCCTCGACCGGCACCGGGTACACGCTGCTCGCGATAGCCGCGCCGGTGCTCGGCGGGGCCAGCCTGCTCGGCGGCCGAGGATCGCTCATCGGCACCGCGTTCGGCGCGGTGCTGCTCGTCCTGGCCCAGTCGCTCGTGCCGGTGCTCGGCATCAGTGACGCGACGAGCTTCCTGTTCACCGGCGGCCTGACGCTGCTCGGCCTGCTCGTCTACAGCGAGCTCTGGCGCGGCCGGCGAGCACGGAGCGCGTAGGCCGGCCACCACGTAGTCCATGTTGTTCGCCAGAATGGAGATCGCACGATGACCCTGGCTTTCGCCCGCCGCATGTGGGCGCTGGACTGCCCGAGCCTGACCGTCGAGGCGGTCACGCTGATGTACGGGCTGAGCGGCATGGTCACCATCCCGATGCCCTCGTTCCTGATCGAGCACCCCAAGGGGCTGGTGCTCTTCGACACCGGCATCGCGCCTGCCGCGATCGACGACCCAGTCGCGCTGTACGGGCAGGAGATGGCCGACGCGCTGGGCATCACCTCGACGCCGGACCAGCGACTGGACAGGCAGATCGCGGCCCTCGGCTACAAGTTGACCGACGTCACGCACGTCATCTCCTCACACCTGCACTTCGACCACTCGGGCGGACATCACCTGTTCCCGCAGGCCACCTTCTACTGCGGGCAGGGGGAGATGCGTTTCGCGCATTTCCCCGACCCGCTCGGCGACTTCTGCTTCATGCCGGACGAGCTCGCGGTGATGAGCAAGTTCACCTGGCGCGAGGTGCCCGGCGTGGACGTGGACCTGTTCGGCGACGGCAGCATGATCATCCTGTTCATGCCGGGCCACACGCCAGGAGAGCTGAGCCTGAAGGTGCGGTTGTCCTCGCGGACGTTCCTGCTCACCGGCGACGCCGTCCACCTGCGTGCCGCGCTGGATCAGGAGTTCCAGTTCCCGCTGGATTGCGACACGAAAAGCTCGCTGCAGACTTTGCGGCGGCTGAAGCGGATCGCCGAGGTCGAGGACACCACGGTGTGGATCACGCACGATCCCGACGACTGGGCCGAGTACAAGCACGCGCCGGCCTGTTACGAGTGAGCCGGCGATGATCCTCGTCGACTACACGTGCGGGCAGTGTCGTGGGCGGCACGAACGCTGGGCGCCCAGCCCGCCGCCGGCCCAGGTCCCGTGCCTGGCCTGCGGCGCGCAGGCGCGGCGCGCCTGGGCGCCTGTCGGACTCAGCGGCGCGCGGCCAAGCCCGCCGGCTGAGGACGCGACGCGCTCCTCGGCGGCCAAGTCCGCTGCCGCGCCACTGTGCACCCGGTACCCACAGGTTCCCGGGCTGTGCCACATGTCCGAGAGCGCTGGCCGGTTGTGGACGGCGCGGTACTTCAAGGACAACCGGCGCGTCGAATCGGAGCTCGCGCGGCAGGAGGCGCAGGCGGCGGTGCGCACGCCGACGATGGCGGACGCGGTGACCCACCACCACCACAACGTGGCCGTGCCGCCAGCGCCGGCAGGCTGACACTGGCGTCAGAAGTACATCCTGTCCGGGTCGACGTGGTAGGCCCGCAGCTTGCGGTAGAGCGTCGAGCGGGAAATGCCGACCTCGGCCGCGGCGGCGAACTTGTTGCCGCCGTGCCGCTGCAGCGCGTCGAGGATCGCGTTGAGCTCGAGGGTCTCCATCGGGCTCAGCGGCCGGCGTTGGACATGCGCGCGCAGCTCGGCCGGCAGGTCGTCCACACCGATCTCGCGCCGGGTCGCAGTGGCGACAAGCCCGCGCACGGTGCTGTCCAGCTGGCGTAGGTTGCCCGGCCACGGCGCGCGCATGAGCACCCGCAGCGCGGGTGAGGAGAACGCGTGTGACGTGCCGGCGTGCGCGGCCAGCATCGCGCAGGCGGCGTCGCCGATGTCCGCTGGGCGTTCACGCAGCGGGGGCAGGCTCACCCGGCCGAGCGCGATCAGATCGAGCAGGCGCTGTCGGGCGACCGGCTCGGCGCCGTCCCGCAGCCGCGTGTGCGTGACGATCAAGCGGGCGCGCCCCTCGCCGATCGCCCGTTCGAGCAGAGCCGCGGCGGCGGCCGAGCCTGTTTCGTCCAGCGTCTCGACATGCCGCACGAGCACCGCGTCGACATCGCCGCCCAGAGCGGCGCGCAGCGCGCGCAGGAACGCACCGGCCCCGTCCAACGTGGCCGTGGCGGCGTCGAGGCAGACGACGCGCGCCGGATCGATGTCCGCGGCGGCGAGCATTGCCTCGGCCAGCGTCCGCTTCCCCACGCCGGGCTCGCCCGCGATCAGGACCGACGGCTCTGTGGCGGCGAGCTGTGCGGCATGGGCGAGCGTCTGGACGAGCTGAGCGCTGCGTCCCGGCAGAGCCGGGCCGCCACCCGGCGCGGCGAGCGCGAAACGTGCCGGCTCCGGGGGCCGGATCGGTCGTGAAGTGGCGAGCGCGCGCGGTCGCTGGCGCCCGGGCGCCTCGAACTCCACGATTGCGCCGATCGCCTCGCCGTCGTCGTCGTGGACGAGCTCGCACTTGGCGATGCGCAGCCGGTCGGCGGCGACGACGTCGAACGCCGGATCGAGCGCCCGCGAGCTGCTCGCCACGGCGCTCACGTACTCCCAGAGCAGCGCCTGATCGAGGTTGCCCAGCAGCTCGGTGACTTGCGGGCCGGCCAGCAACAGATCGCGACCGACGGCCGCGACGGCGGCGCGGGTGGCCTTCGCGGCGCGCAGGTACGCGCTCAGCAACACTCGCTCGCGGGCCGAGGCGAGATCGAGCATGCGGTGCTCGATCTCGCGCGCGGTGCTGCTCAGCAGTGGGGTGAGCAGCTGGTTGCTGACGTCCGACAGGCAGGACAGGGTGATCACGCCTTCGATCCGGCGGGTCAGCGGATGACGAATCGGCGCGCCCACGCAGGTGAACCCGGACAGCGTCGGGGACAGGTGCTCCGGCCCGCTGATCTGGGTCGCCTCGCCGGTCTCGGCGACGGTGCCCACGCCGTTGGTGCCGACGGAGTCCTCGGCGAAGTTGTATCCGACGTCGGAGTTGACCCGGTCGAGCAGTTCGACGATCGACGTGTCCGGCACCCATCGGCGTAGCACCACGGCTTTGTGGTCGGCGATCAGCACGCCGGTGTCGAGACCGGCGAGCCGGTCAGCCAGTCCGCCGAGCACCGGGTCGGCAGCGCGGCGCAGGGCGGTGTGCGCCTGCCACCGATCGTCGTTCTCGCGGACCGCGACCGCGTGCGCCGCCCCCGACGCGATCGAGCGCTGCCACGACTGCAGCACTGCCGGGCGGACCCGCTCCCGCAGCCGCCGCGGCACCTTGCCGTCGGAGAGCAGCGCGTCTCGGGCTGCGAGCACCGTTCGGACGTCGACCACTGTTTGGCACCTCGCCGTTGGCGCGCACAGTCGCCCGCCGATCCGGCTATTACACCACCCGGGCGCCAGCCCGGCGGCGGTCTCGCTGCGCGCGCGTTTGTCTCAAAGTGACTCATCGGGCGGCTGGCGCGGTGCGGTCTGATGACGACCTCGGCACCTGATGCCGACCCGGCAGGCGTCCTGCGGACACGCACGAGGCGCGGGCGGACGAAGAAGGAGTACGGCGTGAAGGGTCGTCTGGTTGCCCTCGCGGGCCTGGAGAAGACCGAGATCCAGGAATACGACCTGCCCGAGGTCGAGCCGGGCGCCGGGCTGCTCAAGGTGCGCCGCGCGAACGTCTGCGGCAGCGACCTGCATATCTACCACCACCTCAGCGTGGCGTTGCGCGACATCGTCATGGGACATGAGTTCGTCGCCGAGATCGAGCAGCTGGGAGCAGGCCTGACCACCGACTCGGCCGGCGCGGAGCTGCGCGTGGGCGACCGGGTCGTCGTCGTGTACTTCTACACCTGCCACCGCTGCGCGGCCTGCGACCGCGGCGATTTCGCGATGTGCCTCAACTCGATGCGGTCGATGGCGTTGCGCCCGGAGACGGCGCCGCATTTCCACGGTGCGTTCGCGACGCACTTCTATCTGCCGCCCGGTCAGTACTTCTACAAGGTGCCGGACGACCTCGACGACGCGGAGGTCGCCGGGGCGAACTGCGGCCTGGCTCAGGTCATGTTCGCGTTGGACAAGATGGGCCTCGGCCGCGGCCAGACGGTGGTGGTGCAGGGCGCCGGCGGCCTGGGCCTCTACGCGGCGGCACTGGCCAAGACCAGCGGCGCGCGGGTCATCGTCGTGGAGGGCGAGCCCGCGCGGGTCGAGGCCGCGCGCAGGTTCGGCGCGGACGACGTCGTCGACTTCTCCGTGCACCGCACCGCGCAGGAACGCGCCGAGCAGGTCGCGGCGTTGACCGGCGGCCGCGGCGCCGATCTCGTCCTCGAGGTGACCGGCCGCGCCGAGGCGTTCCTGGAGGCCATCGAGTTCGCCCGCATCGGCGGCGGAATCGCGTCCGTCGGCAATCTCAACGTGGGCGAGCGCTTCCAGCTGACCTTCGCGCCGGCGCTGCTGACCCGAAAGCAGCTGCGGGTGCACGGCTACCTGCGTTACGACCCCTGGTATCTGCGCAAGGCGTTGGAGTTCCTGCAGGCGACCAAGGATCGCTTCCCGTTCGCCTCGCTCAGCGACCGCGTCTACACGATCGACGAGATCGACCAGGCGATCGCGCGCAGCGAGTCGCGCGACGTCGCGCGCGCGGCCGTCGTCCCCGGCTGAGCGCTGAGCCCACGCGACCCGCGACCACGCGACCACGATTCGAAAGGCTGAGATCTCGGTGACTGCAGAGAAGTACGGCAACTACGTCGTCGGCGCTTGGCGCCCCGCTGGCGAGGCGGGCGCCTTCGGCGTGTTCGACCCAGCCACGGGCGAGCTCGTCGCCGACGTCGCAACAGCGACGGCACAGGACGTCCGGGACGCCGTCGACGGCGCCGCCGCCGTGCAGCCGGTGTGGGGCGCGATGACCGCGCTGGACCGATCGGTGATCATCCGTCGAGCGTGCGCGATCATGACCGGCCGGCTGGACGAGCTGGCTCGGCTGCTCGTTCGGGAGCAGGGCAAGCCCTTGGCGCAGGCCGTAGGCGAGATCCAGTACGGCATCGGCTTCCTCGAGTGGTTCGCCGAGGAGGGCCGACGGGCGCACGGGATGACCATCCCGGCCACCAGCGCCGGCAAGCGCATCGCCGTGCTCAAGCAGCCCATCGGCGTGACCGCCGCGATCACGCCGTGGAACTTCCCGTCGGTGCAGCTTCTGCGCAAGCTCGGCGCGGCGCTCGCCGCCGGCTGCACCATGGTCGCCAAACCCGCGGAACTGACGCCGTTGTCGGCGCTCGAGATCGCCCGCGCGTTCGACGAGGCCGGGCTGCCCGCCGGCGTCCTGTCCGTGCTGTGCGCGCTCGAGCCGTACGAGTTCACCGACGTCGTGATGGCCGACCCTCGGGTGCGGGCCATCTCGTTCACCGGCTCGACCGAGGTCGGCAAGATCCTCATGCGCTCGTCGGCCGACACGATGAAGCGCGTCTCGCTGGAACTCGGCGGCCATGCGCCGCTGATCGTGTTCGACGACGCCGACCTCGACGCGGCGGTCGCAGACACGATGGCTTCGAAGTTCCGCAACATGGGACAGACCTGCGTGTCGGTCAACCGGATCTTCGTCCACGAGGCGGTGGCCGACGACTTCCGCGACCGTCTGCAGCACGCCATGTCGGTGCTAACGGTCGGCAACGGGCTGGACGAGAAGTCGGAGGTCGGGCCGCTCGTCGAACCGGCCGCGCTGGACAAGGTGGAACGGCACGTGGCGGACGCCGTGGACAAGGGCGCGAAGGTGTTGGTCGGCGGCGCCCGCGCCACCGGGTCGCACCTGCAGTCCGACCAGTACTTCGAGCCGACCCTGCTGGTGAATGTCGACGACTCGATGCTCGTCACGCAGGAGGAGACTTTCGGGCCGGTGGCGCCGATCCTGACTTTCGCGGACGAGGCAGATGTCGTCCGGCGCGCCAACGACACGCCGTACGGGCTGTCCGCTTACTGCTTCACCAACGACCTCAACCGCGCCATCCGGATGAGTGAAGCGCTCGAATACGGAACCGTCGGCATCAACGACGCGATGATCTCCGCGGTGCAGGCGCCGTTCGGCGGCATGAAGCAGAGCGGACTCGGCCGCGAAGGCGGACCGCTCGGCATGGAGGAGTACTTGGAGACCAAGTACGTGTCGATCGGCCAAGTCCGCTGAGCAACGCGGACGTGCCGATGCGCGGCGCCGAGGTGTTCTCCGACCCGGCGAGCGTCGCGCTGATTGGCGCCTCGGACAACCCGGATAAGGTCGGCGGCCGGCCCCTGTTCTACCTGCGCTCGCTCGGCTACCGAGGCGTGATCTACCCGATCAACCCCGTCCGCGACACCGTCCAGGGACTGCCCGCGTACCCGAGCGTCGCCGACCTTCCCGAGACGCCGGACGTCGCGGTCATCGCAGTGGCGGGCCGGGGAGCGGTCGACGCCGTCGCCGCCTGCGCCGCCCGCGGCGTCAAGGGCTGTGTCGTGATCACCTCCGGGTTCGCCGAGACGCGTGATCCGAACGGCGCGGCCATGCAGCAGGAGATGGTCCGCACCGCGCGAAACGCCGGCATGCGCCTCGTCGGACCCAACGCGCAAGGACTCGCGAACTTCGGCACCGGCACCGTGCTCACGTTCTCGACGATGATCATCGAGGAGCCTCCGCAGGACGGCCCGGTGGCGCTGGTGAGCCAGAGCGGCGGCATGTCCGCCATACCCTATGGTCTGCTGCGCGGTCGGGGCGTCGGCGTGCGCTACTTCCACGGCACTGGCAACGACAGCGACGTCAGCGTGGCCGAGCTGATCACCGCCACGGTCGCCGACCCCGACATCAAGGTCGTGTGCACCTACCTCGAGGGCGTCGCCGACCCGCCCGCGTTCGAGCGCGCGGCCCGGGCCGCGCTCGAGCGCGGCGTGCCGATCGTCGCGCTCGTCGGCGGCCGCAGCGCCGACGGCGCCCGCGCGGCCGCGTCGCACACCGGTTCGTTGGCCAGCGAAAGCGTCGTTGTCGACGCCTTCCTCGAGCGGCTCGGCGTGCGCCGGGTCGACACGATGACCGAGCTGGTCGAGGCGGTCGACCTCTACCTGACCGGGGCGTCGGTCACCGGCGAGCGGCTGGCGATTGTCTCGAACTCGGGCGGGTCTTGCGTGCTGGCATCCGATCAGGCCGGCGCGCACGCGCTGCCGATGGCAGTGTGGGACGCCGGCACCGAGCAGGCAGTCCGGGCCGCGCTGCCCGCCTTCGCGTCCGCGCCGAACCCGGTCGACATCACCGGCGCGCTGCTCACCGACAGCGGCCTCGTCCGACGGGTCCTCAGCTGTGTGCGCGCCGACAGCGGGGCCGACGCCTTCCTGGTCAGCCTGCCGGTGAGCGGCCGCGGCTACGACGTGCCCGAGTTCGCGAGCGCCGTGGCCGACTTCGCGGCGCGCGTCGACCGACCGGTCGCGGTCACCACCCCCCAGCCACGGGCGGCGCACGAGTACCGCAAGCATGGCCTGGCGGTCTACGCCGACGAGGCTGCTGGGATCCGCGCGCTCGCCGGCTACATTCGGCACGCTGACGTGCGCCGGCGCGCGATCGGCCGGGGCGTCCTCGACCTGCGCCGCCCAGGCGTCGGGCCCGGGATGGTGCGCAACGAGGCGGACAGCCTGGCCGTGCTCGACGGGCGGGCGGACGTCGTCCGGCACGTGCTCGTCGACGGACCGGCCGCGGCCGCTCAGGCGTTCACCGACCTCGACGCGGCCCGGGTGGTCGTCAAGGGGTGCACCACGACCGTCACGCACAAGTCCGACTTCGGCCTCGTCGAACTCGGCTGCGCGTCCGTCGAGCAGGTGGCCGCGGCCGCCGAACGCGTGCTCGACGCCATGCGCGCGAACGGCTTCGAGGTGGACGGCGTGCTGGTCGAGGAGATGCTGGCCGGGGCGTTCGAGGTCATGGTCGGCGGCCACCGCGACGGCAAGCTCGGCGCGGTGGTGCTCGTGGGCGCCGGCGGCAAGTACGTCGAGGCCGTGCCGGACTTCGCGATGCTGTTGCCGCCGTTCGACCGCGCCGACGCCCTGGCCGCCATCGGGTCGCTGCGGATGGCGCCTTTGCTGGCCGGCGTGCGGGGCGAGGCGCCGGTCGACGCCGGGCCGTGGGCAGACCTCGCGGTCGCGGTGGGCGAGCTGCTGATCGCGCCGGAATCGGTCGTCGAGAGCCTGGACGCGAATCCGGTGCTGTTGGTGCGCGACGGCGCCCGCACCCGGGCCGTCGTCGCGGACGCCGTCGTGGTGGAGCGGAGGGTGGCCGTCGGGGCGGGCTCGGGCTCGGGCCCGAGCGAGAGCGCGGCCGCGCGGTGAGCGCGCTGCTGCTCGGCGCCGGCGAGGCTGACCGCGTCCCCACCCCTGGCCGGACGGCGGTGGATCTTGGCGTCGACGCCGCGCTGGCCGCGCTCGCCGACGCCGGCCTCGAGGTTGGCGACATCGACGGTGTGGTCACCGGCTACTCGCTCGCCGAGCAGCACCTGGACTTCAGCGCCGATCTGGCCGAGAGCCTCGGCATCCGGCCGCGGTGGTCGCAGACGGTGTCGCGCAGCGGCGCCACCGGCGCGTCCGTGGTCGTGGACGCCGTGCTGGCAGTGTTAGGTGGCGCCTGCGACCGCGCGCTGGCCGTGTGGTCGGACAACCGCGCGTCGGGGCCGCCAGCCGACATCGCCGGCGTGCTCGCCGGCCAACTCAGCCGCTTCGAAGCGGCGTGCGGACCGCTCATCGCGACGCAATACGCCATGATCGCGCGGTCGTACATGGCCCGGTGGAAGGCGACGCCTGAAGACCTCGCCGGCGTCGCGGTCCAGTTCCGCAAGCACGCGGGACTCAACGAGCGGGCCAAGTACCGGACGCCGATCACTGTCGACGACGTGTTGTCCTCGCCGGTCGCGTCGTCACCGCTGCACCTGCTGGAATGCGCGCTGGTCACCGACTACGGCGGAGCGGTGGTGGTCTCGCGCCCAGGCGCGGCGCCCGCGGAGCAGGGAGCGGTGCGCGTCCTCGGTTTCGGCGAGGCGCTGTCGCACCAGTCCATCCTGCGCAACGACGACCTGTTCACCGACGGGGTCACCGCCGCGGCGCAGTCCTCGCGCACGGCGTTCGAGATGGCGGGCATGACGCCGGCGGACCTGCAGATGGCGCAGATCTACGACTGCTTCACGATCACCGTGCTGATGCTGATGGAGGATTTCGGCCTGAGCGAGCGCGGCGGCGCGGGCGCGGCCGTCGCGGACGGCTTCCTCGACCGCGAGGGGCCGCTGCCCGCCAACACCGGCGGCGGCATGTTGTCCAACGCGGCCGGCGGAATCCTGCACGTCACCGAGGCCGTGCGCCAGATGCGGGGCAACGCGGGCGCCCACCAGTTGCCGAGCACGCCGGAGACCGCGCTGGTCCATGGCAACGGCGGCATTCTCGGCGCGCAGACGACGTTGCTGCTGGCCCGGGCGTGATCGCGTGAATCGAGCGTCCGCGCAACTGTGGCAGCACTGGGCCGACGGCCGGCTGTGCCTGCAGCGCTGCGTCTCATGCGGGCGGGGGCAGCACCCGCCCGGCCCGGTGTGTTCCCGGTGCGGGTCCACCGACGTCGGATTCGACGACGTGACCGGCCCGGCCGAGCTGGTCGCCTGGTCGACTGTGCGGCGGGCGCCGTCGGCCGCGTTCGCCGGTGAGGTCCCGTACACGCTGGTCATCGCCCGGGTCGGCAGCGGCGCGCTCGTCGAGGCGCGCGCGACCGACGACGGCGCGGCCGACGCGTGGCAGGTCGGCGCCGAGGTGCGGCTGGCGCTCGGCGAGATCAACGGCGCCGCGCTGCCGGTCGCGACCGTCGGCGGGTGAACGGACGTGGGGAGCAGACGCCGATGACGCCCGAAACGCGGCCCAGGCCGTGGCGCAAGCTGTACCCGCCCGGTGTCGATCCCGAGCTGGCCGCGCCGTCGCGCACCGTGCTCGACAGCTTCCTCGACACGGTGGCCGCCGACCCGGACGCGGCCGCGGTGCACTATTTCGGCGCGACGCTCACGCGCGCCGAGGTCGCCGAGCACAGCGGCCGGCTGGCCGCCGTGCTGCGCGACGCGGGCGTCGTGCGGGGCGACCGGATCGCGGTGTCGTTGCAGAACACGCCGATCATGGCGGTCGCGCTGCTCGCCGCCTGGAGCGCCGGCGCGTCGGTCGTGCCGATCAACCCGATGCTCCGGCCGGACGAACTTGCGCCGATGCTCGCCGACTGCGGCGCCGTCGTGCTGATCGCGCACCCGGCCATGCGCGAGGTGGTCGAGTCGACCCGAATCCGGCTGGAGCGGCCGCCGATCACGCTGTGGTCCGATCCGGCCGACCTCGCCGGGGACTCGCCGACGTTGCCCTTCCCGGTCGACGTCCGGCTGCCGCCGGGCGAACGCACCGTGCTGGCGGAGTGCGCGGCGGCCCGGGTCGAGGATGGCCGGCCGCGTCCCGGGGCGGACGACACGGCGTTGATCACCTACACGTCGGGGACGACCGGGCCGGCGAAGGGCGCGATGAGCAGCCACGCGAACCTCGCCTACCAGATGGAGAACGCGCGGCAGTGGTTCGGCTGCGACGCCTCGACCTCGGTGCTGACGGTGGCGCCGCTGTTCCACATCACCGGCCTGGGGCTGCACGCCGCCCTCGCGCTCGGCAATGGCTATCCCCTGGTGATGACCTACCGCTTCGAGCCGCGGACCGTCCTCCAGCTGATCGAGCGGTACGAGCCGACGTTCACGATCGGCGCCATCACGGCGTTCATCTCGCTGCTCGAATCCGGACCGGACACCGGCCGGACGCTCGGCAAGCTGCAGATCCTCTATAGCGGCGGGGCGCCGGTGCCGGCCCAGGTGGTCGAGCGTTTCGAGCGGGCCACCGGCCGCTACATCCACAACATCTACGGCTTGACCGAGACGAGCTCGGCCTGCATCGGCGTGCCACTGGGTGCACGCGCCCCGATCGAGCAGCGCTCCGGGGCGCTGTCGATCGGCGTGCCGATGGGCGGGACCACCGTCACCGTTGTCGACGACGCCGGCCAGCCGGTGCCGAGCGGCGGCGAGGGCGAGATCGTCGTCGCCGGACCGCAGGTCGATCTCGGCTACTGGCGCAAGCCAGGCGAGACCGCCGCGGCTTTTCGACCCGACGGGATGCACACCGGCGACATCGGCGTGATGGACGCGGACGGCTGGGTCTACGTCGTCGACCGGAAGAAGGATCTCGTGGTCGTGAGCGGCTACAAGGTCTGGCCGCGCGACGTCGAAGATGTGCTCTACCGGCACCCGGCGGTGAAGGAGGCGGCCGTCGTCGGCCGGCCGGACGGATACCGCGGCGAGACGCTGCACGCTTATGTGTCGGTGCGTGCGGGCGAGGCGGTCACCGCGGCCGACCTGCGCGCGCACTGCCGCGAGCACCTGTCGGCCTACAAGGTGCCGGCCGAGTACTACTTCGTCGACGAATTGCCGAAGACGATCACTGGCAAGATCCTGCGCCGCACGCTGCGAGACGCGCCGACGCCGACGACCCAGTCCGCCCGCTGACCGCTGAATGGGAGCCGCTTGTGACCGCCGCCGAATCCCCGCAGAGCACGCGCGACCACCTCGACCTCGCCGCGCTGCGCGAGCGCGCCTACCGGTTGCGCCGGGCGATGCTCGGCATGGCGCAGGGCAAGGGGGAGGGCTACATCGCGCAGGGCCTGGGCATCGCCGACTGCCTGGCCGCGCTGTACTTCGGCGAGCTCCGGCACGACCCGCGCAATCCCGACTGGCCCGATCGCGACCGGTTTCTGCTTTCGACCGGCCACTACTCGATCGCCATGTACGCCGTGCTCGCCGAAGCTGGCTACCTGCCGCCCGACGAGCTGCCGAGCTACGGGCTGAACGGCTCTCGACTGCCGATGAGCACCTTCGACGACACGGTCGGCATCGAGATCGTCGGCGGCTCGCTCGGCCAGGGGCTCGGCCAGGCGGTGGGCATGGCCGTCGGCCTCCGGCTCGACGGCAGTTCGGCGCGGGTGTTCTGCGAGTTCTCCGACGGGGAGCTGCAAGAGGGCTCGACCTGGGAGGCGCTGATGGCCGGCGCCACCTTCCGCTGCGACAACCTCATCGCCCTTGTCGACTGCAACGGCATCCAGGCCGACGGCGTCGTCACCGTGCAGCTGGAGCCGGTTGTCGACAAGATCGCCGCCTTCGGCTGGGACACCGTCGAGGTGGACGGCAACGACCTCGCTGCGCTCACCGATGCGTTGGCGCGCGCACGACGCCAGGACGGCCGGCCCAAGGCGATCGTGTTGCGCACGACGCCCGGCTATCCGGTCCGCACGATCATGGAACGCGAGCGCGCGCACTTCGTCCGAATCGGCGACGACGAGTGGGACGCGCTGCGCGCCGAGCTCGACGCCGTCCACGCAGCCGAGCGCGCCGAGGACCACGTCGAGGCAGCCCATGTCTAGTGCCCGGACACATTCCGCCGCCGCCTCCGGCGCGCTGGACCTGCCTGGCCGCACCAGGGGGATGGGCGAGCTCGTCGACGTCGCCGGCAAGCAGACCCAGCTAGCGCCGTTCGGCAATGAGCTCGCCGAGCTCGGCCGGCAGCGCCCGGAGATCGTGGCGCTCACCGCGGACATGGGCCGCTACAGCGACATCCTGCCCTTCCGCGACGCGCATCCCGACCGGTTCTTCAACGTCGGGATGGCCGAGCAGAACCTCATCGCGATGGCCGCCGGGCTCGCCAAGGTGGGCAAGATCGCCTACTGCACCACCTACTCCGTGTTCGTCACCCGGCGCGCCTACGACTTCGTCGCGATCGCCTGCGCGCATTCGAAGGCGAACGTGAAGATCTTCGCCGGGATGCCCGGTCTGTTGAACGGCTACGGAGCGACCCATCAGGCCACCGAGGACCTCAACATGATGCGCGGCATCGCCGACCTCACGGTGATCGACCCGTGCGACGCGATCGAGCTGCGTCAAGTTGTCCGCGCGGTCGCCGACCTTCCCGGCACGGTCTACGTGCGGCTGCCGCGGGGAAAGGTGCCGGTCGAGCTGCCGACGGACTACCAATTCGAGGTCGGCCGGGCGACGCAGCTGCGCAGCGGGCGACAGGTCGGCGTCGTCTCCACCGGCTACATGACCGCGCGGGCGCTGGACGCCGCGCGCGTGGCACAGGAGCGCGGTGTCGACGCCGGGGTGCTGCACGTGTCGACGATCAAACCGTTCGACACCGCAGGCGTGCTCGACTTCGTGCGTCGACACGACCGAGTGGTCGTCGCCGAGAACCACAAGACGACCGGCGCGCTCGCCAGCCTGGTGGTCGAGGCGATGTTCGACGCTGGCGTGCACAAGCCGGTCGAACGAATCGGGCTCGCCGACTCGTTCTTCGAGTGCGGCTCGCAGGAGTACCTCGAGCACAAGTATCAGGTCGATCTCCCCCGTCTGATCAAAGCCCTGGCGGGGGAGTGACCGACGCGCCCGTGCGGGTGTTCGCCGCTCCGGGCCGTTACGTGCAGGGCCCGGGCGCTCTCGACCTGCTCGGCGAGCTGCTCCGCCCGTATGGCGACCGCCCCTTCATCGTGTGGGACGCGCCGGTCCGCCGGCTCTTGGCAGCGCGACTGGCCCGCGTCTTCGCGGCCGCCGGTCTGCGGCCGGTCCTCGCCGAACTTCCCGGCGAGATCACCTACTCGGCCGTCGAGGAACTGCTCGACGCGCGCGGAGCGGACGCGGACCAGGTTTGTGTCGGCATCGGCGGCGGCAAGGTGCTCGACGCGGCCAAAGCCGTGGCCCTGCGTGTCGGCGCGCCAGTCGTCACTGTCCCGTCGATCGCGTCGAACGACAGTCCGGCGAGCGGCGCCGTCGCGATGTACGACGACGATCACGTGATGATCAGCGTCGATCGACTGCCGAGGCACCCCGACCTCGTGCTGGTCGACACCCGACTGGTCGCCGAAGCGCCGGTGGAGTTCCTGCGCTGCGGAATCGGGGACGCGATCGCCAAGAAGTTCGAGGCCGACGCGTGTGCGGCCGGCACCGGATCGACGCCTGTCGGCGGCCGTCCGCTGCGCACGGCGGGCGCGATTGCCGACGCGTGTTACCGCACGATCGCCGCGCACGGCGTGGCGGCGCTCGCCGCCTGCGCCGGTGATCAAGTGACCGAGGAGCTCGAAGCGGTCGTCGAGGCGGTGGTGCTGATGAGCGGGCTGGGTTTCGAGAACGGCGGGCTGTCGCTGGCGCACGGGCTCACCCGCGGGCTGGTCCGCGCGCGGGGCGCGTCTCGTGCCGCGCACGGCCGCCACGTGGCGTGGGGGCTGCTCGTGCAGCTCGCCGCCGAAGGCCGGCCGGCCGGCGAACTCGCCGCGCTGATCGAGCTGCACGGGCGGCTCGGCCTGCCGACGTCGTTGGCCGAGCTGGGCATGCCGGACCCCACCGGCGCCGAGATCGGCGCGTTGGCCGAGCTGACGATGGCGGCGCCGCACGTGCGCAACATGCCGGCGCCAGTCGACGCGGCGCAGATCGCGACCGCCATCCGTCAGGTCGAGGAGCTCGCCGTTCGCTGACCGCCTCGGCTGGTTGCGACCCCGGCCGCGCAGACGGGCCTGCCCGCCGCGCAGGTGGGTGCGCGGCGGGCAGGCGGTCTGCCGGGCGTGGTCAGCTGGCGCCCACCGGCGTCCGGTCGGTCCGGAAGCCCGCGTACTTCGAGTCCACCGCGGCCTGCAGATGCTCCATGTACGCGCCCATGCCGGCCATGTAGAACATGACCGCCTTCGGCTTGCCGGGCACGTTCGCGCCGTTGATCCACGAGTCGGTCTCCGGGAACAGCGTTTGATAGGCGATCTCGTCGCACATCGCGAGCCACTGGTCCTCTGCCTCGTGCTCCGGCTCGATCGCCTCCAGACCCTGTTCGCGCATGTAGGCGATGACGTCGGCCACCCAGTTCACCTGCACCTCGTGCGCCGGCGGCTGGTTGGTGAACGGGCCCATCGGGCCGAAGATCATGAACAAGTTCGGGAAGTCGGCGCTCATCAAACCGAGGTGCACCCGCGGGCGATCGACCCACTTTTGTCGGAGCTCCACGCCGTTCCGGCCCCGATGGTCGATCTTGAAGAAGTTGCCGGTCACCGCGTCGAAGCCAGTGGCGAACACGATGATGTCGAGTTCGTACTCGCCTTCGTCGGTGCGCACGCCCTTCTCAGTGATCTCGAGGATCGGATGCGCGTTGGCGTCGACGAGAGACACGTTCGCCCGGTTGAACGTTTCGTAGTAGTTGTCGCAGCAGATTGGCCGCTTGGCGTAGAGGTCGTGCGGCGTCAGCTTGGCGGCAGTCTCGGGATCGGGAACGATCTGCGCGATCTTGCGACGGATGAAGTCGCAGGCGGCGTTGTTCGCCTCGCGGCTCGTCCCGATGTCGTTGAACGTCGCGAACATGAACTGGAAGCCGCCGCCGCTGTTCCATTGCTGCTCGAAGATCGCGTCACGTTCGGCGTCGGGCATCCCGGCGCCCGGCACGTCGCTCTCGTCGAAGCCGAACGCGGTGACCGAAGCCAGCACGCTGCGCCAGTAACCGTCGTAGTCGCTGTCGATGCGGGCAAGCAGGTGGGGATCGAGCGGGCCGTGTTGCGCGGGGACGATGTACTGGGGCGTGCGCTGGAACACGGTCAGGTGCCCGCACTCGGGCGCCACTTCGGTGATCACCTGCGCGCCGCTGGAGCCGGTGCCGACGACGCCGACGCGCTTGCCGCGGAAGTCCGGGTCCTGCTCTGGCCAGCGAGCAGTGTGGTGGATCTCGCCGCGGAAGTTCTCCTGCCCTGGAAAGTTAGGGACGTTCGTCGAGGACAACAGCCCAACGCCCTCGATCAGAAACTGCGCCGAGTAGCGCTGACCGGTGTCGGTGACCAGCAGCCAGCGTCCGGTGTGCTCGTCGAACGTCGCGCTCTCCACAGTGGTGTCGAAGACGATGCTGCGGCGCAGGTCGTAGCGGTCGGCGAACATGCTGAGATACGACCAGATCTCCTTCTGCCGCGGGTAGCGCTGCGACCAGCGCCACTCGCTAAAGAGTTCGCGGTCGAAGGAATAGCAATACGCGGTCACTTCGGTGTCCGACCGCGCGCCTGGGTAGCGATTCCAGAACCACGTGCCGCCGACGTCCGAACCGTTCTCAAACGATTGGACGTTGAGGTGCAAGTCGTTGCGCAGCTTGTGCAACGCGTACAAGCCGGCGAAGCCGGCGCCGATGACAGCGGCGTCCAGTTCGACGATCGCGCTGTCCTCGCTGGTTGATCGAAGGGATTCTGTGGCTGCGGGCATACGAGTGATCTCCTCTCGGGGAGGTCATCGTCTGCGGTGGACGCAGACCCGCGATGTCCCATTTCGAGACGGGCGCGGCAGCGCGCGGCGACGGCTCAGGCGGCGATCGGCAGCAACGCCCAGACCTGCTTCCCGTTCGGGCGATGCTCGACTCCCCAGCTCCTCGCGATCGTCGCCACGATGAGCAGTCCGCGACCGTGCGGCACGTTCGTAGCTGACGAGCCCATCGTGGGAGCGCCTCGCGCGTCGTCGGTCACAGCGATCCGCACGCCGTCGCTCTCGCGGCGCACCTCCACGGTCAGCGTTCCGCAGCCGGCTTGCACCGCGTTCGTCACAAGTTCCGACACGACGAGTTGCGCGTCGTCCAGCAGGTCCGGGCCGACGCCGGGAGTGCTCTGCAGGCAGTCCCGAGCCCAGGTGCGTGCGGCGCGCACGTCAGCCGCTTGGCAACCGAGTTCGACCTGGTGGGAAGAAGTCACGGACTCCTCGCTGACGGTCGCGGCCGATTGGTCGATCGCGGTGTACCCGAAACAACGCAAAGTCATGCAAAGCGGTCAGTTCCTATCGACCGCGACATTGCCGGTGAACCGGGCGTCGCGGAATGACTCAGCCAGGTGGGGCCGGGCCAGTGCTGGCCCGCGCCACCACGGTGGCCCGCAGCCGCGGGGCGCGCACCGACTCGCCGTCAACGATCCGCCGAGCCAGCCGGGCCGCGATTCGACCCTGGCCGAACAGATCGTGCGCGACGGTCGTCAGGGCCGGAGTGCTCGTCGCGGCCTCGGCAATGTCGTCATAGCCGGCCACCGAGAGCTCGCCCGGCACGCTCAGTCCAGCCTCGCGGGCCGCGTCCAGCGCGCCCAGGGCCAGGATGTCGGTCACCGCGAAGATCGCAGTCGGCCGATCGCTCGCCGCCCGGGCCAGCGCCGAACGCAGCGCCGCTCGACCGGCTTCGCGGGTGTTGTCAGCCGCGCGGAACATTGCTATCTCTGTGCGGCGGGCGTCGGCCCGGTTCCGCTGGGCCGCCGCGCCGATGGCGCGGCTGAAGCCGTTGACGCGATCGCCGAAGATGGGCCGGGCCGGACCCTGCCGATGACCACTGACTGTGGTGAGCACCGCGCAGCGCCGATGACCGAGTTCCAGCAGGTGGGCAGCCATCCCGGCGGCGGCCGCGCGATTGTCCGGGCCGACGCACGGGACCCTGGCTAGGCGCGGGTAGCCGACGGTCACCAGCGGCGCCCGGCGCTCGACCGCGGCCGCCACCGCCGGGTCGTCCGGACTTAGCGAGCAGAGGATCAGCGCGTCGATCAACGCGTGGCGCAGCAGCGACGCGCCGTCGGCGCCGTAGGTCGGGACGAGCAACAGCGCATTGCCGGCCGCGCTGAGTTCGGTGGCGATGCCGTGCAGGATCAAGATCAGGCCCGGGTCGGCGAAGGCCGACGGCAGCTGCTCGGTGAGCATCACCCCGACCGTGCCGGTACGGCCCAGCCGAAGCGAGGCGGCGGTCGGGTTGGGGCCGGCGTAACCCAGCCGCCCGGCGACCTCGAGCACCCGCCGCCGAGTGGCGGCGGAGAGCTGGTCGGGCCGGTTGTAGGCGTTGGAGACCGTCATCCGCGACACGCCGGCGGCCGCGGCTACCGTGTCGAGGGTCGGGCGGTCGGCGCCTGCCCGCGGATGACTCGCCATCGGTGCAGCCTAGCTGTATCGTTACAGCGGTGAGTGGTTCTGGATCGATCCAGTACGTAGGCTACCTTGCAGCCGCCCTCGGCGTCTGCATGGTCATCCCGCAGATCGCTCGCACCTATCGCAATCGAGCGCTCGGCGGCGTCTCGGTCCTGTCGTGGGCGCTGAGCGGGCTGTCGAGCTTCACCTGGTTGCTCTACGGCATCCGGGCAGCCGAACTGCCGCAGATCCCGGGCAATGTGCTCACCGTCAGCGGCACTGTGGTGATCGCGCTTGCGGTGCCCTCGGCGATCGGCCGGAGCCGGCGCGCGGTCGCGATCGCGCTGCCGGGGCTCGCGCTCGTCGCATTGGCCACGGTTCTGCCGCCGACAGCGCTCGGCTTCGTCGCGTTTGGCCTCGGCATCGTGTCGATGTTGCCGCAGACCCTGCGCTCACTGCGTCGCACGGCCGGTGAGGTGTCGGCGGTGTCGATCCCGACCTGGGTCCTGTTCGGGGTGTCGCAGGTCTGCTGGCTGAGCTACGCGTTGGTCGTGCACGACCTCGTCGTCACGATATCGGCCTGTTGGATCATCGCCAGCTCGGTGGCGATCAGCAGCAGCGAATTGCGCCAGCGGCGTCGCTCCCAGCCGTTCAATACGGAAGTTGTGGGGCGGGTGGGACTCGAACCCACGACCCAGGGATTATGAGTCCCCTGCTCTAACCGGCTGAGCTACCGCCCCGGGCGCGGCCAAACCTATCGCTTTCAGCGGCGATCACGCTCGGCGCGGTGCTCATGAAAGTCGATCCGGACGGCCCTGCCTGCCGACACTCGGACGATGGACATCCTGGACGAACCCGGCGGCAGATCGGGTTGCACGAGATCCCGCTGGCGCCGCGCTACGTGTTGCTGTGGGCTTCGGCTGTCAGTACCGCCGCAACCGCCGCCGCCCGGTGACCCCACCGCGTGACGTCCGCGGCCAGCGCCCAGTTCGGCCTAGGACCTCACGGCCGCTGCGGACGCGAAGGCGCCACTGATTACGCCGCCCGGAGCCGGTAGCACGCCGGTAGCACGCCGGTAGCACGCCGACTCCGAGGACCCGGTCACCAAGAGGTTGGCCAGCATCGCTGACGCCGCCGCGCCAATAGGTTGTAATGCTCCGGCTTTCGCCGGACACCTACCTGCTGAGCGTGCGTGTCGCGTTGTGAGGGGGGCCTGGATGCGGGACGAGGAGCGGCGAGCGCTGCTCGACGAGTGGTTCCGCGCCTATGCCAACCGAGTGCTGGCGTATCTGCTGCACAGAACCGATGCGCAGACCGCACAGGACGTACTACAGGAGGTATTCGTGACCGCGTTCCGTAAGGCAGAGGATGTGCCGCGGCCGCCGCTCGGCTGGCTGTTCGGCACGGCCCGGCGATTGCTGGCCAACAGGCATCGCGGCAATCGTCGCCACGACGAACTCATCGCGCGGCTGGTCGACGACGCCGGCCAGGAGGCCGACCCCGGCCTGGCGGAGGTCAAGGAGGCGTTTCTGCAGACGCTCGCGACTCTCTCGCCGGGCGACCGGGAAGTGCTGACCCTGACGGGCTGGTACGACTTGACGCCGCGCGAGGCGGCCGTGGCGCTGGGGACTTCGCCCGTCAACTACGCGGTCCGTCTGCATCGCGCACGCAAGCGTCTCGCCGCGGCCCTCGAGGAAGCCGGATACCGCGGCGAGACGCCTGCCGGTCAACTCGCCGAGGCGCTCCGTGGCTGAGGAACTGAAGCACTGGCTGCGCCGCGTCCGTCCGTCGACTGCGGCAGACGCCGACGGCTGGGCCGAGAGCGACGAGGGACTGCAGTCGCTGTCCGACGTCCACCGCCGTGTCGCGGCCATGCACGTCGGGCGGCGCAGGCGATTGTGGACGCTGCTGCCCACAGCGACGACCGCAATAGCCGCCGCCGCGGTCCTCATCGCGACTGCAGGGACGAGTTCTGACTCGCCGACTCACCAGGTGCGGACACCGACGCTCACCAAGATCCGCCCAGCCGCGATGCTGCTCAGCTCCTATTCCTCATGCGATGCGCTGCTCGATGGGCTCCGTACGCACGCGACGGCGCACCTGCAGGCGTTCGCGGCCTATGGCGGCGCCGTGTCCTCAGGCGTCGGGATGCCAGTGGACTCGCAGAAGGCGGCTGCCCCGTCCCCCGAGCCCCGTCCCGACCCGTCGAGCGCGGCGTCCGGCGGCAGCACCCAGACGTCCACCACCAATGTGCAAGAGGCAGGCGTCGACGAGCCTGACGTGGTGAAGACAGACGGCGACCGGGTGGTGACGGTGACCGACGGTTTCCTCCGCGTTCTCGACGTGACCGGCCGCCGCATCGTCGGCAGCCTCGACCTGCGGCAGTACGCCAACTCCGACAGCGCCCAACTGCTCACATCTGGCGACGACGCCGTCGTCCTGCTCTCACCGGGCGATTCCGGGTTCGCCGGCCCAGTGGCCGGACCGGCGCACGTAGGCCCCATGAGCCCGGGGCAGAGCACGGTCAGCCCGACCTCGACGTTGCTCTACGTCAACCTCTCCGGCACGCCGCGCGTCGTGGGCTCGCTGCAGATCACCGGCAGCATCCTCGACGCGCGCATGGTCGGATCGACGGCGCGGGTCGTGGCCTCGAACGCGCCGTCGATCGCGCTGCCGCAGAGTTACCGCAGCGAATCGCGGTACAAGGCGGAGTTGCGCGCCAACATCGACAAGGCGCCGCTGAAGTCGTGGCTGCCGTCGTACACGATGACCGGACCGGCCGGCTCGCGCACGGCAACCGTGCCCTGCGCCGCCGTCGATCATCCGAAGGATTTCACCGCCGCGTCGATGGTGACGCTCTACACGGTCGATCCGGGCAAGCCGAACACCGATCCGCAGCCGGTGAGCGTCTCGGCGGACGGGAACACCGTCTACGCGACGACGTCGAGCCTCTACGTCGCGAGCAGCCCGAACTGCGCGTGGTGCGTCGGCGCAAACGGCCCGACGACGACTGACATCCACCGGTTCGACATCGCCGGGACGGGCAAGCCCACGTACCTCGGTTCAGGCAGCGTGCGAGGGTCGCTGCTCAGCCAGTACTCGCTTTCCGACTATGCCGGATCGCTGCGCGTCGCGACGACCGTCACGGGCTCGCGCGGCGCGACGGTCAGCGGCGTGGACGTGCTCGACGCCGAGACGCTGAAGCAGACCGGCGCGGTCAGCGGCCTCGGCAGGGGCGAGCGTGTCTACGCGGTGCGCTTCCTCGGCAAGCTCGGCTACGTCGTCACCTACAACCAGCAGGATCCGTTGTACGTGCTCGACCTGTCGGACGCGACCAAGCCGCGTCTCGCGGGCTCGCTCGAGATACCCGGTTTCTCGAGCTATCTGGGCGATGCTGGCGACGGCCGACTGATCGGAGTCGGCCAGGACACGAGGCTCGTGAACGAGGGCGGCGGCCAGTACGCGCACAACGAGGGCCGCATGGTGCAGCTGTTCGATGTCAGCGACCCGAGCAAACCCACCCGCACGGCGAAGGTGGTGCTGCCCGGCACGGGCACGCCCGGAGACCCGGGCTTCGACCCGCACGCGTTCCTGTACTGGCCGCAATCGGGGCTCGTGGTCGTGCCGATCTCGAACTACGGCAACGACGGAGCATTAGCCGTGCGGCTGCAGGGCGACAAACTCGTCCAGGTCGGCACGGTGTCCAACCCGGGCGGCAGCGCGAACAACCAAAGCTCTGGGATCGAGCGGAACCTGATCGTCGACGGCAATCTGTGGACGTTCTCGTCGAGTGGCGTCCGCGTCAGCAGGCAGACAAACCTCGCCCAGCTCGCGTGGATCCCCTTCGGATAGCCAACTCACCCGTTGCGGGCGCGCGCCGCGGGCGCCGGCGAAGCTGTGCCGAGCCGCGACTCGGGCAGTTCGTCGTCGAGGCGCAGCTCTGGCCGGAACGTCGACCAAGTCGAACGACCTCGGCTAACCGCCACGCCGGCGATCACGACGAGCGCCACCCCGAGCACGAGCAGCGCGGCGATGCCCAACGTGATCAGCGCCGCGGCGAGCGTGCTGCCGTGCGCGCTCGGCACGTCGGGCGCGGCGGCCCGATTGAGCGCCACCCCGGCGAGGAACACCGCCCCGGCCGACGGCGTCGCCGAGACCCGCACCGCAGGGTTCGCCGACAGCGTGAGCGCCGCAGTCACCGCGTAGCAGCGGTTCTGCGAGGCGATCGGCGTGACGAAGCTGAAACTGCCGTCGCCGGTGGTGTCGACGATCTTCGCTTGCTGACCGGGCTCTGGCTGCGGGTCGGCGGCGAACACCGCGGCTCGGCAGCCCGTGAACGGCACGGGCGCCGAGACCAAAGCGATCGACACGGCGCCGGCGAAGCGGTAGGCGCCGGAGATCGTCACGCTGCCGGACATCGCCGCGCCCTGCTGCCCGTCGTAGGACGCGTTGGTCACCGTCAGCGTCGGCGCAAGCACCGACGTCGTGCTGCCGTCGCCGCCGATCGGCGAGACGGTCGTGAGCGTGTGGCCGTCGAGGGTGATCACGCTGTGCGCGGCCAACGCGTAGCAGCCGACGCGGCTCGCGGCCGGGGCGTGGATGTCAGCCGTCAGCGCAGTCTCGGCCGCGGCCGGCGGTGACGTGCCGATCGTCGGCGACGGCAGCACACTGGCGCCACCGGAGACGCCGGAGGCACCGGCGGCCGGCGTCGCGGTAGACGACGCTCCGGACGGCACAGCCGCCGGCGTCAGCGTTGCCGCCGCAGACTTGCCCACCACCGGCGCATGGGACCAATCGAGGGCGTCGCAGGCGCCGTCGTGACTGGCGAGGGGGCCGTACTCGGTGAGGGTCGATTGGACGCTGGCCTGGCCGGCGTTCGTCGCGGTGACCGTCGCCGACAGCGCGCCAACGGCAGCGACGCCCGGCCCGGTCGACGTGCTGAGCGTCATCCCGGACACCGTCACGGTCGCGGCGGGGGAGAAGGCTGCGCTCGCCTTCGCGGGCGGGTCGCTGTTGGTGGTCAGCACATCCGCCTCGAGCGCGTAACAGCCGGCGGCGAGCGGCGGTGTCGCGCCGGGCGCATGCGCGCCGTCGCCCGCGAACTGGAACGTGGCGGTCCACACCGGCGCGGCGGCGGCGAAGTCGGCGGCCGTCAGCGTCGAGCAGGGCCTGCTGCTGACGGTCCGCGCCGGACCCAACAGGGTGATCGTGCCGGCGCCGGAGTAGCCGTACGTCCCGGTCACCGACGCGCTTGGCCTGGCCACGCCATTGGCCAGCAGCAGGGGGTGGTCGACGGCGATCGACACGGTCGGATGCGGATGCGCGACGACGACGAGCGACCCGGTGTCCTGATAGGTGGATGGCGCGGCCGGCGCCACCGACGGCGGGTCGCTGCCGTAGACGGTCAGCCCGGTCGGTTCGCTGACGCTCGCAACGACTGGCGTCGGTGTCGGCGTGGACGCCGGCGCGCCGACGCCGAACCGCACTCGCGCCACTCCTGCGCGGTCGGTGCGCGCCGACGCGGTCTGGCCGGCGGCCGCGAACTGAACGGTCAGCCCCGGTGTGGGAACGCCCGCGGCAGAGGTGACCGTGGCGCTCACCGTCGGGGCCGAGCCCGGCCTCGTCGCGGACGGCTGGCCGAGCGCGACCGTGTAAGGCCCGGCATAGCGTTGCGCGCTCGCCCACCGCGCCGCTGCCCGGCGTGCGCTGGTGCCCTGTTGGCCGAGGCAGCGCGCCTGCTGTGCGCCGCCGCCGGCCGCCGCGGCGAGCACCGCGCTGGTCTCCGCGACGTCGGCCGAACCGCTCGACCCGTGCGCGATGAGGTAGGCGGCGGCCGCGATCTCCGACGCGTCGAGGCCGTCCACGCCGGCCGCCATCGGCGCGGGGGATCCGGTGACCGGCGCCGGGTCGAGCACGCCGTTGCGCTCGGTGATGTCCGCGAGGGCGTACACCGACTCGGCGGCAACCGACGCGGGGGCGCCCGGCGCGCCGTCGACCGTCCACCTCGCCATCGGCACTCGCACGCCGCCGGGCAGCGCGCACACGATGCCGCCCGCGTACTGCGCGCCGCTGTCGCCCCACGGGGCGCCGGCCGCAGCGGCGGCCGACAACCCGGTCGTGAGCACCGCCGTGCACACCGCCAGCCCGGCCGCGCCTGCGGCGAGCAGGCGCGCTGCGGTTCGCCTGCGGTGCGGCATGGGCGCCAGTCGACCACGCAGGGCGACCGATCGGCAGCAGGCGCACTGAACGGAACACGAACAACGAGCGGCCGGCTGTCGGCGTTCGCGCCGCCCCGGCGGGGTATGTAGACGCCGTGCAGGCCCAGCGACCCACGGCAGCCGAGCTGATCGCGACGCTCTACGACGACCCGGAGCAGTGCGCGAAAATCGCCAAGCTGCGCTATGTCAGTCCGGACATGCCGGGCATGACGCGGCTGCGGCGCGGGCGCGGCTGGACCTATCGCGACGAGCACGGGATGACGGTCGTGGACGTCGCGGTGCGCGACCGGATCACCAAGATCGCGATTCCGCCGGCCTGGCGCAATGTGTGGATCTGCAGCTGGGAAGACGCGCACATCGTGGCCGTCGGCGAGGACGAGAAGGGCCGCCGGCAGTACGTCTACCACGAGCGGTGGCGCTCGCTGCGCGACCAGTTGAACTTCTACCGGCTGATCGGCTTCGGCGCCGCGCTGCCGACCATTCGCGCCGAGGTCGATCAGCAGCTGCGTCGACGCACCATGGACGCCGACCGGGTGCTCGCGGCGATGCTGCGGATCATCGACGTCGCCGGGCTGCGCGTCGGCAACGAGGTCTACGCCGAGGAGAACGACAGCTACGGCCTCAGCACGCTCACCAAGAGGCATGTGCGGGTGCACGGCAAGACGATGGACTTCCGGTTCCCGGCGAAGTCCGGCAAGACCGCCGAGGTGTCGGTCACCGACGCCGGCGCCGCGCGGGTCGTCGAGCGCCTCGCCGCCCAGCGCACCCGGCGGTTGTTCACCGTGCACGGCCGGGCGGTCGACTCCGAAGACATCAACCGCCGGCTCGCCGAGCTGACCGGGGCGCACCTGACGGCCAAGGACTTCCGCACCTGGATCGGCACCAAGACAGCCTTCCGGCACCTCAGCGACAGCCTGCCCGCGGGCGACGACGCGGAGCAGCACGTGCTCGCGGCAATCGACGCGGCGTCGCTGGCGCTGGGCAACACCCGCGCCGTCGCCCGCTCGCACTACGTGCATCCCGACGTCGTCGAGGGCTACACCTCCGGCGAGCTCGAGCGCTTCCTCGGCGCCCAGCACCCGCAGCCGGTCCCATGGCTCGACGGCAACGAGCAGCTGTTGCTGGCGTATCTCGCGAATTCGCTCGAGCAGCGGGCCGGAGACCTGTTCGCCGCTGCCTGAGATGACATGCTGTCCGGATGCCGAACGTCCGGGTGATCGAGGGGCCGGCAGCGCCGCCGCCCTCGCTCGCGCGGGTGCGCGAGGCCGCCGCGGCATCGCGCGTCGCGCCCTTGCGCATTGGAGTCGTGCAACACGGGTGGGCCGCCGACGGGCTGACCGAATGGCTCGACGCCGCGATCGACGCGGTCGCCGGGCGGGGCGCGCGCATCGCGTTCCTGCCTGAGGTGACGCTGTCGCGCTATCCGGCCGATGTCCTGCCCGACGGCGCCGCCGCCGACCTCGCCGAGGATCTGGAGACCGGCCCGACCGTCGCGTTCGCCCGCAACGCCGCCGCCCGCGCCGGCATCTACCTGCACACCTCGCTGTACCGGCGGCCGCCCGAAGATGACGAGGGCGGCGACACGACCGACGGCCTCGGCCTGAACACCGCGATCATCGTCGCGCCGAGCGGTGAGATCGTCGCGGCCGCCAACAAGCTGCACATTCCGGTGACCGCCGGGTACTACGAGGACAAATACTTCCGGCCCGGTCCCGCCGGCCCGGACGATCCCTACCGCGTTTATGTCCTCGATGGCCTGCCCGGCGCGCGGCTCGGCCTGCCGACCTGTTGGGACGAGTGGTTCCCGGAGGTGGCCCGCGCGTACGCGCTCGGCGGCGCGAACATAGTCGTCTACCCCACGGCGATCGGCTCGGAGCCAGACCACCCGGATTTCGACACCCAGCCGCTGTGGCAGAAAGTGATCGTCGGCAACGGCATCGCGAACGGGCTGTTCATGGTGGTGCCGAACCGCACCGGCCAGGAGACCAAACCGGATGGTACGGCGGGCAACACCTTCTACGGCTCGTCGTTCGTGTCCGACCCCTACGGCCGGATCCTGGCGCAGGCGCCGCGCGACGAGCCGTGCGCGCTGGTCGCCGACCTGGACTTGACGCAGCGCGCCGACTGGCTCGACCTCTTCCCGTTCCTGCGCACCCGCCGCCCGGACACCTACGCCGCGCTCACCCGACCGGTCGATCCCGACCTGCCGTACGGCGCCCGGTGAGCCGCTGGCGAATGCCGCACGAGGGGGACCGGCAGGACCGGCTCTGGGTCGCGTGGCCGACGAAGGGGTACACGCTGGGCGACACCGCCGAGGACGCCGACGTCGCCCGCCGCACCTGGTCCGCCGTCGCGAACGCCGCCGCGCACTTCCAGCCGGTCACCGTCGTCGTCGACCCGCGCGCCGTCGGCATCGCCCGGCACTACCTCGACTCGCAGATCGACATCCGGGTCCGGGACATCGACGACGCATGGATCCGCGACAGCGGCCCGACGTTCGTCACCGACGGCGCGCGGCTCGGCGCCGTGACCTGGGTGTTCAACGGCTGGGGCCAGCAGGACTGGGCGACGTGGGACCTCGACGCGACACTCGGCCCCGCTGTCGCCGACTGGGCCGGGGCCGAACGCGTCGACTCCCGCCTCGTCAACGAGGGCGGCGGCATCCACGTGGACGGGCGCGGCACCGCGCTCGTCACCGACACCGTGCAACGCGACCCCGGCCGCAATCCCGGGCTGAGCCGGGCCGACGTCGAGGCGGAGCTGGTTCGCACGATCGGCGCGACGACGGTCGTCTGGCTGCCCCGCGGGCTGACTCGCGACTCGGACACCTTCGGCACCCGCGGCCACGTGGACATCGTCGCGACGTTCTCCTCGCCCGGCGTCGTGCTGCTGCACGACCAGCGCGACGACGCGCACCCGGACCACGCGGTGACCGCGGAGATTCGGACGGCGCTCGCGGACGCCGTCGACGCAGACGGTCGACGGCTGGAGATCGTCGACCTGCCGGCGCCCGCGGCCCTGCGCGACGCCGAGGGCTTCGTCGACTACAGCTACGTCAACCACGTCCTCGTCAACGGCGCGGTGCTCGCCTGCTCCTTCGACGACCCGCACGACGCGGACGCGGCGATGATCCTGCGCGACGTGTACCCCGGCCGCGAGGTCGTGCTCGTCGACGCCCGGCCGCTGTTCGCGCGCGGCGGCGGCATCCACTGCATCACTCAGCAGCAGCCCGCCGTCGCGCCCTGATCACAGCTCGAGGTGCGCGCCCATGACGACGGTGCGGTCCTCGGGCAGCGAGAAGTTCAACGCCGGGTTCGCCGCGTTGTGCGCAAGGCCGATGAACAGCCGCTTGCGCCATCTCGCCATGCCGGTGCTCGGGTTGTCCTCGCCGTGCTGGATCGTGAGCCGGGACAGGAAGTACGACGCGTCGTCCGGCTCGAACTGCAGCTCCGCGCTCTTGCCTACGGCGTGCCGCAGCATCTCGGGGATGTCTTGGTCGTCCTGGAAGCCGAACCGCACGTCGATGTGCACCACGCCGTCGTCGGCGTATTCGAGTGGGTCGACCTCGATTCGCTTGTCGATCGGGATGTAGGGGATGTTCTCCGAGCGCACCGACACCAGCACGACATGCTCGTGCAGCACGTGGTTGAAGTCGACGTTGGCGCGCAGCGCGAGCGGCGTCGTCTCCTTCGTCGGGTGCGGGAAGACCGCCACTCCGGGGACACGCTGCAGCTCGCGGTGCTGCAGCTCGTCGACGAAGTCCTGCAGTGGCCCTTCGAGTTCCGCCCGCCGCTTCGTGACGATCTCCCGCCCCCGTTGCCACGTAGTCATCACGGTCACGATCGCCGCCGCAATGACGAGCGGCAGCCACCCGCCGCTGACGACCTTCACCGCGTTGGCGCCGAAGTAGGACAGCTCGACGCCGCCGAAGACGACGCCGACCACGATCAGTTTCCACTTCGCCCAGTGCCACACCGTCCCGGCCACGATCAGGAACAGCGTCGTCGTGATCAGGAAGGTGCCGGTGACCGCGAGGCCGTAGGCGGTGGCCAACCGCTGGGACGAGCGGAAGGCGAGGATGAGGATCAGCACGCCGCCGAACAGCAGCCAGTTGATGCCCGGCACGTAGATCTGCCCGGACTCCTCTTTCGACGTGTGCCGCACGGTCAGGTTCGGCAGGAAGCCGAGGCGCACCGCCTGCCGGGACACCGAGTACGCGCCGGAAATCACCGCCTGCGAGGCGATCACCGTCGCGACCGTCGCGAGGACGACCAGCGGCACCCGCGCCCAGTGCGGCGCCATCAGGAAGAACGGGCTGCTGATCGCCTTCTTGTCATTAAGTACCAGCGCGCCCTGGCCGAGGTAGTTGAGGGTCAGCGCCGGGAACACGACGAAGAACCATGCCCGCCGGATCGGGGCGCGGCCGAAGTGCCCCATGTCCGCGTACAGGGCTTCGGCGCCGGTGATCGCCAGGACTACCGCGCCCAACGCGATGAACGTCAGGTAGGGGTGGTCGGCCACGAACGTCCCGATGTAGGTCGGCGACAGCGCCCGCAGGATGTCCGGATGCTTGATCACCTGCGCCAGTCCGGTCACCGCCAGCACGACGAACCAGAGCACCATGATCGGCCCGAAGGCGCGGCCGACCTTGTGGGTGCCCAGCCGTTGGGCGACGAACAGAAGGGTGAGGATCGCGATGCCGACCGGCAGCACCGCGTCCTTGAAGTCCGGCGAGATGACCTGCAGGCCTTCCACCGCGGACAGCACCGAGATCGCCGGGGTGATCACGCTGTCGCCGTAGAACAACGACGCGCCGAGCACGCCGAGGATGAGCGCGAAGCCGACGAGCGTGCGGCGGCCCTGCAGGGACCGGCGCGCCAGCGCCGCGAGGGCCATGACGCCGCCCTCGCCGTCGTTGTCTGCGCGCAGGATGAACGCGACGTACTTGATCGACACCACGAGCGTGATCGACCAGAAGATCAACGAGATGACGCCGTAGACGTCGCCGGTCGTCGGCTTGACCTTGCCGCCCTCGATGCTGAACACGGTCTGCAGGGCGTAGAGCGGGCTGGTGCCGATGTCGCCGAACACCACGCCGAGCGCTCCGACAGCGAGCCCGACGAGGCCGGCGCCGCGGGCGGCCGGGTGCGCCTTGCCGCCGGCGGGTCCGCGGTCTTTCGGAAGCGGGTCGTCGTTCTGCACCGGGCCCTCGGCGGCGGTCGTTGCGCTTTCGATGGCGGACTCGCCGCTCGGGTTGCCGGACACCCGATCAGTGTCCCCGCCGGCGCGCGGACATCACGCACGGCGCCCACTTGGGGCCGAACGCGGCGAAGGTCAGGCCGGTGTTCCAGTCGCAGCGCTGATGGCCGAGATCAGGCCGCCGGCGAGTTCTGGGCGGCAGATGAGCAGGTCGGGCAGGTAGGGATTCGGCTGGTTGTAGGCCAGCGGGGTGCCGTCGACCCGGGACGCGTGCAATCCCGCTGCCAGCGCGACGCCGACCGGCGCCGCCGAGTCCCATTCCCACTGGCCCCCGGCGTGCAGGTAGGCGTCCGCGTCGCCGCGCAGGACCGCCATCGCCTTGGCGCCGGCCGACCCCATCGGCGCCAGCTCGGCGCCGAAGGCGTCGGCGACCGCTCGCGCCCAGGCCGGCGGACGGCTGTCGCTGACCAGGAACCGCAGCGGGCCGCCCTGATCGGCCGGCCGACCGGCTCGCTGGCCGCGCGACGGCGCGTCGTCACTGGCGTAGACGCAGTCCAGCGACGGTTGGGCGACAGCCGCGGCAGTGATCGAGCCGGCCGCGCCGTTCGTGCCGTTCGTGCTGTTCGCGCGTGCCGTGCCGGCCGGCCGGCCGCCGCGTTGCCACAGCGCGACGTGCACCGCCCAGTCATCGCGATCCGGCAGGCCGAACTCGCGGCTGCCGTCCAACGGGTCGATGATCCACACCCGGGCCGCGGACAGCCGGGCGGGGGAGTCGGCCGACTCTTCGCTCAGCACCGCGTCGCTGGGCCTGGCGTCGGCCAGCTCGCGCAGCAGCAGCGCGTTCGAGTCCGCGTCGCCGCGCTTGCTGAGCTCCCGGCCGGTCAGCCCGCTCGCGGCGCGCAGCGTCAGCAGCAGCTCGCCCGCCAGGTTGGCGAGGTCGGCGGCGAGCCGCGCGTCGGACAGCGTGGAGGTCAACCCGAGATCCGCTCGATCAGGTCGAGAACGAGGGCGGCCTGCGCGCCGGCGTCGCCGTCGTGCGGGCGTAGCCGCAGGTGCGGCGCCTCGGGCGCCTCATACGGGTCGTCGACGCCGGTGAAGTTGCTGATCTGGCCGGCTCGCGCCTTCGCGTACATGCCCTTGGGGTCGCGGGTCTCGCACACCTCGAGGGGGGTGTCGACGAAGATCTCCAGGAACGGCAGGCTGGTCTCGCTGTGCGACTGCCGCACGCGCTCGCGGTCCACTGCGTACGGGCTGACCAGCGACACGATGGCGACGACGCCCGCGTCGGCGAGCAGCTTGGCGACCTCGCCGGTGCGGCGCACGTTCTCGGCGCGGTCCTCGGCGGAAAAGCCGAGTCCGGCGTTGAGGCCGTGCCGCAGATTGTCGCCGTCGAGCAGGTACGCCGGCCGGCCGGACGCGACCAGCCGCCGCTCCAGCTCGGCGCCGACGGTGGACTTGCCCGATCCGGACAGCCCCGTCAGCCAGACCGTCATGCCGCGCGAGGCGCGCTCCTCGCGGCGCACCGAGCCCTGATGCCAGACGACCTGCGACTGGTGCGCGCTCGGACCGGTGATCATGCCCGCCGCGACGGTGTTGTTCGTGGCCTCGTCGACGAGGATGAAGCTGCCCGTCTCCCGGCTGCGGCGGTAGGCGTCGAACAGCAGCGGCTGTTGGGTGCGCAATCGGATCCGGCCGATCTCGTTGAGCGCCAGCCCCTTCGCCGACTCGTCGCGGTGCAGCGTGTTGACGTCGAGCCGGTAGTCCAGCTCGCGCACCACCGCGCGAGTGGAGCGGGTCGTGTGCTGCACGGTGTATCGGTTGCCCGGCGACAGCGTGGTGTCGCCGGACAGCCAGCAGAGCATCGCGTCGATGTCCTGCCCGACGTGCGGACGGTTGTGCGGACGGCAGATCAGGTCGCCGCGGGCGACGTCGATGTCGTCGGCGAGTTCGAGCGTGATCGCCTGGCCGGCGAAGGCCTCGTCGAGCTTGCGGCCGCCCGGCGCCCACACCGCCGACACCGTCGTCGTGAAGCCGGACGGCAGCACGGTCACCTCGTCGCCAACACGGATGACGCCGCCGGCGACGGTGCCGGCGTAGCCGCGGAAGTCGTGCAGCGCGGCGTCGGCCGACTGCTGCGGACGGATGACGTACTGCACCGGGAAGCGGACGTCGATGAGGTTGCGGTCGGAGGCGACGTGCAGCTCTTCGAGGTGGTGTAGCAGCGACGCGCCCTCGTACCAGTCCATCGCGGCGCTGCGCTGGACGACGTTGTCGCCGCTCAGCGCCGACACTGGGATGAACGTCAAGTCGGTGATCTCCAGCTTGATCGCGAAGCGCCGGAAGTCCTCACGGATCTCGGCGAACCGGTCGAGGCTGTAGTCGACGAGGTCCATCTTGTTGATGCACACGACGAGGTGCGGAATGCCCAGCAGGCTGGCCAGGAACGCGTGCCGCCGGGACTGCTCCAGCACCCCCTTGCGGGCGTCGATGAGGATCAGCGCGACGTCGGCGGTCGACGCGCCGGTCACCATGTTGCGGGTGTACTGGATGTGGCCCGGGGTGTCGGCGATGATGAATTTGCGCTTGGGCGTGGCGAAGTAGCGATACGCGACGTCGATCGTGATGCCCTGCTCGCGCTCGGCGCGCAGGCCGTCGGTGAGCAGCGCGAGATCCGGCGCGTCCTGCCCGCGGCGGCGGCTGGTGACCTCCATCGCGTCGAGTTGGTCTTCGAAGATCGCCTTCGAGTCGTAGAGCAGCCGGCCGATCAGCGTCGACTTGCCGTCGTCGACGGAGCCCGCCGTCGCGATCCTCAAGAGGGCAGCCATGTTAGAAGTAGCCCTCTTTCTTGCGGTCTTCCATGCCGGCCTCGGAGATCCGGTCGTCGGCGCGGGTGGCGCCGCGCTCGGTCAGCCGGGCGGCGGCCACCTCCAGCACGACGTCGTCCGGCGTCGCGGCGTCCGACTCCACGCAGCCGGTGCACGTCGCGTCGCCGATCGTCCGGAACCGCACCGTCGCCTCGAACGGCTGCTCGCCCTCGATCGGCGAGATGAACCGGTTGACGGCCAGCAGCATGCCGTCGCGCTCGAGCACTTCGCGGCGGTGGGCGTAGTACAGCGCCGGCAGCTCGATGCCCTCGTCGCGGATGTAGGACCAGATGTCGAGCTCGGTCCAATTCGACAGCGGGAACGCCCGGATGTTCTCGCCCTTGCGGTGCCGGCCGTTGTAAAGGCTCCACAGCTCGGGCCGCTGGTTGCGCGGATCCCACTGGCCGAACTCGTCGCGGAAGCTGAACACGCGTTCCTTGGCGCGCGCCTTCTCCTCGTCTCGTCGGGCGCCGCCGAACACCGCGCCGAACTCGTTCTCGGTGATGCCGCGCAGCAGCGTCACCGTCTGCAGCCGGTTCCTCGTGGCGCGCGGGCCGAACTCCTCGACTGACCGGCCGGCGTCGATGTCGTCCTGCACCTTGGCGACGACCAGCTGCAGCCCGTACCTCTCGACCGTGCGGTCGCGGAACTCGATCACCTCGTCGAAGTTCTCGCCGGTGTCGATGTGCATCACCGGGAACGGGACGGGCGCGGGCCAGAAGGCCTTGACGGCGAGGTGCAGCATCACGACCGAGTCCTTGCCGCCGGAGAACAGCAGCGCCGGCCGCTCGATCGTCGCCGCGACCTCGCGGAAGATTTGCACGGCTTCGGATTCGAGCTTGTCCAGGTGCGTCAGCTCATAAGCCACGCTCATCCGGGGTCCCTGCGAAATCGTCCAGCGTTCTGTGCGTAGCGATTTCGTGGGGTGGTGGTCATGCTCACGCCTCTCGTATCGGGCTCGGCTCTGATGCAAGGCCGCCGGGACCCACCCTATTTCGCGCTTCGTGCGTCACCGACGGGGATAGCGCGACATAGCCCCGGGGCACGCTCGCCTGGTGAGCGAGGAGAAGCAGGCCGCGGACGGCGTCGAGGACGGCGTCGAGGACGGCGTCGAGGACGGCGTCGACCACGGCGTCGACCACGGGGAGAGCAGCTTCACCGTCCTGCTCGCCCTTGCCGCGAACGTCGGGGTGGGTCTGCTCAAGCTCGCCGCCGGCCTCATCTCGGGCTCCTCGGCGCTGCTGTCCGAGGCGGCGCACTCAGCCGGCGACAGCACGACCGAGGTGCTACTGCTCGTCGCGCAGAAGCGCTCGCGCAAACCGGCCGACCGTTCCCACCCGTTCGGTTACGGCAAGGAACGCTACTTCTGGTCCATGCTCGCCGCGGTCGCCATCTTCGTCTCGGGCGCCGGCTTCTCGATCTACGAGGGCCTGACGACCATGCTGGGCGAGGGCAGCGAGGCGAAGATGCTGTGGATCAACTATCCGGTGCTGGCGTTCTCGGCCCTGCTCGAGGGCGCGTCGCTGCGGCAGGCGGCCAAGCAGATGCGGCAAGAGACCGCCCGCACCCGGCGCAGCCTGCGCGGCTACCTGCGGCTGCCGCGTGATCCCACTTTGAACAGCGTGCTGCTCGAGGACTCCGCCGCGATCGTCGGCCTGGCCGTCGCCACGGTCGGCGTGGCGCTGCACCAGATCACCGGCTCGGCGATCGGCGACGGCGCGGCGTCTGTGGTCATCGGCCTGTTGCTGCTCAGCGTCTCGTTCGTCCTCGCCCGGGCGTGCGCCAATCTGCTGATCGGCCGGCAGGCGGATCCCCGCCTGCTGCGCGAGATCGAATCATGGCTGGAGGGGCAGGCGGAGGTGGACGACCTCGTCGACGTCTTGACGATGTTGGTCGGCGTCGACAGCATCCTGGTCTGCACCCGGGTGGACTTCGTCGACACGCTGACGGCCGCGGACCTCGAGACGGCGTGCGTCCGCATCGACGTCGACATGCGCGCCAAATTCCCCATGCTGTCCGAGGTGTTCATCCAGCCGGCCTCGCGCAAGGACGTCGACCTGCGCGCGCGGGTGACCGAGCGCTACGGCCACGCCCTCGCCGAGGAGTAGTTCCGGCACCATGGACGCCGTGATCGCCGCGCAGCCCGTCGCAGACCTGCAGGCACTCGCAGACCTGCAGGCACTCGTCGTCGCCGGCGGCGTGGTCGTGCTGTCCGGCGCTGGGCTGTCCACCGAGTCCGGCATCCCGGACTACCGCGGGCCGACGGGCGCGTTGCGCCGGCACACTCCAATGACGTACCAGACCTTCGTCGGCTCGGCGCAGGCGCGGCAGCGGTACTGGGCGCGCAGCCACCTGGGGTGGCGCCAGATCGGCGACGCCCGGCCGAACGCCGGGCACCGCGCCGTCGCGCGGCTGCAGCAACTCGGCGCGCTGGCCGGGATCATCACCCAGAACGTGGACGGCCTGCATCAGGCGGCCGGCGCGCGCGACGTCATCGAGCTGCACGGCGGGCTGGACGGCGTGGTCTGCCTCGGCTGCGGCGCGCGCGAGGCGCGACTGGCCCTCGACGCACGGCTGCGCGCGTTGAACGCCGACTTCGCGGCAGCGGTCGCGCGGATCAACCCCGACGGCGACGCCGAGCTGGCCGACGCCGGCCTGGACGGGTTCACCCTCGCGTGCTGCGTCGGCTGCGGGGCGGACCTGCTCAAGCCGGACGTCGTGTTCTTCGGCGAGAACGTGCCGCGGCCGCGCGTGGACGCCTGCTATGCGCTCGTCGAGTCGGCCCGCAGCCTCCTCGTGTTGGGTTCCTCGCTCACGGTGATGTCCGGGTTGCGGTTCGTCCGTCGCGCGCACACGCTCGGCGTTCCGGTGGCGATCGCGAACGAGGGCCAGACGCGTGGCGACCCGCTTGCCACGGTCAAGGTCGAGGCCCGGCTGGGCGAGCTGCTGCCGGCGCTGGCGGCTGGACTGGCATCCGCCGACGGCGAGTGCGCGTCCTCGGTGGCGCAACACGCGACTCATGCGTCACAATAGAAACGCACACCACCGCAGGAGCGACGGATCGCTGGGGAAGGCGTCACCGTCGATCAATGGAGGTGTGTCGATGACCAGCGCCCGCACCGGGACTTCCGGCTCCGCAGGCCACCGCGCCGTGCCAGGCACCCGCGGTGTCGTTTACGTGCACTGCTGCCCGTCCGCGATCGCCCCGCACGTCGAGTGGGCGATCGCCGGCGTGCTCGGCGTGCCCGCGCGCCTGCAGTGGTCCGCCCAGCCGGTCGCGCCGTCATTGCTGCGCGCCGAGGCCGCCTGGACGGGTCCGGTCGGCACGGCCGCGCGGCTCGCCGCCGCGCTGCGCGCGTGGCCGATGCTCGTCTTCGAGACCACCGAGCAGGGCACCGGCGTCACCGACGGCGAGCGGCTCGCGCACGTGCCAGGCCGCGGGTTCCACCGCAGCGCCGTCGCCGCGAACGGCGACGTCGTGGTCGGCGAGGAGCGGCTGCGCGGGCTCGCGGCCCGCGCGCGGACGGCGGACGAGTTCCGGCACGGCCTCGCCGAGCTGCTCGGCGCGGCGTGGGACGCCGAGCTCGAGCCCTACCGCCAGGGCGGCGACGGCGCGCCGATCAGCGTGCTGCACCAGGTCGGCTGAGGGCGTCCCGCCGGCGTCGCCTGCGGCATAGGGTGGCGCGGTGCAGCCCGACCCGGCCGCGCGCCGCACCAGTCCGCGCACGGCTCTGCTGACCGTCGACGACGATCCGGCAGTCTCGCGCGCCATCGCGCGCGACCTGCGCCGCCGCTACGGCGACGTGTACCGGATCGTCCGGGCCGAGTCCGGCGCGCAGGCCCTGGACGCGCTGCGCGAGCTGAAGTTGCGCGGCGACACCGTGGCGGTGCTGCTGGCCGACCACCGCATGCCGCAGATGAGCGGCCTGCAGTTCCTCGAAGCCGCGCTGGACATCTATCCCGCCGCGCGCCGCGTGCTGCTCACCGCCTATGCGGACACCAGCGCGGCGATCGACGCGATCAACGTCGTCGACCTCGACTACTACCTGCTCAAGCCCTGGGACCCGCCGGAGGAGAAGCTCTACCCGGTCATCGACGCCCAGCTCGAGGGGTGGGCGCGCCGCGACCAGCGCGCGGTCGTCGAGACGAAGGTCGTCGGGCATCGCTGGTCGGCGCGCTCGTCGGAGATCCGCGAGTTCCTCGCCCGCAACCAGGTGTCCTACCGCTGGTACAGCAGCGAGTCGCCCGAAGGCCGTCGGCTGCTCGCGGCCGCGTCCGCGGACGGCACGGAACTTCCGCTGGTCGTGACCGCCGACGGCACAGCGCTCGTCGCGCCGGCCGACGCCGAGCTGGCCGCCCGGGTCGGGCTCGCCACCACTCCGACTCAGGACTTCTATGACCTCGTCGTCATCGGCGGCGGGCCAGCCGGCCTCGGCTCGGCGGTGTACGGCGCGTCCGAGGGGCTGCGGACGGTGCTCGTCGAGCGCCTCGCCACCGGCGGGCAGGCCGGGCAGAGCTCGCGCATCGAGAACTACCTCGGCTTTCCCGACGGCGTCTCCGGCGCGCAGCTGACCGAGCGCGCGCGGCGACAGGCGGTCAAGTTCGGCGCCGAGCTGCTCACCACCCGCGACGTGGTCGGCCTGGAGGTGAACGGCGCGGGGCGCACCGTGCGCTTCGCCGACGGCGGCGCGATCGACGGGCACACGGTGATCCTCGCGACCGGCGTCTCCTACCGCCAGCTCGCCGCGCCGGGGTTGGCGTCGCTCACCGGCCGAGGCGTCTACTACGGCTCGGCGCTCACCGAGGCGGCGAACTGCGTCGGCGCCGACGTCTACGTCGTGGGCGGCGCGAACTCGGCCGGCCAGGCGGCCGTCCACCTCGCCGCCGGCGCTCGCTCGGTCACCCTGCTGGTGCGCGGCAAGTCCCTCGAGGACTCGATGTCCTACTACCTCGTGCAGCAGATCGCCGCGGTCGACAACATCAGCGTGCGCACCTGCACCGAGGTCGTCGAGGCGCACGGCACGGACCACCTGGAACGGCTGACGCTGCGCGACAGCGTCACCGACGAGACCGAGACCGTGGACGCCGGCTGGCTGTTCGTCTTCATCGGCGCCGCCCCGCGCACCGACTGGCTCGACGGCGTCGTGGCGCGCGACGCGGCCGGCTTCGTGCTCGCCGGGCCGGACCTGTCCGACGACGGCTCCGCGCCGCCGGGATGGACGCTGGATCGTTCGCCGTTGCATCTTGAGACGAGCGTGCCGGGCGTCTTCGTGGCCGGCGACGCGCGGGCCGAGTCGGCGAAACGCGTCGCGTCCGCGGTCGGCGAGGGCGCGATGGCCGTCATGCTCGTGCACCGATACCTCGGAGGACTGTGATGGTCGATCAACTGGTCTGCGATCCGCACGAGCTGCGCACGCTGTTCCTGTTCGAGCGCCTGACCGACGACCAACTCGACTGGCTTTGCGCGCGCGGGCGGGTCGAACACCGGCCGGCCGGCGTCGTGTTCACGCAGGGCGAGCCCGCCGAGCAGCTGTTCGTGCTGCTCGACGGCACGATCGCGCTGTCGCAGCGGGTCGGCGGCGACGACGTCGAGACGACGCGCACCGACCAGCGGGGCGCCTACGCCGGGGCTTGGGCCGCCTACCTGCGCGACTCCGACTCGCGCGGCTACAACGCGACGCTGCGCGCCGTCGCGCCGTCCCGGTTCTTCGTCCTCGCCGCCGCGGACTTCACCGAGCTGATGACCGAGTGGTTCCCGATGGCGTTGCACCTGCTCGAGGGGCTGTTCTACGGCGGCCAGAAGACCCGGCGGGTCGTCGGCGAGCGGGAGCGGCTGCTGGCGCTCGGCTCGCTCACCGCCGGCTTGACGCACGAGCTGAACAACCCGGCCGCGGCCGCGGTGCGCGCGACGTCCTCGCTGCGCGAACGGCTCGCCGGCATGCGGCACAAGCTCGCGCTCATCGCCGGCGGGGCGTGGGACCGCAAGCAGCTCGAGTCGCTGATCCAGCTGCAGGAGCGCGCGGTCGAACACGTCGCGAAAGCCCCGGATCTGGGTCCGCTCGAGACGTCCGACCGCGAGGACCAGGTCGCAGACTGGCTCGGCGACCACGACATCGGCGGCGGCTACGACCTCGCCCCGACTCTCGTCCAGGCCGGTCTGGACGTCGACTGGCTCGATCGCGACCTCGCCGCCACGACCGGCCCGGACATGCTCGAAGGCGCCGTGCGGTGGCTCAACTACACCCTCGAGACCGAGCTGTTGATGGACGAGATCGAAGACGCCGCGACCCGCATCTCGACGCTCGTCACCGCAGCCAAGCAGTACTCGCAGATGGACCGCGCCCCGCAGCAAGTGCTCGACGTGCACGAGCTGTTGAGCAGCACGCTGGTCATGCTCAGCAAGAAGCTCGCCGGGGTTCGGGTCGTGAAGGACTACGACAAGACGCTGCCGCCGATCCCGGTCTACGGGGCCGAGTTGAACCAGGTGTGGACGAACCTGATCGACAACGCGGTGCAGGCGATGGACGGCGCCGGCACGCTGACGATCCGTACCGAAAGGTATGGCGAGGACATGGTGCAGGTGACGATCGCCGACACCGGGCCCGGCATCGCGCCTGAGGCGGAGGGCCGGATCTTCGAGCCGTTCTTCACGACCAAGTCGGTCGGCGAGGGCACCGGCCTCGGCCTGGACATCTCCTGGCGCATCGTCGTCAACAAGCACCACGGCGACATCGCGGTCGAGTCCGAGCCGGGGGACACCCGCTTCCGGGTCCGACTGCCGTTGCACGAGGCGCTGGCCGACGCTGACCCTGTTGCCGGGGAGAGGACCCCGTGAGCGAGCCGGCGGCCATCAACCCCCAAGCGACCCCGAGCGGCCCGGGCTGCGCGGACTGCGAGGCCGGCGGCGGCTGGTGGTTCCACCTGCGCCGCTGCGCGCAGTGCGGGCACATCGGCTGCTGCGACTCCTCGCCCGCGCAGCACGCGAGCGCCCACGCCCGGGACGCCGGCCACCCGATCGTGCAGAGCTTCGAGCCGCGCGAGACCTGGTTCTGGGACTACGCGTCGGAGGATTACTACGACGGGCCGAGGTTGGCTGACCCGCAACACCATCCGATCGGCCAGCCGGTGCCCGGACCGGCCGGCCGGGTGCCCGCCGACTGGCGCAGCCTGGTCCACTGATCGTGCGGTGGGAGTGGGGGTGGCTTCGGACCCGCGATCCGCATTGGGCGTCGCTGCGCCGAGCCGTCCGCCCCGCGGTCGTCGTGCCGGCGAACTTCGCCGTCGGCTCGCAGCTGATCGGCGACGCCCAGGTGGCCACCTTCGCGGCGTTCGGCTCGTTCGCCATGTTGCTGTTCGCGAATTTCCCGGGCGGCCGGCGCGCGCGTCTCGCCGCCTACCTGCTGCTCGCCGGCGTCGGCGCCGGTCTCATCGCGCTCGGGTCGGCGGTGGCCTCCCCAGACTGGCTGGCCGTCGTGATGATGGCGGTGGTCGCGTTCGTGGTGCTGTTCGCCGGCGTTGTCAGCTCGGTGGTCAACGGCGGCGTGCAGGCCGCGTTGCTCGCCTTCATCCTCGCGGTGCTGCTGCCCGGCGGCGTCGCGGCCACGCCACACCGACTCGCGGGCTGGGGGCTGGCCGCGGCGGTGTCGATCCCCGTCGCGGTGCTGGTTTGGCCGCCCGGCGATCGGAACCTGCTGCGGGCCGCCGCCGGGCGAACCTGTCGAGCACTTGCCGGCATGCTGCGGCTCACCCCGCCCGAGCCGGGCGCCGGCGACCCGTTGGTGGCGCTGCGCCGAGCCGCCCGTGAACTGCGCACGGCGTTTCGCACCTCAGCGGCGAACACGTCGGCGTTGAGCACGGGCTCGCGGTTGGTGGTGCGCCTCGCCGACGAGCTCGAATGGCTCGCCACCCTGGTCGGCAACGCGTGCGCCGACGAACCAACGGGCTGGTCCGAGCAGGGCCGACGCTTGCGCACGACCGCGGCCGAGGCGCTCGACGCGTGCGCGGCGGCGCTGACGCACGACGCGTCGCGATCGCACGTGCGCGCCGAACTCGCCGGGTGGCAGACGGAGCTGGCGAAGGCGCGTCGCGCGGTCGCCGACGAGGCGCTCGACCGGCTGCGCGCGGCGACCGGCAGCCCGACGACCGGCAGCCCGACGACCGGCAGCCCGACGGACGGCAGCCCGACGGACGGCGCCGGCGAGTTCGGCCGCCCGTTGTACGCGGCGCACGAGCTCGGCTACGCGATCGCGCTCGTCGTGTCGACAGTGCAGGCGATCGCGGACGCCGATTCGCGTTCGTGGTGGAACCGGCTTGCCGGCCGTCGGGCCCAGCCGTCGACCGCGTTCGGCGCGGTGGCCGCCGCGCAACAAGTGGCCGCCGGGCACGTCGACCGGCATTCGGTCTGGCTGCAGAACAGCATTCGCGGCGCGGCTGGACTGGCGCTCGCGGTGCTGCTGGCGCGGGTGGTCGACGCGCAGAACGCCTTCTGGATCGGCCTCGGCGCGTTGTCGGTGATCCGCTCGAACGCGCTGTCGACAGGCGCGACCGTGGCACGCGCGCTCGCCGGCACGGCGCTCGGCTTCGCCGTCGGCGGCGCGTTGGTGGCGGCCATCGGGACGTCGCCGCCGCTGCTGTGGACGTTGCTGCCGGTGGCGATCCTGGTCGCGGCGTCCGCGCCCGCGCTCATCTCCTTCATCGCCGGGCAGGCGGCGTTCACCGTCTTCACGATCATCCTGTTCAACATCATCGCGCCGGCCGGGTGGCGGATCGGCGTCGTTCGGGTCGAGGACGTCGCGCTCGGCTGCGCCGCCAGCCTGGTCGCCGGCGCGCTGTTCTGGCCGCGCGGCGCGGGACAGGCGCTGGGCGCCGCCTACGCCGAGGCGTACCGGAGCGCCGCGGAGTTCCTGCGCCAGTCGATCGGCTCGGTGAGCGGGCGCCCGGTGCGGTCGGCCACCGCGGCTGCCGCCAACGCCGCCGGCATGCGGCTCGACGACGCGCTGCGCCAATACCTCGCCGAGCAGGGCGCGAAGCACGTCCCCTTGGCCAGCGTCACCACGCTCGCCAACGCCGCGACCCGATTGCGGCTTGCCGGCGTGGCAATCGCCGCCCTGGCGACACCGGCGCCGGCGGGCCAGCAGGTCGACGGCCCGGCGCCCACCGCGGCCACGGCGGCCACCGCGCCCGGCGCGACCTCCGCGGCGCCTGCTGACGGCCGGCGGTTGGCCGCCGCGGCGGCCGTGCTCGACCGGCGAACGACACAGGTGACCGACTGGTACCGCGCGCTGGCCGACGGGTTCGCCCGACGCGACGCGCCGCTGCCGCCCGGCTGTGAGCCGGCTGCTGCCGAGTCGTTCCTCGACGTGGTGGTGCCCGCCGTGGACGGCTGCGGCGATCCCGGGCAGGCCGTCCGCGCGCAGCAGCTGCTGTGGTCCGGCCAGTACCTCGGCGATGTCGACGTGCTGCGGCCCGGCCTGCTGGCGCTTGCCACCGAGGTGCGTGCTGCCCAGGCCATCCCGTGGTGGCGCCGCTGAGCACCGTCCCCGCGCGGGGTTGCAACGTGGCGCGCTACAGCGGGATGTTGCCGTGCGCGCCCCGGCCGGCCGGCGCCTCGGCGAGCGCTTCGGCCAGCGATCGACGGGTGGCGCTCGGCTCGATCAGCTCGTCCACCACGCCGAGGTCCATCGCTCGGCCGACGCCGCCGGCGATCCGTTCGTGCTCCTCGGCGAGCGCGGCGTGCAGTTGCTCGCGCTCGCCGGGCGGCGCGGCGGCGAGCCGCTTGCGGTGCAGGATGCCGACAGCCGCCGACGCGCCCATGACGGCGACCTCGGCGCCCGGCCACGCGAACACCTTCGTGGCGCCGAGCGAGCGAGAGTTCATCGCGATGTAGGCGCCGCCGTAGGTCTTGCGGGTCACCAGCGTCACGCGCGGGACGACCGCCTCGCCGAACGCGTGCAGCAGCTTGGCGCCTCGCCGCACGATGCCGTCCCATTCCTGCCCGACGCCGGGCAGGTAGCCGGGGACGTCGACCAGCACGACGAGCGGCACGCCGAACGCGTCGCACATCCGCACGAACCGCGCGGCCTTCTCCGCCGACGGCGAGTCCAGGCAGCCGCCGAGGCGCAGCGGGTTGTTCGCGATCACCCCGACGGTGCGGCCGGTGAGCCGGCCGAAGCCCGTGACGACGTTCGGCGCCCACTTCGCGTGCAGCTCGAGAAAGCCGCCGTCGTCGAGGATCGACGCGATCAGCGGATGGACGTCGTAGGCGCGCTTCGGGTTGGCCGGCAGCATCGCGCTGACGTCGTGCGCCGGGCCGAGCAGCGTGAGGTCGAACGTGCCCTGGCGCGCCAGCAGCGACGCGACGGATTGCGCGGCCGCGAACGCCGCGTCGTCGTCGTCGGTGGTCACGTGCACGACGCCGCTACGCCGGCCGTGGGTGTCCGAGCCGCCGAGCGATTCCATGTCGACGTTCTCGCCGGTGACCGAGCGGACGACGTCCGGGCCGGTCACGAAGACCCGGCCGCCGGTGGACATGATCACGACGTCGGTCAGCGCCGGCCCATAGGCGGCGCCGCCGGCGGCTGGCCCGAGCACGACCGAAATCTGCGGCACCCGGCCGGACGCGCGGATCATCGCCTGGAACACCAGCCCGACGGCGTGCAGCGCCTCGACGCCCTCGGCCAGCCGCGCGCCGCCGGAGTGCCACAGTCCGATCACCGGCGCCCGCTCGCGCACCGCGAGGTCGATGGCGTCGACGATGTGCCGGCAACCCGCCGAACCCATCGCGCCGCCCATCACCGTCGCGTCCGTGCAGAACGAGACCGCGGACGTGCCGTTGATCCGCCCGCGCGCGGCGACCACCCCGCTGCTGTCGCGCGGGCGGAGCAGCTCGAGCGAGCCGGCGTCGAACAGCTTCTCCAGCCGCAGCACCGGATCGCGCGGATCGAGCTCCGCGGCGGTCGCCAAAGCGGTCATGCGCCCTCCTTCGTCGGGCGATGACGGCGTGCTGGCCACCTCGATGACCTCGCAAGCTCGGTCATTCAGGCCTTCCGGAACAGCAGCGCGACGTTGTGGCCGCCGAAGCCGAACGAGTCGCTCAGCGCCGCCGGCACCGTCATCTCCCGCGCCTTCGCCGGCACGTCGACCCGCACGTCGTCGTCGATGTCGTCGAGGTTGATGGTGGGCGGCACGATGTCGTGCCGGACGCTGAGCACGGTCGCGACGGCCTCGATCGCGCCCGCCGCGCCGAGCAGGTGGCCGGTCATCGACTTCGTCGCGGTGACGACGGTCTGTTCGCCGAGCAGCTCGGCGATCCAGCGGGCTTCGGCGCCGTCGCCGGCCGGGGTCGAGGTGGCGTGCGCGTTGACGTGCACGACGTCGCTCGCATCGACGCCCGAGCGGCGCAACGCCGACTTCGCGGCCCGCGTCTGGCCGTTGCCGTCCGGCTGCGGCGCGACGATGTCATAGCTGTCGGCGGTGATGCCGGCGCCGCCGAGGATCGCGTAGGGCGTGCGGCCGCGGGCGGCCGCCGACGACGCGCGTTCGAGGACGATGGCGCCGGCGCCCTCGCCGAGCACGAAGCCGTCGCGGCCCTTGTCGAACGGGCGCGACGCGCGCTCGGGCTCGTCGTTGCGGGTGGACATCGCCCGCATCTGCGCGAAGCCGGCGATGTTCAGCCGGTGGATGCACGCCTCGGTGCCGCCGGCGACGACGACGTCGGCGCGGCCGAGCTGGATGAGGTCGAGGGCGTGGGCGATCGCCTCGGCGCCCGACGCGCAGGCGCTCACCGTGGTGTGCACGCCGGCCTGCGCGCCTACTTCGAGGCCGACATAGGCGGCCGAGCCGTTCGGCATGTTCATCGGGATCAGCAACGGCGAGACCCGCGACGGGCCCTTGCTCTGCAGGATGTCGTACTGCGCCAGCAGCGACGTCACCCCGCCGATGCCGGTGCCGATCACCACCGCGACCCGGGTGGGGTCGAGCCCGTTGTCCGCGGACGGGCCGGTGAAGCCGGCGTCCGACCACGCCTCGCGCGAGGCGACGATCGCCGCCTGCTCGGAGCGGTCGAGCCGACGCGCCTGCACCCGCGGCAGAACCTCGGCCGGGTCGACCGCCATCGGCGCGGCGATCCGCACCGAAAGGTCGCTGGCCCATTCCTGGGTCAGGGCGACAACCCCGGACCGGCCCTCGAGCAACGCAGACCAGAAGGACGCGGTGTCGCCGCCCAGCGGCGTGGTCGCGCCGAGGCCGGTGACGACGACGTCGTCGGGTGCTGCTGCGGTCACGGGTGATGCCCTACTTGCCTTGGTGCTGCTCGATGTAGGAGATCGCGTCGCCCACGGTCTTCAGCTCGGACAGCTTCTCGTCGGGGATCGTCGCGCCGAACTTCTCCTCGACCGCCATGGCCACCTCGACCATGGACAGCGAGTCGACGTCGAGGTCGTCCACGAAGCTCTTCTCCGGCGTGACGTCGGCCGGGTCGACGTCGGCGACCTCGTGGAGGATGCCGGCGAGTTCGCCGAGGATGTCGTCGGGCACAGGTGGTTCCTTTCGGGTGGTGGCCGCTCCGGGTGAGCGGACCATTCGCAACGTTACGGAGCGAGCACGACCTGGCCGGCGTAGGCGAGGCCGGAGCCGAAGCCGAGCAGCAGCACTGGCGCGCCGGACGCGATCTCGCCGGACTCGACCATGCGCGACAGCGCGAGCGGAATCGTCGCCGCGGACGTGTTGCCGGAGGTCACGATGTCCCGGGCGACGACCGCGTTCGGCAGCTCGATGCGGCGGGCGAGCGCCTCGATGATGCGCAGGTTCGCCTGGTGCGGGACGAAGGCCGCGATGTCCGCCGGCTGCAGCCCGGCGCGCTCGATCGCGGCGAGCGCGACCGGCGCCATCTGGCCGGTGGCCCAGCGGTAGACGGTCTGGCCTTCCTGGCGGAAGAAGTGGCTGTCCTCGTCGATCGCGACGCTGTCGAACTGCGCGCCGTCGCTGCCCCACACGGCAGGGCCGAGCCCGGATGCGTCCGACGGGCCGACCACCGCCGCGCCGGCGCCGTCGGCGAGGATGATGCAGGTGCTGCGGTCGGTCATGTCCAGCCAGCCGGAGAACCGCTCGGCGGCAACGACCAGCACGTTGCGCGCCTGGCCGGTGAGCACCGCGGCGGACGCCGCGTTCAGCGCGTAGACGAACCCCGAGCAGCCGGAGTTGACGTCGAACGCGCCGGGCGCGTCGATGCCCAGCCGCGCGGCGAGATTGGGCGCGGCGGCCGGCACCGGCGTCGGCATCGTGCAGGTCGCGACGAGCACGAGATCGACGTCGGCAGTCGACACCCCGCTCGCCGCCAGCGCCTTGCTGCCCGCCTGCTCGGCCATGTCGACGACGGTCTCGTCCGGGTCGGCCCAGTGCCGCTCGGCGATGCCGACGCGCGTCTTGATCCACTCGTCGTCGGTCTCGACGCCGCGGGCGATCAGGTCGTGGTTGGTAATTACATTCGCCGGCCGGTAGTGGCCGAGGCCGAGGATGCGGGTGGCGTGCGGGCCGGCACTCGTGGCGAGTCGGGTGGTCATGGTCAGTCCTCCGAGCCGGACGAGAGGCGGACGACGGGCAGACCGGCCGCGACGATGTCGCCGTCCTGGCGCAGCCACTCGGCGAGCACGCCGTCGCCGGGCGCGAGGATCGGGAACTCCTCGCGGTTGGTGCGCACGACGCCGAGGCGGGCGCCGCGGGGGACGCGGGCGCCCTCGTCGACGCCGTCCGAGCGGGAGAAGACGCCCTTTGCCGGCGTGACGACCACGCGGAAGTCGGGCGTGTGCTCGCCCTGCCCGTGCTGCGGGCGGCTCGCGACCAGCGTGCGGGCCTTGTCGAGGTCGGCCGGGGTCTTCACCGCCACGATCTCCACGCCGGGCAGCTCGCGCTTCGCGATGCCGGCCAGCACGCCGCCGGGCGCCAGCTCGACGACTGCGCTCACGTCGAGCTCTCGGCAGTTCTGCAGGCAGAGGTCCCAGCGCACGGGGAGGGTGACCTGCCGGACGAGCCGCGCGAGCAGGTCCGGTCCGCCGACCACGCCCGCGCCGTCGGCGTTGGACAGCAGGATCGGCCGCGGGTCTGCGAAGGCCAGCGTCGAGGCGAAGGCGGCGAGCGCCTGCTCGGCAGGCGCCATGAAGTGGGTGTGGAACGCGCCGGCGACCTGCAGCGGGCGCACCCGCGCGCCGGCCGGCGGCTCGGCCGCGAGCTTCTCGAGCGCGTCGAGCGCGCCCGCCGCGACGATCTGCCCGGCGCCGTTGCGGTTCGCGGGGCTCAGGCCGATTGCGTCGAGCGCGGCGAGGACGACGGCCGGTTCGCCGCCGAGCACGGCGGACATCCCGGTGGGGGTGAGCGCGCAGGCGGCAGCCATCTCGGCGCCGCGCCGGCCGGCCAGCGCGACAGCGTCGACCGGGGTGAGCGCGCCGGAGACCACTGCCGCGGTCAACTCGCCGACGCTGTGCCCGGCGACGACTCGCTCCTCGGACTCCGGGAAACCGAGCTGGCCAGCCGCGATCACGCCCAGCGCGACCAGCAGCGGCTGGGTGACGGCGGTGTCCTTGATCTCCTCGGCGTCGGCGGTGGTGCCGAGTCGGACCAGGTCCAGGCCGGTCGCCTCGGAGAACTCGGCGAGTTGGTCAGCGACGCCGGGCAGCTCCAGCCAGGGGCTGAGCATGCCCGGCGATTGCGCGCCCTGGCCCGGTGCGAATACCGCGATCACAGCACTCAGCCTCTCGCGGCCGGGGGCCTGGGCGCGACTGGGACACGGACAGCATTAGCCGTGTCGTCTTGTAGGAATCCTCCAGCCCGAAAGCGTTTGTTACCGGCGAGTTGCGCTGAGATGTTGTGGACTAGCTAACAGAATGCAGACGTCCGAGGGCGAGCGCGACCTGCAAGGTGAACGCCCCGCGTGGATCGGTGGGCGCCTCGCCGCACACCTCCGCCACCCGCCGCAGCCGGTAGCGGACGGTGTTCGCGTGCACGAACAACGCTCGCGCGGTCGCCTCGAGCGCGCCGCCCGCGTCGAGGAAGCCGCTCATCGTCTCGAGCAGCACGTCCCCCGCAAGCGTCAGCGGCCGGTAGACGTCGGCGACCAGTTGGGCGCGGGCCTCCGCGTCGCCGGCGATCGCCCGCTCGGGCAGCAGCGCGTCCGCGCTCACCGGACGCGGCGCGCCCGGCCACGCGGGCGCCGCCCGCAGCCCGCTCAGCGCGGCCCGGGTCACGGCGGCGGCGTCGGCCAGGTGCTTGGCGACGGGGCCGACGACGACCGGTCCTTCGGCGAAGCAGGGCAGCAGTTGATCAGCGAGCGGCAGCGGGTCCTCGACCCCGCTGACCACGATCACGAGCCGGTCGGCGTGCACCCCGACCATCGCGTCCAGGCCGAGGCGGCGGACCCGCGCGTGCACGCCGGCGAGCACGACGTCGGGGTGGCCGGCCGGCGCGCCTCCGACGACGGCGGCCACCGGCCCGACGTCGGCCCACCCGAGCGCGGCCAGCTGGCTGGGCAGCGGATCGCCGACGACCGAGCCGCTCACCAGGTTGTCGATGACCAGCGCCTCGAGGCGGCGGTCCCACGAGCCGCGGTTCTCCGCGGCGCTGGCGTACACCCGCGCGGCCGCGAACGCGATCTCGCGGCTGAAGCGCAGCAGCTGCTCGCGCACGATCGGCTCGTCCTCACTGCCGGCCAGCAGCGACATGTTCTGCTCCGCGACGGTGATCGTCTGCCGGATGAGCTCCACGGTCTGCTGCAGCGTCACGGACCGGGCCATCGCAGACGGCGCGGCGGCGAACACTCCGCCAGTCAGGCGCAGCACGTCGTCGTCGGTGCGCAGCCACTCCACGAACGACTGCAGGCCGGCTTGCGCCACGAGCGTCACCCACGAGCGCTGGCCCGACGGCAGCGCGCGGAACCAGGGCAGCTCGTCGTCCATCCGCGCGACGCTCTGCGTGGCGAGCCGGCCAATCGACTGCTCGATGCGACGCAGCGTCTCCGGCCGGACCCGCGGCGTGCCTGCGCTGTCACTCACGCTGTCGGTCACGCTGTTGCTCACTCAGCCAGCCTGCCAGCCCGTGGCCGGCGACGGCTACCTTTGCTGCGTGCCCGACGCGCGTGATCCGGCAGCCGATCTGCGGACGATCGCGTTCCTGCTCGAGCGCGCTCGGGAGCCGACCTATCGGGTGCGCGCCTTCCGCACTGCGGCCGGCGTGGTCGACGCGCTGCCCGCCGACGAGGTCCGGTCGCGCGCCGCCGCCGGGACGCTGAAAGAGCTTGCCGGCATCGGCGACAAGACCGCGCTTTGCGTCACCGAGTCGCTCGCCGGGACCACGCCGGCGTATCTGGCTCGGCTGCAAGCCGACGAGCCCGATCCGCTGGCCGAGGCGACGGCGGCGCTGCGCGCCTTGCTGCGCGGCGACTGCCACACGCATTCGGACTGGTCCGACGGCGGCTCGCCGATCCGCGAGATGGCCGAGACGGCGCGCGCGCTCGGCCACGAGTACGTCGTGCTCACCGACCACTCGCCGCGGTTGACCGTCGCGAACGGGCTGTCCGTCGAGCGACTCGAGCGGCAGCTCGAGGTCGTCGCCGAGCTGAACGAGGACTTCGCCTCGCAGGCGTCCTCGGACGACGCGCGGCCGTTTCGCATACTCACCGGTATCGAGGTCGACATCCTCGACGACGGCACGCTCGACCAGCAGCCGTCCCTGCTTTCCCGATTGGACGTCGTCGTGGCGAGCGTCCACTCGAAGCTGCGGATGCCGGCCGAGGAGATGACGCCGCGGATGATCGCCGCGATCGCCAACCCGCACACCGACGTCCTCGGGCACTGCACCGGCCGGTTGATCACCGGTGGGCGCGGGCAGCGGCCGCAGTCGGAGTTCGACGCCGAGCTGGTGTTCGCCGCGTGCGAGGCGTTCGGGGTGGCGGTCGAGATCAACTCGCGGCCCGAGCGGATGGACCCGCCGGCCGACCTGCTGCGGCTGGCGGTCGACGCGGGCTGTCTGTTCTCGATCGACACCGACGCCCACGCGCCCGGCCAGCTGGACTGGCAGCACAACGGCTGCGACAAGGCGGTCGAGGCCGACGTGCCGGCCGAGCGGATCGTCAACACCTGGGCTGCGGCCGAGCTGGTGGCGTGGGCCGCCGACCACGACGTCCGACCGGCCTGATGCGCTACGAGAGCGCGCAGCCGGGGATCCGCTCGCGGCACGAGTTCTCGGCCGGCGCGCACTACGACCCGGACAACGTGTCGTTCGGGCCGATCATCGGGTTGGACGAGCACGTGCTCCGGCCGGGGGCCGGCTTCGACTGGCACGGCCACCGCGGCGTGCACATCGTGAGCCTGGTGCTCGACGGAACGCTGCGGCACGCAGACGCCGCGGCGGGCGAGCGGCTGGTGCAGCCGGGCACGTTGCTGGTGCAGTCGGCGGCGGACGGGTTCCGGCACACCGAGGCCAACGCGTCGAACACCGAGCCGTTGCGGTTCGCGCAGCTCACCGTCCTCGACGACGCGATTGCCGAGTCCTCCTTGCGGGTTGCGCCGGCGCCGGTCGAGGTCGGCGGTGTGCAGGTGCGCGTCGAGCGGGGAGACGTGATCGTCGACGGCGACAACCCGACCGTCGTCCTGGTGCTGCGGGGTCGGTACGTCGAGGGCGTCGACCGGTACGGCCCCGGCGACTGCCTTCGCCGGGACTTCGGCTGGCCGGCGTTCACGGCCGGCGACGGCGAGCTGCTGCTGCTCGAGCTGCCCTCGCCGCCAGGTCCTACTGTCGAAGGATGACTATCGGAACGGCGCAACTCGGCGGGCTGACGGTGTCCGCGCAAGGACTCGGCTGCATGGGCATGAGCCAGAGCTATGGCAAGGGCGATTGGGACGAGTCGATCTCGGTCGTCCATCGCGCCATCGAGCTCGGCGTCACCTTCCTCGACACCGCCAACGTCTACGGGACGGGGCACAACGAGGTGCTGGTCGGCCGGGCGCTGGTCGGGCGCCGCGACCAGGTGCAGCTCGCGACGAAGCTCGGCATCGACAACAGCTCCGGGACCCGCGTGCTGCGCGGCAAGGCCGGCTACGTGAAGCAGGCCTGCGAGGACTCGCTGCTGCGCCTGGGCGTCGATCACATCGACCTCTACCAGCTGCACCGGCCGCCGCAGGACGCGGAGATCGAGGAGACCGTCGGCGCGATGGCCGAGCTGGTGCAACAGGGCAAGGTGCTGCACCTCGGCCTCTCGGAGGTCGACGGCGACCTGCTGCGCCGCGCGCACGCCGTCCACCCGATCGCGTCGGTGCAGAGCGAGTACTCGGTGTGGAATCGCGACCCGGAGACCGTCGTGGTCGACGCGATGCGCGAGCTGGGCGTCGGGCTGATCCCGTTCTCGCCGCTGGGTCGCGGGTTCCTGACTGGGACGCTCGACCGCACCAGCTTCGGCGCAGGCGACTTTCGCTCGTCCCTGCCGCGCTTCGTCGGCGAGGCGGGCGACGCGAACGAGGCGATCGCGCGCGCCGTGGTCGAGGTGGCGGCGCGCAAGGGCGTGCCGGCCGCGCAGGTCGCGCTGGCGTGGGTGCACCAGCGCTCGGCCGCGCTGGGCGTGTCGGTGGTGCCGATCCCGGGCACCAAGCGGATCAAGTGGCTCGAGCAGAATGTCGCCGCGCTCGACATCGAGCTGGACGACCAGGACCTGACAGCACTGAACGCGCTGGCCGACACGGTGACCGGCCCCCGCTACTGAACCTCTCAACCCCGCAACTTGTCCGCTGCAGTGGTCGTGATTTTCAGCTGAATCACGACCACTGCAGCGGACAAGTTGTCGGTGCCTGTGGACGACTGCGGACCGCAGTCTTTGCCGCGCGGACGATGTCCCGATGGAACTCAGCGGGTCGGCAGCAGAATGGCAACGTTGGTGGACCGAAGCAGCTGGACGAACTGCGCTCGCCGCCGAGGCAAGTCGATCGGGCTTCGTGTTGTCGACGGCTCGACTGGCTGAGCTGGGAGTCACTCGGAGCGCGACTCGCTGGGCGACGAGCTGCGGGCAATGGACGCAGGTAAGCCGTGGCGTTGTGGCGCCGATCGACCTTCGCGCCGCGTTGCCGGTCGTCGGTGGCGAGCACGCCCTGGCGCGCCGGCAGCATGCGCTGGCGGGCGCAGCTGCGACCCTGCGCCGGCCGGCGGACGCCGTGAGCGGGCGGACGGCCGCGATCATGCACGGCCTGCCAACGCTGGCCGTGCCGCTCATCCCCGAGCTGAACGCGCGGGACGAGACGGGCATGGGCCGCCGGAGCAAGGTTTGGCTGCGCGCAGGAACGCTGGACAGGTGGCAGATGACGTCGTGGTTCGGCGTCGACCTCGCGGACGTGGCTCGCACAGTTGTCGACCTCGCGCGCCGCAATCGACGCGACGGGCTTATGGCGGCTGACGCGGCGCTGCATGAGCGTCTGATGAATCTCGACGAGATGAACCGAGCCCTCGACCTCGCGAGGCAGTGGCCCGGCGTCTGCCAGGCGCGCGAGGTGCTGTCGCTTGCCGATGCGCGCGCCGAGTCACCGCTCGAGTCCCTTGTCCGGCTTGCGATCCACGACGCCGGTCTGCCTGCGCCCGAACCCCAGGTCTGGCTCGGCCACGATCGCGTCGACTTCTACTGGGCGGCCCAGCGGCTGGTGCTGGAAGCCGACGGCCGTCTCAAGTACTCGGCCGACGAGCGGTGGAAGGAGAAGAAGCGGGAGCAACGACTTCGTCGCCTGGGCAATCGTGTCGAGAGAGTCACGTGGCAGGACGTGACCACCGGTTGGTCGCAGACGCGTCGGATCCTCGAAGCCGCGCTGCGCTGACCACTTGTCCGCCGCAGTGGTCGTGATTTGCCGCCGAATCACGACCACTGCGGCGGACAAGTTCGGAAGGGTTAGGCGGCGCCTTCGGTGTTGCCGGCGCCGGCGGCGGTGATGGAGTCGAGCTGGTAGCTGTCAAACGCCTCGCGGGGCGCCTCTCGCTTGACCTCGCCGCGCCTCGCCAGCTGCTCCAGCACCGACACCACGATCGACTGCGCGTCGACGTGGAAGTAGCGCCGGGCCGCGCCGCGGGTGTCGGCGAACCCGAACCCGTCCGTCCCCAAAGACGTGTAGTCGCCCGGCACCCACCGCGCGATCTGGTCGGGCACGGCGCGCATGAAGTCCGACACCGCGACCACGGGGCCGGGCGCGTCGGCCAGCTGCGACGTCACGTACGGCACCGGCCCGTCGCCGGTGTCGGGATTCAGCAGCGCCGCCTGCTCGCAGACGACCGCGTCGCGGCGCAGCTCGTTCCACGATGTCACCGACCACACGTCGGCGTCGACGCCCCATTCCTCGCCGAGCATCCGCTGCGCCTCCAACGCCCACGGCATCGCCACGCCGGAGGCGAGCAGCTGCGCCCGCGGCCGGCCGGTGCCCTCGAGCCCGGGGGAGTAGCGGTACATCCCGCGCAGCAGCCCTTCGACGTCGAGGTTCTCCGGCTCCTTCGGTTGCACGATCGGCTCGTTGTAGATCGTCAGGTAGTAGAAGACGTCCCGCTCGACGTCCGCGGGCGAGGAAAACGCGCCGATGCCGAACATCCGCGCCAGGCCAGCCCGGACGATGTGCGCTATCTCGAAAGCCCACGCCGGGTCGTACGCGACGCACGCCGGGTTGGCCGAGGCGAGCAGCAGGGAGTGGCCGTCCGCGTGCTGCAGGCCCTCGCCGGTGAGCGTCGTCCGACCCGCCGTCGCGCCGAGCACGAACCCGCGCCCGAGCTGGTCGGCAAGCTGCCAGAACTGGTCGCCGGTCCGCTGGAAGCCGAACATCGAGTAGAAGATGTAGAACGGGATCATCGGCGTCGAGTGCGTGGCGTACGCCGTCCCCGCGGCGATCAGCGAGGCCATCGAGCCGGCCTCCGAGATCCCCTCATGCAGGATCTGGCCGGTCGTCGACTCTTTGTAGGACAGCAGCATGTCGCGGTCGACGGCCTCGTACTCCTGCCCGTGCGGGGAGTAGATCTTGGCCGTCGGGAAGATCGCGTCCAGGCCGAAGGTGCGCGCCTCGTCCGGGATGATCGGCACGAACCGCTTGCCGATCTCCTTGTCCTTCATCAGGTCCTTGAACAGCCGGACGGTCGCCATGGTCGTGGCCACCTGCTGCTTGCCCGAGCCGGCGCGGAACTCCGCGTACACCTTGTCGCCCGGATCGGGCAGCGGCTTCGCGCGCACGACGCGCTTGGGCAGCGCGCCGCCGAGCGCGGCCCGCCGTTCCTTCATGTAGGAGATCTCGTCCGACTTCTCGCCCGGGTGGTAGTACGGCGGCAGGTCCGCCTCGAGCTGCTTGTCGGTGATCGGCAGGTACAGCCGGTCGCGGAACGCCTTCAGGTCGGCGCCCGACAGCTTCTTCATCTGGTGGGTCGCGTTGCGGCCTTCGAAAGACTCCAGCGTCCAGCCCTTGACGGTCTTGGCGAGGATCACGGTCGGCTGGCCGGTGTGCGCCCGCGCCGCCTCGAACGCCGCGTACACCTTGCGGTAGTCGTGGCCGCCTCTGCTGAGTCGTCGGAGATCATCATCGGACTTGTCCTCGACCATCTTGCGCAGCCGCGGGTCGCCGCCGAAGAAGTGCTCGCGAATGTAGGCGCCGCTCTCGACCGTGTACGTCTGGTACTGCCCGTCCGGCGTCGCGTTCATCTGGTTGACGAGGGCGCCGTCGCCGTCGCGGGCCAGCAGCGAGTCCCAGTCGCGGCCCCAGACGACCTTGAGCACGTTCCAGCCGGCGCCGCGGAAGTAGGACTCGAGCTCTTGGATGATCTTGCCGTTGCCGCGGACCGGACCGTCCAATCGCTGCAGGTTGCAGTTGATGACAAACGTGAGGTTGTCGAGTTCCTCGCGGGCGGCCACGCCGATCGCGCCGAGGGACTCGACCTCGTCCATCTCGCCGTCGCCGAGGAACGCCCAGACGTGGGAGTTGGCGGTGTCGGCCAGGCCGCGGGCGTGCAGGTAGCGGTTGAACCGCGCCTGGTAGATCGCGCTGATCGGGCCGAGGCCCATCGAGACCGTCGGGAACTCCCAGAACGACGGCATCAGCCGCGGGTGCGGGTAGGACGAGAGCCCGTGCGGCGCCTGCGAGCGCTCCTGCCGGAAGCCGTCGAGATGTTGCTCGGTCAGCCGGCCCTCGAGGTACGCCCGCGCGTAGATGCCCGGGGCCGCGTGTCCCTGGAAGTACACCTGGTCGCCGGGGGTCGGCTCGCCGCGGGAGTTGGCGTTGTCCTTGCCGCGGAAGAAGTGGTTGAAGCCCACCTCGTAGAGTGACGCGGCCGAGGCGTAGGTCGCGATGTGCCCGCCGACGCCGACGGTCTTGTTCGCGCGCGACACCATGATGGCGGCGTTCCACCGGACGTAGGCGCGGATGCGGCGCTCGATGTCCTCATCGCCCGGGAACCAGGGCTCGCGCTCGGGCGGGATGGAGTTGATGTAGTCGGTGCTGCGCAGCGCCGGCACGCCGACCTGCCGCTCCCGGGCGCGCTCGAGCAGCTTCAACATCAAGAAGCGCGCCCGCTGCCGGCCGTCGGAGTCGATCGCGGCGTCGAGGGACTCGACCCACTCCCGGGTCTCGTCCGGGTCGATGTCGGGCAACTGGCTGGGTAGGCCGTCGGTGATGATGCTGAACCGGTCGTGGGTCACGGCCGAACTCCTTAACGTCCGAAGCTTGTGGCGTTCGTGTGCGGTCCAGTCAACACCCTGCGGAGCCGCTAGGGTCGGGCTGCTGGCCAGTTGTCGGTCGGCGCCGCACGATGGAACGCGCCACAATGGAGCGCAACAAGCGCGAGGAGGATGACGTTGTGAGCCCGACCCCCCCGTCCGGGACGGGGACAGCCGAGCGCATGGGACTGCAGCCCGGCATGATCGTGATGGAGTCCGGCTACGACGACGACTGCGACGACGAGCTGCGGGACAGCATCGCCGACGTCATCGGCGACGACATGGTCGACGAGGACACGGACGAGGTCGTCGACATGGTGCTCCTGTGGTATCGCGAAGGCGACGGCGACCTGGTCGACCTGCTCGTAGACTCGATCGCGCCGCTGGCCGACGACGGCTACATCTGGCTGCTGACGCCCAAACGCGGCCGCGACGACTACGTCGAGCCGTCGGACATCGCCGAGGCCGCGTCGATCGCCGGGCTCTCGCAGACCTCGATCACCACGATAGGCAATGACTGGTCGGCCGCTCGGCTGGTCGGCCGCAAGACCTCCGGAGGCAAGAAGTGACCCCACAGCTCGCCGTTGGCGACAGCGCGCCGGAATTCACGCTGCCCGACCAGAACAACGAGGAGGTCAGCCTCGCCGACTTCCGCGGTGAGAAGGCGGTGTTGATCGTGTTCTACCCGGCCGCGTTCACCGGCATCTGCACCGGCGAGCTGACCCGGGTGCAGGACGAGCTGGCGACGTTCCAGAACGACGACGTCCAGGTGGTCACCGTCAGCGTCGACTCCGCGTACTCGCACAAGATCTTCGCCGAGCGCGAGGGCTACGACTTCCCGCTGCTGTCGGACTTCTGGCCGCACGGCGCGGTCGCGCAGGCGTACGGCTCGTTCAACGAGACGGCCGGCATCGCGAACCGCGGCACGTTCCTCGCGGACAAGCACGGCGTGATCCGCTTCGCCGAGCTGAACGGCCCTGGCGAGGGTCGCGATCCGGCCGTCTGGCAGGCAGCCATCAAGGACCTCTCGGCCGGCTGAGCAGGGCCGCTACGAGGCGCGCTCCGGCGGCCCCCGCCGCGTACCCTGGCGTCGTGCTGCGCGCCGCCGTCTGGACGCTGCGCCAGCGGCGATACGCCGCCATCGCGGTGTTTATGGCGGTGCTCGCGGCGGTGTGCGTCTTGGCCGGCACGTTCGAGCTGCACCGGCTGCACGAGAAGCGGGCGGACAACGCCGCGTTGCTCGCGAACGCGCGCGCGTCGACCGCGCCGCTGACGCCGGCGCTCGTGCCGCTCACCGACCGCGGTGCCCCGCCGGCGGCGACGGCCATCCGCTTCCGGACCGTCACGATCATTGGCCGCTACGACCTAGGCGGGCAGCGCTATGTCGGCAACCAGGCGCAGGGCGGCCGGCAGGGCTTCTGGGTGCTGACCCCGTTGCGGACGCCGTCGGGCGTCCTGCTGGTCGTGCGTGGGTTCGTGCCTGCGGACTCGGCCGGCGCCCGGCCCGCAACGGTGTCGGCGCCACCGGCTGGAGCGGTGCGCCTGGCCGGTCGGCTGCAGACTGCTCCGGCGGGCGGGGACGACGGGTCGCAGGGGCTCGGCGACGGCGAGATCACCTCGATCGTCCCGACGGTCGAGGCGGCGCGGCTCGGCGCGCCGGTGTACCAGACCTACCTGACGCTGCGCGCCGGCCAACCGGGCGCCACCGGGTTGCGCGCCCTGCCCGCACCCGGGCTCGGCAACCCGACCGGCGGGGCGAGCGAGTGGCAGCTGGTGTCCTACGTGGTGCAGTGGTACGTCTTCGCGCTGCTCGCGCTGCTCGCGCCGTTCCTGTTCGCCCGCGCGGAGATCCGCGAGGCGCACCGCCGATTCCTCGGTGTCGACCCGGACGCCGGCGAGTTCGACCTGGACGGCAGGCGCCTCGCCGCGCTCAGCGCGCTCGGCGGCGGCGGTGGCGGCGGCGGCGGCGGCGGTGGCGGCGTTTCGCTGGCAGTGCGCGGCTCGGGCGCGGTGACGGTCGCCGGTGAGGTCAGTCCGCAACGACGGCAGCGGGCCGCGCGGCTGGCCGACCGGTACGGGCTTTCCCTCGGCCCGGGGAGCACTCCTACGGCCGCCCCTGTGGCGGGCTCCCCTGTGGCGGCGGAGGAGCCGGCGCCGCCGCGCGGGCCGCGTCGTGTCCGGCCCGACGTGCCGGTCGAGCCGCCGACGCGAAACAGCGCCACGACCCTGCACCGCAGCCCGGACACCTATCACGGCAGCTACAACGACTACCTCTGGCAGCTCGCGCTGGCCGACGGCGAATTGGTCGCGGACGGGGAGCGGACCGACGACGGCCGAAACCCGAATGCCCCGACGGCCGAGCTTCCCGCGCCGCCCCCGCGGCGGACGATCGCAGGCGACGTCGCACGGCCGGACGAGCGCGGCGCGGACCGTCGATGAGTCGCTACCCTGGCGCGCTGACGGGCGTTTAGCTCAGCGGAAGAGCACTCGGTTTACACCCGAGCGGTCGCTGGTTCGATCCCAGCAACGCCCACCGTCGACACCCCCTGGATTGCTGGACTGCAGGTCGAGATCGTCGTCAAATCGATCGGCGGAGGTGTCCAGCGTCATCGCCGCGCACGCGTGACCGAGCATCGACTGCACCGCCTGACGTTCGCTCCCGCGCTGACCGCGAGAGAAGCCGCCGTGTGCCGCAGTTCGTGCTGCGTCAGGCCCGCCGCGCCGATCTCAGCCGCCGCCGCGTCGAACCAGGCGCGACGAGCGTTGCGGTTGCGAAGCGGCGAACCGGTTGCGGTCGTGAAGACGAGGTCGTCACGTTTCTTGTCAGCGACCTGCGCGGCGAGGTCGTCGATCAGTCCGGGGATGCGCACCGACCGAGCTTCGTACGACTTCGGGGTTCCCCAGACGAGGCGACCGTGGACCTCGGTCATCGACTCGGAGATGAACAGCCGCCTCCGCAGGAAGTCGATCGAGCCAACGCGCAGCGCGGCGAGTTCACACCAACGAAGCCCGCAATAGGCGAGCACGAGGATGACAAGTCGTCCGTCCGGGCCGGCCGCGGCGGCGAGCGACTCGACTTCGTGCGCCGCGAGGTACCGACGCCGGCGCTTCTGGATGCGAGGCAGGTCGGTGCCGAGGGCCGGGTTCGAAGGCAGTCGTCGATCCCGCACGGCTAGGCCGAGGACGCCGGCCAGCACCCCACGACGTCGCGTACATGGCTGGCCGACAAGCCGGACGTGGCCAGCCTCGCGACCCAGGCCTGGACGTCACCGTGCTCGACTCGCGTAAGCGGGACTTCGCGCCAACGCGGAAGGACATGCGTCGAGAGTATGGACTCGTAGAGCGCCGACGTCGACGGCTTCAGGTTGACCTTGCCCGATAACCATTGATCAGCCAACGTGCCGACAGTCATCCGAGACCGCGCGGGGTCGACGTACGCACCGGTCTGAACTGCCGTGGTGACCCCGTCCAGCCACGCCTGGGCATCGACCCTCCGAGCGAAATGGCGGGAGTGCTCCGCGCCGGCGCCGGCGCTGTCGCGGTAGCGAGCTCGCCACGTGCCGTTCGGCCGCTCTTGGATATTGGCCACGTGAGGTCGCCCTGCCGGCTGACGTTCTACGCCGAGATGCGCCGCACGATCGTAGATCCGACTGCTGACACTCGCTGTCGGAAACCTCGTCCTTCAAATCCGCGCCTCCGGAAAGCGAGAGGAGGGTGATTGAGAGGCGATGAAGGACGCTGAAAGCCTTGCCTTGTAGGGGATTCAGCGTTTGACGGCGTTGGCTGAAAGCCACTATTGATGGACGTCCGGTTGTCCAGTGTTTGCCCGACGGAGATCCACTTCCGTTAGGTCCTCCCGCGTTGATGGCGATGCGTCTACGCTCAGTTCGTTCGCATCGCCGAGCACACGACATCTCGTCCGCCTCAGCGGAGTCGTGCGGATACGCGTCCCGCAAAGGGTGCCCGGTCGGAGATCTTCACCGGGCGGTTCTACCGGATTGGGTGGCACCCGAACTGCGTTGGGCCGTGACCGAGCGAATCGTCGCCGTTCGGCGATCCCCTTGGGGGCACATTGACGGACTGCACCCCTCCTTCACCGTCAAGATCAAACGCGCTCTTCTAGCCGATGACCGCCTGGCATGGGCGGCAGGTTCGCTTAGTCTTCTTCCCTGCCCTGTACGCGGTAGGACATCAACGCCAAGGAGGCAGCTTGTGGAGGCTCAGTACCTTGCCGTTCGGTACCCCGAGCGGTCCGCCGACGGCGGGGGCGGCGATGCTCTCACTGATGGCCGCGTCTATGAGGTGCAGGAGGTCGGGGCGGACCCGGGCGGACACAATTGGCTTCGCATCGAAGGCGACGACGGCACACCGGCTCTGTTCGACTCGCGGTGCTTCGTCCTCGTCAACAGTCACCTGCCTCCTAGCTGGCAGGTTGAGCTTCTCGATAGCGGCAGCGTGACCATCGGTCCACCCCAATTCTTGCGACAAGGATTCTGGGAGGCGTTCTTCGATCGTGACCCGAGCGCAGAGGCCGTGTACGCCGAGGTCGTTGGGCATCCACGACGCTGGACATGAACGCCCTCTCCTGCCGCGGACCGGGCGACTCTGGCAGCGCGGCCTGCCACGAGCTAGCGGGCGCCGACGTACACGATTACCGAGAGGAGAAGTACGGCGAACGTGATACCTGAAAATGACCAGGCCAACGCTGGTCGCGCGGCGGTTGGCGGTGTGTCTGACGGCAGCGGTCGCCCTTCCGCTTTGAGCTTGTCGCGGTGCTGACGGTCGCGCTCAGGCCACTGCGGGTCCATCCACGCCACGCCGAGATGTACATACCCGACCGTTACGAGCCCGCCGTGGCAGGCTCTCAGGCCGCGAAGCGCTCGGGCGGCGCAGCGTTCGGTTCAAGCCACGGAAAGTGCGCGGAGCGGCCAAAAACAGGCCGGACGGCGGACGGCTGGACAACGGGCGGAAGCCCGCCGCAGGGGACGGAGGGGCCGCATAATCTGTGCGTGATGAGTACCGCGGCCGCGGCAAGCGCGCTGAAGAGCCGGCTGCTGGCGCGCCCATTCGGAACGACAGCGGCAGCGGCCAGCGCGATGTTGCTGGTCGCGTGTGCGCATTCCGGTTATCAGGAGAACACCTACCCGATCGCGGCCGGGCACTACAGCCATTCGGAACCCATTGGACACGGCGCTGTCGGCGCCAACACCTGGACATTGGTCGCGTCGCAAAACGCCGAAGGGCAGCTGTGCATGTGGATGCGGTGGCATCCGTACGCCGGCTTACAGGATCAGGGCTGTGGTTTCGGATCCAACCAGGTCAATGACGAAGGTCGTGGCACCGAACCCATCGACACCACCGAAACCAGAGACGGCACCGTTCTCGCCTACGGGCCTTCACCGGCCGGAGCAGTGCGCGTCGTGCTGACAAGCCCGCCCATCGACTCCCAGTGCCGCTCGAGCACTGTGCCACGAACAGTGGTGACCATCTCCCACCGCATGCCTGATTGGCTCCCGCCGCACGGGATGGGGTGGTTCACCACCGTCGTGCCCGCCGGCGCACTCGACTGCGTCATTGACGCGCGCTTCGTCGACGCGCATGGGCACACGGTCGCGCAGCCCAACGACTACTGACGTCCTCTGCATATCGATGTGCCTGCGGCACTAACCCCATGTGTCGCGAACCGGCGACTCTGCCGATGAGCGGTTAGAGGAAAATCGTCGACCCGACCGCAATGGCGGCCGCAGCTCCCAGCAGAGCGAGTGCAACGAGTCGGATACGACCGACGCGAGACGGCAGCCGCGACCACACCACGCCGATAACAATTGCGGCGATCGCAGGTCCGAGAAACAGAGCACCAGGGCCGGACTCATAGGTCTCCAGCCCAACGACGCCGCCGAGGCAGGCGCTGGCCACCGTCAGCAGTGCGTCCACAGCACGCGTGATGCGGTGGGCTCGGAACGCGGTGACTACGACCGCGACGACTAAGAACGTTCCTGCCAGGACGGCCCAAACCAGCCCGGAGAGCACTGCGAGGACCACGAGCAGCGCACGAACCCAACTCGTGGTCTGAGTAACGCCGACGATCGCAATCGGGCAAATCACGGTGACAACGAGCAGCGCAACGACGGCGCTTAGGTCGGTCGATGAGCTTTCGTCCCACTCGATGACGCGAACCCGGCGGCCATCCTCGACCCGCTGGACCAGTTGCATGATCGTGATTATGCGACACCGGACGCGCCGCGTTAACGCCACCGGGCGAGGAACCCAGGGTCCGGCACGGACTACGAGGGACCTCGATCGCAGGTCTCGCGACAGGTCTCCCGTCTCTGCCCTTTACTCGTGCCGGTTCGGCTTGCGCCTCGGGTGCCCCGGAGCACCTGTTGTCGGGATCCGCCCAGTGTGCCGGAGGGCACCAGTGGGAAACAACCGCTTCTGCCGCACTGAGCGCTACCGCGCTCTCATAGCCGCATAGAGCGCTACCGCCTGGAGACCGCCGAGGCGACGCCGCCCGCACTGTTGGTGCCACCGCGCATCGCCGACAAGCCGGTGGACATAGACCGGGCGACATCCGGCGCGGTGCGCGCAAGGTCAGTCAGGGAGGCGCTGAGGGTCGATCGACTCGGCTAGGCGCTTGAGTGCTCTGCTGCTGTCCCCCCAGTCGGTCGACTGAGGGGACCTTCCGAGGCGTCGATTCTGGTCACGCCGTCCGCTTGATCGTCCAGGTCGAGCACCAACTCCGTCACCCACTCGAAAGTGTCGTCCGGCAGCGGACTATGACGCGCTCGGGGGTGCTTTCAGACGTGATCCGCCAGCCCCGCCTTGCCGCCACCACATTGCCTATCCGACGTGCCACTACCTGACGGTCCGCCTGGGCAACGAAGCGCAGGCGGGCGTGGACGCGCCACGAGCGTCGCCGCAACGACCAGCCCATGAGCTGAGCAGACATGAAGCCGACGGCCACGAAGACAACCCAGAAGACAAGCAGACCGCATTAGACAGCGGTCGCTGATCGCGCGCTTCGGGAGGAAGCTCTTCGCGCCTAGCTGACTGGCGGAAGAAGGTTCACCGAGACTAAGCCGAACCACTCCTCAATGACTTGATCATCCGGATCGTCATCCGCCAGCTCCCCAGCAGAATCCACCGAGTGGACCTCGACACTCGTTCTGACTGCGGGTCGCCACAAACCGTCGCCAGCGGAAACGATCCGATCGAGAAGCTCGGAAGCGGCGGCAAACGTCTCGCCTGGCGTCGGATAGCTCAACTTGGTAGTTGCCTTGACGGACAGTCGGAGTTCGGTGCCCTCCACCTCCCAAGCGGCAATGTCCACAGCATGTCGAGCGCCAAGAAGCTCGGCATCGAAGTCTGCGTAGTCGTACGCGTGATCCGCCAGGACCTCGGTGAGTTCGCTGACGCGTCTAGCCCAGAAAGCCGGTGTCGCCACGCCATGACGGTACGTCGCCCCTCGCGGATCGCTTTGAAAAGACACGCCTGCTCTGCCGACAGCAGCAAGAAGCCCGCCAGTTCTCGCGAAGGACGGACCACGCCTCGGCGCAATAGCGCTCGTGGATGAGTCAGTGAACCGGATCGGTGCACCATCTGTGGCCCACCACGCCGGGGCCGCCGAGACTTCTTGGACATGATCAGACCGTAAACGACTTCCGATATAGCTCGACATAGGTCGGACGCCGCGAGCGACGCTCATCGGCAAGAGTCGGGCGTCGTCGAACGCGGAACTGCGGCATCAGCGTCTGAGTGAATCGCATCTTGATCTTCGGTCGTCTGGAGGCGGCGGTGCGGCCGAGGAGTTGGTAGGCGGGGGCGTAGGTGGCACGGCCCAACGATCTGGATCGCGTCGATGAGGGCTGCGCTGCCAGGCAGATTCTAGGCAAGTTGGTCGACGAGTTGGGCAAGCTGGGGGAGGCCCCCGGCGTTGCTCATGCTCGCGGCGATGTCTTGTGCGTTGGCGCGGAAGGCGGGGCCGTCCAGTACCGAGCGCACCGCCTCGCCGACGGCGGCAGGTGACGGTCTCTCCATCTTGAGGCGAACCCCGACGCCTGACCAAGCGATCCGGGCGGCCACCTCGGGCTTGTCTTCCTGACCGCTGCTCGTGACGATCGGGACGCCATAACGCAGCGCGTACTGGACCCCGCCATAGCCGCCGTTGGTGACGTAGACGGCGGTCTTGGGCAGCAGCGCGTCGTAAGGCAGGTATTCCGCGGCGCGCGCGTTGGCCGGCAACGGCGGAAGAGTGTCAAGCGGGCGTCCGCCGGTGGACACCACCACGCTCACGTCGTCTTCGGCGAGTGCTTCCAACGTCGGGGCGATGATCTGGCGGTAATCGCGGTTCGCGATCGTGCCTTGGGTGACGTGGACGATCGGCCGCGGCCCGGAGATCTCGTCCCACCACGGCGGCAGCGAGGCCTGCGACCCAGAGGCGGAAACGGGGCCGACGAAGTGCAAATGGGCGGGCGCATCGCTACGGGGGTACTCGAATTCCGGGACGGTGAACTGAGCGATCAAGTCAGCGTGTCGAGGCCAGTCCATAGCTGGGAACGGCAATGGCCGTCCGAACAGCTCGCGGCCGATCTCGTTGGCCTTTCGCTCCGGGCGCGGAAACACGGTGCGGGCAGCGAGTCCATTCAGCAGTGCGTTTCGGACTCGGCCGACGGGACCGCGCAGCGGAGTCAGTCCCATGCCATAGGGCGCGGTGTCGCGGCTCGCGATTCCCAGTGGAACCACGCCGCACGCGACGACGGGCGGCCGCACGCCGATAGGATTCCCGAGCAGAAACGCGCCGCCCGCGAAGGCGCTGTCCGTGAGCACGGCGTCGGCCGGCTCATCGGTGTGCAGAGCCATGACCGCGTCGTGATGGCTGCGCCCGGGACGGACGAAAATGTGCTCCACATCGAACGCGATCGCCTTTACCCCCTTGAGCCCCACCCGAGCAGGGAATGTCAGGTTCCAGTCCTGTCGATCGTCGAAGTCCGCCTCCGAGGGGAGCGGCACGTGCTGAGCGCCGGCAGCTTCCACGACCGCGGCGAAACGAGAGCCGGTGAGAAACCTGACTCGGTCCCCACGTTCGGCGAAGTGGCGGGCAACGGCCACGAGTGGCATGACGTGCCCGTGGATCGGCACGGCACCGATAATGAGCGACGCCATAGCCCCCTCAAGAGTCCGGAGGGCGCAATAGATACCACAGCGGGCTGGCCGTTCTGGCGCGGTGACCGATCCGAAGTTTGAAGTTGTGGCTAACTTCTGAGCAGGCTGCGTAGAACGTTGGTCGGACGCTGTTGCTCGCCGGCGAAGGAGCTGATGACGACCAGCGTTCCGGTCAGCGCCGGCGCCGCCCACTGCAGCAGGGCCAGCTGCTTCTGCGCGGCTGCGACGTCGGGCGGTGTCGACTGCGCCGGAGTGGTCGCATCATTCACCGGGACGTCCGTGTGGGCGGAAACCTTCTTGCCGAGCAGCCGGCTGTACGCCGTCACGCCGAGCGCGGCTGCCGTCACGCCGGTCTTCACGATCGCCATCGTGCCGACCCCGGACTGCCCGGCCAGTCGAGACTTGTTGGCGCTGAGCTGACCGATCGATCCGGCCAGGTGGATCGCGATCGCGGCGGCGTTGACCGGCGTCCATCGATCCCACCCGATGTTTGCCACCCGTCCGCTGTCCGCTGGGTTCGAAGTGTGCCCAGACGCGGTGTTCAGCGCGACCGCGTTGGCCAACGTCCCGCCGAACCATGCAGCAAGACCCACATCGTGCAGAGACCGCGACACGGTGCTCGAAGCCATCATCCTTCTCCTTCGACAAGCGCCGCGAGCGATGGACCCGCTCCCTGGCATAGGCGACCTACCCCGATCAGCCGGCACCCGAACCGACGGTCACTGCCACTCAGTCAGTTCAGCCGAAGGTGAAGTCGTATGCCTGGACACCTGGACTGGCGCTGAGGGTGAGCACGTGTCGGGTCGAGGCTGGCGAGCTCGCGAGCGGGTAGAGCCTGGGCACGCCGGACACGGCGATCGAGCGTGTGCTCCGGCCGTCGATCGAGGCCGTGACGCTGCCGGACCCGCCGAGCACGAGGTACACGTGCCGGGCCAGGTAGCTCAGCTCGAGGCGCGCGTCGGCGTCGGCGGTGAGCGTCTCGGGGTCCTGCGTCCACCGGCCGGCGAGCGCGAAACGATCGGCATCGAGGTGGGCGGGGAAGTCGTAGGTCGTGGGCCGGGTCCCGGTGATCGTGAGGCCGGACGTCGTGCGCAGCGGCGCGTACCGGTAGCCGAGGTAGGTCTCCGGCGTCTGGTCGTCGTCCAGGCTGGCGGTCGGAACGTCCGTCGACGGGGCCAGCGTCGTCTTCGGGTTCGCCTGACGGAGCAGCTGGCGGATCAGTGACTCGGTGGCGCCGTACTCGCCCTCGCCGAAGGACACGTGTCGGATCACGCCCGTCGCGTCAACGAGGTACTCGGCCGGCCAGTACTCGTTCTGATAGGCGTTCCACGTCGCGTAGTCGTTGTCGATGGCGATCGGATATTTGACCCCGAGCGCGGCGGCCTGGTCCGCCACGTTGGAGCGGACGTGCTCGAACGCGAACTCCGGAGTGTGCACGCCGATGACCACGAGCCCGGCTCGCGCGTAGTCGCGGTACCAGCTCTCGACGTGTGGCAGGGTGCGCTGGCAGTTGATGCAGCTGTAGGTCCAGAAGTCGATCAGCACGACCTTGCCGCGCAGCGACGCCAGCGACAGCGGCCGGTCGCCGCTGGTGTTCAGCCAGCTGGAGATGCCGGTGATGGCAGGCGCCCGGCCGCAGTTCTCCAGCGCCGTGCCGCCCGGGCTGCAGGCGCCGCCTAGGTTTCCCGCCGCCGCCCGGGTCTTCGTCCCGCCCGCTGACGAGGTGACTTGCCGCAGCGCGGCCCGGGCCTGCGCGCCGCCCTCGACGCTGTTCTGCAGCGCCGCCGGGTAGCCGGTGACGTCGCGTTGCAGGGCGTCGGTGAGATTGAACGCGAGCAGGACGGCGAGCACGAGCATGAGCGCGCCGCTGCCCATCCGCAGGCCGCGCGCCCGCCGGCGCAGTGCGCTCACGCGGGTGGTGATGGCGGCCCCGGCGAGCGCGACGATCAGCAGCGGGATGCCCGCTCCGACGCCGAAGGCCGCGGTCAGCAGCACCGCTCGCCAGCCGATGTGGTGAGTAGCCCCGACGACCGCGATGGTGGCCAGGACCGGGCCGGCGCACGGGACATACAGCAGGCCCAGACCGAAGCCGAGGACGACGCCGTTGCCGCGCGGCGCCCGCGCCGAGCGCGGCACGAGCCGTCGGAACGGTCGCTCGACGAGGTCGGCTGCCTGCGGGACGAGCAGCGTGACGCCGATGATGATGAGCACCGCGATGCCGAGATCGCGCAGCAGATCCTGCGGCAACCCGAGCGCGCTGAGCACGAGCGAGCCGAGCAGCGTCGACAGGCAGAAGCTGACCACGAGCCCGACCACCACCCACACCGGCCGCCAGGACCGCGACGACCGCGATGACCGCAGGTCGCCGCCGTCGTCGGTGGCGTGGTTCGTGCGATCGCCGGCCCGCGCGGTCAGGACGATCGGCAGCACCGGCAAGACGCACGGCGAGATGCTCGTGATCAGCCCGGCCGCCAGCCCGATGATGACCAAGGTGAACAATGAAGGCCCCTGACGCGCGTCCGGCAGACGCCCACAGTAAGTCGGAACACCAGCACCGCTGCTGAGCCGGACGACTAACCCGCCGACCGATCAGCCAACCGTCCACGGATCGAGGTCAGGGCCGGCCGGTCGTCTGCAGGCGCCACAGGATCCGGGCGGCATCGCTCGCGTTGCAGAAAGCCGGCCAGGTCGAGCGCCGGGGCCGGCCGGCCGATGAGGTAACCCTGCGCCTGGTGGCAGTCGAGCTCGATCAGCGCTGCCGCCACCTCCGGGGTCTCGACGCCCTCGGCCATCGTCTGCAGCCCGAACGACGTGGCCAGCTGGATGATCGAGCGGACGATCGCCTGGTCGTCACGGTTCTGGACCAGGTTGGTGACAAAACCGCGGTCGATCTTCAAGGTCTCGACTGGCAACGTCTTGAGCTGGGCGAACGAGCTGTAACCGGTCCCGAAGTCGTCGATGGCCAGGTGAACGCCGAGATCAGTCAGCGCCAGCAGGGTCTCCCGAGCGCGGCCGATGTCGGCGACCACCGCGGTCTCGGTGATCTCCAGGGTGACATTGCGCGCGTCGACGGAGTGCCGCTGAAGCGTCGCGGCCACATCCGCGGCGAGGTCGACGGTGATGAGCTGGGCCGCGCTGACGTTGACGCCAAGACAAAACCCAGTCAGGTCGTACTTCCGTTGCCACTGTGCGAGTTGCGCGCACGCGGAGTCCAAGACCCATCGGCCCAATTCGCCGGACAGGTTCGTCAGTTCGGCGATCTCGACGAAGGAAGCGGGAGGCAACAGGCCGCGCGTGGGGTGGTGCCAGCGGACCAGCGCTTCGGCGCCGATCAGTTTTCCCGTCACGAGGTCGATCTGCGGCTGGTAGTGCAGCCTGAGTTCGCCGTGCGCGATCGCATCGCGCAGGTGGAGTTCCACATCGGCACGTTCGTCGTTGTCGACGCGCATCTGCTCGGTGAAGGCGAGGATCTGGTTGCCGCCCGCGGTCTTGGCCGCGATTGCGGCCTGAGCGGCCTGGGCGAGCAGGCCCGAAACGGTCTGGTCCCCCGGTCGGCAGACGGCCACGCCCACGCTGACCGTTCTGGAGACCTCGTTGTCGCCCAGGCTCACGGGCGCGTTCACGACGTGCCGAATTCGCTCGGCCGTGTCCAGCGCGGCGTCGGGTTCGGTCGGCGAACCCAACACGACGACCAGTTCGTCGCCGCCGAAGCGAGCTAGGAAGTCAGTCGGCCCTGCGGTCTCCTGCAGACGTTGCGCCACGCTCTGCAGGAACTGATCGCCAGCGGTATGCCCGAGAAGGTCGTTCATCGCCTTGAGCCGGTCCAGGTCCAGGAACAGCACCACGACCGGATTTTGCGCGCCCGGTCCGAGCCGGTCCCCTAGGTGGTCGAGCAGGGCACGCCGGTTGTAGAGGCCGGTCAACTCGTCGTGATAGGCGAGGTAGCGCAACTGCGCCTCGGCGGTCACGCGTGACAACGCCTGGGCAAGCAGGGCGGCCATGGCGGTGAGTGCGGTGATCTCAGTCGGAGTCCATTCGCGGTCCCCGTACTTGAGCAGGCCGAGCACCCCCGTCGTCATGTCTCGCCCCAACATGGGAACGGTCACCGCTGACACCCCGAGGACGCCGGACGCCGCACGAACTCGCTCCTGGTAGCTCGTGGTCTTCACGTCGGGGCGGACGATCAAGACCTCGGTCAAGTCCTCGAGCGCGGCGAACACGGGGTCGCTGTCAGCAAAGAAGATCACGCCGAGGGGGTCGGGATCTGGCACCTCGGTCCGCGGCGGCCACTCCGCCAGCAGAATCGTCGCGCCTAGTTCGTGGTCGTTGCGGCGTACGTAGCTGACGTCGACGTCGAAGTGCGACGTCAGGCGTCGCAGTACCAGTTGGCAGGTCTCGACCAGGGTCGACGGGCTGACGGTCATCAGCGAAGTGGCGACCTCGGTCACCAGCTCGGTCAGGCTGCGGGGCCCTGCGCGCGCGTTCAACCGCGGCCCGGCACGCGTGCGGTGTGCCGCCGTTTTCTCTTCTGCTCATACATCGACTGGTCAGCGGCGATGCAGGCGTCTTTGATGCCGACACCAACCTGCACCGGCGCCCACCCGATCGAGGCCTCGATCCCAGCACTGCTGCAGGCCTCGACCATTCGATCGACCAGCGCGCCCGCCTGGGCGGGCGAGACACCCTTTGCGAAGACCCCGAACTCGTCCCCGCCAAGGCGCGCCAGCGCGTCGCCGGCTCGCACATGCCTGCGCAGTGTCTCCGCGGCGCGCCGCAGATGCTGATCGCCGGCAACATGACCCTGGACGTCGTTGATCGTCTTCAGCCCGTCGAGATCGATGACGAGAACCGCCGCGGGGTCGCCGAACCGCTCGTACCTCGGCGCTTCGAGGCTGACGTAGCGATCCCAACCCCGGCGGTTCAACAGGCCGGTGAGCTGGTCGCTGTCGGCCTCACTTTTCAAGAGTTCGATGTCGCGGGCCGCGTCGGTCGAGACCAAGTCCGCGGTCAGCACCGCGGACAACAGGACCGCGACCAGTCTGAAGAGCGGCTCATTGCTGAGCAGGGTCGACGGTTGCGGGCTGGGGTCGTACCCGCACACTGTGCCGAACAGTTCCCCGTCGGCCAATGTGACGGGGAATCCGACGTAGGCGCCCAGCGGCGCCAGGCGGGCGAATCCAGACTCCGCGTATGCCGGCACGAGCGTCGCATCCGGTGCGATCGGCGGCGCTCCCGCCGTCACCATGGCGTGACATGGCATGTCGACGAACGGCAACGCGGCGCCCTTGCCGAATCCGTACGCGTGATCTTCGGCGGCTAGCAGGACGGATTGGCCATTGGCGACGCGGGTCACGGCCCACAATCCCATCGGGATCAGCCGCGACAAATACTTCACCACCTGAATGCACGCGAGGTCGAACGCCTGCGCCGGTATCAGGTCCTCGGGCACTACCACCGCGTCCTCGCGACCGCTGTCCACGTCACCGCCTCCGTCTTCCCGTTGTCTGTAATACAACCGCAATATCGGCCGAAAACACCCGAACATGAGCGGCGCTCTGGCCCGAGACCGCGGTGATCCCGGGCCCGGGCGTGGCGTCAGCTCGCCAGCGCCAAGCCGAGCCCTGCTGCACCGACCGTGGTGAGAACGGAACCGACGCCGTACAAGACAGCCCATGACGTCGCGCCGCGCTGCACCAGCCGCACCGTTTCGAAACTGGCCGTGCTGAACGTGGTGTAGCCGCCGCAGAAGCCGGTGCCGGCGATATGGGCGAGATCAGTCGGGCTGTGCCGGAAGAGCACCAGCCCGGTGAGCACGCCGAGCAGCAGCGAGCCGCTCACGTTGATCGCGAAGGTGGCGATCGGAAACGTCGCGGACCATCGTTCGCGGATCGCCCCGTCGACGACGAGCCGGGCAACGGCGCCGAGGCCGCCCGCGAGCGAGATCCACACCGCGATCATGAGCTGGACTGCCGTCGCCGCAGCCTGTGGTGGCCGGCCGCAGCTGCGATGCCCGCGACGCTCGCCAGTCCGCCGGCGATCAACGTCGCCGCCAGATAGGCGACGGCGAGCGTGCTGTCGTGCGCGCGGACCAGCAGATCGGCCTCGACCGCCAGGGTGCTGTAGGTCGTCAGGCCGCCGCAGAAGCCCGTGCCGAGAAGCAGCCGGGCGCGCTGCCGCCGGCCGCGGTCCGGGCCGGCGCGGGCCAGCCATTCGAGCAGCACGCCGAGCAGGAACGCCCCGACGATGTTCGCGATGAACGTGCCCCACGGGAAAGAGCGGGCACGCGTCGGCTCGAGCTGCGCCAGTTCGTACCGCAGGAGGGTCCCGACGGTTCCCCCGAGCGCGACCAGCAGGGCAGCGTCGAGACGGAAGTGCACTGGGCGCGCAAGGGCGTCCGGATCGACTGGCAACTCGAGATGCTCGTCGGCCGGCTCGGACATAGCTCTCCTCCTTGATCCAAGGAGGAACCATCAGCCCCAGTCGGGCGGTTCAGGCCAATTGCGCGCCTCGGCGGAGTCCCATCGCCGGGGCTGATGTTATCAGTCGGCGACGGCGGGCGGCTCGTCGCGGCCGGCCTCGCGGCCGCGCCTGCGCTGCTCCTCGGCGCGCGCCCGGAGGCCGGCCAGGAACTCCTCGTCGTCGTCCGGATTCGTCGCCCGCGCACGCGTGCCAGACCTGGCATCCGCGGGCCTTGCCGCCGCTGGCGCCGCAGGACGGCCCCGGTTGCCCTTGTAGGGAAGACCCGCGTTCGCGCCCTGCCACGGCCGCCCGGCGACCAGCCAGGCGATCGAGCCGACGTCCGGCAGGATGATCACGATAAGCAGCCACATCAGCTTGGGCAGGTTGCGGGTGGCGCCGTCCGGAGTGGTGATCACGTCGATGATGCAGAACACCCAGAGCCCGAACAGCAGGATCCCGATACCGCCGTCGAAGTACAACATCGCTCGTGACTCCCGTCGTGAAGTGGCTACAGGGTACGGCTTTCGCCGGCCGAGCCGGCAAGGCCGGTAGGTTCGCGACGTGCCCCGCCTCGCCGAGCTGATCGCCGCGCTCGACGAGTGGTTCGACCCGCGCTGGGCCGAGCCGTGGGACGCGGTCGGCCTCGTCTGCGGCGACCCGGCCGAGCGGGTTGAGCGCGTGCTTCTCGCCGTCGACCCGGTGCCGGCCACCGTCGCGGAGGCGATCGACGGCGGCGCGCAGCTGTTGATCACGCACCACCCGCTGTTGCTGACCGGCGTCCACGGCGTGCCGGCCGACGACCGCAAAGGCGCGCTGGTGCACCGGCTGATCCGCACCGGCGCCGCCCATTTCGTGGCGCACACCAACGCCGACGTCGCGGCGCCTGGAGTGTCGGACGCGCTCGGCCGCCGGCTCGGGCTCGCCGACCTGCGTCCGCTCGAACCGCAGGACGACGAGCCGATCGACAAGCTCGTCGTGTTCGTCCCGCACGCCGACGCCGAACGGCTGGTCGACGCGCTCGCCGCGGCCGGCGCCGGCCGGCTCGGCGACTACGATCGCTGCGCCTGGACGACCCCCGGCGAGGGCACCTTCCGTCCGCTCGCCGGCGCGCGTCCGGCGATCGGCGAGCGGGGTCGCATCGAACGGGTGCCCGAGACCCGGGTCGAGATGATCGCGCCGCGCCGGACCCGCACCGCGATCGTCGCGGCCCTGCGCTCGGCCCATCCCTACGAAGAGCCGGCCTTCGACCTGCTCGCGCAGCAGCCGCTGCCCAGCCGGCGCGGCCTCGGCCGGGTCGGCGAGCTGCCGGCCGCCGCCACGTTGCGCGCGTTCGTCGAGCGGGCCGCCGCGGCGCTGCCGGCCACCACCTGGGGGGTGCGCGCCGCCGGCGACGCCGACCGACTGGTGCGCACGGTCGCGGTGTGCGGCGGATCCGGCGGCTCGCTCGCCGGTCGCGCGAGCGACGCGGACGCCGACGTGTTCGTCACCGCCGACCTCAAGCACCACCCCGCCGTCGAGGCGGTGTCCGAACGCGGCCCGGACGCGATGGCGCTCGTCGACGCCGCCCACTGGGCGACCGAGGCGCCGTGGCTGGACGCGGTCGCGACGGCGCTGCGCGCGCGGTTCGGCACTACGGTGGACGTCCGGGTCTCCGCCCAGGTCACCGACCCCTGGACGCTCCACGTCCCGTCCGACCACTCCGCCAAGCCGTGAAGCGAGTCCTAACGCAGCCGTGAACGCCGACCACGAAACCCAGCTTCGGCTGCTCGACCTGCAGGCCGCGGACACCGCGCTCGCCCAGCTCGCCCACCGGCGGCGGACGCTGCCCGAGCTCGCGGCGATCGCCGAGCGCGTCAAGACCAAGGCGCGGCTGCACGACGCCGTCGTCGACGCCCGCACGCGTCTCCAAGATATCGCCGGGGAGCAGCGCCGGATGGAGAACGACGTCGAGACCGTCCGCAACCGGGCGGTGCGCGACGAGGCGCGGCTGCAAGCCGGCGGCCTGCCCGCGCGTGAACTGGCGAGCCTGCAGCATGAGATCGCCTCGCTCGCCCGTCGGCAGTCGACGCTCGAGGACGAACTGCTCGACGTCATGGAACGCGCTGAGGAAGCCGCCGCCGATCTGCGGCGGGCCAGCGCGGAACAGGATGCGGTCGACGCCGAGATCGCCGAACTGGAGGCGAAGCGCGACGCCGCGTTCGCCGAGATCGACGCGGCCGCGGGACAACGCACGCCGCAGCGCGCGGCCGTCACCGGCCAGCTGCCCGCCGACCTGCTCGCCCTCTACGAGCGCGGCCGGGCGCAAACCGGCACGGGCGCCGCGATGTTGCGTCAGCGCAGCTGCGAGGCGTGCCATATCGAGCTGTCCGGCAGCGAGCTCGGCACGGTCCGCGACGCGCCGCCGGATGCCGTGCTGCGCTGTGAGAACTGCCGCGCGATCCTCGTCCGGACCGCCGAATCCGGGCTGTGAGCAACCCGTTGGAGCCGGTTGTCAACCCGGTTGTCGATTCGGTCGTCGAGTTCGTCGTGGTGGAGGCCGACGGTGGCTCGCGCGGCAACCCCGGCCCGGCCGGCTACGGCGCCGTCGTGCTCGACCCGGCGACTGGCGAGGTGCTCGCCGAGCGCAGCGAGAGCATCGGCGTCGAGACGAACAACGTCGCCGAATACCGCGGGCTGATCGCCGGCCTCGACGCCGCCCGCGAGCTCGGCGCTCGCCGTGTCGCGGTGCGGATGGACTCCAAGCTCGTCGTCGAGCAGATGAAGGGCGCCTGGCAGATCAAGCACGCCTCGATGCGCGAACTTGCGCGGCAGGCGGGCGTCCTGCGCCGCGGCTTCGACGACGTCTCGTTCGAGTGGATTCCGCGGGAGCTCAACAAGCGCGCCGACCGGCTTGCCAACGAAGCGATGGACCGGGCGGCCGGCAAGCCCACGACAGCGGCCAAACCCGCCGCGACGCGCCCGGCCGCACCTGGCGCGCGCCCGGGCGCCGCGGCGAATCTCGCCGCCGCGCCCAGTTGGACGCCGCCGGTCGACACGGCGACCCGGCTGATCCTCGTGCGGCACGGCTCGACGGTGCACTCGGCGCGCCGGCGCTTCTCCGGCCGCAACGACCTGCCCCTCGACGATCCGGGGCGCCAGCAGGCGGCTGCGCTGGCCGCGCGTCCATTCGGCGCCGTGGCCGCGGTCGCGGCGTCGCCGCTGCGCCGTGCGCAGGAGACCGCAGCGGCGATCGCCGCCCCGCTCGGCCTGCCGCTGCAGACGGTCGACGACCTGGTCGAGACGGACTTCGGCGAGTGGGAGGGCAAGACGATGGCCGAGGTCGCAGCCGCGGATCAGGCCGCGCTCGACGCCTGGCTCGCCTCGCCGGACGTCGCGCCGCCGGGCGGGGAGCCGTTCACCGCCGTCGACGTCCGGGTGCTGCGCGCCCGCGACGCGCTGCTGTCCGCACACGCCGGCCAGACGGTCGTCGTCGTCACGCATGTCACGCCGATCAAGGTCCTGGTGCGCTTCGCGCTCGACGCCCCGCCGGTCGCGCTGTACCGGCTGCACCTGGACACCGCCTCGGTGTCGATCGTCGACTACTACGTCGACGGGAACTGCTCGGTGCGGCTCGTCAACGACACGTCCCATTTGCCGCGTTGAACGGCGAGTTCACGTCCCGAGGACCGACAACGAGCCCCACAGCGCGACGATCGCGACGGCCAGCAGCACGGGGGTCGTCGTGAGGCCGAGGGCATGGAACTGCCGAGCGCTCGGCTTGTCCCGCGCCGGGAGCAGGCGGCGCCACAGCAGCGTCGCAAGCGAGCCGACATAGGTCGCGTTCGGCCCGATGTTCACGCCGACCAGCACCGCCAGCACCGCGGCCGGCTGGCCGACGACGAGCGGGATCAGCGCGAGCGTCGCCGGCAGGTTGTTCACGACGTTCGCGAGCACCGCCGCCACGCCCGCGATCGCCAACAGAGCAGGTAGCGAAACGCCGCTCGGCAACACGTTCCGCAAGCCGTCGGCGAGCCCATGCCGGGTGACGCCGTCCACCACGACCGCGAGCGCCAGCACGAAGACGCAGAAGCCGGGGGACGCCGCGCTCACCAGCCCGCGCACGCGCGCCGCCGAGGGGGTGGCGCGTTGCGCCATGCGCGGCGCCAGCAGCGCGAGGCAGCCCGCGAGCGCGGCCCACGCCGGCGCGATGTCGAGCGAGGACGCGACGACGAACAACGCGACGGTCACCGCGAGCACGGCGAGGGCGTAGCGGGGCACGGCCGTCGGCGGCGGGACGGCGTCTCCCTCCGACGTCAGGTCGCGGCGGAACGCGACCCGCAACGCGATCCACTCCAACGCGCACACGAGCAGCCAGGGCGCCAGCATCAGCGCGGTGAACCGGCCGAAGGACAACCCGGCCGCGCCGAAGGCAAGCAGGTTGGTCAGGTTCGAGACCGGCAGCAGCAGCGATCCGCTGTTGGCCAGCCGAGTGCAGGCATACAGGTGCGGGCGGGCCGGCACGTGCAGTTGGCGAGCGGTGGTCAGCACCACCGGGGTGAGCAGAACGACGGTGGCGTCGAGGGTCAGCGTCGCCGTCACGGCGGCGGCCAGGGCGACGACCAGCGCGAGCAGGCGGCGCGGCCGGCCCCGGCTAGCGCGCGCCGCCACGCCGCCGAGGAAGACGAACACGCCGGCGTCCGCGCACAGCGTGCCGAACACGAGGATCGCGGCGAGGAAGCCGACCGTCGGGCCGATCTCGCGCACGGTGTCGACGGCCGAGGACCAAGGGACGATGCCGAGGGCGACGATCAGCGCCGCCGCGGGCAGCGCGCCGAAGGCCTCGCTGATGCCGCGCGGACGGACGACGGCGACGCCGAGACTGACCAGCAGCAGCGCGGCCGCGACCACCTCAGCGGGAGCGCCGGACACTCCGCGAAACCTATCGGCAGCCAGCCCGCGCGGGTGCCGGGATACGATTCGGGCGCGGCGGACGAGCCGACCGGACGGCCGCGTCAGCGTCCCAGCATCAGCGGGGCGCTGCCGAGGAAAGTCCGGACTCCACAGGGCAGGGTGGTTGCCAACGGCAACCCGGGGCGACCCGCGGGACAGTGCCACAGAAAACAGACCGCCGGCATGCGTGCCGGTAAGGGTGAAACGGCGGTGTAAGAGACCACCAGCGTTCCGGGCGACCGGAACGGCTAGGTAAACCCCACCCGGAGCAAGGTCAAGAAGAGCTGGCTTGCCAGCTCGCGCAGACGATCGAGGGCGGCCCGTCCGATGTCTGCGGGTAGATCGCTCGAGCCTGCCGGCAACGGCAGGCCTAGATGGATGGCCGTCGCCCGGCGTTCGCGCCGGGCACAGAATCCGGCTTACAGGTCGACTCGTCCGCCGCCCTGGTCAAGCCTGACGGCGCGCTTCACTTTTCCGAGAGCAATGCTCTCGAAGGGACGTCGCCCGCCATGGCGGCGCTCGATCGGCGCTTTTCCATACCTATAGGTACGGAAAAATCTTCGTCACAGTCGCGCGGCTGTCGCGTCGAGAGTGAGCCGACGCTTCATCGCGGATTTGCCTGCGTGGCAAGGGAAGGCGCGCGCTGCCGCAAGCGGACGCGCGATGCGGCAGCTGGCTCGCCCCAACGTCGACGCCGAGTAATACGGCGCGTCGTATTGACGCTGCGTAGAACACCTCGTCAACCTTGATCTACAGGTGGAGCGATCCGCCCGCCAGAAGTTTCTCGAGGAGGCCCCCGCATGACCGCACCCACGAAGAAGGCGCCGGCGAAGAAGGCCGCTGCCAAGAAGGCGCCGGCGACGAAGTCCGCGGCGGCCAAGAAGTTGGCCACGAAGAAGTCCGTGCCAGCGACGAAGTCCGTTGCGGCCAAGAAGTTGGCCACCAAGGCGCCGGCGAAGAAGGCCGCCGCGAAGAAGGCCGCCGTGAAGAAGGCGCCGGCTAAGAAGGCGCCGGCTAAGAAGGCGCCGGCGAAGAAGGCCGCTGCCAAGAAGGCGTCGGCGACAAAGTCCGTCGCGGCCAAGAAGTTGGCCACGAAGAAGTCCGTCCCGGCGACGAAGTCCGTTGCGGCCAAGAAGTTGGCCACCAAGGCGCCGGCCAAGAAGGCCGCCGCGAAGACGGCGCCGGCGAAGAAGACGGCCGCGAAGAAGGCCAGCGCCGCCAAGAAGACCGTGGCGTCGAAGGCGAGCGCCGTGAAGAAGGCCGTGACGAGGAAGACCACGGCGCGCAAGAGCGCTCGCTGACCCGTCCCGGCGCCTGAGCACCGCCTCCCACACCCAGCGGTCGATGTCTTTAATTTCGACCACGCGGTGTGGGAAGGCGGGCCGGCCGGCTGGGTCGGGCGTCCGCCGAACCCGGATCAGCCGCGGATGATCAGTGGTACTCGTGCTCGGCCGACGGATACGCGCCGTTGCGCACCTCGTCGCCGAACCGGCTGGCCGCGTCGCGCAGCACGTCGCCGACCTGCGCGAACTCCTTCACGAACTTGGCCGGCTTGCCCGAACGCAGCCCGGCCATGTCCTGCCACACGAGCACCTGCGCGTCGGTGGCCGGCCCGGCGCCGATGCCGACCGTCGGGATGTTCAGCAGCCGGGTGACCTGCGCCGCGGCCTCGCTCGGCACGACCTCGAGCACGACGGCGAACGCGCCGGCGTGCTGCAGCGTCTTGGCGTCCTGCAGCAGCCGGTGGGCGCCTTCGTCGCCGCGGCCCTGCACCCGGTAGCCGCCGAAGGCGTTCACCGACTGGGGGGTGAGGCCGATGTGCGCCATCACCGGAATGCCCGCGGAGACCAGCGCCTCGACCTGCGGCGCCACCCGTGCGCCGCCCTCGAGCTTCACGGCCTGCGCGCCGCCCTCTTTCATGAAGCGCGCCGCGGTCTCCAGCGCCTGCTGCGGCGAGGCCTGATACGAGCCGAAGGGCAGGTCGGCGACGACCAGCGCGCGGGACGTGCCGCGGACGACGCCGCGGACCAGGGGGAGCAGCTCGTCGACGGTCACCGGCACTGTCGTGTCGTAGCCGTAGACGACGTTCGCCGCGGAATCGCCGACGAGCAGCGCCGGAATGCCGGCCTCGTCGAAGACCCTCGCGGTCGAGTAGTCGTAGGCGGTGAGCATCGGCCAGCGTTCGCCGCGGTCCTTCGCCGATTGCAGGTCGCGGATCGTGATCCGCCGACTGATGACGCCGCCGTACAGGGTGGCCTCGGCCATGTCTCGCTCACTTCCTCGAGGCCGCTCGCGCGGTCCCCGGGCATGAAATCTGGACGCAACAATCATGTCCGCTACCGAGCGGTAAGTCGCCGGTGAATTCTGAGAGACATGTCACCCGGCTGACAAGAGACGGAAACGTGGCGTCAATCAGCCGGATTCGCGCCATTTGCTGGTGATCGGCAGCCGGCGGTCGCGGCCGAAGGCCTTGTAACTGATCTTGGTGCCAGGCGGGTACTGGCGGCGCTTCCATTCGGCGGCGTCGACGAGCCGGGCGATCTTCTCGACCAGTGCCCGGTCGAAGCCGGCGTCGACGATCTGCGGGCTGCCCTCGTCGCGGTCGACGTAGCGCGCCAAGATCGCGTCGAGCACCTCGTACTCGGGCAGCGAGTCGGTGTCCACCTGTCCGGGCCGCAACTCGGCCGACGGCGCCTTGCTGATCGAGTTCGGCGGGATGGGCGGCGTCTCGCCGCGCTGCTCCGCCAAGCTGTTGCGCCAGCGGGCCAGCGCCCACACGAGAGTCTTCGGCACGTCCTTGATGGGCCCGAACCCGCCGACCGCGTCGCCGTAGATCGTCGAGTAGCCGACCGCGAGCTCGCTCTTGTTGCCCGGCGCGAGGACCAGGTGGCCCTCGGAGTTCGACAGCGCCATCAGCGTCGTGCCGCGCACCCGGGCCTGCAGGTTCTCCTCGGCCAGCCCGGTCAGCTCGAGGCCGGACAGGTAGGCCTCGACCATGGGCTTGATCGGCGCCTCGCGATAGTGGGCGCCGAGACGCCGGGCGAGGTCCTCGGCGTCCGAACGTGAGTGGTCGGAGGAGTAGACGCTCGGCATCGAGACGCCGTAGACGTGCTCGCCCCCGATCGCGTCCGCGGCGACCGCGGCGACGACGGCCGAGTCGATGCCGCCGGACATGCCGAGCACCACCGAGTCGAAGCCGTTCTTGCGCACGTAGTCGCGCAGGCCGACCACGAGCGCGTGCCAAACCTCGGCCTCGTCGGGCATCCGGTCGGCGACCGCGCCGGGCCGGATCTCGCGGCCCGCGCGGGCCGGCACCCCGGTGCTGATGCGCACCAGGTTCATCTCGGCGTGTTCGGGCGGCGACTCGAGCGCCAGCTCGGGAGGCGGCTGGGCCGGCGCCTCGGCCACCGGCACGTCGACGAGGTAGACGTCTTCGACGAACTGCGGCGCGCGGGCGAGCACGACCCCGTTCGGCGCGACCACCATCGAGTCGCCGTCGAACACCAGCTCGTCCTGGCCGCCCATCAGGTTGACGTACACGATCGGCGCGTGCGCCTCTGCTGCGCGCCGCTGCAGCAGCCGCAGCCGCACGTCGTCCTTGTTCCGCTCATAGGGCGAGGCGTTGACGTTGACGACCAGCCCCACGCCCGCCGCGCCGGCGACGCTGAACGGGCCGCCCTCCTGCCAGACGTCCTCGCAGACCGTCAGCGCGATGTCGACGCCCAGGTGCCGCACGATCGTCAGGTCCAGTCCCGGAGCGAAGTAGCGGCGCTCGTCGAAGACGCCGTAATTTGGCAGGTGGTGCTTGAAGTACCGCGCGACGACCTCGCCGCGGAGCAGGAAGGCCGAGGCGTCGCGGGGGAAACCGTCGTCGTCGACGAAGCCCACGACGACCGCGAGCTCGCCGAGCCCCGCGGCGGCGAGGCGGCTGGCCAGCGCGTCGAGCGCCGCTTTCGACGCCGCGCGGAACGACGGCCGGAGCACGAGGTCCTCGACCGGGTAGCCGGTCAGCATCATCTCCGGGAACGCCACCAGGTCGGCGCCGGCGGCGGCAGCCTGCTCGGCGGCGGCAACGACCCGGTTCGCGTTGCCGGCGAAGTCGCCGACCGTCGAATTGACCTGGGCCATCGCCACTCGCAGCGCGATCACCGGCCAATTGTGGCAGCGTCGCCTGATGAGCGGCGGCTGAGCCGACCGCCGACGCGCGCGGCGAGCAGGCGGTCGGCGGCGTCGTGCGGCAGAATGGCGGACAGCTCGTTGGTGACGATTCGATCTCGGACGCAACCCGCCAGCCGGCGGCGGCGTCTTCGCTAGGAAGACCTCGGCCCTCGGCTCGCCGCGAAGCCACGCGGTTCGCGGGACACTGGAAGCGCGGCCGGAGTGTGAGAACGCCTCATCACCGCCAGCCGCAGGCACGCAATTACGGAGGATTGATGCATCGGGTCCCCAATTCGGACCGCTCACCGTCTCGGCGGCGGATCTCGCTCGCCGGGGCCACGACAGCCTGTTTCGCGGCCCTGGCGCTGCTCGCCGGCTGCACCGGCGGCGGCGCCGGCGACTCCACGGGCACCCCCACCGGATCGGCCACGCCGACGTCCACGGGCGGCTCGTCCTCGGCGCCCGCGCCGGTCGCGCTCGCCGCCGTCATCACCACGAGCCCGCAGGGTGACGGCAAGAAGATCAGCCCGGCCAAGCCGGTGACGGTGTCGATCGCCAACGGCAAGCTGACCTCGGTGACGATGACCAGTCCTTCCGGCAAGGCCGTCAAGGGCGTCGTGTCGCCCGACGGCGCCTCGTGGCACAACACCGAGGTCCTCGGCTACAGCAAGACCTACTCGATCTCCGCCACGGGCGCGAACGGCGACGGCAAGCCGGTGACCAAGCGCGAGACGATCACCACCGTGACTCCGGACAACATGACGATGCCGTATCTGCAGCGCATCGGCGGGTATCCGCTCGGCCACGGGGCGACCTACGGCGTCGCGATCGTGCCGATCGTGCACTTCGACGAGCCGATCGGCAACGAGACCGCCGCCCAGAAGGCGCTGACCGTCACCACCACACCGCACGTCGACGGATCGTGGTACTGGTCCGATTCGCAGAACGTCCACTGGCGGCCGCAGCACTATTGGGCTTCCGGCACGAAGGTGACCGTGACGGCCAAGGTCTACGGCAAAAAGCTGGGCGACGGTCTCTACGGGCAGGCGGACACCAGCGCGTCGTTCACCATCGGCCGCCGGCAGGTCACGATCGCGCACGACACCGCGCCGAAGTCCGTCAACAAGGTGAAGGTGTACAACGCGGCCGGCCACTTGATCCGGACGATGAACACGTCCATGGGCGAACACAGCGGCGTCAGCGTCAAGGGCAACTACATCAACTTCTACACACTCGACGGCACCTACACGGTGTTGGCCCACGAGCAGCCCGCCAAGATGTGCTCGGCCAGCTACGGGCTGCCGGCGAACGCGCCGGGCGGCTACGCCTGCGAGAATATCTACAACGCCACCAAGATCAGCACCGACGGCATCTACCTGCATGAGCTGCTGACGACCATCTACGCGCAGGACAACGGTTACGACGTCTCGCATGGGTGCCTCAACCTCAACGCCGCCAATTCGATGTGGTTCTTCAAGCACTCGATGATCGGCGACCCGGTGGAGATCAAGGGCGCGAAGCACGCTCCCACACTGCAGGTCGACCAGGGCGGCGACTGGACGGTGCCCTGGTCGAAGTGGCTGAAAGGCAGCGCCCTCTAACCCGACGCCGAAACGCACCGGCAACAACGTCGCGTCACGATCGCTGGGTCTGGACGACAGCAGTTAAGGTCGGCGAGGCGGAACAGAGAGGCGGAACGGTTTGGATCGGCAGCAGGAGTTCGTGCTTCGCACGCTCGAGGAACGCAACATCCGCTTCGTGCGGTTGTGGTTCACCGATGTGCTCGGCACGCTGAAGTCGGTCGCTGTCGCGCCCGCCGAGCTCGACGGCGCGTTCGAAGAGGGCATCGGCTTCGACGGCTCGGCGATCGAGGGCTTCACCCGGGGCCGGGAGAGCGACATGCTCGCCCGTCCCGACCCGTCCACCTTCCAGGTGCTGCCCGAACAGGACGGCAGCCCGGCCGACTCAGCCCGGATGTTCTGCGACATCCAGATGCCCGACGGCTCGCCGTCCTGGGCTGACCCGCGCTATGTGCTGCGCCGGGCGCTGTCGCGCGCCGCCGAACGCGGCTTCACCTTCTACACGCATCCGGAGATCGAGTTCTTCCTGCTCAAGAACCGGCCGACGGACGGCACCGAGCCGCTGCCGATCGACACCGGCGGCTACTTCGACATGACCAGCCACGACGTCGCCCATGACTTCCGCAGGGCGGCGGTCAGCGCGCTGGAAGGCCTGGGCATCTCGGTCGAGTTCAGCCATCACGAGGTCGCGCCCGGGCAGCAGGAGATCGACCTGCGCTACGCCGACGCGCTGTCGACCGCCGACAACCTGATGACGTTCCGGCACGTCATCAAAGAGGTCGCGATCGCCCACGGCGCGCACGCGACATTCATGCCGAAACCTTTCATGCACCAGCCGGGCAGCGGCATGCACACCCACCTGTCGCTGTTCGAGGGCGACCAGAACGCGTTCCACGACTCCTCCGACCCGCTCAACCTGTCGAAGACGGCACGGGCGTTCATCGCCGGCTTGCTCACCCATGCCCGGGAGATCACCGCGGTCACGAACCAGTGGGTGAACTCGTACAAGCGGCTGTGGGGCTTCGGCGCGCCGGGCGCGCTCGTCGAGGCGCCGACGGTCATCTGCTGGGGACCTGCCAACCGTTCCGCGCTCGTCCGGGTGCCGCGCTACAAGCCGGGCAAGGCCAACTCGACGCGCGTCGAGATCCGCTCGCCGGATGCGGCGTGCAACCCCTACCTGGCGTTCGCGGTGCTGCTCGCCGCCGGCATGAAGGGCATCGAGCAGGGCTACGAGCTCCCGCCCGGCGCCGAGGACGACGTCTGGTCGCTGTCGGACACCGAGCTGCGCGCGTTGGGTTACGGCACGCTGCCGCACAACTTGTCCGACTCGCTGCGCGCGATGGAGGACTCCGAGCTGCTCGCCGAAACGCTCGGCGAGCACGTCTTCGACTTCTTCCTGCGCAACAAGCGCGAAGAGTGGAGCGACTACCGCTCCGAAGTCAGCCCGTTCGAGTTGCGCAGGTACCTGCCCGTTCTTTGATTTGCTGCCCTTATCCGCCGGGGTACGGGCCGCGATCTGACCCCTCGCAAGCTCAGGGCCGGCCCCCTTGCGGCGGGCTCTTCCCGCGAGCGCTCTTCGCTGGGGCAGCTGGCTAGAGTCGACAGCGTGACGGGGTCCGCGCAGCCGTTGGTGCTCGTGGTCGAGAACTCGCCGAGCGACCCGGTCGGCCGGCTGGCCGAGTGGCTGCGCGCGGCGGACTTGCGGCTCGAGATCGTCAGCGGCGCCGACCTGCCGGCCGACCTCGCCGGTTTCGCCGGCCTGGTCGTACTGGGCGGGCCGATGGGCGCCAACGACGACGTCATCGCACCGTGGCTGCCGCATGAACGCGCCCTGCTGCGTGCAGCTGTGAGCAGCGAGCTGCCCACGCTCGGCGTCTGCCTCGGCGCTCAGCTGCTGGCCGCGGCCAACGGCGGGCGGGTGCAGCGCAATCCGGCCGGCCCGGAGGTCGGCGCGCAGCTGGTCGCGAAGCGCGGCGCGGCGGCGAACGACCCGCTGTTCCGCCCGCTGCCGATCACCCCCGATGTGTTGCAGTGGCACTTCGACGCGATCACGTCGCTGCCGCCCGGCGCCGTCCAGCTCGCGAGCTCGCCCGGCGCGGAGCATCAGGCGTTCCGCCTCGGCCGGGTCGCGTGGGGCGTGCAGTTCCACATCGAGACGACCCCGGCGACGGTGCGCGCCTGGGCCCGTGGCGACGCCGCGGAACTCGCCGACTACGACCTGGACGCGATAGTCGAGCGCGCCGTGCGGGTGCACGACGATCTCGCCGAGACCTGGGCGCCGTTCGCCGCGGCGTTCGCCGGCGTCGTCCGCGATCCGGCGTCCGCCAATGCGCCGGACGCAGCGCCGGACGACCCGATCGCCGCCGCCCGCGCCGCCCTCGCGGCAGAGGCCGGCGCCGCCCGGATGCCGCTGCCGATGCCCGGTCTGCGCCACGACGATGGCTGAGACTCCAGCGGGGGCGGCGCAGGCGGCGCCCGCGGCCCGGCTTGCCGCCCGGCTGGCTCGACTGTCCTTCGCCGACGGCGCCCGCGCGGGCGAACTGCTCTCCAGCCCGCCGCTGGAATGGTGGCGCGCCGACGGCGCAGGGCCCACCAGCGACGAGGCGGCGGTCGTGGTCGCCGCGCTCGGCCGCTGCGCCGACCCCGACGGCGCGCTCGAGGCGCTCGCCGCCATCGCCGCGACCGACGACGGCGCCGCGCTGCGCGACGCGCTGCAGACCCGCGTCGACGTCCGCACCCGGTTGCTCGCGTTGCTGGGAGTGTCCGCGGAGCTCGCCGAGTACCTGCGGCACCGCCCGGGCGACTGGCAGGTGCTGGCCGGCGACCTGGACGCGGCCGGCATGCCGGGTCGGCTCGCGGCCGCCGTCGGCGCAGACGTCACCGATCCCGCTGTGGGCAGCGCCGGGCCGGCGGCGAAGCTGTGCGGGGACGACGCCGTCGCCGCGCTGCGCGACGCCTACCGCCGCGAGCTCATGGCCATCGCCGGCCGCGACCTGGCCGGCGACCTCGACCTGCAGGTGGTCACCGAACTGCTCGCCGACCTCGCCGGGGCAACCCTGCAAGCGGCGCTCGACGTCGCCGCCGCCAACCTCCCGGCCGACACCGCGCCGTGCCGGCTGGCCGTCATCGCCATGGGCAAGACCGGCTCGCGCGAGCTCAACTACGTCTCGGACGTGGACGTCGTGTTCGTCGCCGAGCCGGTGGGCGGGGGGGACGAATCGAGCCGGGACGAGTCGACGGCCGCGCTCGCCGCCGCGACCCGGCTTGCCGCGGAGACGATGCGCATCTGCCGCTGCGTCGCGTGGGAGGTGGACGCCAACCTCCGCCCGGAGGGCAAGGCCGGCGCGCTCGTGCGCACGCTCGCCAGCCACCAGGCGTACTACCAGCGGTGGGCGAGCACCTGGGAGTTCCAGGCGTTGCTGAAGGCCCGGCCGGTCGCCGGCGACCTCGAGCTGGGGCGGGCCTACTGCGCGGCGATCACGCCGCTGGTGTGGAGCGCCGCCGAGCGGGCCGGCTTCGTCCCCGACGTCCGGGCCATGCGGCGCCGCGTCGTCGAGCACATCCCGGTGTCCCTTGCCGAACGCGACATCAAGCTGGGCAGCGGCGGCATCCGCGACGTCGAGTTCGCGGTGCAGCTGCTGCAGCTCGTGCACGGCCGCGGCGACGAGTCGCTGCGCACGCCCGAGACGCTGCCGGCGCTCGCCGCGCTGCGCGACGGCGGGTATGTCGGCCGCGACGACGCGGTGAGCCTGATCGACGCCTACCGCTTTCTGCGGGCGGTGGAGCATCGGCTGCAGCTGCGCCGGTTGCGCCGCACGCACGTGCTGCCCGACGTCCCGGACCAGCTGGCCTGGCTGGCCCGGGCGATGGGCTACCGGCCGGATCGCCGCGGCGACGCCCGCGCGGTCTTCGACGCCGAATGGCGGCTGCACAGCCGCGAGGTGCGCCGGCTGCACGAGAAGCTGTTCTACCGGCCGTTGCTCGAGGCGGTGGCCCGGGTGCCGTCGGCGGACCTGCGGCTGACCGCGGCCGAGGCGGGCCGGCGGCTCGCGGCGCTCGGTTTCGCCGACCCGGGCGCGGCGTTGCGGCACATCGAAGCGCTGACCACCGGGCTCAGCCGGCGCGCGGCGCTGCAGCGCACGCTGCTGCCGGTGTTGCTCGCCGACTTCGCCGACGCCCCCGATCCGGACGCCGGCCTGCTCGCCTACCGGCGGTTGTCCGAGGAGCTCGGCTCGACGCCGTGGTATCTGCGCCTGCTGCGCGACGGCGACGCGGTCGTGTCCCGGCTGGCGTACGTGCTGGGCGTCAGCCGATACGTCGCGCGCATGCTCGGCCGGGCGCCCGAGGCGCTGCAGATGCTGTCCGCGCCCGAGCAGCTGCGCCCGGCGCTCGCCGAGGAGCTGCGCTCGGCCATGTGGGAGTCGGCCGCTCGGCAGGGCGACCCGGGCGCCGCGGTCGCCGCCGCCCGCGGTCTGCGGCGCCAGGAGCTGCTGCGCACCGCGTTCGGCGACCTGCTCGACGTCTGCGACGTGGACGACGTCTGCCGCGCGCTGAGCGTGACCACCGAGGCGACGCTCGAGGTGGCGCTGCGGGTGGCCGTACGGGCGGTCGCCGCCGACCAGCACCTGGACGTCCTCCCGCTGCGCTTCACGATCGTCGCGATGGGCCGGCTCGGCGGCGCGGAAGTCGGCTACGGCTCGGACGCCGACGTGCTGTTCGTCCACGAGCCGGTCGACGACCACGGGCACGCAGCCGACCGGCTGGCGCACGAGGTCGCGGCGCGGGTGCGCGCGCTGCTCACCACGCCGTCCTCGACCGATCCGCCGCTGTCAGTCGACGCGTCGCTGCGTCCGGAGGGTCGCAACGGCGCGCTCGTGCGCTCGCTGAACTCCTACGAGCGCTACTACGCCCGCTGGTCCTCGGCGTGGGAGGCGCAGGCGCTGCTGCGCGCCCGCCCGGTGGCCGGCGACCGCGACCTCGGCGCGCGGTTCGTCGAGATGATCGACCCGGTCCGCTACCCGGCCGGCGGGGTGGCGCCGGACGACCTGCTCGAGATCCGGCGGCTCAAGGGGCGGGTCGACAGCGAGCGGCTGCCGCGCGGCGCCGATCCCACCACCCACACCAAGCTGGGCCGCGGCGGCCTCGCGGACATCGAGTGGACGATCCAGCTGTTGCAGCTGCGCCATGGCGATGTGGTGGCGGGGTTGCAGACCACCCGCACGCTGGACGCGCTGGCCGCCGCGGCGGCAGCCGACCTGCTCGACGCGGACGACGCGGCGACCCTGGCGCTGGCCTGGCGGTTCGCGACGCGCGCGCGCAACGCGCTGATGCTCGTGCGCGACAAGCCGGCCGATCAGCTGCCGGCGTTGGGCGCGGAGCTGATCGCGGTCGCGCGGGTGCTCGGCTACCCGCCGGGCACCGACCCGGGCCAGCTCGTCGACGACTACCGCCGCGCGGCACGCCGCGCCCGCAAGGTCGTCGAGAACGTGTTCTACGGCGCCTGAGCCGCGCCGGACACCGGAGGCGCCGGCTTCGGCAGGCCGAAGTCGGGCGCATCGACCGGCCCGACGTACGCGCCGTGCCCGGACAGCAAGTACTGGGCGCCGAACGCGAGCGCGACGACGATCGCCCCGCCGACCGCGTCGAGGATGAAGTGGTTGGCCGTGCCGACGATGACGGCGAGGGTGGCGACCGGATAGGCGATGCCGAGCACGCGCACCCACAGGTGGCGGGCGCAGACGAACAGCGTGATGCCGCACCACAGCGCCCAGCCGATGTGCAGGCTCGGCATGGCGGCGAACTGGTTCGACTGCTTGGCGATGTCCGGGTCGGCGAGCGACCCCCACGTGTGGAACTTCAACACCGTGTCGATGTAGCTGTACTGCGGCAGCAGCCGGGGCGGCGCGGTCGGGTAGAGGTAGAAGCCGAGCAGCGCCAGCAGCGTCGTCGTCACCACGACCGTCCGGGCGCCGCGGTAGACGTGCGGGCGGCGGACGAACAGCCACACCATGACGACCGGCGTGACCAGGAAGTGCAGCGTGGCGTAGTAGTAGTCCATCGCCTGCGCGAGCCACTCGTGCGCGGCGACGAAGTGGTTGACCGACAGCTCCCAATTCAGCCCGAGGTCCTCCTGCAGGTGCTGAATTGCTCGCCCGTGCCGCAGCGCGATGGAGGCCTGCTCCGGGATGGCGTTGCGGCCGAGGGAGTAGAGCCAGTAGCCGAACGCGATGATCGCGATCTCCTGCCACCACACCGGGCGGCGCCAGCGCAACATCCGCGAGGGCAGGATGCCGGTGAACCGGCGGGACCCGTCCGCGATCGCCATCCGGCGAGGCGTCTGGGTCGCGACCATCCCGTTATCTTTCCACCTGTCACGCCCTAGGTAGGGGCATGGCACGGTCCACGCTCATCGCCGGGCGTTCACCGGTCGTTCGCGCAGCGTCTCAGTCACGATTTCGTGCACGCAACGCAACGTTTCGGCGCGGGCCGTGATCGCGCCGAACCGTGCGGTGAGGTCCAGCAGGGTGGCGCCGGGCGGCGCGTCGGCCGCCACGCTGCCGGCCACGCTGCCGGCCACGACGACGACGGGGACGCCCGCTTCGGCGCACCGGGCAAGCAGCGCGCCCGGGCCCTTGCCGGCGAGGCTGGTGGCGTCGAAGCGGCCCTCGCCGGTGAGGACGAGGTCGGCGCCGGCGATTCGCGCATCGAGGCGCAGCTGGTCGGCGACCAGGTCGAAACCCGGCCGCAGGCTCGCGCCGGCGGCGGCCAGTCCGCCGGCCAGCCCGCCGCCCGCGCCTGCCCCGGGGAGCTGGCGGACGTCGCGGCCGAACTGCGCGAGGTAGCGCTCGGCGAGGCGTTCGAGACGCGCGGTGAGGACGGCGACCTGCGCCGCGTCGGCGCCCTTCTGCGGCGCGAAGACGGCCGCGGCGTCGAGGAACGGCGTCCGGACGTCGCAGGCCACGGTGACTGCGACGCCGCGCGAGCCGTCGAGCGGGACGAGTTCGCGCAACTCGGCCAGCGCGTCCGCGCCGCCGTCGGTCGTCGCCGAGCCGCCGACGCCGGCCAGGATATGGCGGGCGCCGGCGGCGGCCGCGGCGGCGACAAGCTGGCCGGCGCCGCGAGCGGTCGCCGCGAGCGGCTCATTGCGGCCACCGACCAGGGCCAGGCCGCAGGCCGCGGCGGTCTCGAGAACCGCCAGGTCGCCGGCCAACCGCCACGCCGCGGCGACCGGCTTGCCCAGCGGCCCGACCACCGTGGTGATCCGGTTCGCGCCGCCGAGGCACTCGACCAGGCCCTCGCCGCCGTCAGAGATCGGCGCGCGGTCGACCTGCCAGCCGACGCCTTCGGCTGCGGCGGCCATCGCGTCGGCGACCTGCGCGGCCGTGGCGGTGCCGCGGAACTTGTCCGGCGCGGCGAGCAGCCGCGGCACGGCGGCGGGCGCGGTCATCGCCGGCCAGTCTGACAGCTCGCCAGTCTGACGGCCGGGCAGTCTGACAGCTCGCCAGTCGGACAGCCGGGCAGGATGAGTGTCGTGGACACCGCTGCCGCCGATCCGTTGCGCGAACTCGCCGACTCCTATGGCGTCGACACCGAGTACTACGACTGGCGTGGCGAGCACCGGATCGTTAGCGCGGACAGCCTGCGCGCGGTGCTGGCGGCCTTCGACGTGGACGCCGGCAGCGATGCGAGCTGCGCCGCCGCGCTGGAGCGGCGGCAGGCCGACCGCCTGTCCGTTGTGCTGCCGCCGTGTCTCGTCGTGCGCGCCGGCCGGGCGCACACGGTGGACGTGGCCGCCGTCGAGCCGCGGATCGAGCTCGAGAACGGCGAGGTCGTCGAGGCGGCCGCGACGTCTGCATACGTCGAGCTGCCGGCGGATTTGCCGACGGGCTACCACCGGCTGGTGGTCGTCGTCGCCGGCGAGCGGCACTTCTGCGAGCTGATCGTCACGCCGAGCCGGCTCGCGCTGCCGCCTCAGCTTGCCGAACCTGGTTGGGGACTGGCCTGCCAGCTCTACAGCGTCCGCTCGCGCGGATCATGGGAGGTGGGCGACCTCGCCGACCTCGCTCAGTTGGCGGCGTGGTCCGCGCGCGAGCACAGCGCCGACTTCGTGCTCGTGAACCCGCTGCACGCGGCCGAGGTCACGGCGCCGATGAACCCGTCGCCGTACCTGCCGACGAGCCGGCGCTTCGGCAATCCGGTCTACCTGCGGATCGAAGACGTCCCCGGCTACGCGCGGCTCGCCGCCGACCGCAAGGCCGAGGTCGACGCGCTCGGCGAACAGCTTGCGCGACGGCGCAGCGACGACCGGCTCGACCGCGACGCCGCTTGGACAGCCAAGTTGGCCGCGCTCGAGCTCGTCCACGACGCCGACCTAGACGCCGACCTGGACGACGGGCGCGCCGCCGCGTTCTCCGCCTACTGCGAACGCGAGGGCGCGCCGCTCGACCGGTTCGCGACCTGGTGCGCGCTGAGCGAGCAGCACGGCCCGGATTGGCGCGAGTGGCCCGCGGAGCTGCGCGATCCCGCGTCGCGCGCGGTAGCCGGCTTCGCCGCCGCGCACGCCGACCGCGTCGACTTCCACCGCTGGCTGCAGTGGCTGCTGGGGGAGCAGCTGACCGCCGCACAGCACGCCGCGGCCGACGCCGGCATGCGGTTGGGCGTGATCCACGACGTCGCCGTGGGCGTGTCGGCGGGCGGCGCGGACGCGTGGACCTACCAGGACGTGCTCGCCACGGGCGTCCGCGTAGGCGCCCCGCCGGACGCGTACTCCCAGCTCGGCCAGGACTGGCAGCAGCCGCCGTGGCGGCCGGACCGGCTGGCCGAACTCTGCTACGCGCCGCTGCGCGAGTTGTTCGCCGCCGCGTTGCGGCACGCTGGCGGCGTGCGCGTCGACCACATCATCGGGCTGTTCCGGCTGTGGTGGATTCCGGCTGGCAAGGACGCGCTGGATGGGACTTACGTCCGTTACGACTACGACGCGTTGGTCGGCATCCTGGCGCTCGAGGCCGAGCGCGCCGGCGCAGTGATCATCGGCGAGGACCTCGGCAACGTCGAGCCGTGGGTGCGCGACTACCTGAGCGAGCGCGGCCTGCTCGGCACCAACATCCTGTGGTTCGAGACCGACCACGCCGACGGCTCGCCGTTGCGGCCGCAGCAGTGGCGGCCGAACTGCCTCGCGTCCGTGACCACCCACGACCTGCCCCCGACGACGGGCTACCTCGCCGGCGATCACATCCGGCTGCGGCAGCGGCTCGGCCTGCTGACCCGGTCCGCGGACGAGGAACTCGCCGCCGCTGAGCAGGAGCGAGTCGCCTGGCGCGCCGAGTTGGTGCGCGCCGGCCTGCTCGACGACCTCGACGACGACGACGACGACGGCGGCGGCAGCAACAGCGACAGCGGCGACGGCGGTGACGAGTTGAGCCCGGAGCGGCTGGTGATTGCACTCCATGGCTTCCTGAGTCAGACGCCGGCGCTGCTGCGCTGCGTGGCGCTCACCGACGCGGTGGGCGAGCGGCGCACGCAAAACCAGCCCGGCACCCAGGACGAGTACCCGAACTGGCGAATTCCACTGGGCCGCGCGGACGGCACGTCGATCCTGCTCGAGGACATCGAGCGCGACCCGCGGGTCGCCGAGATCATCGCCGCGACCCGTGGCGATCGAGCGCTCGATTAGCCGGCTCGTCGATGAGCCGGGCTTCAGAGCGCGGACGCGCGCTTTCGCCGGCGGCGCACCACGAGCAGCACGAGCAGCGTCACGCCCGCACCGGCGGCGATCTTGCCGCGGTGCGGCTCGGCCTTTGCGGCCACCTGCTGGGCGACTGGGCCGGCCTTCGCCCCGACACTGTCCAGCGCGTGTTGCACCGGCGGCGGCGCGGCGGCCTTGGCCTGGTGGGCGGCGGTTGCGACTTTCTCTTTGGCCGCGGCGCCGGCCGCGTGTGCTTTGTCGCTGGCCTGGGCTTTCACGTCGAGCTTGGCGGTGAGGGCGTCGACGGTGTCCGCGAGCTCGGCACGCGTCGCCTCGATGTCCGCGCGGATCGCGTCCGGCTCGGTGGGCGGCGGCGTGTCGGTCGACGGCTCGGCTGGAGCGTCGGACGCCCCGTCAGCGGCGGATCCGTTGTCGTCGGCAGAGGTCACCTGTTCGCTCCCGGCTTGAGGGTGTCGACATCTCGTTTCAGGCCCGCGATCGCCTCGGTCGGCATGGGCGGCGTCGCTTGCTGCACTTCCTTCTTGCCGATCAAAGCGGCGATGCCCGCGACGACAAACAGCGCGCCAGCGACGATGAGCGCCGCCAGCCAGGCCGCGACCGGATGGGCGAGGCCCAGGATCGCCGCCGCGACGAGCGCGCCAAGGCCGTAGAAGGCAAAGACGCCGGCGCCGCCGAACAGGCCGGCGCCGATGCCGGCGCGCTTGCCCTTCGCGGTCAGCTCCGCCTGCGCCAGCCGCAGCTCGTCGCGCAGGAGCCTGCTCGTCTGCTCGGACACCCGGCCGATCAGCTCGCCGATCGACGCGTCGCCGGCGCTGTTCGGCCCCGAGCTGTTGGGCACGGCGTCGGCCGTCGTGGCGCCGGGCGCCCCGCTGCCGGTGGACGGGGTAGCCGTCATCGCGACCTCCATGCGAGTCGAAAAGATTTTTGTTGCCTACCCGCTCGCTCGTCTGGACTCACGCACCCGCGTGCGCTCAGGGCGTGCGCTGGTCCTTCGGGGTGTTGCGCTTGAGCGCGCGGCGCAGCTGGAAGATCCGGATCGAGCCAGGAATGGCGGCCAGCAGCACGCCGAACACCGCGGCGATCAGGATGATCAGGCCGAGGCTGAGGCTGCCCGACCCGCCCAGGTAGTGGATCGTCGCCTGGCGTGAGTTCTGTGCGATGAAGATGATCAGCAGGATCAGCACGACAGCGGTGGCGATCGTGGCCACCCAGGCTGCGCTCACCCGCCCACGCCGCACCCGCCCCTTGTCGTCGAAGCCCGCCGCGGGCTCGGTTCTCGTCGGCGCCTGCGCGTCCGTCGGCGCGCCCGGCCCGGCGCCTGGGCTGACCGGGGGGCCGCCGTAGGCCGGCGGATAGCCCTCCGCCGGCTGGCCCGGCTGGCCCGGTTGGCTCGGCGGACCAAATGGCTGGGCAGCCTGCGGATGCGGGCCTTGCTCGGGGGGATAGGGCGGCGGTACGGGCGTCGAACTTGTCACGGCGTTTGCCTCTACTTCCATTGCGGCTCGTGGGGGGCTTACCCACTAGCGTGCTCCCTCCCGGCGCTGTCTGACGAAATTGGCGGCAAGCGGTGTTTACGCCCAGACAACGGGGCCGGTAGTACATTTCGACACGGAACGCCGTAGGGCCGTTCCGTCCTATCCAATCCTGGGTCGGATTCTGCCGCAGGGAAAAACCATGACAGCCGAACTCGCTCTCGCGATCGGCGACACCGAGCCGGCCTCGTCGGTTCGCACCCTCTCCGCCGACGACTGGCGCGCTGTCGTCGAACTCGCCGGCGACTTCGACCTCGCCAGCGCCGACGCGTTGCGCGCCGAGCTCGATGCGCATCTCGACGCCGGCCGGCGGGTGCTGCGCCTGGACATGAGCGGTGTCACGTTCTTCGACTCCACCGCGATCGGCGTTGTCTTGGGCGCGCACAAGCGCTGCGCCGCCGACCGCGGAGCGGTCATCGTCGCTGCCGCGTCGCCGAGCTTGCGCCGATTGCTGCGGCTGACCCGACTCGACGCGGTTCTATTGGTGGACAGCCAGTAAGCCATCCCGGCTGCCGGGTTCTCGATCTTCCCCCGCTGGTCTGCGCGGCCGCGAGCAGCAGCCCGTGACGTGACAGGGCCTGCGGGTCACCGGCGGGGGTGCCGCTCATCAGCTGTCGAGGTCTGCTCGCATATACGTGCGCAGACCCTGACAGCGCGCCGACGACCCGTCCAGGCAGGTAGCGCCGCGGCGAGATGGTGAAGATCGGCGACGGCCCCGCCGGCGGCTGCGCGCATTTAAATTACCGAGGGTGCATGGTGTTAGCTCTGGGTAGTTTTAGGTTAGAGTGAGATCGAGGTCAAGTCTGGTGACAGCGGCGGGGTGCCCCTGCCGCGATGAGCTCTTCGCCCCGAGGGTCGACGAGCACGCCTGCTGACGCTCAGGGGACCGCTCGCCCGGCACTCGCCGACGCGAAGTCCTTCGGGGGCTAGTGCTCGACGAAGGACAAGCAATGAGCACTATCCCCGTCTCGGCTGCTGCGGCCTCCCGATTCCCGCGCCACCGCTCGATCATGGCGGCTGCCATGCTGACGAGCCTCGTCGCGATCGGCGTCTCGTGGGCGCAGCCGGCGTCAGCCGCCACCGGGACCGTCAACCTCGCGACCAGCGCCGAGTACTCGGTGCTCGCCGGTCAGGGGGTCACCAACACCGGCGCCAGCACGCTGAACGCCGACCTCGGCTCCAGCCCCGCGCCCGCCAGCTATGTCACCGGGTTCCCGCCAGGAATCGTCGGCGGATCGCAACACTTCGCCGACGGCCCCGCACTGCAGGCGCAGTCGGACCTCACCACCGCCTACAACGACGCGGCCGGCCGGCCGGTCACCGCGAACGTCCCCGGCGACATCGCCAACAGGACGGTGGTGGCTGGCGTCTACAAGGCGAGCACATCGCTCGGGTTGAGCGGCGCGCTCACCCTGAACGGACAGCACGATCCGAGCTCGGTGTTCATCTTCCAGGTTCCGACGGCGCTCACCACCGCCTCGGCGAGTTCGGTGAATCTGATCAACGGCGCGCAGGCGTGCCACGTCTTCTGGCAGATCGGCAGCTCCGCGACGCTGGGCACAAGCTCGGTTTTCCGCGGCACGATCATGGCCCTGCAGTCCATCAGCATGAACAACGGCGTGCAGGTCCAGGGCCGCGCGCTGGCTCGCAACGGCTCGGTCACCCTGATCAACGACACGTTCACCTCCGCGCGGTGCGCGGCTACGCCGCCGGCCACATCCACGACCACGACCACGTCGTTGCCGTCCGGCCCCGTGCACGTGGGCGGCACGATCCCAGTGCGAGTCAGAGTGTCCGGAACCGGCGGCACCGTGCCGACCGGCCGCGTCACCGTGCTCGACAACGGCAAGGTGGTCGGCAGCGGAACGCTCGACAGCACCGGGCGCGTGACGGTCAAGATCCCGACCGGGTCGACCCCGGGAACCCGGACGATCACCGCCCGCTACGGCGGCAGCCCGGTTGCGCTGACGTCGACCTCGACGGGGCGCACCGTGACCGTCCGGGCCGCGCCATCGACGCCGACCTCGTCCACAGCGTCCGGCACGCCGTCTACCTCGACGCCGACTTCCACCTCGAACTTGACCCATACGACGGTGCTCGCCTCCACCGGTGTGCATGGCCTTCCGCCACTCATCGTCGTGGCCGTGGCGCTGCTCGCCCTCGGGCTGGTCTTCGTCTGGGCCGCGCGCCGGCCGGCACGAGGGCGACACCGGGATCAGTGAACGGCCATCACTGTTTCCTTCCGGTCTTGCGCCGCAGTCCGCGCGGGTAGAGCAGCGCACCAGCGCCGCCGCGGCCAGCAGCCAACGCGTCGACGAACGAGCTGAGCACCTCGGCGCCGTCATGCGCCGGCGCCCAGCCGAGCGCGCGCAACCGGCTGGTGTCGAGCAGCGGCATGCCGATGGCGAGGTCGACCCAGCCCGGGTCGGTCGGCTGAATCCGGGCCCGCCAGGTGAGGTCGGTGACCGCGCGCAGCAGCTTCGGCGGCAACGCCGGTCCGACGCCGCCGAACAGCGTCGCGAACGCCGCGCGATCGATAACCGGGTCGGCGGCGACGTTGAACGCGCCGCCCGCGCCCGCGGACAACACGGTGTCGATGGCGGCGGCGACGTCGTCGGAGTGCACGAACTGCAGCGCTAACTCACGCGGCCAGGGCGCCAGGCGCAGCAACGACCGGCGCACGAGTTGCGGCGGGATCAGCGGACCAAGGAAGTACCGGCTGATCTCGCTGGCCGCGCTGTCCTGCAGGACCAGCGTCGGGCGCAGCCGGCTGATCGTCATCGACTGTTCGTAGTCGTCCAGGATGCTTTCAGCCGCTGCTTTGTCGACGCTGTAGGGCGAGGTCTCGAAGCCGGTGTTCGGCCAGCTCTCGTCCACCGGCGTGGACGACGTCGCCGGCGCGTACGTGCCGATCGACGACACGTGGACGAGATGGCGGACACCGGCGCGCTCTGCGGCGGTCGCGACCGCGCGGGTGCCGCCCTGATTCGCCCTGCGCATCAGCTCGCGATCGTGGCTCGGCTGCAGCAGGAACGCCAGGTGCACGACCGCGTGCGCGCCGGCCATCGCCGGCGCGAGCGCGTCTGTGGCATCCGGCTCGCCGAGGTCGGCTCGCGTCCACTCGAGCCCAAGGTATGGCTCGGTGTCCGGCGGCGGCCGCCGGGTGACGCCGACGACCTCGTGCTCGCCTGTGGTCAGCCTGCGCAGCAGAGCGGTGCCGAGATTGCCGGTCGCGCCGGTGACGACGATGCGCATGCGCTGGGAGATCAGCCCTCGGCCGGCGGCGCGGCGTTCGGGTCGGGTATGTCGCTCACTCGGCCGAGGTACCCCTCGACCGGTCCCGCTTACCGCCGTGCCCGCGGTAACCCATTCGATCAGCCACGTTCACCGGACGGCGAACCAGACCAGGCACGCCGCGCCAGCGGCCACGCAGTACGCCCCGAACGGACGCATCGAGCGGCTGGCGAAGTAGCGGGTGAGGAACCGCACGGACACGTAGGCGCCGACGCCGGACAGCACCGAGCCGAACAACACCTGCGGGCGGATGCCATCGCCCAGCGGGCCCGCGAGGTCGCCGAGCTTGAGCACGCCGGCGGCGAGGATCACCGGCGTCGCGAGCAGGAACGCGAAGCGCGCGGCGTCCTCGCGCGAGAGCCGCGCGCTCAGCCCCGCCGCCGTGGTGACGCCGGAACGAGACAGGCCCGGCGCCAGGGCCAGGATCTGCGCCGCGCCGATCGCGACGGCCTGAGTCGTCGGCAGTCCGGCGAGGCGCCGGTCGGACTCCGCGCCGCTGACCCGCTCGTCCACGTACTCCTCGTCCGCCGGCTGGCCGCCGCGGAAGTGCTCGATTCCGAGCAGCACGAAGCCGTTGACCACGAGGAAGACCGCCGTCGGCACGGGACGGGCGAGGGTGGTGCGAAACGCGTGCTCGGCGAGCAGCCCGACGACCCCGACCGGAATAGTGCCCAAGACGAGCAGCCAGGCGAGCCGCTCGTCCGCGGTGTCGATCCGACGGCGGGCGATGCTCCGCACGAGTCCGCGCACGATGCGCACCCAGTCCCGCCAGAAGTAGATGATCAACGCGATCGCCGTCGCCACGTGCAGCCCCACGATGTAGGCCAGGTACGGCGATTCCGGCGCCCGGACGTCCAGGTCGTGCTGCCAGGCGCCGCCGACGACGGCGGGCAACAGCACGCTGTGTCCGAGGCTGGACACCGGGAAGAGCTCGGCGACGCCCTGCAGCAAGCCGACGACGCCGGATTCCAGCCAGCTCAGGTGAGACACCCGCGCAGCCTACTACGACAATCGTCGTAGTAACGACGGCGGTCAGGCGCGTCGTTCGGCCCACTGCTCGGCGAGCCCGGCCACCTCTAGCACGCGACGCACCCGGTTGGACGGGTTGCGCAGCGCGAAGCTCTTCTCGCCGTCCTCGGCGACCTGGGCCAACTGGACGAACACGCCGATCCCGGTCGAGTCGAGGAACGACACCTGCCCCAGGTCCAGGATCAGGCCCTCGACGTCGTCGCGCCCGAGCGCCTGCCGCCCGGCGTCGAGCAGAGTCCCCCTGCTGCCGAAATCGACGGAGCCCGTGACGAGCAGCACGCTGCGCTCGTCCTCGTCTGCGTCTTCGATGACGTCCAAGTCCATAGCTGGAGGCTAACCAGTCCGCTCGCGACGTGCTGACCGGGTGCCGGCGTGTCACCCTGGCTCAGTGACGACGATCGCCGCTGTGCGCGCAGCGTTGCCCGCCCACCGCTACCCGCAACAGGTGCTGACGGCGGAGTTCGCGCGCCATCTCGAACCGCGTCGGGCCCGCGTGCTCGAGCGTTTCCACCGCAGCGCGCAGGTGCGCACCCGGCACCTCGCCTTGCCGCTCGAGCGCTACGCGGAACTCGACGGGTTCGGCGCGGCGAACGAGGAGTTCATCAGGGCCGCGGTGGACCTCGGCGCGCAGGCGCTCACCGGCGCGCTCGCCGACGCCGGACTCGAGCCGCGCGACGTCGACGTCATCTACTTCACCACCGTCACCGGTGTCGCCGCGCCGTCGATCGACGCGCGGATCGCCACCCGGATCGGGCTGCGGCCAGACGTCAAGCGGGTGCCGATGTTCGGCCTGGGCTGCGTGGCCGGCGCGGCCGGGATCGCCCGGCTGCACGACCACCTCAAGGGCGCGCCGGACGACGTCGCGGTGCTGGTGTCCGTCGAGCTGTGCTCGCTCACCATCCAGATGACTGACGACTCGATCGCCAACCTCGTCGCGAGCGGGCTGTTCGGCGACGGCGCGACCGCCGTCGTCGCGGTCGGCGACCAGCGGGTCGGATCGGTGCCGAACGTGTCCGGGCCGCGAGTGCTCGACTCGCGCAGCCACCTCTATCCCGACAGCCTGCGCACCATGGGCTGGGACGTCACCGGCGCCGGGTTGAAGATCGTGCTCGACGCCGACGTCCCGACGCTCGTGCGCGCCTACCTGGGCGACGATGTCCGCGGCTTCCTCGGCGATCACGGGCTGGCGGTCGGCGACGTGTCGACGTGGGTCAGCCACCCGGGCGGACCGAAAGTGATCGAGGCGATCGAGGAGACGCTCGAGTTGCCCGACGGCGCGCTCGAGCTGACCTGGCGCTCGCTCGCGACGATCGGCAACCTGTCCTCATCCTCAGTGCTGCACGTTCTGCGCGACACGCTCGACAAGCGACCGGCGCGTGAGACGACGGGCGTGCTGATGGCGATGGGCCCCGGCTTCTGCTCCGAGCTCGTGCTGCTGGAGTGGATCTGAGGCGATGGCCTGGTTCGTGCTGCTGGTCGCGCTGGTCGGCGCCGAACGCGTCGGCGAGCTGGCAGTGGCCCGCCGCAACGAACGCTGGAGCGTTGCCCGCGGCGCGGTCGAGGCGGGCGCCGGGCACTATCCGGCGATGGTCGCGTTGCACACCGGCCTGCTCGTCGGCGCGCTGCTCGAGGCGTGGCTCGGCGACCGCCGGTTCCTCCCGGCGCTCGGCTGGCCGATGCTCGCCCTCGTCGTCGCCGCGCAGGGGCTGCGGTGGTGGTGCATCTCGACGCTGGGCAGGCAGTGGAACACCCGCATCTTCGTCGTCCCCGGCCTTCGCCGGGTGACCGGCGGCCCGTACCGGCTCTTCGCGCATCCGAACTACGTCGCCGTGGTCGTCGAGGGGTTCGCCCTGCCGCTGGCGCGCTCGGCGTGGATCACGGCGCTGGCGTTCACCGCGCTGAACGCCCTCCTGCTGTCGGTGCGCGTCAACGCCGAGAACGCCGCGCTGCGCGGGCTGGCGGCGGGCGGCTGACGTGCTGGACCTGCTGGTCGCCGGCGGCGGTCCGGCCGGCCTGGTGACCGCGCTACACGCGCGCGCCGCCGGCCTGTCGACGGCGGTGCTCGAACCGCGGCACACACCGATCGACAAGGCTTGCGGCGAAGGGCTGATGCCAGGCGCGGTCGCCGCGCTGCGCCGGCTCGGCGTCGATGTCGGCGGTTGGCCGTTCGCCGGCATCACCTATCACGCCGACGGGCGCAGCGTCGCCGCGGCCTTCCGGCGGGGCAGCGGGCTCGGCGTCCAGCGCACCGAGCTTTCCGCCCGGCTGCACGAGGCCGCCGTCGCGGCCGGGGTGGACATCGTCGCGCGCGCCGCCGGGGAGGTGCGGCAGGACGCCGAATCGGTGAGCGCCGCCGGCCTGCGCGCCCGCTACCTCGCCGCCGCCGACGGCCTGCACTCGCCGATCCGCCGCGGGCTCGGCCTCGATCCGGCGCCCGCTCCTGCTCGGCGTTACGGCCTGCGCGCGCACTTCGCGTGCTCGCCGTGGACCGATCACGTCGAGGTGCACTGGGCCGACGACGCCGAGGCGTACGTGACGCCGGTGGCGGCCGGCTGCGTCGGCGTCGCCGTGCTCGGCGGACCAGGCGCGTCGTTCGCGCGGCGGCTGGCGGCATTTCCGGACCTGCGCGCTCGGCTGCCCGCCGAGCCGCTCGAGCGGCCGCGGGCGGCCGGCCCGCTGCGCCAGGACGTCACGCGCCGGGTGGCCGGCCGGGTGCTGCTAGTGGGCGACGCCGCCGGCTACGTCGATGCGCTGACGGGGGAGGGGCTGGCCATCGCGTTCCGCTGCGCCGAGGCGCTGACCGCCCGCGTGCGAGCAGACCGGCCGGCGGCCTACGAACGCGACTACCGGAAAATCGCGCGCCGCTACCGGCTGCTGACGCTCGCCCTCCTGCACGCCTCGCAGCGACCGGCGGTGCGTCGGCGGTTGGTGCCGGCCGCTACCCGTGCGCCCTGGTTGTTCGACCTCGCCGTCAACGCGCTCGCGCACTGAGGCTCGCGGCGGTGCTCGGCGCGGGTCTCCTCACGCGCTGGGCCGAGGCTGCGCGTAATGAAGTCGGCCGCGGCCGCCTAGGGGCAGTCCGGCGGCACGCAGGTCGACGTCGCCGGAGTCGATGTTGGCTCAGACGTCGTCGACGGCGAATCGGTCGGGCTCGACGGGGCGGTCGTGGCTGTGTCCGAGGGTTGGCCGGCGACCGTGGTGACCGGGCCGCCGCCGACGCGGCCGGTCGGCGTCGGCGACGCGCCGGTGCGCGTCGCCGAGGAACTGGGCTCCGGGGTGCGCGTCGGATGGCCGCCACGGTGGCTCACGGCGGTCGGCGCGCCCGGGTTCACCGGCGGCAGGGGACCGTGTCGGCGCACCGGCGCCAGCGGCCCCTGGGTGACGCCGACCGGCGCGCCGGACACGCCGACGTGGACCGCGTAGGCGTTCGCGAGCGCCAGCACCTGGTCGACGTACTCGTTGGAATGGTTGTAGGCGAGCAGCGCGCGCACCTGTCCGGCTCGGCCCCGCAGGTTGCCGCCGGCCGCGCAGAGGTAGCGAGCCGCGCCGAGCGTCGCGTCGTTGATGTCGAAGACGTTCGCCCGCCGATCGCCGTCGCCGTCGGCGCCGTACAGCGCCCAGGTGGACGGAATGAACTGCATCGGCCCGAGCGCGTGCGCGTAGACGGCATCGCCGTCCAGGGCCAAGCCGTTCGGCGGCGCGGCGATGCGGTCCCCGTTCGCGCCGTCGAGCGCCGGGCCGATGACGGGCGGCGTGGACAGGCCGTCGGCGCTCAGCACGGCCCCGTTGGCCCGACCGTGATCGGACTCCTCCCGTCCGATGCCGGCGAGCAGGTACCACGGCAGGCCGCAGCTCGGATCAGCGTTCGACAGCCTGGCTGCGGCGACGCGATAGGCGTTCAGCGCCACCTGGGGAATGCCGTCGGAGGTGAGCCCGGTCAGCACGGCGCGGTCGGCCGGCGCTGGCACGGCCGCCGTGACAGGCGACGCCGCGAGGGTGAGCGGCGCCGTCGTCGCCGGGTAGGTCGGCGGCGGGGTAAGCCAGCTTGGCTCGGCGGCTGCTGCCGGCAGGACTTGCCGGCCGCCGCTGTCGCGGCGCGTCGCCGGCGCAGCCCCGTCGGCGGTCGCGCCCAGCGCCGCCGACGACACCGCCAGCACAACTGCGATCGTGACGCCGGCGGCGAATTGAGCGGTCCGCGGATGCCTGGCCGGGGTTGGCGGGGCCTGGGTTGGCCCGGCCTGGATCGGCCCGGCCTGGGTTGGCGGGGCCTGGGTTGGCGGGGTTGGCTGCCGCGCGTGGCGCGGCGGCTGCCGCGGTGGTGTCTCGACTTCGTGGCGCCGGCGCCGGCGCCCGGCGCGTCGCTCGGGTCGACTATCGACGTTCGGCATGCGGTTACCGTCCTTGACTTCTTCGATCGCAGACATCTAGTGCCGCCGCCGGCGACGGCCGAGCAGGGCCAGCAGTCCGCCGGCCGCGACGGCGCCCACGGCTGCGGCCAGCAACCGCTGCAGATCCTGGCCCGTCGTCGACAGCGACCCGGACCCCGGCTGCGCCGGCCGGCTGGCGGACTCGCCGAGGACGCCCAATCCGCCGCTCGACGCGCGCGACGCGCTGACCCCGGACACGCCTAGGGAGGGCGAGGTGCTGCCGGTCGACGCCGACGCCGCCGGGGTGATCACCTGGAAGGCGATCGTCACGACGCGCGGGACGCCCACCACGACGTCGCCGGGCGGCGCCGTCGACTGGTCGCGCGCGCTGCCCGAGGCGAGTAGGCGGTACCGGCCCGCGGTGCGCGGCGCGGGGTAGCTCGCGTGCACCGAGCCGGTGTCGTCGGCGTGCACGGTCGCCGAGCCGGCCCGGCCGGCCACCTGCAGGATGACCGCGGTGTCGGGCCGGAAGCCGGACGCGTTCACCGGCAGCGCTCCGCCCGGCGACACCAGGGGAGTGGCGTGCACCGGCGCGGCGAGGGCGAGGCCGACCGCAGCGACGATGCCGGTAAGCGCGGCGGCGCAACCGACGGCTGGACCGGAAGGCGCATGTCTCAACCGAACCGTCCGTGCACGTAATCGGCGGTGCGCTGGTCCTGCGGGCTGCCGAAGATCAGCTCGGTCGGGCCGTGCTCGACGATCACCCCTGGCGTGCCTTGCTCGGCCAGGAAGAAAGCGCAGCTGTTCGACACCCGCGCCGCCTGCTGCATGTTGTGCGTGACGATCACGATCGTCACCTGCGAGGCAAGCTCGGCGATGGTCTGCTCGATCACCCGGGTCGAGGTCGGGTCGAGCGCTGAGCAGGGCTCGTCCATCAGCAGCACCCGCGGCCGGACGGCCAGTGACCTGGCGATGCACAAGCGTTGTTGCTGGCCGCCGGACAGCGCGCCGCCGGGAGAGGACAGCCGGTCCTGGACCTCGCGCCACAGGCCGGCCCGGGTCAACGATTCCTCCACCAGCCCGTCACGCACGGCGCGCGGCACTCGAACACCGGTGAGCTTCAGCCCGGCGACGACGTTGTCGTAGATGCTCATCGCCGGGAACGGGTTGGGCTTCTGGAACACCATCCCGATCGCCTTGCGCGCGTCGGTGAGCCGACGCCCCGCGGCGTAGATGTCCTCGCCGTCCAGGTTCACCTCGCCGGCCAGCTTCGCCGACGCCACCAGTTCGTGCATCCGGTTCAGGATTCGCAGGAACGTCGACTTGCCGCAGCCCGACGGTCCGATCAGGGCTGTCACCTGTCCGGCCGGCATGCGCAGCGAGACCCGGTCGAGCACCTTGCGCTCGCCGAACCACGCGGAGATCGAGCGCGCGTCGAGTTCGGCGAGCGGGGCCGGCGGCTCGGCCGCCGCGTGCGGCGCGTCGACGAAGATCGGGATCTCGGCGGTCTCGGCGATCGGACTGGTCATGTGCCGCGCACCGTGATCCGTTTGGAATGGCCAGCCGCCAGGCTCGACCGGGCACCCTTGTACAGCCGGAACTTCGTCGTGCCCTTGCGCAACTTGTAGCTGATGACGAAGCCGGTGCGGGTGTGCCTGTTCGGCATCTTCTGCTTGCGGACGACCACCTTCTTGACGGTCTTCCACTTGCCCTTGACCAAGATCTGCAGCGCCACCCGCTGCCCCTTGGCGTTCGGCGAGACCGTGCCGTAGAACTTGACGCGCTTGCCGTGCTTGCGATGCTTCGCCGTCACGTGCGCGGCCACGACCTGGGTGACGGTCACCGTCTTCACGGCGCTGGTCACCGCTTTGTGCGTCGCGGCGCCGGAGTAGACCCACTCGAACTGCTCGGTGGAAGTCGGCTTGACGCTGGCCGTGGCGACACCGCGCGAAGACGTGGTCACCGTGGTGATCGCCGCAAACGCGGCGGAGCCTCGCCGGCCGTACAGCTTGACCTTCTGGCCGCCTATCGCGGCGGACGTCCGAGCGTCTGTCAGCGTGCCACTCACCGACACGGCCGTACCATACTTCACGGTACTGACGGCGGTGATCGTCAACTTCGACGCGTCGACCACCGGCGCGGACGGCGTGATCGGGGCGGACGCGGCGGAGTAGGCGCCGGCGCCGGCCGAGTTGATGGCGGCTACGCGGAACTCGTAGGTGGTGCCGTTGGTCAGCCCGGTCACGTTCCCGGTGGTGGCGGTGCTGGTGTGGAAGCTGGGCGACACCGACGCCCACGTGCCGCCGTTGTTCGCCGAATACTCGAGGTCGTAGCCGATGATCGCCGCGCCGCCGTTGCTGGCGGGCGCTGTCCAGGAGACGGTTGCCGAGGCGTTGCCAGCGGTGGCGTGCACGGCGGTGGGCGCGCCTGGCGCGGTGGGCGGCGCGGGGGTGACCGCGGATGACGCGGCGGAGTAGGCGCCGGTGCCGACCGAGTTGATGGCGGCGACCTGGAACTCGTAGGCGGTGCCGTTGGCGAGGCCGGTGACGGTCGCGGTGGTGGCGGTGCTCGACTGGGCGCTGGCCGGCCCGTCGGCCCAGGTGCCGCCGTTGTTTGCGGAGTACTGGACGTGGTAGCCGGTGATCGCGGCGCCGCCGTTGCTGGCGGGCGCGGTCCAGGAGACCGTCGCCGAGGCGTTGCCGGCGATCGCGTGCGCCGCGGTGGGCGCGCCTGGCGCGGTGGGCGGCGCGGGGGTGACCGCGGATGACGCGGCGGAGTAGGCGCCGGTGCCGACCGAGTTGATGGCGGCGACCTGGAACTCGTAGGCGGTGCCGTTGGCGAGGCCGGTGACGGTCGCGGTGGTGGCGGTGCTCGACTGGGCGCTGGCCGGCCCGTCGGCCCAGGTGCCGCCGTTGTTTGCGGAGTACTGGACGTGGTAGCCGGTGATCGCGGCGCCGCCGTTGCTGGCGGGCGCGGTCCAGGAGACGGTCGCCGAGGCGTTGCCGGGCGACGCGTGCACGGCGGTGGGCGCGCCCGGCGCGGCAGCTGTGGGCGCCGAGCCGGGCGAATAGACGAGCGTCCAGGTGTGGGTCGTGTTGTTGACCGAGATGTCGGCGTAGTCGTAATGCACCGAGCCGGACGAGCCCGCGGCGCTGGTGTAGAGCCGCGCCTCGTAGACGCCTTGGTAACCGGTCGTCGTCGAGGTGTTCGGGTAGTCGCTTTCGACGCTCTCGATCGTCAGGTCGCCGTTCGAGCCGGTGTTGAGCGGGCCTGCGGTGGCGAGCGACCCCGGAGCCTGCGAGTTCGGGTAGTTCGTGCTGCCGCCCAGCTGGTCGGCGTCGTGCCAGCTCTCTTGGTTAAGTCCCTCGTGCGGCAGGTAGAGGTAGACCGTGGCGGTGGGATTCGACAGCGAGGAGTCCTGCGTCGCCGCGCGACCGAGCACATAGTTCGCAAAGGGCGCCGAATTGGTCGAGCCGGAGGTGATCGCCGCCCCGGCCGCGTTGTAGAACGTCAAGCCGCCGACCGCGTTTGGGTCCGAGTTCGCGCCCACCCATGGCGGGGGCGTGCCCTGCGCGTCGGCCACCGACCCTGCCACGAGAAAGGCCGAAGCGACTACGCCAACGGTGGCGACCGCCGCGCCCAAGACGGCAAGGCGACGTTTCATCATGGTCCTCTCAGAACGTGAACGCGGTCGAGCCCATTCGAACCCGACGAGGTCGACGGGCCGCGCACGCTCGGTGAACAGGGGACGAATCAGCGTCGCCGGGCCGCCGAGACGAAGATCAATCGGGCGATGATGCCGCCGACGAGCAGCAGGCAGGCGAGTGCCACCCACAGCCACGCCCCCGGTCCCGACGAGCTGCTGTGCTCGGCGGCGGCGTGTGAATCCGCCGCCGCCGACTCATTCGCCGCAGGGTTGACCGAAGCGGCCGTCGGAGTGGCCCGAGTCGGCTGGCTGGCCGAACCTGTCTTCGTCACGGCCGCAGGCCCGGCGACGTCGGTGGTGGCGTTCGGCGCCGGCGTGGGCAGCGCGGCGACCGAGCGCAGCGCCAGCTCCCCAGATCGCGCCGATCCCGAGTCGCAACCGGTGCGGCCGCCGTTCACCAACGTCCAGGCATTGCCGGACACCCGGATGGTCGCGGTGCTGTAGGCCGTGGCAAGTCCGGGTAGTCCCGGCGCGCCGACGAACAACCGCAACTGCAGCAGGCCGTCCCACTTCGTCGGATAGTCGCCAAGCAGGTCGGCAAGGGACGGGTCGGCCGGCGTAGCGGCCGCCATCGGCCTGCTCTTGCTCGTGTAAGCGGCGGAGAAGGTCAGGTATTCGCCGTTCCACTGCTGCGGGTCGACGTTCTCGATCGGCTGGTAGCCGTACAGCGCGGCGGTGCGACCGGGCCCGGCGTAGGCGCTGGGCGGCGCGGCGGAACCGACCGCGCGCCACACGAAGGGCTTGGTGTGGATGTCGCCGTGCGTCGCGACCTGCCCCGTGACGCCGCACAGCGTCACCGTGCCGACCGATTGCGGATCGGTGTACGGCACCGGTCCCGCCGACGCGGCCGGCGCGAACCAGGTCAATGCCGCGGCGATGGCCGCGCCGATCGCGCCAACCCGGCGGATCATCGCGTCGCTCCGCTGCGGGCGAGCGCCGAACTCTTGCGGTGCGAGCTGGCTCGGCCCGCCGGCGCCGGTTTCGGCCGGTGCCACCACCACAACGCGCCGCCGAGGCCGCCGATGACCACGAGCAGCAGCACGAGCAGCGTCCACGGGATCGCCCACAGCCCGGCGGACGCCGACGCCTGGCTCAGCTTGGGGTCGCTCGCGCCGACCGGCGGCACCGGCGTCAGGTGCACGGCTGCGCTCAGGTGGATGCCGGGGAAGACGTCCGGCACCCGGCGCTCGATCGTGACGCTCGCGCCGGGCAGCAGCGGCGGGACGACCGGCAGGTTCGTGAGCGCGGTCGTTCCGCCGATCAGCGAGCTGACGCTGGCCCGCTGCGTCGCGCCGAGCAGCACGTTCCCGGTGTTCTGCACGCGGTAGCTCAGCCGTGCCACGCCGACGCCCAGCGGATTGCCGAACGCCGGCCCGTCGAACTCGAAGCGGAGCTGCCGCACGGCGAGGCCCGCGTGGATGGGGCCGGACACCCGGACGTACACCCGCAGGCCGACGCGCTGGTCCAGTTGGACGAGCACGCCCTGCTTGTTGCGCACGCTGCTGCGCAGCGAGACGACGACGCCAGCGGCGTGATCGCCGGGCGTCGCGGTGCGCGGCACGAACAAGCTGATCGGCACGATGACGTGCGAGGGTCCCTTCGCGGTGCGCGCGGGCACGCGGACGCTGCTGGCGCCGACCGTCAGCCACGTCGCGAGGTCGGTGGGCGCGACCGCCGCCGGTTGCAGCGCGAAGTTGCCGTCCGCGTCGGCCGTCGCCGCCGCGGCGTACACGCGCAGGCTGAGCGGGCGCGGGCCCAGATTGGCGACCGCGACCTGGTCGGCGAGCCGCGCCCCGGGCGTCGCGCTGTACGTGAGTTGGGCGCGGGTGTCGGGCTTGCCGCGGGTCGCGGCCTGAATGCCGAACTCGGCGTTGGCCGACTTGGTCGCTGGCTTGCGGCCGGGCACACCGTGGCGCGGCGCCGCGCCCGCGGCGGCGCCGAGCACGGTCGGCGCGATCACGAGGAGGCCGGCCAGCAGCGCGGCCGGTCGTCGGTAGGTCACGCGGGTGAGCGAAGTCGGGCGTGGCGAACGAAGCGCCACGCGAACCTGAACGGGGGACGACGGTGTTCGGGCCACCCGGCTAGCCGGGTGGCCCGGGTTAAACGACCAGGGCGGGACGGGGTGACCCGTCCCGCCCTGGCGGAAACGTCCGACCGTCAGGCGACGGTGAACGTGATGATGCCGCTGTACGCGCCTGGCGACGTGGAGGTCGGGGCGTGCAGGGTCAGCGTGCCGTAGATGCCCACGCTGCCTGCGCCACCGTGGGTGGTCGTGGCAAACGCGTGGGCTGTGCCGCCACCGAGACCTTGAGTGCCGGTGGCGGTGGGCGCCACTGCCGGCTCGGCAGCCGGGTTGTCGGTGAACGCCAGCGAACCCTGCTGCAGGGCGTTGCCTGGCAGGTAGACGCCGTTGAGGCTGGTCAGCCCGACGTTCTGGCTATTGATCGAGTGGCTGTGCCCGTCCGTCAGATCCGACGAGGAGGCCGACGCGGTCCAGTTGGCGCCGCCCACCCGAGTGTCCACGACCTGGATGCTGCCGGTGCCGTCCGGTTGGCTGCCGGTCGGGCGCGACGCGTAGCCGTTCTGACCGAACTGCGCGGTCGCCGAGAGTTCGGTGCCGTTGGCGTTCAGCACCATGTTGCCGAGGTTCAGCGGGTGCGCCGTGGTGTACGGCGTGGTGATGGCGATCGTGCCGGGCGGCACGGTCACCTGGATCGGCTGCGGGTCTGGCGTGGCCCCCACAGGCGCCCCGGCGTTGTAGTCGACTGCCGGCGAGACCGACGGGTTGTACGCAGCCGTGTTGGTCGGCGTGAAGGACGCGGTGATCGACGGGTGGTCGCCCTGCGTGAACCCGCTGTAGGTGATGGACGCCGATCCGCCGCTGACTGTCTGCGGCGAGCCGATCTGCTGGCCGGCGTCGAAGAACGTCACCGTGCCCGCCGCGGCAGACGGCGTGATTGTGGCCGTGAGCTGCACCGGTGCGAAGGCCGGCCCGCTGGTCGGGTTCGCCACGAGCGCGACCGACGTGTTTGTGGCCGGGGCGGTCGTCGCGGTGATCGTCTTGGTGTTGCTGGTTGAACCGGCGAAGCCGGACAACCCCGCAGGCGAGTAGACAGCAGTGATGGGGTGACTTCCGACCCCGCTGATCAGCGCAGTAGTCGTCGCCACGCCGCTGCTGTTCAAGGTGACCGGTGAGCCGATGGCGGTGGAGCCGTCCTTGAACTGGACGGTGCCCTTTGGCGTTCCAGAGCCCGTGTACGGCGCAACAGTGTCCGAGAGCGTCACCGACGTGCCGTCCGTGACCGAATCGCTCGGGTCGGCCGACGTGGTCAGCGTGCTTGTCGTCGCGGTGCCCTGCGCGTCCGGTGTGTAGACCAGCGACCAGGTGTGCGCGGTGTCGTCGAGCTTGATGTCGGCGTAGTCGTAGTTCGTCGTGCCGCCCTTGCCGGCCGCGCCGGTGTAGAGCCGGATCTCATAGACGTGGTCGTAATTGGCGTCGCTCGACGAGTTCGGGTAATCGCTCTCGATGTCGGTGAGCTTGAAGTCGCCGGGGTCGCCGGTGTAGACCGGCAGCGAGGTCGACTTGATCGGTTCCGGCGCCGAGGTGTTCGGGTAGCTTGGGCTGCCGCCGACCTGCTCGTTGCTGGAGAACGACTCCTGCTTCGTGCCCGGCGTCGGGACGTAGGCGTAGATGGTCGCGGTGGTGTCGTTCGCGCGCAACTGCGTCAGGCCGGCGACGTACTTGGCGAACGGCGCGCTGTTCGTCGGTCCGCTGGTGATCTGGCTGCCGTCGCTGGCGAAGAACGCCAAGCCGCCGACCCCGTTCGGGTCTGGATTGGTCGCGACCCAGGGCGGTGCGGTTCCGGTGGCCGAGGCGGCTCCGGAGGTGGCGACGAGCCCCGCGCCGGCGGCCGCCAAAAGCGATCCGCCGATCAGCACTGCTGTCAAGGATTTCATCGAGCTTCTTGTCTCCCCTATGAGTGTGACGTCGAGTCCCGCTGTCGGGATCTCGGGTTGGGTGCGCCGGCTCGCGCAGCCGCGAGCCGGCGCACCCGGATGGTGCGTGCGAGCGGTGGCAGCGCCTACGGGCAGGCGCTGGCGCCGAGCTGGTCGACCCCGCAGTCGTCGTAGGCAGGCGTCACGCCGGCCGATTGGAGCAGTGTCTTGCCGGCCGGCGAGTTGAAGAACGGCGTTCCGCCAGAGGCGCCGGCGAGGAACAGGGTGTTCACCCAGTTCTTCGTCGAGCCGTTGAAGTGCGTGGTGCTGTTGACGTCGGAGTCCCGGAAGTCGACGTACAGCCCGCGGGTCTGCGTGTAGACGTCGCCGCCGTCGCTGGCGGTGCCGGTGGTCGGCAGCAACGCGACGTCCGGAGACAGCACTGAGTCGTCGCCGGCCGTCGGGCCCTTTCCGAGCGCCTGGTTCGGGTTGTAGAAGTAGCCGTTTTGGTACAGCGTCAAACGCCCGCCGGAGATGGGCTCGATGGCGTCCGCGTTCGGCTTGAGGCCGGCGACGTAGGGGTCCGCGACCTGGTTGCCGCTGCTGTCGAGGAACAACGCGTACGGGTCGTTCTCCTCATAGGTCTTCACGCAGCCGCCCACGGCCTGCGTCACGTTTCCGTTGCCGTCCGTGGTGAACCCGATAGCCGTGAGGAAGGTCTTGCGGGTGCCCGACCCGTTCTGCGGGATGACCGGGATGATCGTGTCCGTGGACGTGCCGCCGACACCCGAGTCGCTCCAGTGGGTGTAGCCGCTCGCGCACAGGTAGATCTGCTTGAGCTGGGCCTTCGACAGCGGCACCGCGTGGGTGGTGTTGCCGGCCGCGATGCTCAGGGTGTCGTTGGCGAGGCGGACCTCGTGCAACGCGCCCGAACCGCCGGTGCCGGTGGCGTTGGTGACATCGCCCTGGCCCAACGGAGACGACGACCGCGCGAAGTTGATCTGGTTCGCGCTGTCCAGTTCGAGCGCGAGCAGGCCGGCGCCCGACCCGTTCGGCCGCTGCCGAGGGCTCGAGCCGGCGCGCAGGAAGATGGTCGGGTTCAACGCCAGCAGGGCACTGGACGTGCTGCCGTTGAGGTAGCCGGCGCGCGCGTTGGCGTCCGGCGTTGCGTCGAAGTTGGCGATCCGGCTCGTCTTGCCGAAGTTGTAGCCGTTGTGGCCGTTGACGTCGCCGTCCGCGCCGAAGTCGAGCATGTACTGCAGCGTGTCCGACCCGACTCCGACGATGTCGCTGCTGCCGGGGGCGGGATCCGCGTGCGCGGCGGTGCTGGCGGCGGTCATTAGACCGAACGCCAACGTGCTGGCCGCGAGCGCGGCCACACTGGCCGCGCCCTTCCTCTTGGTCATCCTCATGTACGAGCCACCTTCCGAGGGCGCTTGATCCAGCGCCTTCTGCGCTGGGCGAGGCAAGCGTCGGCGAGCGGTTCTACGTGCGGAGGGGCTTGTACTTAACGGAGGATGAAGGCTGGCTTCGCAACGCACGTCGCGCGGTCACAGCACGTTGGGCAGCAGCTGAGCGGCGGCGTTGGACAGCCCCCACAGCGCGGCCAGAACGATCGGCGCGGCGACCAGCCACAGCTGCCCACGCCGCCAGCGCTTGGCCAGCCACACCGAGCCGACCAGCGCCACCACCAGCAGTTGCAGCCACAGCACGACCTGGGTCAGCGTCACCGGGTCGGTGTCGTTCGCCATCAGCCGTTCCTGCGGGCCCAACGTCGTAGGGCGTCCGCCCGGATCGCCGGCCGGCTTCCCGGACAGCGCGGCGTCGACATACACGATCCGGTCAGGCGTCCACCCGCCTGCGGTGCTGACCAGGGTGAGCGACGCGGTGCCCGCCGCCGGCACGGTGAACGCGTCACCGGGTCGTCGCACGTCGCGCACGTGGAAGTGGAAAACGCCCTGGTCGGTGCTGACCGTGATGGCGTCGCCCGCTTTGAGGCCGACGAGCTCGGCGAACGGAGCGCCGAAGGACAGGCTGCGCCCGTACAAGACGCTGGTGCCGATCTCGCCGGGCAGCGGTGTGGTGCGCAGGTGGCCAGGACCGCTGCGCAAGGCTGACGGCGTGGTTCCCTCCACCACGACCTCGCCGTGCAGCCCGGCAGCCGGGATCGAGAGCACGGCCACCGGCGCTCCGATCGAGATCGGGCCGGCCAACGGCGCCGTCGCCTGCGCGAGCTCCGCGCGCAGCTTCGTGTAGAGCTCGTGCTGGATGCGCGCGTGCTGCAGGCTGCTCACGATCAACAGGTAAACGAGCGACCAGAGCGCGAGCGCACACAGCGTCAGGGCCACCACCATGATCGTCATCCGTGACTGGCCCAGCGCGGCCGCGGGCGGCTTCGGCCGCAGCAGCCGGCTGGTCGCCAGCGCGCGAAGTCGGCGGCGGCGACCGGACGTCGTCGCGTCCGTCCAGGTTTGCTCTGCCGGGGCCGTCTGGGGCGGCGAATCGCTCTGCGGGGTCTCGGCCGGCGCCTCCAGCGTGGTGGTCATCGGCTGCGCCGGTGCTTGCGGCCGACCCGCTGCGGCGTCCATACGCTCGCGCCGGCGAGCAGGCTGCCGAGCACGCCGACGCCGAACAGCAGCGGCAAGAACACGCCGCCGAAGCCGAGGGAGAAAGCGGGTGTGCGGAAGGTCTGCGCGGCCAGAGCCGGCTTGGCGGAACCGCCGGCCGCCGCCGCCGCGGCGCGCGCGCCCGCCCGGGCCACCGCCGCGGCGGCGCCGGCCGGCGTGACGGCACCGGTCCCGCCCACGACAGCGCCGACGATCGGCGCCGGGGTGGACGATCTTCCGGTCCCGCTGTGTCCGCCCGGCGTGGACCCGCCAGACGAGGACTTCGATGGGTGCAGCGGCGGCACGACGCCCTTCTGCGCGGCCACCGCATCCGCCGCGGTCCGCGTGTAGGCCGCTTCGGCCGCGAGGTTGTTGGCGGCCGTCATCGGCAGGTAGCCGGCCGGCAGCTGGCCGATGCTCGGCCCGGACTGCTGACCGGGGCCGGCGGCGAAGGACAGCAGCTTCGAGTAGTCCGCGGCCTGGGTCGAGCTGAGGCCCTTGGTCGGCACGTCGGCGCTGACGAGCATGAAGCCCGGATAGGCGGCAACCTTGGTTCGCAGTGCCGAGGCCCGTGTCGTGAACGACTGCGTCGTCGTGTCGGCCACGACCGTGCTTGCGCCGGCGGCGAGAGCGGCGTTGGTCGGCCCGACGAAGGTACGGCCCGCTCCGTTGGTGAACTTGTGCGTGGCGTCGGTCGAGTCGGAGTGGGTTTGCAACGCGGCACTCTGCAAGTCGTAGCGCCGGGCCTCGCCGAGCGAGGTGATTCCGATGACGAACCGATCGCCGGGCGTCGCTCGCCCAGTGGAAACCCATTGCACCGATTGCCCCGCGGGGGAGCCTGCTTCGCCGAGGGTGGTGCACGCGACCTTGCCGGTCGATGCGGCGAACTGGACGTCGACGGCGCTCGTGGCGAGCGTCGGCGTCGGCGACGCGACGAGCGGCAGCCACGGTGTCGGGTCGACCCCGGTGCACGGGACGTTCGGACCGAAGTCCGGCACGGTCTGGTCGAGCAGCGGCCACCGGAGCACCGGTAGGGCGATGCCCTTATAGGCGGGATTCACGACCATTCCCCACGGGTCGGGGGCGCCGTTGAGCCAGGCACGAGCTTCCGGGTCTGCGTTGAGGTAGTCGGTCAGCGCGTAGGTCACGTCGGACTCGGCGGACAGCATGATCATCGCCGCGGCGCCCGGCGTGCCGAACTCCGCGGAGATGCCCGGGTTGAGCGCCTTGAACTCCGGGTCGCCGGTGATGTTGTACGGGCTGTGCGTCAAGTAGGGGTACTGGCCCGATTTGAACCGGTCGAACTCTTCCTCCGGATAGGACTCGGTGAGCAGCTTGGCGATCAACCGCGGCGTCAGTCGCAGATTCGCGACGGGGTTGCCGTTGTCGTCGTCGACGTTGTAGCTGATCGAGAAGCCGGTCGCGGCCACCGGCGCCTGGACGACCGGGCCGGTGAATCCCGCCGCTGGCGGCAGCGAGCTGAATGCGGCGTGCACGCCGCTGGTCGGATCGTTGAGCAGGCTCTGCGCCAGCGGCTCGCCGGTCTGCACGTGGGTGAACTTGAACAGCTTCGGGTCGAGGCAGAACTTCGGCGCCCACTGGGTCGTCGCCTCGGCGAGCGTCTCCGACCCGTACACGGTCTGCGGGGTACCGCTGCTGACCTGCTCGCAGGCGTTCGAGCTGGGCGCGAGGTTCAACGGCACCGAGATCCGGTTGCGCCAGTTAGACGGGCTCCACCACAGTGCGCCGCTCACGGCCGGCGCGATGGCCTGCGAGCTGTCCGCGATCGTTCCGGACAGGTAGTTGCCGGTCGACTCGCAGGAGTTCGTGGCCTTGTCGATGTCGTCCGGTCCGGGCACGTCGTCAGCCGGCACACCGCCCGCAACGCCCGAAGGGTCGCAGGAGACTCCCATGATCGGGATGATCTCGAGGGTGCAGGCGACCGTCGCCGAGCAGCCCAATGAGGCGTCCTCCGCCTCCGTCCAGATGTCGAACTTCGTCGCGCCGCGGCCGTCCAGGTGGGTTGCCGCAAACGTGGCGTTCTGCGGCACGACCTGCTGCGAGGTGTCCGAGTTGAAGTCCTCCGGCGGTATGCCGGCGCACGACTGAAGGCCGTAGTAGTACTTGGCGCCGTCCACCGCCTGGAATGGCAGCCAATGCTGCGCCACCGGCAGGCTGCCGCAGCTCGCCGGCACCGGCGACGGCTGGCCGACGACGGCGGCGCGGTCGTTCGGGGCGGCATAGCGGTCGAGGCGCCACGGCGGGAACGCGAAGGTCGAGGACGTGTAGCGCGGGTCCGGCCCGTGCGTCCAGCAGGTCTGCGGTGTGACCTGCGCGCCGCTCGCTGAGCCGTCGCTGCCGCGGCACTCGAGCAGCGCCATCGGGTATTCCTGCTGGTCTGCGACGGCGCTGTTCGGGTCGGGCTGGATGCCGCCCGTCGGCTGGGCGCCCGACCACGAGACGTTGACGTCCTGTCGCCCGTACAGATTCTTGGTGGTGTCGACGCGGACGGTCACCTTCTTGCTCTCAACCACCTGGTTGGAGCCGTCCGCCGCCAGATGAACGCGGGTGACGGTCTTCGTCGCCGTGAAGGCCGAACTCGTCGGGTTGGCGCCGGCCGGGCCGCCCGCGGCACCGGGCAGGCAGCCGACGCCGACGCCGATCACGCCGAGCGCGAGCAGCGCGCGGATGGCTCGCTGCGCCTTCCTCGTCATGGCTTCGAGCCCGCGCGTCGAGTAAGGAAGCGGTTGAACAGCACCGGCGCGACGAGTACTCCGAGCAGCAGGACGACCGCCAGAACGTAGAGCAGGGCGCTGAACGCGCTGCTGGTCTGCTCGGCCGCCAGCGTCACGGGCTGCGCCTCGGCTTGGCCGCCGGCGGCCGTCCCGGCTGTCCCGGCGGCTGCGGCCGCGCCGCCGTCGCTGACAACCTGGCCGGTGTTCGGGTCGATGTGCGTGCCGGTCGCGCCGGCGCCGCCCGCGCCGGCCGTTGCGGCGGCGCCGCCCGCGCCTGCGGCTGCTTGGCCGCCCGATCCGGCTGCGCTGCCGCCGCCCGCGCCGCCCGAGCCGGCCGTGCCTCCCGCAGCCGAGCCGCCGGTCGGCGCCTTGCCGTTGGAGCCGGGGTTCGCGGTGACGACGCCGACGCCGGCGCCGCACGGGCCGGCCCCCTGCTTGTCGCACGCCGGCGGCTGCGGCGCGATCTTCGCCAGGTGGTTGGCGCTCGGCTGGCCGGCGATGAAGGTCGGGTTGTGGCACGTCGTCACGTTGCGCGATGTCAGGTCCACGCCGCTGTCGGCCTGCTTCAACTTCGCTATCTGGCCGAACCCGTCCTGCACCAGGTTGACCGGCAGCGGCGAGTAGCCGATCGGGCCCATCTCGGACTGCCCCTGGCAGATCGAGTAGTAGAGGAAGTCCGCGATCGTCTGCCGTTGCGCCGTGCTCGTCGTCTTCTGCTCCACGCCCTTCCCCCCGGTCGGGATGATCATGTAGGAGTACGACGACATCGGATAGGTGCGCGAGTCGCCGTAGCTGTAGACGTTGTTGAGATTCTGCGTCAAGTAGTTCGGCGAGCTCTTGTCCTGGTTGATCACCGCCTTGGTGAGGGCGACCGCGACGTTGTACTGCGTCGGGGCGGTGTAGTAGCCGGCCGCGTTCTCGATCTTGGCGACCGGGAAGTTCGACAGCAGGGCGTAGGAGTATTCGTCGAAGCCGATCGACCCGCTGCCTGCGGACGAGGTGATGAAGTTCATGACTCCGTCCGAGCCGCTCTGCGCCTCCTGGCTGCCCTTGCGCGGGAAGTACTCGGTCGGGTTGCTGTACCCGGCGAACGACGACCATACGCTGGGGTATTGACGCGCGAGATACGCGGTGAACTGGTAAGTCGAGCCGGACCCCTCCGAGTGCACCACGGGGATGATCGGGATGTGTGGCAGCAGCAGCTTGTTGTTGTTGTCAGCCTTGATCTGCTTGTCGTCCCAGTAGGTGATCTTGTTGGTGAAGATCTCGGCGAGCGTCTGGCCGGACAGCCGCAGGTTGCGGATGCGCTGGCCGGCGTAGCTGAGGTTGTACGGGAACGACGTGCCGCCGGCGACGATCGGCAGGTACGCGTACGGCCGGCCGTTCGGACTGTCCTGCTGGCCGGTGACCGGGTCGGTGCCCTGGTAGCCGATGTCGCTGACGCCGAAGTCGGTGGTGCGGTAGGCGAAGTCCTTGCGGCCCTGGGCGGAGCCGGTCGAGGTGAACACCACCTGCAGGCCCTGCTTGTTCACGTCGGAGATCCACTGGTTGACCGCGTTCGCCGCCCAGGACGAGCCCGACCCGGTGATCTGGGTGTGGCTCGGCGCGGCCCCGGCTGCCGGCAGCGCGATGGCGGTGGCAGCCAAGCCGGCTGCGGCGGCGGCCGCGGCGAGCGCGGCCAGCCTGACTGCGTGGAGCTTCACGGGTATCCCTGAGTAGACGGTGACTGATGAAAGAGAGAGTGGTCAGCGCACTCGCTGTCGGGCGAGCAGCCGCGCCGTGATGAACAGCAGCAGCACCAGGATCAGCAACACGCAGGCGGTGGCGAAGCCGCGCTCGATGTACATCGGCTCCCCGCTGCGCACCGCGAAGTACGTCTGCAGCGGCAGCGAGTCCATCGGTTGGCTGAACGGGTTGGCGTTGAAGAAGCTCGAGTTGCCTGACGTCAACAGCACCGGCGACGTCTCGCCGATGCCGCGGGCGACGCCGAGGATGACGGCCGTGGCGAGGCCGGGGCGAACAGTGGGCAGCACGACTCGCCACACGGTCTGCCACCGCGACGCGCCGAGCGCGAGGCTGGCCTCGCGCAATCCGCCGGGCACCACCCGGAGCACCACGTCGGACGCCCTGGCGATGATCGGCAAGATCATCACCGCCAGCGCCATGGCCGCGGTGAAGCCGGTCTTCGGAATATGCAGGTCGACGATCAACAGCGTGTAGATGAACAGTCCGGCGACGACCGATGGCAGGGCGGTCATCGCCTCGACCACGGTGCGGACGACGCGGGCGAACTTGCCGCCGACCTCGCTCATGTACACGGCCGCGCCGATGCCGAGCGGCAGCGCGATGATCAGCGCGATACCGATCTCGATGAGCGTCCCGACGATCGCGTGCAACACGCCGCCCCGGTTGAACGCGTCCTGTGGCCCGACGCCGCCCATGTCCGAGGTGAGGAAGTTCAGGTGCACCAGCGCGTGATAGCCGCGAATGAACGGGAACGTCACCGCACTGGCGAGTGCAAGCGCGGTAAGGCCGGCGCCCGCCTGCACGAGGGTCGAGGCGAGCCGATCGACGACCACGGTCCTCGGGTTGCTGAGCGCCGTGGCGCCGAGGTACATCCCGAGGAACAGCAGGTACCAGCAGAGGAAGAACCCGAGCCGGCCGTCGAAGGGCAGCACGAACTCGTAGAGGATGTACGTCGTCGCCAGCGAGCCGGCGAAGGCGCCGGCAAGACAGGCGATGTCGTCAAACGTGCGGGATCTGATCGCCCGCGGACGGACTCGCTTCGAGTCGAGGTCGACGTCGCGCAGCGCCGTCGTGGGCTCGACTGCGTCGACGCCGCCGCTGGGGCTGGGCTCGGCCGCCGGCGGACGCACCAAGGTCTCGGTCATGCCGGCCTCACGCGTCCGTGCCGGCGCCGCTGCGGCTGCGGTTGACGATGGTCGCGGCGAAGGTGTTGACGACCAGGGTGATCAGGAACAGCACGAACCCGGCCGTCAGCAGGGCCGACAGCTGGGCGGGGGAGGAGTCGCCGAACCGGCCGGCGATCAGCGACGACACCGAGATCGTGCCGTTCTCGAGCGGCCGGAACTTCAGCGAGAAGTCCGGCGAGATGATCAGCACGACCGCGATCGTCTCGCCGAGCGCGCGGCCGAGCGCGAGCATCATGCCGCCGATGATTCCGCCGCGGCCGAACGGCAGCACCACTGCGCGGACCATCCCCCAGCGCGTCGCCCCGAGGGCGTATGCCGCCTCGCGCTCGCCGATCGGCGCCTTGGCGAAGACCTCGCGCATGACCGCGCAGCCCATCGGCAGCACCATCATCGACACCGCGATGCCGGCGATGAACGCAGAGGAAGAGTAGTTCTTGCCTGTCCAGATCGGTTCGTGCGTGCCGCCGACCGCGTGGAAGAACGGCAGCCAGCCGAAGTTCTGGTGCAGCCAGTAGGCCGTCTTGGCGGCCTCCGGCTGGATGAGGAAGTAGCCCCACAGCCCGTACACGATGCTCGGCACGGCGGCCATCAGGTCGACCATCGACACCAGCACGGGCTTGATGCGGGCCGGGGCGTACTCGCTGATGTACAGCGCGGACATCAGCGCGAGCGGGAAGGCGATCATCAGCGCGACGAGGGCGATCGTCAGCGTGCCGAGCAGCACCGAGGCGATGCCCACGATGCCGCGGTCAGGCGACCACTGCGATTGGGTGAAGAAGCCGAAGCCGTAGTGCTTGAGCGTCGGATACGCCTGAACGGCGAGGAACACGCCGATCGAGCCGGTGATGACGAGTACGGAGGCGCCGATCAGGCGCGCGCCGCCGTGAAAGATCCGGTCGGCCGTACCGGGGTTCGCCCGGATGCGCCGCGGGGTGTCGACACTGCTGGGCAGGTCCGGGCCGTCGAGAACGGGGGCGCCGCGGGGGCCGGGAGCGAGCGGTCCCGGCTGCGGCCGCGGGGCCACGGTCGGCAAGCTCATCGCGCGGTGTCCGCCGGCCGTGGTCGCATGACGACAGCGAATCCGGGCACTGCGACCTACCGACGGCCGGTTGCTGAACGCAGGACGAACAGGCCCGCGCGACACAACCCGGGGCAGCGAGCGGTCACGACGCGGCGCTTCCCCAGCGCCGCGCGCCGAACACCACGACGTCCTCGCACACGCGAGCGTCCGGAAGGTTGACCATGAACTGGGACAGCGCCTGGTCGCACCTGATCAGCCGGTCGAACGCGTGCGCGGCAGTGGCGACCGGGCGTTCGGCGTAATGGAGTTCCCAGATCCAGCGGTTCGGGTCGACCCGCCGTACCCGGACGGCCAACTCCTGCGCCTGCGCCTGGAGCCGCGCGACGCCCTGCCGGCAGGACCTCTCGTCGGCATAGCCGCGAGCGCTGCGGCCGCACTCTCGGTTGTTGCCGCTGAGCAGGCGCCAGTGCACCGGGCCGCCCGCCGACTGCGAGTACAGCTGAACCTGGAATCCAGCGGCGTTCATCGCGACCCGAGGTGCATCGAGAACGCCGGCTCGTTCTCATATTCGCGCAGTGACCGCGCCCCGAAATGTCGAATGATCCCGGCGTCCGGCTGCGCGCGTTCGAGCGCCAGCATGAATTGCGCGAGACCACGCGCGCACTCGACTCGACGCACGTAGCCATGAGCGGACGTGACGACCGGAACGCCGGCCAGGCTGCCGCGCCACTTCCACATGCTCCGCGCGGCGTCGGCGGAGACCACCGTCTCGAGGCTTGCCATGCCGTCTCGCACGACCAGGGCGTGTGCCTGGCACTCGGCCACGGAGTCGCTGAGGGTCGTGCCTCGGCCAAGCGGTCGATTGTTCGCCGCGACGAGCCGCCACCCGAATTTCACCCCGGCGGCGTGCGAATCGAATCGGCCCGGTCGCGGAGCGTCGGACAGGAAGACGAACCGCGGCGCTCGTTGCGCGACAGTGCCAGTCATCGAACCCCCGAACAGCAATCGCCGTCCCCGCGGACCGGCAGGCAGAGCGTCGGGGCGCCAGGGCTCCTTTCGGTTGCCGGCGAGTGAACGACGCACGGTCAGCGCACAGCGAACTGCGTGCAAACGGACACGTTGGGCACAACCGGCCAGATCGGGCAGCGCGGACCAGGGGCATCCGCGCGTGAGTGGTCAGTTACGGGTGTCGGTGGTCAGCCCAGCCCGCCCACGGTGGTCCGAAAATGACCACTCTCGAGCACTGTGGCGCAGCGGGCCGGGCGGCACGCGCTGCTTGCGCGCCAGGCCCTGACAGCGCCGCGCCAAGGTGGTAGCTTCGCGTGGTTGCGTGACGGCGCGCGGAAGCTGGTGAGAGTCCAGCACGGTAGCGCCACTGTGAGTCAGCCGGCCGGCCTGGGCGGTGGATGAGTCAGATACGACGTCGTCACGACGCCCCTACATCGATGGGACGCATAATCCCAAAGGAGGCTCCACCATGACGAGCATGCGCGTGTCCGGAAGCACCCGGATCCCGCAGGTCCAGGTCTCCCCTGAGGCGATCTCCAAGGGCCGGGTGGCGCTGATCCTGAGCATCACCGTCTTCATCGCGCTGGCCTGCTACTACTTCGTCGGCGTCGATGAGGGCATGACATCGATCTTCGGCAAGTCGATGGTGATCCACGAGTGGGTGCACGACGCTCGGCACTTCCTCGGCTTCCCGTGCCACTGACCGGGCGACCGGAACCAGATCAGTGGAGATTCGCCTAATTCTGCGTGGCGCGCTGTCCGGATTCGTCGCCGGAGTGCTCGGCTTCGTGTTCGCACGCATCTTCGCCGAGCCGATGATCGACAAAGCGATCGCTTACGAGTCGGGCCGCGACGAAATCCTCGACAAACTCAACCGCGCCGCCGGCCGCCCAATCGCGCCAGACGGACCGGAGATCTTCTCCCGCTCGATCCAATCGACCGTCGGCGCCGCCTCCGGCATCATCGCCTTCGCCACCGCGATGGGCGCGCTCGTCGCCGTCGCATACGTCCTCTTGCACGGGCGTTTTCAGGTCCGGCCCCGCAACTTGGCCTGGCTGGTCGCCGCGTTCGGCTTCTTCGGCGTGTATCTGCTGCCGTTCGTCAAGTACCCGGCCGACCCGCCCGCGATCGGGCACACCTTCACGATCACCACTCGCGGGCACCTGTACTTGATCATGGTCGCCGCCTCGTTGGTCCTGCTCGGTGCGGCCGTCTATGTGGCGCGGCGTCTGATGCGCCGTTTCGGGTTGCTCACTGCCGTAGTCCTTTCGGCGGCGGGGTTCCTCGTCGTCTTTGGAGTGCTGATCGGGCTGTTGCCGTCGTTGGGCAACCTAGCCGCGAACGTCGCTCACGCGAACCAGTTCGGCTTCGCGCGCGCGGCCACCGAGACGCCGCAGCCGATCACGAACATTCTCTCGACGCCGCTGACGATCGACGGCAAGACGGTAGGACCAGGCCAGCTCGTGTATCCCGGTTTCGATCCGGACGTGCTCTGGAAGTTCCGCTGGTACTCGATCATTAACCAGCTGCTCATCTGGACCACCATCGCGCTCGTCTTTGGCGCGCTGCTCGAGCGCTTCTTCCTCGGCCGACGCGACCCGCGGCCGCGGGCAGCGGCGATGCCTGAGTCTCTGCCGGTCTGATCGAACTGCACTCGCCCTCGCCCAACTCGTCGGGCGCGCCTGACGTCGTGCTGGACGAATTCGGCCCGTTCTTCGCCGTCGCCACCCACGGTGACGAGCGACCGTCGCCACCGTGGCGCCCGCTTGGCGAGCTGATCGACGATCGGACGCGCCTCGACGCGCGTGTCGCCAAAGTCCGTGCGGCTCTCGCGCGACACGGGGATCCCGAACAAGTCGAGCGGCGGGTCGCTGTCTCGGTCGCTCATCTCGGCCTGATCGCTCGGCTGCTCGCACCGCAGTTGGCCGCCGACGTCCTCGGCCGGGGCAACCCGAGCTGCGAGCTCGACAAGCTGTGGTGGCAAGACGTGCTGGGCGGCCCGTTCCCCTTGTCCGCGGAGATAACCGGGCCGACTGACGTGCCGGACCACTCGCTGACCGGGACTGCGGCCGAACAGATCACGCAGTCGTTCGCGCACCGCTACGCCATCGCCCCCCGGGTCCTCTGGGGCAACGTCGGGTCAGCCGTCAACAGCGCAGCCCGCCAGATGGCGAGCAGACGACCAGAACTCGCGGACACCGTCATGCGGGCGGCCGACCGGCTCTTGGGCGACCCGCGCGTGGACGACGGGCTCACCCGCGCGGGCGCCGGATTCAGACGCCGCAGCTGCTGCCTGATCTATCGACTGGCGCGATCACCGAGCGCCTCGTGCGGCGACTGCGTGCTGCGCCGCTGATCTGCCGTCAGGGTCGTTGGTGGCGTGTTGTTGTGTTCTCGACGATGTGGCGGCGGCGGCTAACTCGGTCGTCCGCCGCCTGCGCCAGTCACCGTCGGGTGGACCTGCACGTCGCACGAGTAGGCCCGGAACGGGATTCGGGTCGAGTGCCTGGTGTTCGGCGGGGTGACCAGCAGCGCTTCGCCGCGCAAGCATTCGTTGCCGCCGCCGTTGTCGCCTTCGATCCGGGCGGAGGCCTGAGCGCCCGGCCGCAGCGTGACGGTGCGGGGGGCCCCGACGTTCCCGCCGAGGAAACCTCCTTGCGTGCGTTTCGCCTGTTCGATCTGCCTGCCCGCGCCGTTGAGCACCGCAGCGCCTGGATAGCCGAACAAGGTGCACGTCGCGGAGCTGGCGTTGGTGAACACGACGACGACGGCGCCGTGACCAGTCGCGCCGCCCGTAGGGCCATGGCTGACCTTGAGTTGCGCGCTCGTGCACGCGTGCGGGCCCGCTGGTGATCTGCCGGTCGCGGAACTCGTTGACGCGGTACTCGACGCGGAGCTCGCCGCCGTCGTTGGTTGCGGCGCCGCCGCTGTGGTCGTCGTCGTCACAGTTGTGGCGCGCGGGGCGTCGGTCGCTTGCGGCCGATGGTCGTCCGTGCGGGACGAGGTGCACGCAGCAAGGGCTGTCGCCAAGCCCAACAGGCCGACCGTGTTCCACACAGCCACAGGCTTCATGCCGTCGGCATACCCATCCGCATCGCCGCTCCCTATTGCGAACAGTTCGCAGTGACGGCAAGATCCTCGAGGAAGCTGGTCAGGCCGCACTTCGCGGCCCAGCATTCCTTGGGGGTAACCGCGTGGCCACACAAGCGGTGGAGCTGTCCTTCGGCCAGCGGGTGTCGCAGTTCCGCCGCGGTCTGACCCGCGCTGAGTGGATCAAGCTCGGCGGGATGGCCGCAGTCATCATCGGCCTGCACGTGATCGGCTGGGTGACGATCGCCGCGTTCGTCGCCCCACACCATTACAGCCTCGGCAACAAGACCTTCGGGCTCGGCGTCGGGCTGACCGCTTACACCCTCGGGATGCGGCACGCCTTCGACGGCGACCACATCGCCGCCATCGACAACACCACCCGCAAGCTCATGGACGACGGCAAACGCCCGATGTCGGTCGGCTTCTGGTTCTCCCTCGGCCACTCGACCATCGTGTTCACCCTGGCCTTCCTGCTGTCTCTCGGCGTCAAGGCGCTCGTCGGGCCGGTGCAGAACGACAGCTCCGGCCTGCACCACTACACCGGCCTGATCGGCACCTCGGTGTCCGGGACCTTCCTGCTGGTCATCGCGGTCATCAACATCGTCATCCTCGCCGGCATCCTCAAGGTGTTCCGCGACATGCGCCGCGGCCTCTACGACGAGGACACCCTCGAGGACCACCTCAACAACCGCGGCCTGATGAATCGCATCCTGCGGCCCGTCATGAAGTCGATCACCCGACCCGGGCAGATGTACCCGGTCGGGGTGCTGTTCGGGCTCGGCTTCGACACCGCCACTGAAGTCGCGCTGCTCGTGCTCGCTTCCGCCGGCGCGGCCGGCGGGCTGCCCTGGTACGCGATCCTGGCGCTGCCGATCCTGTTCGCCGCCGGCATGTGCCTGTTCGACACGATCGACGGCACTTTCATGAACTTCGCGTACGGCTGGGCGTTCTCCAAACCCGTCCGCAAGGTCTTCTACAACATCACCATCACCACGCTGTCGATCGTCGTCGCCCTCTTCATCGGCGGGCTCGAAGCCCTGCAGGTGCTGTCCGGACAACTCAACCTCACCGGCGGCCTGTGGGACTTCGCCACCAACTTCAACCTCAACACGGCCGGATTCATCATCGTCGGGCTGTTCGTCGTCACCTGGATCATCGCGTTGAGCGTCTGGCGTTTCGGCCACATCGAAGAGAAGTGGTCCGCCCACGTCCGACAAGCCGAGGCCCAACCCACCGGCGCCGACTGAGCGCGCCGCGGCGGGCGCGGGGCCACCGCGCCGCGGTCTGCCGGGACGTGCCCGATGCTCCGTGCGGTGAGCAGCGCGGTGCGGCAGCTCATCCGGCAGCACGATCCTTAGGTCGCGGCTGGGCGGGCTCGGGCCAGTGCGAACGTCGCGGCGCTGCGCACTCCCTGCACCCGTCGGTATGCTGGCATACATGAAGCGGACCACGGTCAAGATTCCCGATGCACTTGATGCCCGGTTACGGCATGAGGCTGAGCGCAGGGGAACAACGATTGCCGACATCAGCCGAAAGGCTCTTGAGGCGTACCTAGGTGGCTCGTCGACGCGGCGCCGGCTGGGCGCGGCAGGTTCTGGGCGCAGTGGCCGCAGCGACGTCTCTGAGCGCATCGAGGAGATCCTGGCCGCCGAGGTCGCCCGATAGCCGCGATCGTCGTCGACGCTGGGCCCCTGTACGCCTACGTCGACGCCGACGACGCCCACCACGCGGTTGCACTCGAACTGCTCGAAACGCACCCCGGTCCACTCATCGTTCCGACCCTGGTCATCACCGAGGTCGTCTACCTGCTCGCGACTCGCCTCGGGACCGAACCCGAAGTCCGGTTCTTGGGCGATCTCGCCGGCGGCGCCTTCACCATCGTGCCGGTGGCAGCCGGCGACTGGTTGCGCATCGCCGAACTCGTCGCGCGTTACCGCGACCTACCCCTGGGCACGGTAGATGCCGCGGTCATCACCGCGGCTGAACGTTTAGACATCACAGACATCGCGACAGTTGACCGACGCCACTTCGCCGTCGTACGCCCAAACCACGTCGCGGCCTTTGCGCTTCTGCCGTAACCACGCGGACTCATAAAGCCGTTCATTCGCCGCGTGTCGCCATTGAACAACTGGAGGCCCCGGAATCCGGGGCCTCCAGCGCCTAGTGGCTTAGATGTTGTAGTACAGGTCGAACTCGTAGGGGTGCGGACGCAGCCGGACCGGGTCGACCTCGTTGGTGCGCTTGTAACCGATCCAGGCCTGGATGAGGTCCTCGGTGAACACGCCGCCCTCGAGCAGGTAGTCGTGGTCGGCCTCCAGCGAGTCGAGCACCTCGCTCAGCGAGCCTGGCACCTGCGGGATGGACGCGGCCTCATCCGGGGGCAGCTCGTAGAGGTCCTTGTCGATCGGCGCCGGCGGCTCGATCTTGTTCTTGATGCCGTCGAGGCCCGCCATGAGCATCGCCGAGAACGCGAGATACGGGTTGCAGGATGGGTCCGGCACGCGGTATTCGATGCGCTTCGCCTTCGGGTTGGTGCCGGTGATCGGCACCCGGATGCAGGCGGAGCGGTTGCCGGCCGAGTACACCAGGTTCACCGGCGCCTCGTACCCCGGCACCAGGCGGTGGTAGGAGTTGACCGTCGGGTTGGTGAATGCCAGCGCGGACGGCGCGTGCTTGAGCAGCCCGCCCACGTAATAGCGCGCGATGTCGGACAGGCCGGCATAGCCGAGCTCGTCGTAGAACAGCGGCTCGCCGTCCTTCCACAGCGACTGGTGGCAGTGCATGCCCGAGCCGTTGTCGCCGAACAGCGGCTTCGGCATGAAGGTCGCGCTCTTGCCGTTGCGCCACGCGACGTTCTTGACGATGTACTTGAACAGCAGGATCTCGTCGGCGGCGTGGGTGAGCGTGTTGAACTTGTAGTTGATCTCCGCCTGGCCGCCGGTGCCGACCTCGTGGTGGGCCCGCTCGAGGTCCAGGCCGGCCGCCATCAGCTCGGTGCTGATCTCGTCGCGCAGGTCGGCGAAATGGTCGTAGGGCGTGACGGGGAAGTAGCCGCCCTTGACGCTGGTCTTGTAGCCGAGGTTGCCGCCCTCTTCGACCCGCCCGGTGTTCCAGTAGCCCTCTTCGGAGTCGATGAAGTACGAGGACTTGTTCATGCCGGTCTCGTAGCGCACCTCGTCGAAGATGTAGAACTCCGCCTCGGGGCCGAAGTACACGGTGTCGGCGATGCCAGTGGAGGTCAGGTACTCCTCGGCCTTTGTGGCGACCTGGCGCGGGTCGCGGTCGTACTTCTCGCCGGTGCGCGGCTCGTAGATCGAGTGGTTGATGTTCAGCGTCTTCGCCGCGCGGAAGGGGTCGACGTAGGCCGTCGTCGGGTCCGGGATCAGCTTCAGGTCGGACTTGTCGATCGACGCGAAACCGCGGATCGACGAGCCGTCGAACATCTGGCCCTCGGTGAACGAGTCCTCGGAGAAGTTCGAGGCAGGGACGTTGAAGTGCTGTTGGACGCCGGGGAGGTCGGTGAAGCGGATGTCGATGAACTCGACGCCCTCGTTCTTGATGTAGGCCAGGACCTCTTCGGAGCTTGTGAACATCCGTCCTCCGTACGCGCGGTGTCAGTTGGCGGAGCCTGTCTATACCCGGTCGATTTCGTGGACGTTAATCGCGCGCGAGCGGCTCAGGCTCGGACGACCGCGGTGTCGGCCAGCCGGTCGTGCAGGCCGCGTCCGTCGCGGTCGAAGACGAGCGCGGGCACGAACAGGCACAGCAGGAAAGTGCGCAGCAGCGCGCGGCCCGGATCGACCGCGACGTTCGGCGTGACGCGGATTAGCCGCAGCCCGAACAGGTACATGCCGAGGGTGCGGCCGGCGACGATCGCGCCGATCAGGTAGTCGAGCGCGAACGGGATCAGGCTCCAGGTGCCCGGCAGGCGGTGGGCGAGCGACGACCCGGCGCCCGTGCCGCGGACGAATAGGGCGGCCACCAAGCTGGACGCGATGGCGTCGACCACGAACGCCCAGAGCCGCCGGCCGGTCGGGGCCAGCGAGCCGGGTCCGGTCTGCGGCAGACCGACCTGCTCGCCGCGGTAGGCCTGCGGCGCGGTCATCGGTCCGCTCACGAGCGGCGGCGGACGGTCCGCTGGACGTTGCGCATCTTCGCGCCCTGCGGCATGGGCCCCTTGGGCAGCGCGGCCGCCCGGCTGCCGCCCAGCGCGGCGAGGCGCTTCTCGAGCGTCGCCACCTGGTCCTTGGAAAGGTTCGACGGGAGCTTCACCAGGTAGCGGTTGAGCCGCGACAGCCGGATGTCACCCTCGCCGGTGCCGACCGTGATGTCGTAGATCGGCGTCTCGCCGACGACCCGCGCGGTGCGCTTCTTCTCCTGCGCCAGCAGGCCGCGCACCCGGTGCGGGGCGCCTTCGCCGACGAGCACCACCCCCGGCCGGCCGACCAGCCGGTGCACCGCGTCGAGCTGGGTGGTGCCGGCGACCGCTTGGGTCAGCCGCCAGTCGCCGCGCAGCTGCTGTTGCAGCATCCACCCGGCGGCCCCGGCCTGCCCTTCGGCTTGGGAGAACATCGACTTCTGCGCTCGGCGGGAGAAGACGAACATCCCTGCGGCCAGTCCGAAAATCAGGGCGAGCGGGATCGGGATGTACACGGAGTCGGTGATCAGGAAGACGACCGCATACACGACCGCGATCGCCAGGACCACTGTCGCGATGATCACCGGCAGGAATCGCGAGTCCTGCTGGCGAGTCAGCGTGAACGCCTGCCGGACATTGCTGAACGTCTCGCGCCGCTTCGCGCGCTTCGCGACCCGCGCCGCCTTCTTCTCCGCGGAGGTGAGCTTGGCGGGCTTGCCTCGCCGGGCGGATGTGGCCATGGCGCCAGGATAGTTGCGCCGAGCAGTGCCGCTGATTCGGCGCCCGCCTAGGCGGGTAGGCACCAGCTGCACCCCGCGCCCCCGGGTGCCATGCCGCTAGGAGATTCACCGTTGCTGCGCCGAGCCCTGCTCGCCCTCGTCCTCGTCCTGGTGTCGATCGTGGGCGCGGCGCCGGCGCTGACTGCCGCCGCGGACGCCAAGCCGCGGCTGAGCGCGGGCCAGCGGATCGTAAAGCTCGCGAAGTCCTACGTCGGCAAGGCGCGCTACGTCGAGGGTGGCGCGTCGCCGAAGACCGGCTTCGACTGCTCGGGCTTCACCCGCTACATCTACCGCCGCGCCCACGTGCGGCGGCTGCCGCACAACGCGGAGGCGCAGCGCCACGTCAAGCACATGCGCCGGATCCCCAGGGCGAAGGCGCGCCCCGGCGACCTGGTGTTCTACCTCAGCGGCGGCCGCGCCTATCACGTCGCGATCTACGCCGGGCACGGCATGCAGTACGCGGCGGCCACCGAGCGCGACGGCATCCGGCACCAGCACATCTGGTCCCACCAGGTCGAGTTCCGCACCCTGACGCACTGATCGCCGACCACGCAGAGAGGCCGCAGAAAACCGCTCAGCGGGCGGCGACGGCCTGCTGGTAGAGCCGGCCCGCGCGATAGGAAGAGCGCACGAGCGGCCCGCTGAGGACGCCGGCGAAACCGATCTCCTCGGCCTCCTCGCTCAGTTCGGCGAACTCCTCGGGCTTGACCCACCGCTCGACCGGATGGTGCCGCGGCGACGGGCGCAGGTATTGGGTGATCGTGATGATCTCGCAGCCGGCGTCGTGCAGGTCTTGCAGCGCCGCGCTGACCTCGTCGCGGGTTTCGCCCATGCCGAGAATCAGGTTCGACTTGGTGACCAGGCGGTCAGCTCGGGCCGCGGTGATGACGTCGAGCGAGCGCTGGTAGCGGAAGCCGGGCCGGATGCGTTTGAAGATCCGCGGCACCGTCTCCACGTTGTGCGCGAACACCTCGGGCCGCGACGCGAACACCTCGCCGAGCTGCTCGCGAACCGCGTTGAAGTCGGGGGCGAGCAGCTCGACTCCGGTGCCTGGGTTGACGGCGTGGATCTGCCGCACGGTTTCGGCGTAGAGCCAGGCGCCGCCGTCGGCGAGGTCGTCGCGGGCGACGCCGGTGACCGTGGCGTAGCGCAGCCCCATCGCCTGCACGCTCGCGGCCACCCGGCGCGGCTCGTCGCGGTCCAGCGCGGCCGGCTTGCCGGTGTCGATCTGGCAGAAGTCGCAGCGCCGGGTGCACTGGTCGCCGCCGATGAGGAACGTCGCCTCGCGGTCCTCCCAGCATTCGTAGATGTTCGGGCAGCCGGCTGCCTGGCAGACGGTGTGCAGGCCCTCGCGCTGCACCAGCGAGCGGAGCTCGGTGTACTCCGGCCCCATCACCGCCCGGGTTTTGATCCACTCGGGCTTGCGCTCGATCGGCGTCTGCGTGTTGCGCGCCTCGACGCGCAGCAGGCGGCGGCCGTCCGCAGCGGCAGATGGCGCAGCGGTGAGCGGTGCGGCGGTCACGCTGTCTGTCACCGGGCCGAGGCTACGCCGCGCAGGATCGTCAGGACGGTGGCGTCGTCGGACACCCCGCCCGGCCCGACGGCCTCGCCGATGGTCCGCGCGTCCGCCGTGCCGAGGCGGCCGACGAGGGCGGCGAGCCGCTGCACGCCGATGCCGAGCTCCTCGTCGCGACGCTCGATCAGGCCGTCGGAGAAGAGCAGCAGGCCCTCGTTCTCCGCCAGCTCGAACTCGCTGGCGACGTAGGCGGCGCCGGCCACGCCCAACGGAGGCGACGTGGCGACCGGCACCTCGACCGGCACCGCGACCGGCGCGCCGCCCGGCGACAGCAGCAGCGGATTCAGATGGCCGGCCCGGGTCGCGGTGACGCGTCCGTCGGCGAGGTCCACGCACGCCACCAGCGCCGTCGCGAACGCCGACGGGAGCAGGTCGAGCATGAAGTCGTTGAGCCGCGTGACCGCGTCCTGCGGCGTCGGCGCGTCGAGCAGGTAGCTGCGCAGCGCGTTGCGCAACTGGGCCATCGTGCCGGCCGCGGATATGCCGTGCCCGGCCACGTCGCCCAGCACCACCGCGAGCCGTCCGTCGCGCAACTGGAACGCGTCGTACCAGTCGCCGCCGATATTGCCGCCCTCGGCGGGCTCGTAGTGCGCCGACAGCGTCCAACCGCGCAGGTGCGGCAGCTCGGGCAGCAGGCTGCGCTGCAGGTTCTCGGCCAGCCGCAGCTCGGCGCGCGAGTGCTGGTACATGGCCTCGATGACGTTGCGACGAAGGCCGTTCGCGGCGTCGATGTCAGCGGCCGTCCACGGCTCGCAGCGTTCGCGAACCACCTCGCGCCAGCGCTCGAAGGACTTGCGCGGGCTGATCCGCACCTCGGCGCCCTCGGCCACGGCGATCGCCTTGTTGCGCGGGTCGCCGCCCCAGTCGACCGCCTGCCGGGCCTCGCGCCGGAACCACATCGCGTACTGGCCGTGGGGCAGCGTCATCGCCAACGCTCCGCTGCACTGCTCGGGCGCGACGGCGAGATCGGGCAGGGTCTGGGCGAGCGAGACGGTGGCGGTGACGCCCTCGCCCGACGTGCGAGCCCATTCCGCGATCTCGCCGGCGACGTCGAGGGAGGGCGTCGCGCCGCGGGCCTCGACGCGCTCTTGGGTGACCACCAGCGCTCCGTCGGCGCGGACGAGGTCCAGCAGCCCGGGCGGGCCCAACAGAGCCGCGGACAGCGCGCCGTGCTGGTCGGACATCGCCGCGGTGAGCCTGGTGAGCACGGCCTGCACGGTGAGCTTGTCGCGCAGCTCGTCGTCAGCCGCGCGGTCGACGAGCCGAAGCGACATCGCCGAGCCGAGGAACTCCGCCGCCGCGCGAGTCCCGTAGGGCGGCAGATGCGGGCCGGCGTAGTGGTGGCACGCGATCAGCCCCCACAGCCTGCCGTCGCGCAGCAGCGAGATCGACATCGACGCCCGGACGCCCATGTTGCGCAGGTACTCGACGTGAATCGGCGACACGCTGCGCAGCGTCGAATAGGTCATGTCGAGTGGTCGGTCCGGCGCCGAGCCGCCCGCGGCGACGAGCGGCACCGGGACGTAGTCGACGTCGTCGATCAGGCGCAGCCAGTTCTTCTCATACAACGCCCGTGCCTGCGCCGGGATGTCGGACGCCGGGTAGTGCAGGCCGAGGAAGGAGTTGAGGTGAGCGCGTTTTGCCTCGGCGACGACCTCGCCGTTGTAGTCCGCGTCGTAGCGATACACCATCACGCGGTCGAACCCGGTGAGCTCGGCGACCGCGCGCGCGGTGATGTCGTAGAGGGCGGCGAGCTCGCTTTCCCGGTTGAGCTCGGCGACCGCGCCGCGGACGGCCAGATACGTGTTCGGGAAGGAGAACGGCCGCGGCCCCGACGCGACCTCCAACTCGAGCAGCAGCAGGCCGCCGTCGGCGCGATGCAGGATGGCGTCGAAGCTCTCCATGCGGCCCGCTACCGGCACCGCGACCTCGAGCGGATTGCGGTCGCGCAGGTCGCCGAACACGGTGGCCGCCCGCTCGATCTGCGCCGCGGCCGACGCGCCGACGACGCTCGCGAGCGGCGCGCCCAGCGCACGCCCCGCGGGCACGCCAAGCGCTTCGCCGATGTTCGCGCTCACCTGCACGACGACCTCGTCCGGCTCCCGCAGGACGATCAGGACGCCGCGCGGCTGGATGCTGCCGGGGATGTGGATCGGCTCGCGCGCGCAGTTGTCGAGGTCGATCGGCGTGCCTGGCGCGACGAGGTCGTCCGATGCGCGGTCGTCTCGGGCGCTCATCGGCTCGTTCACGCCGCGGCTTCGCGGCGAAGTGGCGCCAGCCAGGCCTCGAGCGCGGCGAACACCTGCCGCGCCCGGCGCGCCGTCTCGCCGATCCGGCGCGCGTCCTGGCCGGCCCATTCTTCGACGATGGACCGGTAACTCGTCCACATCGGGCCGGGCCCCTCGGGGTAGGGCGAGAAGAAGCGCAACGGCGCCGGCAGCGGAGGCGTCAGCGGCCCCAGCTTGCGGGCGAGCACCGCGCCGCCGAGCGTCGAGCCCTCGGCCACGTACAGCCAGCCGAGCGCGGCTGCGGTGTCGACGTGCGCCAGTGCCGGTTGCGCGATCGGCGCCTCGGCCGGGTCGCCGCCGAGCGCGCGCACGTCTGCGCGCAGGCCGTCGCAGCGTGCCCGTCGGCCCCATTGCAGGGTGGCGGCAAGCCGCGGATCTGCTGCGAGGCACCGGCCGACGGCTGCCTCGTTGCCCGCCCAGAAGCCGTACAGCCGCGCGAGCACGGCGCGCAGCCGATCGGTGGTGAGCCCGGGGTCGAGCAGGTCGAGAGCGTCCTCGACCTGCCGGTGGGCGGTGGCTGTGGCGGCTTTCAGCTCGGCCAGCGCGCCACCCTGCATCTGCCGTCGTCCTCCCGGATCGCGCCGCTGCGGCGCGGATTGCTGCCCCGGCGCGGCGACTCGATCACCCTAAACGCAATTTCGGCACTTTGTCCGGTTGAAGCGCCGCTCAGCTGTCGGCTGGCACGGGGGTGTCCACGAGGATCTCGAGACGCCGTTCGACCAGCGGCAGCACCTCATCGACTCCCACGACGCGGCCGAGTTCCTTGGTCAGCGAGGTGACGCCGGCGTCGGCGATCCCGCACGGGACAATCCGATCGAACCAGGACAGGTCAGGGGCGCAGTTCAGCGCGAAGCCGTGCAGCGTCACGCCCCGGGCGACACGGATGCCGACCGCGCCGATCTTGCGTTCAGGGCCGCTGCCGTCGGCGGGAAGCCAGGCGCCGCTGCGGCCGGCCACCCGCTCGGCCCGGACGCCGAGGTCCGCGCAGACGCCGGTCATCAGGTCCTCGATGCGGCGGACGTAGGCGACGACGTCGATCGGATCGGGCAGCCGCACGATCGGGTAGCCGACGAGTTGGCCGGGGCCGTGCCAGGTGATCTTGCCGCCACGGTCGACGTCGACCACCGCGGTGCCGTCGACCGGTCGTTCCCAGGCTTCGGTGCGCTTGCCGGCGGTGTAAACGGGCGGGTGCTCGAGCAGGAGCACGGTGTCCGGCGCCGCGCCGGACACGACCTCGGCGTGGATCTCACGCTGGCGTGCCCACGCGCGCTCGTAATCGACAACGCCGGCGCGGACGACTCGCAGTTCGGCCATGGCCTCACGGTAACCCGAAGTCCGAGCATGACCAGGCGCGGTCAGGTCAGCCGGCGGGTGTCCAACCGCGTCTCGACGGCCGTGCCGTCGGCGCCGCGCTCGACAAAGTAGGCGGACTTGTCGTCCTGCTCGGTGACCGCCTCGACGAACGTCGCGTCGCGGTAGAGCACGCCGACGCCGTCGTCGGTGGCGTAGCCGGCCGGCAGCGTGCCGTCGGCGACCAGCGACTGGAACAGCGGCCGGCGCTGCGCTTCGGAGTCGTAGTGGACGCCGTTGGCGAACGGCACGAAGCCCAGCCCGTTGGTGACCGCCCGCAGGTCCGGGCCGAAGGAGTCGGTCGTGCCGCCCACGTGCCAGCACAGCGAGCCAGCCGACACCCCGGTCAACACCACGCCGGCCCGCCACGCCTGGCGCAGGGCCGTGTCGAGTTCGTGCAGGCGCCACATGGCCAGCAGGCCGGCGACGCTGCCACCGCCCACCCACACGACGTCCTGGTCGAGCAGATGGGCGGCCACATCGGCCACGTTCGGCATCGGGAACAGCGCGAGGTGCGACGCCCTCAGCCCGCGCACCTGGGCGGCGGCGTAGAAGTTCGCGATCGTGCCCGCGTCGTCGCCGACGGCGGTGGCGACGAAGGTGACCCGCGGCGCGCGGCCGTCGACCCCGGCGAGTTCGATGGCGTACTCGGTCAGCGGGCCGAGTTCCCACTTGGTGCGGCGGCCGGCGATCAACCCGCCGGAGGTCGCCAGGATTGTCGGCGTTCGAGCTGTCACGACAGGCGATCTTAGGGCTGTGGATAACTCCGGTCTCGCGTCGCGCGGTCGATTAGCGTCGCTGCCGTGTCCGAATCGTGGCGGCTGCGCGGTTACGTGGTCGAGTCGTTGTTGGGCGCGGGCGCGACCGGCGACGTGTGGCGGGCGCGGATCGCGGCCAGCGGCGAGCCGGTCGCGTTGAAGCGGCTGCCCACACCCTCGGCGCAGGAGGCGGCTCGCGCGCAGACCGAGGCGGCGCTGCTCGGCGCGCTTGACCACCCGAACCTCATCCGCCTGCACTCGGCGCTGCCGGGCGACGGCGCCACGGTGCTCGTTCTGGATCTCGCCGACGGCGGCTCGTTGGCGCAGCTGCTGATCGCCCGCGGCCGGCTCACGCCGGGGGAGACGATCACCGCCCTGGCGCCGATCGCCGCGGCGCTCGCCTACCTGCACGACGAGGGCGTCACCCACGGCGACGTCAGCGCCGGCAACATCCTGTTCACGGCCGGCGGGGTGGCGATGCTCGGCGACGTCGGCGCCGCCCGACTAGCAGCCGACGACCGGGAGGTCTGCGCCACGCCGGGGTACGTCGACCCGGTGGTCGCCGCCGGCGGGCTGCCTGGCCCGCCGAGCGACGTCTTCATGCTCGCGGCGGTGGCGGTGCACGCGCTGACCGGCCAGGCGCTGTGGCACGCCGGCGACGCCGACGCCGACGCCGCGCTGGCGCTGGCCGCCCGCGCCGATCTCCGCGATCTGCCCGATCGCCTTGCAGCCGCGGAGGTGCCGCCGGCGATGCAGGCGGTGCTGCGCCGGACGTTGTCTGTGGATCCTGGGCGGCGCGGTTCGGCAGTGGACTTCGCGCTCGATCTGCGGCACTCGGCGCAGGCGGTCGCCGTCGAGCTGGCGGCTGGGCAGGACCGGCCGACGCCGCGGCTGCCCGCTGGCTTCGGCCCCCGGCACGCTGCGCGCCCACCCGATGCGGCGCGCCGTGCCGATGCTGCGCGCCGTGCCGATGCTGCGCGCCGTGCTGATGCTGCGCGGCCGCCCGATGCGGCCCGGCCTGAGTTCGAACGCCCGGCTCTGCTGCCGAGCGGCGGCCTTGCGCCGCCGACCCGGCAGGTCGAGCCGCGCCCCCGCCCGCTGTTGCCGCGGTCTGCGCGTCGTTCGGCGCCCGCGCCGCGGTGGCTGCTGGGCGCGTTCGTCGCGGCGGCTGTGTTCGGCGCCGGCGTCCTCGCGTGGACGCAGCGCCGCCCGGCGCCGAAGAGCCCGGCCACGCTGGCCGTCCAGACTGCCCCGCACGCCCAGACTGCCCCGCACGCCCAGACTGCCGAGACCGCTCCGACGGCGCCGACCACTCTGACGCCGCACCCGGCCGCGGTCGAGCTGCCGGCGGACTGGGTGGCGGCGCTGCGCGCTTTAGACGCGGTCCGCGCGCGGGCGTTCGCGACCCGCGACCCGGCCCTGCTCGCGCAGGTCTACCAGCCCGGTGCCCTGCTCATCGCCGACCGCCGGCGCTTGACGACGACTGTGCCCGCCGGCTGCACGCTGTCCGGCGCGCGAACCCGCTACGCCGGGCTACGGGTCCGCGCGTCAGCCCGCGGCGCCGTCGTCGAGGCGGTCGCGACGCTGCCGCCCACCCGGCTGGCCTGCGGCGGGACGCCGAGGGGCGTCGCGCCAGGCCTCGGCCCGACGCGCCTGCGGATCGCCCTGAGCGCGACCGCCGCGGGGCCGCGCATCACCGACGAGCGCGCCGATTGAGCGGCTGCTGCGCTCCACTCACGCCAATTCCGCGCGCAGCGCGGACTCCAGGTCGGTGTGGGCGAACTCGAAGCCGGCGGCCAGCAACGCCGTCGGCACCGCGCGTTGGCCGACGAGCACCTCGCCGGCGAACTCGCCGAGCGCCAGGCGCGCGGCGAAGCCCGGCACGGCGAACACCGTGGGTCGGCGCAGCACCCGGCCGAGCGCGCGGGTCAGCTCAAGGTTCGTCGCCGGCGTCGGGGCGGTCAGGTTCAGCGGCCCGGAGACCTGCGAGCGCAGCGCGAACTGAATCGCGGCGACCTCGTCCGCGATCGAGATCCACGGCATGTACTGCTGGCCGCTGCCCAGCCGCCCGCCGATGCCCGCCTTGACCACGAGGCGCAGGGTCTTGAGCAAACCGCCCCGCTTGCTCAGCACCAGCCCGGTGCGCAGGTGCACTACCCGCACGCCGGCGTCGCGGGCCGGCTGTGCGGCGGCCTCCCACCGCACGCACACCTCGGCGAGGAACGAGTCGCCCGGCGGCGCCTGCTCGTCGACAACTCGGTCCCCGGTGTCGCCGTAATAGCCGACCGCCGAGGCGCAGATCAACGTTCGCGGGCCGCCGTGCTCGGCTAGCGACCGGGCCAGCGTGCTGACGGTGTTCACCCGGCTGGACAGGATCTGCTGCTTGTACGAATCGGTCCACCGCCGGTCGCCGACGCCCACGCCGGATAGGCACACCACGGCGTCCGCGCCGGCCAGGAAGTCCGGGTCGACCAGACCCTGTTCGGGATCCCAGCTGTCCTCGTCCGGTCGCTGCGGCGGGCGGCGCACCAGCGTCGACACCTCCACGCCGTCCGCGCGCAGCGCCGACGCCAGCGCCGTGCCGATCAGGCCGGAGGCGCCGGCGAGAACAACTCGCATGCTCAGCCGAGCCCGAGGGCGTTCTCGAACGCCCCCGTCTCCAGCCGCTCCTTGATGGTGACCAGGAACCGCGCGGCGTCCGCGCCGTCGACGATCCGGTGGTCGTAGGACAGCGCGAGGTAGACCATCGAGCGGATCGCCACCGTCTCGCCGAATTCCTCGCTGTGCACGACGACCGCTCGCTTCACCACCGCGCCGGTGCCGAGGATGCCCACCTGCGGCTGGTTGATGATCGGCGTGTCGAACAGCGCGCCGCGGCTGCCGGTGTTCGTCAGGGTGAAGGTGCCGCCGCCCAGCTCGTCGGGCGACACCTTGTTGGCGCGCGTCCGCTCGGCGAGGTCGGCGATCTTGCGGGCCAGCCCGCCGAGGTTGAGGTCGCCGGCGTCGTGGATCACCGGCGCCAACAGCCCGCGTTCGGTGTCGACCGCGATGCCGAGGTGCTCGGCGTCGTGATAGGTGATCGTCTTCGCCTCGACGTCGACCGAGGCGTTGACAACAGGATGGGCTTTCAACGCCTCGATGGTGGCGACCGCGAAGAAGGGCAGGAACGACAGCTTGACGCCCTCGCGCTTCTCGAAGTCGGCTTTCGCCGCGCTCCGCAGTCGGGCGATCTTGGTGACGTCCACCTCGACGACGGTTGTCAGCTGGGCAGAGGTCTGCAGCGACTCGACCATCCGCGCGGCGATGACCTGCCGCATGCGCGACATCGGCTCGACCTTGCCGCGCAGGTGGGCGCTGGTCGAGGTCGCCGTGGTGCTCGGCGCGGCCTGCGCTCGGCCCGCGGCGGCCGTCGACGCCGGTGTGGCGGCGGGCGCCGGCTGCTGGGCGCGCGCCTGCTCGGCCGCGGCCAACACATCGGACTTGCGGATCCGGCCGCCCACGCCGGTGCCCTGCACCTTCGCCAGGTCGACGCCGTGCTCACTGGCGAGCTTGCGGACCAGCGGGGTGACGTAGGCCCCGGCGACCTCGTCGTCGTCCTCGGCGCTCGCGCCGTTGGCCGACGGGCCGCTGGCCGCCGGGCTGGCCGCCGGCGCCGCGCTCGGCGCGGGCGTCGCGGCAGGCGAGCCGTAGTCGGCGAACGCGGACGCGCTCGGGCCGGCCGGCGCCGGTTCTGGAGCGGCCTCGGGCGCCGGCTTGGGCGCCGGCTTGGGCTCGGTCTTCGGCGCGGCGGCCACGGCGGGCGCCGGCTTGGGCTCAGGCTCGGGCTCCGGAGCGGCGGCGGCGGGCTCCGGCTCTTGCTCGGCGGCAGCCGGCTCGGGTTCCGGCTCGGCGTCGGCTGCGCCGTCGTCGCCGCTGCTGTCAGCGTCGCCGGCGGCGCCGATGACCGCCAGCTCGACGCCAATCTCGACCGTCTCGTCCTCCTGCACCTTGATCGACAGCAGCGTGCCGGAGGCAGGCGACGGCACCTCGGTGTCGACCTTGTCGGTGGAGACCTCGAGCAGCGGCTCGTCGGCGTCGACGTGCTCGCCCTCGGCCTTCAGCCAGCGGGTCACGGTGCCCTCGGTGACGCTCTCTCCCAAGCGTGGCATGGTCACGGACGTCGGCATCGCGGGCAGCTCCTCGTGCGGGGACGGGCGGAAGGTGGGATGCGGCAGGTCAGTCGTGCACGTGCAGCGGCTTGCCGGCGAGCAGCAGGTGGGCCTCGCCGATCGCCTCGGACTGCGTGGGGTGCGGGTGGATCAGCTGGGCGACCTCGCTCGGCAGCGCCTCCCAGTTGTAGATGAGCTGCGCCTCAGCGATCAGCTCCCCGACCCGGTCGCCGACGATGTGCACGCCGACCACCGGGCCGTCCTTCTGGGCGATCAGCTTCACGGCGCCCTTGGCGTTCAAGATCGCGCTGCGGCCGTTGCCGGACAGGTCGTAGGTGACGGTCTTGATCGCGTCCGCGCCGTACTTCTGTGCCGCGTCCGCCTCGGTCAGGCCGACCGACGCGACCTCGGGCTGGCTGTAGGTGATGCGCGGGACGCCGGCGTAGTCGATCGGCACGACCGGCAACCCGGCGATGTGCTCGGCCACCAGGATGCCCTCGGCGAAGCCGACGTGCGCGAGCTGCAGGGTGGGGATGAGATCGCCGACGGCATAGACGCCGTCGACGTTCGTGCGGCAGTACTCGTCGGTGAGCACGAAGCCGCGCTCCATCGCGATGCCCTGTTCCGCGTAGCCGAGATCGGCCGATGTCGGGCCGCGGCCGACCGCGACGAGCAGCAGCTCGGCCTCGATCGGGTCGGCGCCCTCGAGGTGGACCCGCACGCCGTTGTCGGTGTGCTCGACCTTCTGGAATCGGGTGCCGAGCTTGAAATCGATCTTGCGCCGCCGAAAGGCCCGCTCGAGCAGCTTGGAGTTGGCTTCGTCTTCGAGCGCCACGAGATGCGGCAAGGCTTCGACGATGGTGACCTTGGTGCCGAAAGACGTCCACGCCGACGCGAATTCGCAGCCGATGACGCCGCCGCCAAGCACGATCGCGGACTCCGGGACGTGGTCCAGTTGCAGGGCGTGGTCGCTGGTGATGACCCGGTTGCCGTCCAGGTCGAGGCCGGGAAGGGTGCGGGCGTAGGAACCGGTCGCGAGGACGACGCTGGCGCCGGTGTAGCTCTGGTCGCCGACCTGCACGGTCGTCGGGGCGACCAGCTTGCCCTCGCCCTCGACGATCTCGATGCCGCGGCTCTTGATGAGCCCGGTGAGACCCTTCCAGTTCTTGCTGATCACGCCGTCCTTGTACTTGTGGACGCCGGCCATGTCGACGCCCTCGAAGGTGGCGTTGACGCCGAAGTTCGCGCTCTCCCGCGCGCCGTCGGCGATCTCGCCGGCGTGCAGCAGGGCCTTGGTGGGGATGCAGCCGCGATGCAGGCAGGTGCCGCCGACCTTGTCCTTCTCGATCAGCACCACGGACTTGCCGAGTTCGGCCGCGCGCAGCGCCGCGGCATAACCGCCGCTGCCGCCACCGAGGATGACGATGTCGGACTGGTGGTCTGCCACAGTTGCTCCTGCTTTCTGCTCGGCTTCGCGCGCCGACGTCCATCTTGGCACTGCGCGCGACACGCGGTGCACCCATGGCCCGCCCTCAGGCGGGTCGGGCACGCTGTCCGGGTGCGACTACTTCTCTGGCGGGGGGGTCTGCGGCGCCGGGCCCGACCAGGAACGCTGCGCACCGCCGGGTCGGCCGACCTCGCGCACCTCGCCGAGTTCGCGCAGAGCCGGCCCGGGGTCGAGGCCTACCTCGAGCCGCGCACGACCGTCACTGACGCGACGGTGGTGCTGGTGGCCCCGACCGGCGAGTGGACCCGCCGGCGGATCGGCGGGGAGCAGCAGGCCGCGTCGTTCGCCAAGAAGCACGCGATCCCGCTCTACGACGCGGTGAAGGTCGGGTATCCCGCCCGGATGCGGGAGTGGTCGGCCCGGCACAAGGACTGACGGCAGCCGGGTCGGCAGTCGGGCCGGCCGGGTGGGCGCTGCGCTCAGCGTCCGGCGAACCGCTCCGCCGCGGACACCAGCGTGCGCACGCCCGCGCCGGTGCCGCCCTTGGGCGTGTAGTCGCGCGGGCTGCCGTTGTTGTACGACGGCCCGGCGATGTCCAGGTGCGCCCACGGTAGGCCGTCGGGCACGAACGAGGCGAGGAAGTGGCCGGCGACGAGCATGCCCGCGCCGCCCTCGGTGGCCACGTTGACGAGATCGGCGACGGGGGAGTCGAGCCCGGCGCGCAGCTCCGCCGGCAGGGGCATCGCCCAGGCGGCCTCGCCGGCGGCGTTGGCCGCGGCGACGACCTCGTCGCGCCAACCGTCAGAGCCCATCGCCCCGATGACGCGATCGCCGAGCGCGACGACCTGGGCGCCGGTGAGCGTGGACAGCTCGATCAGCCGGTCCGGCTCGTCCTCGGCAGCCCGGGTGATCGCGTCGGCGAGGATGAGCCGGCCCTCGGCGTCGGTGTTGCCCACCTCGACCGTCGTCCCGTTCTTCAGCGTGAGGATGTCCGACGGGCGGTAGGACGTCGCCGACGGCAGGTTCTCGACCATCGGCGTCGTCACCGTCACCGCGACCGGCACCCGCAACTCGGCGAGCGCGACGACCGCGCAGATGGCTGCCGCCGCGCCGCCCATGTCCGACTTCATCCACAGCATGCTCGACCCCGGCTTGAGGTTGAGTCCGCCGGAGTCGAAGGTGACGCCTTTGCCGACGAAAGCGAGATGGCCGCGCGCCCGCTTCGGCCGGTAGCTGATCCGCACCAGTCGCGGCGGCCGGCTGCTGCCCTGGCCGACGCCGCGCACGCCGCCGTAGCCGCCGCGCTTGAGCGCGCGCTCGTCGAGCACCTCGACATCCAGGTCGCGGGCGCCGGCGAGCGCGGCGGCGCGGGCGGCGAAGGACTCCGGGAACAGGTCGTTCGGCGGGGTGTTGACGAGGTCGCGGCAGACCGCGACCGCTTCGCCGAGCACCGCCGCGCGGCGCACGTCCGCGCGCGCGGACGCCGGCGCTGACACGGTGACGGTGCGCAGCGCCCGCTTCGGCGGCGCGGATTTATACGCCGGGTAGCTGTAGGCGCCGAATAACGCGCCTTCGGCCAGCGCTCCGGCCGGCGCGTCGATCGCGACGTGCACCCGGCGACGGCCGGTCAGCACGCGCAGCGCCGCGCCGACCGCGCGGCGCGCGGTCTCTGCGTCGATCTGCGTGCCGTCCGCCGGCGCCGGCCCGAGACCGGTCGCGACGAGCAGCGGCGCATCCGCGAGGCCCAACGTCGGGATCTTGAGCACCTCGCCCGGACGCCCCTCGGCGTCCAGCGCGTCGAGCGCGGCGGCCAACCGATCGCCGAGAGCGTCGGCCAGCGGCCCCGCCCCGGCGGCCAGCGTGGCGCCGGCGCCCGACTGGTGCAGGCCGATCACCACCGCGTCCGCGCGGCCTGACGCGTCGGGCGCGGCCGTCGTCACCCTCGGCAGCGGCGCGGCCGGCAGCGGCGCGGCCGGATCTGTCACGGCAGCGGACCCGGCGGCGGAATTCGATCGGGTCTGCGCGGCGGAGCGCGAGGCGGTCTGCGCGGCGGAGCGCGAGCGGGGCGGCATGGACGTCGATGCTATGGGTGCGCCATGGCGGCCCGACGTCCCGGCACCCGACGTGTCGGTAGGTTGGCCGGGTGGTCTCGCCGGATTCGCAGCGTTCGCCGCTGCACGATCGACACCTCGCGCTGGGCGCGAAGCTGGCCGATTTCGGCGGCTGGCAGATGCCGATCGAGTTCGCCGCCGGCGGGGTGCTGAAGGAGCACGCCGCGGTGCGCGAGGCGGTCGGCCTGTTCGACGTGTCGCACCTGGGCAAGGCGACGGTGCGCGGCCTGGGCGCCGCCGCGTTCGTGAACGCGTGCCTGTCCAACGACCTCGCCCGGATCGCGCCGGGCCAGGCCCAGTACACCCTGTGCTGCGCCGAGAGTGGCGGCGTGGTGGACGATCTGATCGCCTACCTGGTCGGCGGGGACGAGGTCTTCCTGGTGCCCAACGCCGCCAACACCGCCGCGGTCGTCGCGCTCCTCGCCGACGCGGCGCCGGCCGGCATCGAGGTGGTCGGCCAGCATCACGACTACGGCGTGCTCGCCGTGCAGGGCCCCCGCTCGTCGGAGGTGTTGCGCCGGGTTGGCCTGCCGGCGGCGCAGGACTACATGGCCTACGCCGACGCGCAGTGGGACGGCCGATTCGTGCGCGTCTGCCGCACCGGCTACACCGGCGAGCACGGCTACGAGCTCATCCCGCACGCCGCCGACGCCGGCGCGCTCTGGGACGCCCTGCTCGAGGCGGTCCGCGCGCTCGGCGGCCTGCCGGCCGGCCTGGGCGCGCGCGACACGCTGCGCACCGAGATGGGCTATCCGCTGCACGGACAGGACCTCTCGCTCGACATCTCGCCGGTGCAGGCGCGCTCCGGGTGGGCGGTCGGGTGGCAGAAGCCGGAGTTCTGGGGTCGGGATGCGTTGCTGGCCGAACGCGCGGCCGGCCCGGCGCGGCTGCTGCGCGGCATCGAGGCGCTCGAGCGCGGCATTCCGCGCGCGCACATGTCGGTGCTGTCCGCCGACGGCGACGCCGTCGGCGAGGTCACCAGCGGCACGTTCTCGCCCACCCGGCGGGTCGGCATCGGCCTGGCGCTGCTCGATTCGGCTGCCGGCGTGCAAGACGGCGACGAGCTGGCGCTGGACGTGCGCGGCCGGCGCAGCGCGGTGCGGGTCGTGCGGCCGCCGTTCGTCGAGTCGCACGTTCGCTGACGACCGGTCTCGCCTCAGCCGCTCTCCGGCTGCGGGGCCATGTCCTCCGCCTCGCCGCGCGGCGAGGTCTTCTGCTGCACGGGGAAGCCGGAGTCGCCGACCGGCACGGCCGGGCTCGCCCGCAGCGCGTGAATGGTCGTGTTGACGAATGCGACGAACGGCACGGCCAGCAGGGCACCCACGATGCCCGCGACGAGCGTGCCGGTCAGCACCGACAGCGCGATCGCGAGCGGGTGCACCTCGACGCTGCGGCTCATGATCAGCGGCTGCAGCAGGTGCGCCTCGAGCTGGACGAGCACGATGATCGCGATCCCGACGACAAGCGCCCCCGTGACGCCGTTTTCCAGGAGCGCGACGGCGACACACAGCGCCCCGGTGACTGTTAGGCCGACCAGCGGGACGAACGAGCCGAGGAAGATCAGCACGCCCAGCGCGGCGGCGAGCGGCACCTGCAGGATGAACAGGATGATCGTCACCGAGACGCCGTGGAACAGCGCGATGAGCACCTGGCCGCGCATGTAGCCGCCGAGCGTGTGCCAGCCCGCCCGGCCGGCGACATCGAGCCGCTCGTGCGCGCGCCGCGGGAACAGCCGGACAGTCCATGCCCAGATCTGCTCGCCGTCCCGCAGCAGGAAGAAGGTCGACAGCAGGATCAGCAAGAGCGCGCCGAGGGCCTCGACGACGGTCTGCACGGTGGCGATCGCGCCGCTGATCAGCTGGCTCTGATGCGATTTCACCGCGTTGGTGATGTTGTCGGCGATCTTGTCCAGGTCGGCGCTCTTCAGATGCAGTGGCCCGGTGCGCAACCAGTTCCGCAACCGGTCGACCAGGCTGGTGATCTGGTCGCCGAGCTGCGTGGAGTGCGTGGTGATCTGCCACGTCACGAAGTACGCGATGCCCACCAGCACGGCGACACCGATCAGCAGGGCGAGCGCGGAGGACACCGACCGCGGGCCCGGGATCTTGCGTAACAGCCTCTCCAGCGGGTGCAGCACCGCGGTGAAGAAGAGCGCGAGGACGAAGGAGAAGGCGACGAGCTCGACCCGCAGGAAGATCCGGCTCAGGACGTAGAGGCCCGCGCCGATCACCAGCAACCGCCAGCTCCACGCCGCCCCGACCCGCACTCCCCAGGTGACCGTGTCGAGCGCGTCCGAGTGGCGTCCGTCGTCGCTGTGGCCGCCGGCGGCTCGGGTGGGCTCGCTGCTGGCGGTCATGTCGCCGCCGCCGGTGGGCTCGGTGCCGGTGGGCTCGCCGGTGGCGGTCATGTCAGCGCCGCTGGCTGTAGTCGCGTCGCGGCCCGCAGGAGCGGCACGCCCAGCACCGCCGCGAGGCCGTCGCCGCGGGCGGTGTCGAAATCGAGGACGGGGGTCGCGTCCAGCTCGGCGACCGCGCGTCGGTGCGCCGGGTCGGGAGAGGAGTCCGCGACCAACCACCAGCGGCGCGCGCGCGGATGCGACTGCGCGCCGAGCAGCGCCCCGGCGACGGCGGACAGCCCGTCAAGGACCACCGGCGTGCGTCGGGCCGCCGCGGCGAGCGCGACGGCCGTCGCCGCGGCCAGTGTGGGGCTGCCCAGCGTGGCGAGCAGCTCGTCCGGGCGCTCGCGCAGGCCGACGATCCGTCGGCGGATGTCGCGCAGGTAGGTCGCGCCGGCGATCCAGTGCGCGGTGTCCACCGCGGCGGCGCCACGGGGCAGCAGGGCGACCGGCTCAGCTGCGGTCAGCGCGCCGATGGTCGCCGCCGCGGGCAGCTCGTCGGCCGGCGCCGCGAGCAGCACGAGGTCGACGCCGGCGTCGACCGCGGCGTCGGCGGCCGCCGCGCCCGCAGCAATTGCCGTGGACAGCTGCGCGTCGGGCAACGGCAGCGGATGCACGGCGACGTCGGCCGACTCGGCGGCCTGCAGCACCGCCTCCGAGGGCTCGCCCAGCAGCAGCAGCCGGATCCGCGTCGGCTCGCCGGTCAGCAAACCCGACAGCCAGTGGCCGAGCTCGCCGAGCCGGCCGTCGCGCGGGTCACGGTCGCCCTGCGCCGGTCGCGCGCTGAGGTCGGCGTCGCCGATCCGGGCCGCCAGCTGGTCGATCGACGCGCGCGCTTCGGTCACCGGCTCGCCCATCCGGCCAGTATGCCCAGCACGGCCAGTATGCCCAGCACGCCCAGCACGCCCAGCACGCCCAGCACGCCCAGCACGCCCAGCACGCCGATCGGTGTCGCCGCTGACGCCGCTGCGGCGATACTGCTAGTCGAGCGCGCCGACGAGTTCCCGCGGCGCCGAGCGACCGCTGCGCAGGGAGACCCGGATGAGCTGGACATGGCGGATGGAGTCCCTCGACGGCGCCGAGCTTTCCGCGCCCGTCTCGCCGCCGCACGGCAACCAATCCGACGCGGAAAGCTGGCTCGGCGAGCAATGGCGAGAGCTCGCCGATGCCGGCGTGGCTGCGGTCACCCTCTTCGAGGACGACCGCAAGGTCTACGGCCCGATGTCGCTGGCCGAGAGCTGAGCGCCGTCGCCTGACGCCGACGTCAGATCGTGTCGCCGCGGGCGACCTGCGGCGCCGGCATCCGCCACTTGCGTGGCAGGTAGGCGCGGCCGCCGGCGTAGAAGCCGATCGTCATGTTGCCGCCCTGCGTCGAGCCGAACCGCTCGATCGCGAGGGCGCGGATACGCCGGCCGATGATGTACCACTCGACGAGCAGGCCGAGGAAGGCGAGCAGCACGGCAAACTGCACGATCTGCAGGCCGCGCACGAATGCGCTGGCGACCATGAGCGGGAACAGCCAGAGCAGGTAGTTGCTGAACAACCGCCTGGAGTCGACGTAGTCGCGGGCCAACTTGCGAGTTGGTCCCTGGTCACGGCGCGGCAGCGCGGACGGGTCGCCGCGCTTGAGCGCAGCCCGTTGTTCGGCGACGCTGCGCGGCTTTGCGGTCGTCGCCCGAGCGGCGGTCTTTTGCTGGCGCCCCAGCTGCTTCTGCCGGGCGTACGCCTCCTTGCGGGTGCGCGGCGCGCTGACCGGGCCGCGCTTGCCCTGCGACTCGCGGCGCTTCGGCGTCGGCCGCCCCTTGCCGCCCGGAACGTCGTCGACGGCGACGCCCGCGCTCTCGGTCTCCGCGCTGGCGGACTTGTCCCGACGTGACAGCTTCACGCATCGCAGAATACCGAGTCGACGGCCGCCGGGCCGACACGGTGGTTACCATGGGAGCAGCCGCCGGAGACGGCCGGTTGCAGGAGCTACTGACCGCCAGCCATCGGGAGCGACATGACCAGCACGCAAACCCCTGTCGAGTTGACGAGCACACCGGTCGACGCGCCGGGCGCCGAGCTTGCGCTGACCCCGAACGCCGCCGTCAAGGTGCGCACGCTGCTCGATCAGGAGGGCCGCGACGACCTGCGCCTGCGGATCGCCGTGCAACCCGGCGGCTGCTCCGGCCTGCAATACCAGCTGTTCTTCGACGAGCGCAGCCTCGACGGCGACATCGAGCTCCGGTTGCACGAGGTGCCGGTCGTGATCGACCGGATGAGCGCCCCGTACTTGGGCGGCGCGACGGTCGATTTCACGGACACGATCGAGCAGCAGGGCTTCACGATCGACAACCCGAACGCCGGCGGCGGCTGCGCGTGCGGCAACAGCTTCTGCGGCTGACCGTCGGTTCTCTTCCGTCCTAAGGTCTGTCTTAAGGGGCGGCGCTTCGCGCGCCGCCCCTTAACTTCCTGTCCGTCCAGTTGGCTTGTCCTTCCAGTTGGGTAGCGTGCGCGCCATGCCAGTGCTCGTCGCCGGGTCGATCGCCACCGATCACCTCATGCACTTTCCGGGCAGCTTTTCCGAGCAGTTGATCGCCGACCAGCTGGACAAGGTGTCGCTGTCCTTCCTGGTGGACGAGCTCGTGATCCGGCGTGGCGGCGTGGGCGCGAACATCTGCTACGGCATCGCCCAGCTCGGCGGCGAGCCGGTGCTGCTCGGCGCGGTCGGCGCCGATTTCGCCGAATACGGCGAGTTCCTCACCGCGCACGGGGTCAACTGCGAGCACGTCTACGTCTCGCCCAGCCAGCACACAGCCCGCTTCGTCTGCACGACCGACGAGCAGATGTGCCAGATCGGCTCCTTCTACGCCGGCGCGATGCCCGAGTCGACGCGCATCTCGATCACCGACGCGTGGCACGCCACCGGGGCCGACCTGGCCGTGATCAGCGCCTATGACCCCGACGCGATGGTGCAGCACAGCGCCGAGTGCCGCGAGCAGGGCTTCCGCTTCGTCGCCGACCCGTCCCAGCAGATCGCCCGGATGAGCGGCGAGCAGCTCCGCGCGCTGGTCGAGGGCGCGGACCTGCTGTTCACCAACGACTACGAGAAGAGCCTGCTCGAGTCCAAGACCGGGCTGTCCGAGGCAGACGTGCTCGGCCTCGTCGGCGTGCGCGTCACGACGCTCGGCAGCAAGGGCGTCGAGATCGTCGGCGCCGACGTCGAGCGGGTGCACGTGCCGGTCGCCGCCGAGCGAGCCCGGCAGGACCCGACGGGGGTCGGCGACGCCTTCCGCGCCGGCCTGCTGACCGGCCGCGAGTGGGGACTGTCCTGGGAGCGCGCGGCGCAGGTCGGCAGCATGCTCGCGACGATGGTGCTCGAGACGGTCGGCACGCAGGACTACACGATCGCCAAGGACGAGTTCAGCAGCCGGCTCGCCGAGTCCTACGGCGACGACTGCGCCGCGGACGTCCTGCCCTACTTGAGCTGAGCGTCACTGCCGGACGGGGTAGACCGGCTCGGGCACCTCGGGCCGGATCCGTTCCTCGACGAAGATCCCGTGCCAGATGAGGAACACCAGCAGCGTCCAGATCTTGCGCGAGTAGTCGTGCGGGCCGGTCCGGTGGGCGTCCAACAGCCGCAGCGCGGCGTCCCGGTCGAGCAAGGCGTCAGCCTGCGACTCGAGGATGACCGCCCGGGCCCACTCGTACATGACGTCCTTGAGCCAGTGCCGGATCGGCACCGGGAAGCCCAGCTTGGGCCGGTTCAGCACGTGCGGCGGGACGATGTCGGCCAGCGCCTGGCGCAGCGCGTGCTTCGTGGTCTGCTTGGTGATCTTCAAGCTTGTCGGGATGGTGGACGCGACCGCGAAGACCTCGGTGTCGAGGAACGGCACCCGCAGCTCGAGCGAGTTGGCCATCGTCATCTTGTCGGCCTTGACGAGGATGTCGCCGCGCAGCCAGGTGAACAGGTCGACGTACTGCATCCGCGTCGAGTCGTCGAGGTGCGTGGTGCGCTCGTAGAGCGCGCGGGTGACGTCGGTGTAGGAGACGCCGGCGTCGTAGCCGCGGAACAACGACTGCATCTCGTCCGGGCGAAAGATGCGGGCGTTGCCGTAATAGCGCTCCTCGATGCCGATCGCGCCGCGGCGCAGCAGGTCCTTGCCGCGGCGGCCTTCGGGGATGCGCGTCGACAGCGCGCCGAGGCCGCGGCGCACCGAGTTCGGCAGATGCTCGAAGGCGCGCAGCGAGATCGGCTCGCGGTAGATGGTGTATCCGCCGAACAGCTCGTCCGCGCCCTCGCCGGACAGCACCGCTTTCACCCGGGTGCGGGCCTCGCGGGCCACGAAGTACAGCGGCACCAGCGCCGGGTCGGCCACCGGGTCGTCGAGGTACCAGATGATCAGCGGCAGCGTCTCCATCATCTCCTCGGCGCCGACCACTTTCGTGACGTGCTCGACGCCGATGGCGGCGGCCGACTCGGCGGCGACGTCGATCTCGCTGTAACCCGCCCGCTCGAATCCGGTGGTGAACGTGATCAGGTCGGGCTTGTGCCGCTTCGCGAGGGCCGCGATCGCTGTCGAGTCGATGCCGCCGGACAGGAACGAGCCGACCGTGACGTCCGGGTCGGCGCGCATGTGCTTGGCGACGGAGTCCTCGAGGGCTTCAGCGATCTCGCGGTAGAGCTTCTGCTCGTCGGGCGCCGCGCGGATGGCGAAGTCCGGGTGGAAGTAGCGGTGCGCGCGCAGCGCCTCGCCCGGCCGCATGGCGAACCACGTGCCGGACTCGACCCGGCGGATCGCCCGGTGCATCGACGCGGGCTCCGGGACGTACTGCAGGGTGAGGTACTGCTGCAGGCTGGTCGTGTCGACATCGGCGTGGACGGCCGCCGGCGCGACGTCGAGCAAGGACTTCTTCTCGCTCGCGAAGAACGTGCCGCGCTCGTCGGCGTAGGTGAACAGCGGCTTGATGCCGAACCAGTCCCGGGCGCCGAACAGCGTGTGCTCCTGGGAGTCCCAGATCAGGAAGGCGAACATGCCGCGCAACTCGCGCACGATCTTCGGGCCGAGGAAGTGGTAGCCGGCGACGATCGCCTCGCCGTCGCCCTCGGTGTCGAACACCGCGCCGAAATCGCGGGCCAGCCGCTCGCGCAGCTCGACGTAGTTGTAGATCTCGCCGTTGAAGATCAGCTGGTAGCGCCCCGCGAGCCAGGGCAGCGGCTGGTGCGAGCGGTCGATGTCGATGAAGGCGAGCCGGCGGAAGCCGATGGCGACGTCGCCGTCGTGCCAGACGCCGCCCTCGTCCGGGCCGCGGTGCCGCATGTCGGCGAGGGCCTCGTCGATCGCCGGGGCTGCCTGCGCCGCCGATCCGGTCGCCGACAGGAATCCGATCAGTCCGCACACGGTGCCCAGTATCGCGGGTCGGCGCCGCGGCGCCGCACGGGGACGCGCGCGGCGACGTGCCCCGCTCCGGGCAGCTGGGCGGCGGTCAAGTACCCTCAGCGGCGTTCGGGATTACGTCCGGAAGGCGGTTGCAGTGCGGCGTAAGCGATGGGCTCGGGGTGGCCGCGGCGCGGTCCTGCTGAGCATCGTGGCGGTCCTGTTGACCGGCTGCTCCGCGAGCGACTGGGAGCGGAACCTGCGCTTCGGCTGGCCCACCGGCGCCACCCGGCAGGGCACCGAGATGCGGGTGCTCTGGACCTGGACCGGCGTCACCGCCCTCGCCCTCGGCATTGTGGTGTGGGGCCTGATCTTCTGGTGCTGCATCCGGTACCGGGCAGGCAAACGCGCCGAGGACTACTTGCCGCGGCAGACGAAATACAACTTCTGGATCGAGCTCATCTGCTTCACGTTCCCGTTCCTCGTGATCGCCGGCCTGTTCTACCGGACGGTCGTCGTCGAGGACAACGTCGACCACCTGTCCAAGCACCCCGACGTCCAGGTGCAGGTCGACGCCTTCAAGTGGAACTGGCAGTTCGAGTACCACGGCTATCAGGGCGCGGACGGTCAGCAGCACTCGACCGTGTATCCGAACGCCAAGGACGTCGCGGACGCCGCCGGCAACACCCAGGACAGGGGCAACGTCACGGTCACGAAGCAGACCTGCGACGAGGCGTCGAGCAACGGCTCGTACAACTGCGGGTCCACCGTCGGCGCGAACAACGCGTCCGGCGCGCTGTACCTGTCCACGGTCGGCTCGCAGAACGAGGTTCCCGTCCTGGTGATCCCAGTGGGCCGCACGGTCCGCTTCGTCGAGCACTCCGAGGACGTCATCCACTCCTTCTGGGTGCCGGACTTCCTGTTCAAGCGCGACGTCATCCCCTACGGCACCGCGTCGACTGCGCGCGACAACCAGTTCGAGATCACCCCGACCCACGAGGGCAGCTTCGTCGGCCGGTGCGCGGAGCTTTGCGGCACGTACCACTCGCAGATGAACTTCGAGGTGCGGGTCGTGTCGGAGCCGACGTTCGAGAAGTACCTGACGGCGCTGCAGAAGATCGGCCCGACGGCGCCGAACCGGCAGTCCCGCGCGCTGACCGCGGCCGGCATGGCGCCGTACGCCACCACGACCTATCCGCTGCAGTCCTCGCTGACCACGCGCAGCCAGTCGCTGCGACCGACAGGAGAGTGACGTGAAGATCGAGGCTCGGCTGTTCCTCGGCGTCGCGCTGTTCTGCTGGGTCGCCGCCGCCGGCTACGGCATCTGGACGCACGTCACGCAGCACCACGTCGAGGTCGTCGGCGTCGCGGGGCTGATTCTGTCCGGCGGCCTGCTGGGCATCCCGGGCTCGTTCTTCATGTTCGTGTCGCGGCGCATCGATCCGCGCCCGGAGGACCGCAGCGACGCCGAGATCGCGGAGGCGGCTGGCGACTACGGGTTCTTCAGCCCGGGCAGCTACTGGCCGGTCACCCTGGCGGCAGCGGCTGCCGTCATCGGGCTGGCCTTGGCCTTTTTCCAGATCTGGCTGGTGATCGTCGGCGTCGTTTTCTTGATGTTCTCGATCGGCGGGCTGCTGTTCGAGTACTACACCGGCGGCCGACGGCCGATCTAGGCAAGCGCGAGTTTCGGTCGGGATTTGGCGTAAAGTCCGCCGTTTCGGCGCCGATCAGCAGGTAGGCCCACGTCCTTTCGCCGATGTGCGGCCGAGCCATGCCGACGCACCGAAGGACGCCCGCCTGATGCGCTTTCTCATCCGCGCTGCCCTGCCTGCCTCTGCTGCCCGGCCTGCCTCTGCTGCCCGGCCTGCCTCTGCTGCCCTGCCTGCCTCTGCTGCCCGGCCGGTCAGGCCAAACGGGCGCGCCGGCGCGGCTCGGCCCGTGCAGAGAGCTGCCGCCGTCGCCGCCGGGGTAGCCTGCCTGGCCGCTGCCGCGATGGCGACCGCCGGCTCGGCCACCGCAAACCCGCCTGGGCCGCACGACCCGTTCGGCTCGGCGAAGACCGTCGTCGCCGTTCCCGGTGGCGTGCGGTTCACCGGCTGGAGCGCCGACCCGGACGCGCTGACCACCAACCTGAAGATCACTGCGGTCGTCGACGGGTTCACCACCGCCACGTCGACGCACACCTCGCTGCCGAACGCGGCGGTGGTGCAGAAGTACCACACCGGCGCGACGCCCGGCTTCGCGCTGACCGTCCCGGTCACCGGCGTGCACACGGTGTGCGCCGCCGCGGCGTCGGTCGGCGCCGGCTATTCGACGGTGCTGAAGTGCGTGGTGACACCGCTCGGCACGAAGCTGACGCGGGCGCAGAAGCTCGCGCACCGCCCGGTCGGCGCGATCACCCGATCCTGGGCGAACCCCCATTCGCTCCACCTGTTCGGCTGGACGACCGACCCGGACGTCGTGAACCGCCACCAAAGCGTCGTGGTCTATGTCGACGGACACGCGGCGGTGACCGCGACGACGCGCGCCTACCCGCGGCATGCCGACCCGCGCAAACGCTGGCCGAGCCCGCGCCCCGCGAACGCCGGCACCAAGTCGGCGTTCAACATCTTGGTGCGCACGGCTGTCGGCACGCACATCGCGTGCGTGTGGGCGGTGAACATCGGCATCGGCTCGGGCAACTCCTTCCTCGGCTGCAAGGCCTTCGACAACCGCGGCCGAGCGGGCGCCGGGCCGGTCGCGACGCCGAAGCTCAACGCCAAGGTTGTCGCCGAGGCCAAGAAGCACATCGGGCAGCCCTACGTGTGGGGCGCCACCGGCCCGAAGAAGTTCGACTGCTCCGGGCTGGTCGTGTACAGCTACACGAAGTTCGGTTTTACGCCGCCGCGGGTGTCCGAGAACCAGGCCTTCGCGGCGCGGCTGATCCCCGCGTCGCGTGCGGTGCCGGGCGACCTCGTCTTTTATCACGACGAGCAGGGCGACGTTTACCACGTCGGCATCTATCTCTCGCCCGGCAAGACGGTCGCCGCGATCGACGAGCAGGAAGGCGTCGACTACCAGCCAATCTGGGACCCGACGACGGCCACCTACGGCTCGTTCACGCACACCTGAGCCACCGCGCGACCGCCGGTTCGGCGGCCGCGGCTCGAAGGTCTTGGCCGCGGCGCGGTCCGGCACGCTGCGGTGAACGCCGCAGCGGGGCCAAGGCGGGATGGGGGCGTTACCCGACGTGCGCGAGCCAGTTCCTGATCGGCGCCAACCCGTCGGCGGCGGGGTCGACGACGGTGTTGCCGTCGCGCAGGCGGCCGCTCGGCGCGCCGCTGACGATCAGGACCGGGCCGGGATGCCGCGCGGCGAGCAGCCCGAAGTCGCCGTCGCCGGTGATCAGCAGCAACGGCTGGTCGCCGGGGGAGTAGGCGGCAGCCAGCGCGAGATCGGCCTGCTGCCAGCCGGCGTGGGCCAGCAGCTGCGCGCCAGCCGGCCAGCTAAGCCGGTCGAGCGCGCTGCGCCGGCCGCTCGCGGTGATCTGCGCCGGCGCGCCTGCCTCGACCAGCAGGTCCAGCACCGGCTGCACCCGTCGCGGCTGGACGTTGTCGGCGTCGACCAGCACCCGCAGCACGGTCCCTCCTCCCCGGCGACCCCGTGGCCCGTCGCCGGGGTCATGCTCAGGGGTCGTCATGGCGCACACGGCACGACGGTGACGCGACAGCGCCCCTGACTACGGCGGTCAGGGGCGCTGCCGATGAGCCCGTCGATCAGTTGATCGGTGATCAGTTGATCGGTGATCAGTTGATCGGTGATCAGTCGGTCAGCTGGCGCTGTTCTTCGGTCTTCTCGACCTCGCGGCGGTGCTCCTCGCGCTCGTGCTCGTCGAGGGCCGCCTGGATTTCCGGCTTCTCCTGCACGGGGTAGAAGAACCCGCGCACGTGCCTGAGCGGCGAGGATGCGCCGAGCTGATTCATCCGCTTGGGCACCGGGGTGCCGGCGTAGGACAGCACGCCGTGGCCGTGCTCGTCGGTCGGGCCGAGTGGCTGGTGCACCTCGATGTACTCGCCGTTCGGCATCGCCTTGATGATGCCCGTCTCGATGCCGTGCTCGAGCACTTCACGGTCGTGCCGTTGCAGTCCCAGGCAGACCCGGTAGGCGACGAGGTAGGCCAGCGGCGGGACGGTGAACAGCGCGATCCGGCCGCCCCACGTCATGGCGTTCAGCGAGATGTCGAACGCCTTGGCGATGATGTCGTTGCCGCCGGACAGCAGCAGCACGATGTAGAACGCGATCGCCATGCACCCCAGTGAGGTGCGCACCGGGACGTCGCGGGGTCGTTGGAGCAGGTGGTGTTTGGACCTGTCCTTCGTCAGCTTCGCCTCGAGAAACGGATAGGCGCCGGCGAGGGTGAACAGGATGCCGGGGAGCACGACCGTCGGCCAGAAGAGCGCCGGGATCGTATGGTGGAAGACCCGGATCTCCCACGACGGGAATAGTCGTGTCGATCCGTCGAGGAACATCATGTACCAGTCCGGCTGGGAGCCTGAGGACACCTGCGCCGGGTTGTACGGACCGAACAGCCACACCGGGTTGATCTGCGCGAGGCCGCCGAGCAAGGCGCAGACGCCGAACACCAGGAAGAAGAAACCGCCGGCCTTCGCGGCGTAAAGCGGGAAGACGCGCTCGCCGGTGACGGTGTCCTCGGTGCGGCCAGGGCCCGGGAACTGGGTGTGTTTCTGCCGCACGACGAGCGCCAGGTGGGCGCCGATCAACGCCGCCAGGATCGCCGGGATCAGCAGCACGTGGGCGATGTAGAACCGGCCGATGATCACGTGGCCCGGGAATGGCCCGCCGAAGATCAGGAAGGACACCCAGGTGCCGATGACCGGGATGCTCAGCATGATCGCGTCCGCGATCCGCAGGCCGGTGCCAGAGAGCAGGTCGTCAGGCAGCGAGTAGCCGGCGAAGCCCTCGATGATGCCCAAGCCGACCAAGCCGAGGCCGATCAGCCAGTTCAACTCGCGCGGCTTACGGAACGCGCCGGTGAAGAACACCCGGAACATGTGGATCAGCATCGCCGCGAGGAACAGCAGCGCCGCCCAGTGGTGGATCTGGCGGATGACCAGGCCGCCGCGCACGTCGAAGCTGATGTCCAACGTGGACGCATAGGCCCGCGACATCGTCACGCCGTCCATCGGGATGTACCGGCCGTGGTAGACGACGTCCGCCTGCGACGGGTCGTAGAAGAAGGTCAGGTAGGTGCCGGTGAGCAACAGGATGATGAACGAGTAGAGCGCGATCTCGCCCATCATGAACGACCAGTGGTCCGGGAAGACCTTGTTCAGCTGCTTGCGGATCGGGCCGCCCATGTTCAGGCGGTCGTCGGCCCATTTCGCGGCCTTGCCCTGCGGGGTGCGCGGCTTGTCGTAACGCCGCACCTCGGTATCGGTCATGAGGAGCCACCCTTCACGAGCATCGCAGGGCCGTCCGCGGCCCGAGGAACTGCGGGGTCCCCGAGCAGGCGCGGCTCTTTCCATGCGCCTGATTGGGGTGCAGGTGCGGAGTGGAGGGCGGCGACGGGGTGCAGAGTCATGGCCGCTCCCAGAAGCCTGGTCCGATGGCTTCCTTGTAGTCGGATCGAGCATAGAAGTACTGCCGGCCATCGGCGCCGGTCTGCACTGTGATGGGCAGCTTCGGCAGGCTCCGCGACGCCGGGCCGAATACCGGCTTGGCGTCCTCCAGGACCTGGAACTGCGACTGGTGGCATGGGCACAGCAAGCGGCCCGTCTGCTGCTCGTACAGCGACGCGGGGCAGCCGGCGTGCGTGCAGATCTTGGAGAACGCGACGTACTCGGGATTCACCTCGGGCCAGCCGAACGTGCTCTGGCCCTTGCGCGACTTGATCTGCTGGCCCGGCCGCAGCCGGATCAGCAGGGTGGGCGAGGACGCGTCGGTCACGCCGTTGTAGCCGTCGCTGTTCTCCGCTCGCACGCCCGGGAAAACCGTGGCGATGCCGCCCGGCGCCAGGTCGGCCGGCGTCACCTTCCGGAAATCGGAGTAGACGATCGGCACCAAGCCGCCGGACTCGGGGAACAGCTTCTTGTTCGGCGTGAACAAGGTGTGCAGCAGTTGGGTGCCGGGCTTCTTGATCATCGCGCCGACCAGCGCGACCAGCGGCACCGTCGCCATCGCGCCGCCGGCGAGCAGCAGCGACTTCAAAATGAGCCCGCGGCGTGGCAGCCCGGTGTCCTGCAGGCCGACGGTGAACGTCGCCTCGGTCATCAGCGAGTCTTCTTCGCTGGTGGGCGTGTCGTGCCGGTCCTGGACCACCTCTTCTTCGGGCATCAACCATTTGGCCCAGAGGACGAGACCGACGCCGAGGAACACCAGCATGATCGCCAGCAGACCGCCGAGCGCCGGGGTGTAGAAGCGGAAGTTCTGCGGGGTGCCAGGCAGGTGCCACTGGTAGGGGATCGCGATGAAGGCGACGATGAAGCCGACGCCGGCCAGCGCGGAGATCGCGAACGCGAGCGCCACGCCGCGTTCGGCGCGTTTCTCGGCCTTGGTTCCGCGCACCGGGAACCGGTCGCGCCGGTGAACGATGTGGATGCCGTCGGCCTCGGCGCCGGCGACCATCCGCTCCTCGGCGCTCAGCTGCCGAAGCTCGTCGGCCGAGGCGACCTGCTGGCCGTGGGTGGTTTCGCTCATCGGACCCTCGCCCCGATCCACAGGATGGCAATCATGAGCACGCCGACGCCGCCCGCCCAGATCACGATGGCCTCGGACACCGGGCCGATGCGGTCGACGCCGGCGCCACCCGGATCGGCGGAAGACCTCAGCGCCTGGACATAGGCGATGATCGACCGCTTCTGCGCTGGGGTGATCTCCTGATCGGAGAAGACCGGCATGCTCTCCGGGCCGGACAGCATCGCCGTGTAGAACTGCTTGTCGGTCGCCTCATTCAGCGACGGGGCGATCTTGCCGGCCGACAGCGGCGCGCCCTTGCCCGTGGTGCCGTGGCAGGAGGCGCAGTTGAGCCGGAACAGGCTGCCGCCCGCCGCGATCGTGGCGGACCCGCCACGCAGCTCGCCGGTCGGGATCTTCGGGCCGCCGCCGACGTTCTCGACGAACGCGGCCAGCTGCTCGGTCTGCGCCTCGTCGTACTTTGCTTCCTTGCGGGCGGCGTAGGCCCCCTGGGCGGCGAGCGGCATGCGGCCGGTCGACACCTGGAAGTAGACAGCCGCGCCGCCGACGCCGATCAGCGACGGCCCCTGGTTCTTGATGCCCTGCAGGTTCGCGCCGTGGCAGGTGATGCAGCTGACCTGGTAGAGCTGCTGGCCGGCCGTGATCTGCTGGGCGCTGGTCGAGGACTCCTGCGCGCCGGAAGAGGTCGCGAACGCCGCGTACGCGCCGCCCATCGCCGCGAGGGCGCCGACCATGATGGCCAGTGCGCTCAGCTTGCGGCGCACCGCCGAACGGCGCGGGCGCCTGCCCCAGGACGCGCCAGCGCCGCGGTTCAGCCGCGCGGCCGGTTGGGCCGCGGGCGCGCCGGTCGCCGAGACGGCGGGTTCGAACCCGTAGTCGGCGTCGACGTCGGTTTCCTCGGTCACGATGCCCCTTCGCAGCAGTCCAACGGTTCGGTCGGGAACAGATGCGGTCAGCGGATGATGTAGATGACGGCGAACAGCCCGATCCACACCACGTCGACGAAGTGCCAGTAGTAGGAGACCACGATGGCCGCGGTCGCCTGCGCCGGGGTGAACTTGCCGAGCGTCGTGCGGATCAGGAAGAAGATGAAGGCGATGAGACCGCCGATGACGTGCAAGCCGTGGAAGCCGGTGGTCAGGTAGAAGACCGAGCCGTAGCCGCTGGCCGAGATGGTGTTGCCGTCGTTGACCTGCATCCGGTATTCGTTGGCCTGCCCGAGCACGAAGATCAGGCCCATGAAAAAGGTCAGGACGAACCAGCGCCGCAGCTTGAAGACGTCGCCCTTCTCCGCGGCGAACACGCCCCACTGGCAGGTGAAGCTGGACGCGACCAGGATCACCGTGAACGGCGTCGCGTAGTCGAGGCTCAGTTTGATCGAGTCGCCGTTGGGCAGCGTCATCGGCCAGTCGCCCGGGTGCACCGAGCGGACGGTGAAGTACATGGCGAACAGCCCCGCGAAGAACATGAGCTCGCTGGACAGCCACACGATGGTGCCCACGCTGACGATGTTCGGGCGGGTCAGCGAGTGGACCTTGCTCGAGTCGAAGGCGGGCGCCGTGGCAGTCGAGGTCACGAGGGAATTATGTACTGCCAGACTGACAAAAGAGCGGCCGGGGTGGGTCGTGTCAGCCACCTGTGGAAAGCGCCAGATCGCGGGCCCTGCGAAGGCGCGCCGCTGAAGCGCCATAGGCCCCGCGAAGCCCCGGCGCGGCGGCCGCGGTCACGCCGTATCGGCCGCCGATACGATTTGCGGCGTGAGCACCGTCCCGGACCGCGTGAACGTCCTCGTCTACAGCAATTTGGCCGAGGTGCGGGCGACGATCCGCACCGCCGTCGGCCGCCGGCCGGCCCCCGACACCGGCCGGATCGACTGGATCGAGTGCGCGAGCACGGCCGATGTCCAGCGCGAACTCGACGAGGGCGACATCGACTGCGCGATCCTCGACGGCGAGGCCCAGCCGACCGGTGGCATGGGCCTGGCCAGGCAGTTCAAGTTCGAGCTGGACGACTGCCCGCCGATCGTCGTCCTCATCGCCCGGCCGCAGGATGGCTGGCTCGCCAGCTGGTCGCTCGCCGACGCGGTCATCCACACGCCCATCGACCCGGTGGAGAGCGCGTCGGTGGTGGCGCAGCAGCTGCGCGCCCGGCACACCGGCATCCCCGTCGTCCGGTGACGGCCCGGTGAACGGCCCGGCGCGGAGCTGGCCGGCCGTCCTCACCGACCTGATGGCCGGCCGCGAGCTGGCGCCCGACGACACCGCGTGGGCCATGGACGAGATCATGTCCGGCAACGCCACGCCGGCCCAGCTCGCCGCCTTCGCCGTGCTGCTGCGGGCGAAGGGCGAGACGCCCGGCGAACTTGCCGGCATGGTGCGCGCGATGCTCGAGCACGCCGCCCCCCTGGTGGTCGACGGGCCGGCGGTGGACGTGGTCGGCACCGGCGCGGATCGCGCGCACACCGTCAACATCTCGACGATGGCCGCGCTGACCGTCGCCGGTTCCGGGCGCCGGGTGGTGAAGCACGGCGGTCGCGCCGCGTCCTCTGCCTGCGGGACCGCCGACGTGCTCGAGGAACTCGGCGTCGCGATCGACCTGCCGCCGGACGGCGTGCGACGCAGCGTGGACGAGGTCGGGATCGGGTTCTGCTTCGCGCCCGTCTTCCACGCCGGCATGCGCCACGCCGGCGGCCCGCGGCGCGAGCTCGGCGTGCCGACCGCGTTCAACTTCCTCGGCCCGCTCACCAACCCGGCCCGGGTGACTGCCGCGGCGGTCGGCTGCGCCGATTTGCGGATGGCGCCGGTCATGGCGGCGGTGCTGGCCGGGCGCGGTGACACGGCGATCGTCTTTCGCGGCGACGACGGCCTGGACGAACTCACCACCACGACGACGTCCAGCGCGTGGGTCGCCGCCGGCGGCGAGGTCGAGCCGGCCACCGTCGACCCGACCGCGCTGGGCATCGAGCCCGTCGAGCCGGCCGCCCTGCGCGGCGGCGACCGCGCCTTCAACGCCGCCGTCGTCCGGGACGTGCTGGCCGGGGGCGGCCCGGGGGTTCGCGACGCCGTGCTGCTCAACGCCGCCGCCGCGATCGCCGCGTTCGACGGTCGCCGGGAAGCCGCCGGCGCAGGCACTGGCAACGGCGCCGATGGAACCGGGAACGGCCTCGCGGCCGGCCGGCTGCACGACGCCCTCGCCCGCGGGCTGCGCATCGCGGCCGAGACGATCGACTCCGGCGCCGCCGCCGACCTGTTGGGCCGCTGGATCGCCGCAAGCCGCACAGCCGCCACCTGAGTGGTCACTTGCGCGGGTCAGTGGTCGGCGATTCGGTGCCACTGACCGCTGCAAGTGACCACTGACGTAGTGCCGGCCCGATCGCGCACAGTCGGGCCTTGCGATACTCGACGGTGTGAGCGCGCGCAGGCTGCCGAGGCTGGTGGTCGGCGCGTGGGCGTTCGCCGCGCTGGTGCTGGCCGGACTCGCCGTCGTGGTCGCCCGCAACCTCGGCCACCGTCTCGCCAGCGGCGGCATGGGCCACATGCAGATGGGCACAGCCGACGCGCTCACCCGCGGCACCGGGGCGACACCGGCGAGCGCGCTGGCCGGCGCGCGGCTGTTCACCGCCTGGCAGCTGGACGCCGTGGCCATCGCCGTGCTGATCCTCGCTGCTGCCGGGTATCTGACCGGCGTTGCGCTGGTGCCCCTGCGCAGCCCCGGCGAGCGGTGGCCGATCGGCCGCACTGTCGCCTTCCTGCTCGGCCTCGGCGTCTGCGCGTTCGCCACCTGCGGCAGCATCGCCGTCTACGACCAGGTGCTGTTCACCGCGCACATGGCCGGCCACCTTTTGCTCGTGATGGTCGCGCCGGCGTTGCTGGCCGCCGGCCGCCCGCTCGGCCTGGCGGTCGCCGCCGCGCCGCCCGCGCGACGCGAGCGGCTGCTGCGCGTCGCCCGAGGTCGGGTCGTCGGCCTGCTGACCGCGCCGCCGGTCGCGCTGGCCACCTATGCCGCGGTGATCGTCGGCAGCCACCTGACCGGGCTGATGGACGACATCATGCGCTCCACCTGGGCCGGGCAGGTCGAGCACGTGGTGTACCTCGCCGCCGGTTATCAGTTCTTCGTGCTGATCGTCGGCGACGAGCCGATCCGCTGGCGGCTCGCCTCGCCGGCGCGCTGGCTGCTGCTCGCGGTCGCGATGGCCGTCGACACCATCACCGGCATCGTGCTGATGCAGGGCACCGACGCCGTACGGCTCATGCCGTCCGCCCTCGGAGTGGACGCGTTGTCGGACACCCGCACCGGCGGGGCGGTGATGTGGCTCGGCGGCGACGCGATCATGGCCGGGATCATGATCTTGCTCGTCGTGCGCTGGTTGCGGACCGTCGACCGGGTGCCGGTCGAGCGCGGCTGGCTCGAGCAAGCCCGCGGCGCGACGTTCGCCGCGCACACCGGCGCTGCCGACCCCGGCGAGACTCTCGACGACGACGACGACGCGCGGGCCGCCTACAACTCCTGGCTCACCCAGCTCGACCGTCGATAACGGCCTACTCGGCGCCGATCGAGAAGGTGGCCTCGAGGTCGTGCCGGGAGTACGCGCGAAACGCGATGTGCGTGTCGGTGTGCACCACGCCGGCGAGCTTGGAGATGCGGCCGGCGATGACGTCGGCGATCGCGTCGAACTCGCGCACCCGGACGATGGCGATCAGGTCGGTGTCGCCGGCCACGGAATAGACCTCGCTCACGCCGGCCAGCTCGGCGATCGCCTGCGCGACCTCGGGGATCCGGTCGGCCTCGGCGGCAATCATGACGATCGCGGTGATCACGCGGTCAGTCTAGGTCTGGCCGGCCGCGCCGCCATGGGCAGCCGCCGCCGGTCGGCGAGCGGGTCTCCGGCACTGCGCGCCCGCCCGTCCCGGGAGTGCGCGAGGTAGCCGCGCAGCCGGCCGGCGCCGTACGCCGGCATCGCCCACGGCTCGGTGGCGAGCACCAGGCGGGCGCCGTCCTGCTCGAGCCAGGCCAGCACGCACTCGGTCTCCTCGGCCAGCGGCACGTGTGCGGCGTCGACGACATCGGCCGTCGCGCGCAGCGCGTCGACCATCGGCCAGGGCGGCACGCCGCGCCGCGCATGCCCGGCGGCGGCGAGCCGGCCGGACCGGACCACCGACAGCTCCCACCCGCCCTCGCCGTCCGGGCGCGCGGCGACCAGCTCGGCGACGGCCTGCAGGGCCGCCAGCCGCTGCATGCGCGCGCAGGCGCGGACGACGGTCGAGATGCGGTCGCGCACGACGCCGGCCTGCTCGTAGCGCTGCGCCGCGGACAGCGCGGCGAGCTTCGCCTCGAGCGGCTCGACGAGCGGGCGGATGTCGCCCGTCCACGCCGTCGCGACCAGGGAGACCAACGCTGCGTAGCGCGCCGGATCCACGCCGCCCTCGCACGGCGCGGCGCAGCGGCCGATGCCCGCCAGCACGCACGCGGCACGCACGACCCTGCGCAACGACAGCCGGTCGGTGCACTGGCGCAACGGCACGGCGTCGTGGATCGCGTCGCGCACCGCCTCGGCCTGGCGCTGTGAGCGCAGCGGGCCGAGGTAGCGCCCGCCGTCGTCGCGGCGCTCGCGGACGACAGACAACCGCGGGAACGGCTCGACCGTCAGCTTCAGCCACACCGCGCGCTCGGGGAATTTCGAGCGGCGGTTGTAGCGCGGTTTGTGCGCGGCGATCAGCCGCAGCTCGCGCACCTGCGCTTCGAGCGGGTGAGCGCACTCGATCGGGTCGACCCGCTCGGCCAGGCCGACCATCTCGCCCATCCGGCTGCGGGTCTCACTCGACACGAAGTACTGCCGCACCCGCGCGCGGATGCTGCGGCTGGTGCCGATGTAGAGCGGGCGGCCCTGCGCGTCGCGGAAGATGTAGACACCCGGCCCGGTCGGCAGGCCGTCGGCCAGGTGCCGCTTGCGACGCTGCCCCTCGGTCACTTGCGTGGTGAACGAGCGCAGCTCGGGCAGCGAGCGCACGCCGAGGTTGCCGAGCCGGGCGATCAGCCCGTGCAGCACGTCGACGGTCGCTCGCGCGTCGGCCAGCGCGCGGTGGTTCGGAGCGGTGCTCGCGTGGAAGAACGGCGCGAGCGTCGCCAGCTTGCAGTTGGGGACCTCGTCCTTCGTCAGCACCCGGCGGGCTAGCACGGCGGTGTCGACGACGCCGAAGCCCGGCCACGGCAGCGCCAACGAGGTGCAGGCCGCCTTGAGGAAGCCGACGTCGAACGGCGCGTTGTGCGCGACGAGGACGCTGCCGCGGGCGAATTCCAGGAACGCCGGCAGCACGGCGGCGATGCCGGGGCAGGACGCCACCATCGCGTCGGTGATGCCGGTGAGCACGCTGACATAGGGGTTGATCGGCGCGCCGGGGTTCACCAGCGTCTGGAACTCGCCCAGCGTCTGGCCGCCGCAGACCTTCACCGCGCCGATCTCGGTGATCGCGTCGCCGCCGGCCGCCGCGCCGCCGGTCGTCTCGAGGTCGACGACGACGAAGGTGGTCGTCCGCAACGGCTCGCCGAGCTCGTCGACGTCGAAGGCGAGCTGTTGAGGCGCCCCCATCGCTGTGCCGGCAGCCGCTGTGCTGGCAGCCGCCGGCATCGCCGTTCCCGTCATGGTCGCCGAAGCTAGGCCGGGGGTCCGACGAAATCGCGCAGACGCGCCCGCTGCCGCCCCGCGCCGTACCCTGCGCAGGTGTCCGAGGCCGCCAGCGACAGCCACGAGCCAGCCGACAGCTTGCCGGCCGCCGGCGTCATGCTCGTCGAGCCCGCGCGGGCCCAGCTGCTCGAACTCGCCGCCCAGGTCGTCGCAGGCCTGCCGATCGACGAGGTGCCGCCGGCGCTGCGGGCGATCGCCCGCTTCGCGCCGGCCAAAAGGGTGCGGCTCGGCGGCCCGGCGCTGGCCGCCGCGCTCGACGGCCACGAGGCGTTTCGCGCGGCGGTGGCCCGCACCCTCGCCGACGCCGCGCCCGATCTGGTGGCCGCCGTGCGCGACGGCCGGCCGACGCCGGCGGCCGACCCGGTGGATCTCGTCGTGGTGGCATACCTGACCCGGCCGGACGGCTGGCAGGACACGATCGAGCTGGCCACCCGGCGGTGGGCGGCCGAACGCGACGCGGGCGCGGTGGCGCGTGTCGAGCTCGAGACGGCCCGCGCCGAACTGGTCGAACTGCGCGCCCGTGCGAAGAGCGAGCCGGCGCGGCTGCGCGAGGCGGCGCGCGCGGCGACCGCGACGCTCGAGGACCAGCTGCGCGCGGCGCAGCACGCGCTGCGTGAGCGGACCCGGGAGCTGCGCGCCGCCGAACGCGACCACGCCGGCGCGGTGGTCGAGGCGGCCGACGCCGCGCGGCGGCTCGCCGGACAGGCCGCGGCGCACGAGGCCGAGCTGCGCCGGCTGCGTGGCCGGCTGGCCGAGGCCGAACGCAGCGCCGAGACCGCGCGGCGGGGCGCCCGCAGCGAGCGCGACCTCGACGACGCGCGGCTGTGGCTGCTCGTCGACTCGGTGGTCCAGGCAGCGGGCGGCCTGCGCCGCGAGCTCTCGCTGCCCGCGCCTGCGCTGCGCCCGGCCGACGCGGTCGCGGCGACGACCGGCGTGGCCGGCGCGGCCGGCGCGCGCGGCGTGCGCTCGCCGGCCGAGCTGGACCGGCTGCTCGCGCTGCCGCACGCCCACCTGATCGTCGACGGCTACAACGTCACGAAGACCGGCTACGGCGAGCTGTCCCTCGCCGACCAGCGCGCCCGCCTGGCCGGCTCGCTCGCCCCGCTGGTGGCGCAGTCCGGCGCCGAGGTCACGGTGGTCTTCGACGGCGCGGCGCGGCCCCCTGCGCAGCCGCCTGCCCCGCGGGGGGTGCGCGTGCTGTTCAGCGCGCCGGACGAGATCGCCGACGACCTCATCCGCCGGCTGGTCGCCGCCGAGCCCGCCGGCCGCACGCTGATCGTCGTCACGAGCGACTGGCAGGTGGTCACCGACACCGCCCGGGACGGCGCCTGGACCGCCGCGTCGACGGTGCTGCTCGAGCGGCTGGCTTGAGCGAAGACCGACCGGCCGACCCCGGCCGACCCCGCGGCGCGCTGAACAGCGGATCGATCATTACTGTCAGACGGCGTCCTTAGCGTCGTGATCCGAGTCGGCACGGCGCCGGCCGGGAAGCGAGGTGTGCGGATGCTCATCGACTGCGCAAGCTGTGTCGCCCGGGACATCGCCTGCGGCGAATGCGTCGTGCGCGTGCTGCTGGACGCGCCACCGCTGAACCCGCCCGCGTCAACAGCTGCCGTCGTCGAACTCGACGCGGCCGAGCAGGCTGCCATCGTCTTGCTGGCTGAAGCCGGGCTCGTGCCTCCGCTGCGTCTGGTGCGCCCGCTCGCCGGAGCGGAGACCGACGGGACTCGCGAAGCAGATTTCAGCGCCGATTTCAGCGCCGATTTCAGCGCCGACCTGGGGCCGGGCGGGATTTCGCCGGGTTCACCGGGTTCGGCTGGTTCGGCGTCGCGCGGCATCGCGTGACGTAGATCTCGTCGGTTTCGTGCTGTTCTCCACCCAATTCGGGGGGGCGCGTTGCACAGCTTGGGGCGGCGCCCGTAATCTTTCCGAGACTTTCCGGCTGCCTGACGTCCACCTAGGTCGTCACCGGATAGTCCCGCCGAATCGCACTCGTCAGTCGGCCGTCGCGCACCAGCGCGGAGGTCGCGACGCGAGCCGGGGACCCACTTTCCCCTGGGGTGAATCAGCGTGCGTTTGCCGCTTTGCCGGATCGCGGTAGACCACGCCGTAGGGCAACTTCCTGCCCGAACCCGTCAGCTAACTCGGTAGGCGGGGAGGAAGAAGGAGTTCCGCCAACAGTGGCGAACCGTCTCACGCGTTCTCTGCGTCCGCTGCTCGCTGTCGTCGCCGTGGTCGGCGCGCTGGCCGTGGCGCCCGGCCTGGCCTTTGCCACGCCCGATCACCACAAGACCAAGCCCACTGTCGACTCGGTGCAGAAACAGCTGGGCACGCTCGCGCTGCGCAACACCCAACTGGTCGAGAAGTACAACCAGGCCCAGGTCGCCGTCACCCGACTCGACAAGGCCGCGAAGGCCGCGCAGAGCGCCGCCGCCGCCGCCGGCCGGCGCTACCTCAGCACGCGAACCGAGTTTGTGCAGATCATCCAGGCGCAGTACGAGGACCAGTCGTTCGGCGCCGCCGGCGCGCTGTTCGACAGCCAGAGCGGCACGAACTACGTCGACCGGCTGAACACGCTGAACATGGTCACCGACCACACCGCGCAGCTCGTCAGCCAGGTCACCAGCGCGCGCAACACGGCTACCCGATCGGCCACCCGCGCAAAGCACGCCCTGTCCGACGCGCGCCGCCAGCGCGACGCTCTCGGCGCCAAACGCAAGTCGGTCGAGAAGCAACTGGACAAGTACCGCGTGCTGCTCGCCACCCTGAACTCGGCGCAGCGCGCGGATTATCAGCGGGCGGCGAATCCCGCCGTCAGCAAGACGAAGATCCAGAAGATCCACGTGACCGCGGCGGGCACGGGCGCGGCCCGGCGTGCTGTGCGGTTCGCCCTCGACCAGGTTGGCAAGCCGTACGTCTTCGGCGCCGCCGGTCCGGGTTCCTACGACTGCTCCGGCCTCACCATGGCCTCATGGGCGCACGCCGGCGTCAGCCTGCCGCACTCGGCTGCCGAGCAGTACAACTACGGCCACCACGTCTCGCGCGACGACCTCGAGCCCGGCGACCTGATCTTCTTCTACTCGCCGATCGGGCACGTCACGATCTACATCGGCGACGGCATGATGGTCTCGGCGCCGACCGAGGGCGAGAACGTGTCCGTCGTCCCGCTGAGCGCGTTCAACAGCAGCTACGCCGGCGCGACGCGGCTCACCTGACCCGCCGATCGTCGCGCCGGCTCGCACGGGCCGGCGCAGCTCTCGTCGCCGCCGTGGTCGCCTCGACCGCGGCGGCGGCGTGCACCTCGGGCTCGTCCGCCGCGCCGTCGCTCGGGGCGATCCGCTCGCTGTTAGCGGCCCATGCCGCGGCCGTGCGCGGGGACGACGCCGCGGCATACTCCGGCGACCTCGCGGCAGGCGCGGCGTCGTCGGCGTTCCGCGCCCGCCAGCGCAGCGTGATCGCGAATCTCGGCCGGCTGCGATTCGCCAGTTGGATTTATGTCGCGCCGCTGCGCACCGACGACCGGCAGGCCGAACGCGCCGCGAGCGCCAAGTACCGCCGGCCGGCGGTGATCGTGCGGGTGACCCTGCGCTACGCGCTGCGCGGTTACGACACGCGGCCGGCGGAAGAGGATCTGTACTGGACCTTCGTCGAGCAGGGCGGCCGCGCGCGCATCGCCGGCGACACCGACCTCGTCAGCGCGGGCGGCGACTCCTGGCGCGGGCCGTGGGATTTCGGCGAGTTGGCGGCGGTGCGCGCCCGAGACACCATCGTGCTCGGCCACCCGGCCCAGCTGCCGTTGATGCGGACGGCAGCTGCCGCCATCGCGGCCGCGGTCCCGGCCGTCACCGCAGTCTGGGGCGACGATTGGCCGCGCCGGGTGGTGGCGCTGGTGCCCGCCTCCAACGCCGAGCTGGCGGCCGACGTGGGGGAGACCGACGACGACCTGAGCGCGGTGTCCGCGCTCGCCGTCTCGGCCGACAAGTCCACCACGACCGGCGCCGTCAGCGGTCAGCGGCTGATCGTCAACCCGGCCCAGTTCGACCGGCTCAGCGCGCTCGGCCGGCGGATCGTGGTGCGGCACGAGACGACGCACATCGCGGCCGCCGTCGCGACCTCGGACATCATGCCGCGTTGGGTGGTCGAGGGCTTCGCGGAGTACGTCGGCAACCTAGGCGCCGGCCAGCCGACGGCGGTCGCCGCGAGCGAGCTGCGCGCTCAGGTGCGCCGCGCGGGGCCGCCGCAGGCGCTGCCGGGCGACGCCGCGTTCGACTCGACGACCGCCGCCCAGGCCTACGAGGAGGCCTGGTTGGCCTGTCGGCTGATCGCCGCCCGCGCGGGGCAGAGTGGGCTGGTGCGCTTCTACCGGCTCGTCGGCTCGCCGTCCGCCCCGTACGACGACCCGGTCGGCCCCGCGCTGCGCTCGACGCTGGGGGAGTCGGCGGCCGCGTTCACCGCCCAGTGGCGGCGTTATGTCGGCGAGCAGCTGCGATGACCGTCCCGACATCGCTGCCGGCGTCCGCCTCAGGCCGGACGCTGGTCGTGACCAACGACTTCCCGCCCCGGCAGGGCGGCATCCAGTCGTTCGTCCACGAGCTGGCGCTGCGCCAGCCGAGCGGGTCGGTGGTCGTCTACACCTCCGATCACGCCGGCGCCGCGGCCTTCGACGCGGCGCAGCCGTTCCCGGTGCTGAGGCACCCGACCAGCCTGCTGCTGCCCACCCCGGCCGCCCGACGCCGGGCGGTGGCCGCGTTCGCGGAGTTCGGTTGCGACTCGGTCTGGTTCGGCGCCGCCGCGCCGCTCGGCCTGCTGGCACGGCCGCTACGCGCGGCCGGCGCGCGGCGGATCGTCGCGACGACGCACGGCCACGAGGCCGGCTGGGCGATGTTGCCCGCCGCCCGGCAGTCGCTGCGGCGGATCGGCGCCGACGTCGACGTCGTCACCTACCTCGGGGAGTACTTCCGCAGGCGACTCGCCATGGTCCTCAATAGGCCGGAGAAGCTGCAACAGCTCACACCTGGAGTCGAGGTCGAGACTTTTCGGCCGGACGTCGACGGGTCGGCGGTGCGACGCCGGCACGGGCTGGCCGACCGGCAGGTCGTGGTCTGCGTGTCCCGGCTGGTGCCGCGCAAGGGCCAGGACATGCTCATCCGCGCGTTGCCGGCCGTCCGCCGGCGGGCGCCCGGCGTCGCGCTGCTGCTCGTCGGGGACGGCCCCTATCGGGCGGAGCTCGACGAGCTCGCCCGGCGGGTCGGCGTCGCGGACTCGGTCGTGTGGGCCGGCGGCGTGCCGCACGCCGACCTGCCCACCCACTATGCCGCCGGCGACGTCTTCGCGATGCCCTGCCGGACCCGGCGGGCCGGGCTGGACGTCGAGGGCCTGGGCATCGTGTTCCTCGAGGCGTCGGCGACCGGGCTGCCGGTGGTCGTCGGCGACTCCGGTGGGGCGCCGGACGCCGTGCGCGACGGGGAGACCGGCTACCTCGTGGACGGGACGGACGTGGACGCGATCGCCGCGCGGTTGACCGAGCTGCTCGCCGACGCCGAGCTCCGCGCGCGGATGGGCGCGGCCGGCCGGGCCTGGGTGGAACGCGACTGGCAGTGGTCGACGCTGGCGGCCCGGCTGCGCGGCATGCTCACCGCAGGCTGAGCGACAGCGTGGGCTTCGCCCGACCGCGGGCTGTGCCTATTTCGGGCGGGGGCCGTCGTAGAGCGCGGCGATCTGCTGTTCGGCTTCCTTCATCACCACGTTGCGCTTGAGCTTCATCGACGGCGTCAGCTGGCCGCCCTGCTCGGTCCAGTCCTCCGGCAGGATCGTGAACTTGCGGATCGACTCGGCCTTGCTGACGGACTTGTTCGCGTCGTCGACGGCCGTCTGGATCTCCGCGCGAAGGTCGTCGTCGTCGACGAAGTCGGCGACCGGCGCGTCCGACGGGTGGCCGTTCTTCTCCAGCCATGTCGGCCAGGACTCCGGGTCGATGGTGACGAGCGCGGCGATGTAGGGCTTCTGGTCGCCGACGACCAGGCACTGGCTGACCAGCCAGTGGCCGCGTGCGCGATCCTCGAGCACGGCCGGCGCGACGTTCTTGCCGCCGGCGGTGACGATCAGCTCCTTCTTGCGGCCGGTGATCCGCACGAAGCCGTCGTCGTCGATCTCGCCGATGTCGCCGGTGTGGAACCAGCCGTCCGCATCGAGCGTGTCGGCCGTGGCGTCCGGGTTCTTCCAGTAGCCGCGGAAGATGTGCGCGGCCTTGAACAGCAGCTCGCCGTCCTCCCCGATCCGCGCCGTGGTGCCGCCGACCGGCCGGCCCACAGTGCCGACCTTGATCGCGTTCGGCCGGTTCACCGTGACGCCGGCGGTGGTCTCGGTGAGGCCGTAGCCCTCGTAGATCGTCACGCCGATGCCGCGGAAGAAGTGCCCGAGCCGCGCACCCAGCGGGGCGCCACCTGACACCGCCGCGACGCACTCGCCGCCCAGCGCCGCCCGCAGCTTGCTGTAGACCAGCCGGTCGAACACGGCGTGCGCGGCCTTCAGCGGCAGCCCGACCCGGCCCTTGCCGATGGCTTCGGAATAGGCGATCGCGACCGCTTCGGCACGGTCGAAGATCGGCCCCTTCTTGTCGTTGTGCGCCTTCTGCTTGGCCGAGTTGTAGACCTTCTCGAACACCCGGGGGACGGCCAGCACGAACGTCGGCTTGAACTCTCCGAGATCGGCCATCAGGTTCTTGACGTCCGGGGTGTGGCCGAGCGTGCACCCGGCCGCCAGCGAGCCGATCTCGATGACCCGGCCGAACACGTGCGCGATCGGCAGGAACAGCAGCGTCGAGGTTCGCTCGTTGAAGAAGTCCGCGAGCAGGTCGAGCAGCTCGACGGCCTCGACGACGAAGCACCGGTGCGTGAGCTCGCAGCCCTTGGGGCGCCCCGTGGTCCCGGACGTGTAGATGATCGAGGCGAGGTCGTCCAGGTCGACCGACCCGCGCCGGTCGTCGACGTCGGCGTCGCGCACCTCGCCGGCCTCGCTCGACAGCGTCTCCAGCGCGCCGTCGTCGAACGTCCAGACCTGCTCGAGATCCGGGACGTCGGCGCGGATCTGCTCCACGATGCCGGCGTGCTCGTCGGTCTCGACGAAGATCCCGCGGGCGCCGGAGTCGGACAGGATCCATTGGACCTGCTCGGCGCTGGAGGTCTCATAGATCGGCACGACCACCGCGCCGACGGTGAACAGCGCGAAGTCGGCGAGCGTCCACTCGTAGCGGGTCTTGCTCATGACCGCCACGCGGTCGCCGGCCTCGATGCCGGCGGCGATCAGGCCCTTCGCGGCCGCTCGCACCTCGTCGGCGAACTGTTCGGCGGTGACGTCGGCCCAGCCGGACCCGACCCGCCGGCGCAGGGCGACGTGCTGCGGGTCGCTGGCAGCGTTGTCGAAGACGAAATCCGCGGTGTTCGACTGGCTCAGCGACTTGATGTTGCTGGCGACATGCTGCTCCTGCACTGGGTCACGGTAACCCGTCAGTAGCAACTTGTCCTCGCCAGGCGGCGTCCCACCCCGACCAGGCGAGGACAAGTCGGTGGAGGTGCTGGCATGCTCGCCGGATGCCGGTCATCGATGTCGTCGACTCGACGTGGATCGCCGCGCGCCCGCCCGTGGTCGGCGCCGTGCTGGCGCAGCCGGCCAACTGGCGCCGCTGGTGGCCCGAGCTCGAGTTGCGCGTAGACGAGCAGCGCGGCGAGAAGGGCGTGCGGTGGCTCGTGCCGGCGGTGGCCGGCGACCGCGGCCGCGGGCTGCGCGGCAGCGCCGAGGTGTGGCTGGAGCCCGCCCTCGACGGCGTCGTCGCCCACTTCTTCCTCCGGCTGGACCCGGCGCTCGGCCGACGAGTGCCGGGTCGGCTCGTCCGTCGGCTGACCGCCCGGTCGCGCCGGCGGGCGAAAGAGGCGTTCTGGTCGGTGGGGGACGCCCTGGACCCCGCTCGCGCCGCCCGGCTCGTCTGCTGAGCCCGCCCGGCTCGTTCGCTGAGCCCGGCGGGTGCGTCTGCTGAGCCCGGCGAGCGCCGGGCCGGCTGACCCGTCGCGGGTAGCCTCTCGGCCATGCCGGATGAGTCCACGCAGTCGATCACTATCGACGCGGACCCGGCGCAGATCATGGCCGTCATCGCCGACTTCGCGAACTACCCGACCTGGACCGGATCCGTGAAACAGGCGCAGGTGATCGAGATCGGCGCGGACGGGCGCGCGCAGCGGGTCGAGTTCCAGCTCGACGCCGGCATCGTCCGCGACCGGTACGAGCTCGCATACGTCTGGACGGCCGACGAGCACGTCGAGTGGAACCTCGTCGAGGGGCAGCTGATGCGCGCCCAGCACGGCTCGTACGCGCTGCGGCCGGACGGCGCGGGCCGCACCCACGTCACGTACTCACTGTCGGTCGACCTGATCATCCCGATGCTCGGCCTGCTCAAACGCAAGGCCGAACGGGTGGTCATGGACACCGCGCTGAAGGAGCTGAAGAAGCGGGTCGAGGGCCTGCGAGTCTGATGCGGATCGTCCTGTTCACCGGCAAAGGCGGCGTCGGCAAGACGACCACGGCCGCGGCCACCGCGCTGCGCCTCGCCGACCGCGGCTGCAAGACGCTGCTGCTGTCCACCGACAGCGCGCACTCACTCGGCGACGCGCTGGACACGCCGCTCGGCGGCACGCCGGCCGAGGTGGCGCCGAGCCTATGGGCGCTGCAGCTCGACACCCAGGCGCGGTTCGAGACGGCGTGGCGTGAGGTGCAGTCCTTCCTGATCGACCTGCTCGCCCGTGGCGGCGTGGACCCGATCACCGCCGACGAGCTGACCGTGCTGCCCGGGGTGGAGGAGGTGCTGGCGCTGCTGGCGGTGCGCGAGCTCGCGGTGACCGGCGACTGGGACGCCCTCGTCGTCGACTGCGCGCCAACCGCCGAGACGCTGCGGCTGCTGGCGCTGCCGGAGGCGCTGGCCTGGTACCTGCAGCGGGTGTTCCCGGCGCAGCGGCGGCTGGCCCGCGGCATCCGGCCGGTCGCAGCGTTGTTCGGGCGCGGCGCCGTCGTGCCGCCGGACACGGTGTTCGACGCGCTGCTGCGGCTCAACGACGAGCTGGCCGGCGTGCGGGAGCTGCTCGGCGACCCGACGGTCACCTCGGTGCGGCTCGTGCTGACGCCGGAGGCGGTCGTCGTCGCCGAGGCGCGGCGCACGTTCACCGCGCTGGCGCTCTACGGCTACGCGGTCGACCTCGTCGTCGCGAACCGGGTCTTCCCGCCCGGCGCGGACGAATGGCGCCAGGGCTGGGCGCGGGCGCAGCAGGCGCAGCTCGCCGGCATCCGGGAGTCCTTCGCCGGCCTGCCGGTGCGCGAGGTGCCCTACCGCGCCGCCGAGCCGGTGGGCGCCGGCGCGCTGCGCCAGGTGGCCGACACGCTGTACGGGGCGCTGCCGGGGGACGATCCCGCGCCAACGCCGTCGGGCCCGCCGCTGGTCGTGGTGGAAGCCGACGGCGCGGACTACCTGCTGCGCCTGGCGTTGCCGCTGGTGGCGCCTGCCGAGGTCGAGGCGGCGCGGGTCGGCGACGACGTCGTGATCCGGGTCGGCGGCCACCGCCGGGTGCTGACGCTGCCGAGCGTGCTGCGCCGTTGCGAGGTCGTCGACGGCCGGTGCGCCGACGGCCGGCTCGAGGTGCGGTTCCGGCCTGAATCGGGACGGTGGCCGGCAGAGGTCCCCCCGCGGCGGCCGCGGCCGAACGGCGCGGGCGGCCCGTCGTGACCGACCAGCCTGCCGACGGGTCGACCGACGGGTCGACCGACGGGTCGACTGGCGGTCCGGAGGCCGGCGGTCCGGAGGCCGATGCGCTGGGCGCTGAGGCGCGGCGGCTGCTGGCGGCCGTGCAGGACTGGGCCCGCCGCGCGGCGCCCGCGCCGCCGTCCGGGCACGCCGGGCCGGAGTGCCAGTGGTGCCCGCTGTGCCAGCTCGCCAGCGTGCTGCGCGGCGAGCACCCGGAGCTGGCCGAGCGGATGATCGAGGCCGGCGCGGCGCTCGCCGGCGCGCTGTCCGCCCTGGTCGAGGCCGCCGCCGCTAGGTCACCGGGGGGTGCGCCGTCGACCGGGCGCGGCGCCCGCCCGCGCCCGCGGCCGACACCGCGCGTCCAGCCGATCAGGCTCACCGGGGACGGCGGGTCGCCGGACGGCGGGCCGACGGACGGCGGATCGACGGCGCGCAGGGACACGCCGTCATGACGAACCTGGCGATCGGCGTCGACATCGGCGGCACCAAGCTCGCCGCCGGCGTGATCGACGAGGCGGGCGCGGTGCTCGACGTCGAGCATCGCGACACCCCGGACAGCGACGTCAAAGCCACCGAAGAGGCGATCGTCGAAGCGGTCGAGGCGCTCGCCGCCCGGCACGAGGTGCGCGCGGTCGGCGTCGGCGCGGCCGGTTGGATCGCGACCGACCACGCAACCGTGTTGTTCAGCCCGCACCTCGCCTGGCGCGGCGAGCCGCTGCGCGACGAGCTCGCCCAGCGCATCGCGCTGCCGCTGATCGTCGAGAACGACGCGAACGCCACCGCGTGGGCCGAATACCGCTTCGGCGCGGGCCGCGGCGAGCCGGTCGTCGTGTGCGTGACCCTCGGCACCGGGATCGGCGGCGGACTGGTCGTGGACGGCTCGGTCTACCGTGGCGCGTTCGGCATGGCCTGCGAGTACGGGCACATGACGCTCGTCCCGGACGGCCGCCGGTGCGCCTGCGGCAACCGCGGCTGCTGGGAGATGTACGCCAGCGGGAACGCGCTGGCCCGCGACGCGCAGGAGCTCGCCGCCGAGTCGCCGGTGGCCGCCGCGCGGATGGTCGAACTCGCCGGCGCGGCGGAGGCGATCACCGGCACGGTCGTCACGGCTGCGGCCGCCGCGGGCGACCCGGCCGCCGAATCGATCTGCACCACGATGGGCCGTTCGCTCGGCCGCGGCCTGGCCAGCCTGGCCGCGATCATCGATCCGTCCGTGTTCGTGATCGGCGGCGGCGTGTCCGCCGCGGGGGAGCTGCTGCTGCGGCCCGCCCGCGCGGAGTTCGCGCACACGCTCACCGGACGCGGATTCCGGCCGGAGGCCAAGGTCGTCGCGGCGTCGCTGGGGCCCGAAGCCGGCATGGTCGGCGCGGCCGACCTCGCTCGGCGCTACCTCACCGGCTGAGCCGCGACCCGGCGGCACCCGGCGCGACCCGGCGGCACCCGGCGCGACCCGGCGGCACACTCGCGAGCGGTGGTGCGGAAGGATCGCGGTATGCGCCTGCTGTCCGTCGACGCCCGGGCTGTCGACGAGCGCGGGGTGGGTTTCGCCCAGCTGATCGAGTCCGCCGGCGCCGACGTCGCGTGCATCCACGGCGCGCCGCACCTGCTGCGGTGGCGCTCGAAATGCGCGGCGATCGCCCGGCGCAGCGGCCTGGTGGTCGTCGGCGGCGGACGCCTGGCCGGCGGCAATCTGCTGCTCTCGGCCCTCGGCGTCGACGAGCTCGATTACCAGGACCTGCGCCTGCCGGGCGGCACTCGGCTCGGCCCGGCCGGCGCGGCGCTCGGCGTGCTGCGCGTCGCGGGCCGCGACGTGGTCGTCGCGGCGACGACGCTGCTCGGCACCGTGCCGCAGCGGGTCGCGCAGGCCCGCCATCTCCAGGACGCGCTGGCCCGGCTGACCGCCGACACCCCGCCCGCCGTCGTCAGCGTGCGCGGCGTCGACCGGCCGGGCACCGCCACCTGGGCCTCGGTCGCCGCCGGCCGGACCCCGGTCGGTGGCCGGGTTTTCGTCGACACCCGGATCACCGTCGCCGCGCACGCCGACCTCGACGGTCACGCCGGCGCGCAGCTCCCACCCGTCGTCCTCGACCTCGAGCTGGGACAGCAACCCACATCGCGACGATCTCGGCCGGACCACCCGATACCGCAAGGTCCAGCCGAGATCATCGATGAGAGTCGGGGCTAGATCGCCGCGCCGTCGTCGTCCTCGTCGCGGTGGTGCTCGCGCACCCGGCTGAACAGGATCCCGGCCGCGACCACCAGCCCGCCGACGCCGAGAACGAGGGTGAGGTCGTTCGCGAGGCCGATCTGGCCGCCGAGGCCCAGCACCAGGATCGACAACACCAGCACCGTCATCGCGATGATCGTCGGGCCGGCCAGCCGCGGCAGCGGCGGGGGCGGCGGCGGCACGTAGTGGTCTTCGTCCAGCCACACCTCGTCGCTCGCGACGGGCTTGTTCAGCCGGCCGCGCCAGTCAGCGTCCTCGCGGCTGAGCTCACGCTCGGCGTCGCGCACGGCGGCCACCGTGTCCACGTGCCAGTCCGCGACCAGCTCGTCGAACGCGCGGGCGGTGTCGATGCCGGCCAACGGGTCGGCCGCCGACAGCCCAGCCGAGTCGCCTGCCGGATGGACTGTCGCATCTCCTGTCGCGCCGAGGCCGCGGATCGCCGCCGCGACGATCGTGCGCGCGTCCACCCGCTCGTCGGCCGAGACGTAAAGCCGCCGCCGGTCGGCCGCGGCCGCGGGGATCAGATAGGCGGCGATCCGCGCGCGGCCCAGGGCGGCGAGCAGGTCGTGGCCCACCTCGGCCGCGACCTCCGTCAGCGCGACATAGGCCGGTGCCCGCAGGCCGTTGTCCAGCCGGCCGCCCTCCGGCACGTCGCGGCGGTTCACAGCTCGCCCCGGGTGGGCGCGGCGGTGAGCGAGTCGATGAACTCGACGCTGCCGCGGAAGATCGTCGGGGCGTCGTTGTCGAGCGTCGCGACGTGATAGCTGTCCTCGAGCAGGACCTCGCGCACCGTGGTGTTGACGGCGCCGCCCTTGAGCAACTGGGCCGACAGGTCGTCCACGACGTGATCTTCCCGCGAGCGGTACAGCAGGATCGGCGCCCGCACCGACGGCAACTCGGCGAGCGTGACCTTCCACAGCTTCTGCAACGAGGCGAACGCGGCGACCGGCGTCCGGTCGTTGGCCGGCTCGACGACGCCCGGCTTCTTGATGTCCCCGCCGATCGACGGCCGCGAACGCACCGCCCAGGAGATGTACGGGGCGAGCCGGGCGTCAAGGCGGCGGGTGGCGTAGGCGGGGTTGACCAGCACGAGTCCGGCGATCTCGCCCGGGTGCTCTTCGGCCAACCGGGTGACGAGCGTGCCGCCCATCGACAGGCCGGCCGCGAAGACCGTCTCGCACCGCGACCGGACCTCGCGGTATGCAGCCTCGATCACGGCGTACCAGTCGGGCCAACGGCTCGCGTTGGTCTCGCGCCAGGTGGCGCCGTGCCCGGCTAGCAGGGGCAGCCGCACGGTGTAGCCGGCCGCGGCGAGGTGCTCGGCCCAGGGGCGCATCGTCGCCGGGGTCCCGGTGAAGCCGTGGCTGACGACGACGCCGACCGGACCGCCGTCGGCGGCGAACGGCTCGATGTCCGCCGGGATTGCCACCGCGACCTCCGCGCTCTCGTTGCCGCACTCTCGTTGCGCGGCGACACGCCGCGGTCGCCCCATTGTGCCTGCCAACGCCGCCCGCCGTTCAGTTGTTTCCTCGCGACTTGTCCTCGCCTCCTCGGCCGCCGGCACGACGAAGCGAGGAGAACTTCGGAGGGGACGAGGCGGGCGCGGGATACCTGGTGGCCGCTGCCACCTGCGCATTAGTCTTTGAGGTTCGGACCCGACGAGGGCCCGCGACCAGCGGGGGTGACGGCGGTGGGTTTCTGGCTCGCCAAGTTCGTCTTCCTCGGCCCCCTGCTCCGGCTGATCTGGCACCCCTGGATCGAGGGGCGTGAGAACATCCCCGACGACCGGCCGGCGATCCTCGCCAGCAACCACCTGTCGTTCTGCGACTCGTTCTTCCTGCCGCTGCTGATGCCGCGCAAGGTGACGTTCCTGGCCAAGTCCGAGTACTTCACCACCCCCGGTCTGAAAGGGCTCGTCTCCCGGCTGTTCTTCTCCGGCGTGGGCCAGGTGCCGATCGACCGGTCGGACAAGGGCGCCTCGCAGGCGGCGCTCGACACCGGGGTGCGAGTGCTGCGCGCCGGGCAGAACAACCTGCTCGGCATCTATCCCGAGGGCACCCGCTCGCCGGACGGGCGGCTCTACCGCGGCAAGACCGGGGTGGCGCGTTTGGCGCTCGAGTCCGGGGCGGTCGTCGTCCCGTGCGTGATGGTCAACACCGACGTCATCCAACCCGCCGGCCGGCTCCTCCCGCGGCTGCGGCCGCGCCCGGGCGTGCAGATCGGCAAGCCGCTGGACTTCTCCCGCTACGAGGGGATGGCCGGCGACCGGTTCGTGGAGCGGTCGATCACCGACGAGATCATGTACGAGCTGATGCAGCTGTCCGGCCGCGACTACGTCGACCGCTATGCGGCGGAGGTCAAGAAAGCCAAGGGTCTGGACACCGGTTTCGGCGCCCGCGAGCGGGAGACCGGAATCGCGCAGGCCGCTGATGCCGCGCAGGCGGCCGAGGCGGCGGACCGGCTGCCCGACAGCCGCGCGTCGTAGGCCGCGGCGACGCGTGCGGTTCTTCTACGACTGCGAGTTCATCGAGGACGGCGCCACGATCGACCTCGTCTCGATCGGCGTCGTCGACGAGACCGGCCGCGAGTTCTACGCGATCTCGACCGAGTTCGACCCGGCCCGCGCCGGCGAGTGGGTGCGCCGCAACGTGCTGGACAAGCTGCCTTCGCCGGGCGACCCGGTCTGGCGCTCACGCGAGCGCCTCCGCGAGGACCTCGTGGCGTTCCTGCGCGCGCCGGGGGCGCCGATCGAGTTGTGGGCCTGGATGGCCGCGTACGACCACGTCGTCCTGTGCCAACTGTGGGGCGACATGCGAGCCTTGCCGCGGGACATCCCGCGGTTCACCCACGAGCTTCGGCAGCGCTGGGAGGACGCCGGCAGCCCGCCGTTGCCCGCGGCGCCGCCCGACCAGCACGACGCGCTCGCCGACGCCCGGCACAACCTCGCCCGCTGGAACGCCATGCATAGTGAGACGAAGCTGGAAGCCGAAGGCAAGAGCGATACGCAAGGATCTGCCGGATCGCGACGACAACAGTGAAGGCCGGGGTGGCGGAACAGTGAAGGCCGGGGTGGCGGAACAGTGAAGGCCGGGGAGGCGGAACAGCGGTGAGGATCGGAGTGCTGACCGGAGGCGGCGACTGCCCTGGCCTGAACGCGGTGATCAGGGCCGTGGTGCGCAAGGGCGCCGGCGTCTACGGCCACGACTTCGTCGGCTTCCGCGACGGCTGGCGCGGCCCGCTCGAGAACGCGACGATGCCGCTCGGCATCGCCGAGGTGCGTGGCATCCTGCCGCGCGGCGGGACGATCCTCGGCTCGTCGCGCACCAACCCCTTCAAGGTCGACGGCGGCGTCGGCCGCATCGTCGAGAACCTGCACGCGCTCGGGGTCGACGCTCTGGTCGCGATCGGCGGCGAGGACACCCTCGGCGTCGCGACCAAGCTCGCGGACAGCGGCGTGCACGTCGTCGGCGTGCCGAAGACGATCGACAACGACCTCGGCGCGACGGACTACACGTTCGGCTTCGACACGGCCGTCAACATCGCGATGGAGGCGATCGACCGGCTGCACACCACCGCGGAGTCGCATCACCGCGCGCTCATCGTCGAGGTGATGGGCCGGCACGCCGGCTGGATCGCGCTGCACGCCGGCATCGCGGGCGGCGCGAACGTCATCCTGATCCCCGAGCAGCCGTTCTCCCTGGAACGGGTCTGCGCGTACGTCGAGAGCCGCTTCCAGGCGCATTACGCGCCGATCGTCGTCGTCGCCGAGGGCGCCACCCCGGACGGCGGCGAGAACGCGACCGTCGAGAAGGGCTTGGACGCGTTCGGGCACGCCCGGCTCGGCGGCATCGGCGAGTGGCTGGCCGGCGAGATCGAGAAGCGCACCGGCAAGGAAGCCCGCACCACGGTGCTCGGGCACATCCAGCGCGGCGGCACCCCGACGGCGTTCGACCGGGTGCTCGCCACCCGCTTCGGCCTGCATGCCATCGACGCCGTCGGCGAGCACGACTGGGGCACGATGGTGGCGCTGCGCGGCACCGACATCGTCCGCGTGCCGCTGGCCGAAGCGACCGCCGAGCTGAAGACCGTGCGCCCCGAGCTGTACAGCGAGGCCGAGGTCTTCTTCGGCTGACGCTTACGCTGGGCGGGTGAGTGCGCTGCCCGCCCCGCCCGTCGACGCCGCGAATGCCGCCAATCCCGACGACCTCGGGCTCGACGCCTGGCGCGCGCTGCCCGCCGCGCAGCAGCCGAGCTGGCCGGATGCGGTGGCGCTGCGCGAGGCCGCGCTGACGCTTGCCGGCATGCCGCCGCTGGTCGTCGCGTCCGAGGTCGACCAGCTGCGCGCGCGGCTGGCGGCGGTGGCGCGCGGCGAGGCGTTCCTGTTGCAGGGCGGCGATTGCGCGGAGACGTTCGCGACCAGCTCGCAGAGCGACATCGCCGGCAAGGTCCGCGTCCTGCTGCAGATGGCGGTCGTGCTCACGTATGGCGCGTCGATGCCGGTGGTGAAGCTCGGCCGGATCGCCGGCCAGTACGCGAAGCCGCGCTCGTCGGACATCGACGCCAGCGGTCAGCAGTCCTACCGCGGCGACATGGTCAACGAGCTGTTCGGCGACCGCACGCCCGACCCGCGCCGCATCGTGCGCGCCTACTCGACCGCCGCGTCGACGCTCAACCTGCTGCGCGCCTACGCCGGCGGCGGCCTCGCCGCGCTCGACCGGGTGCACGCGTGGAACGCGGCCTTCGCGCGCTCGACCGACACCGGCGCGCGGTATGAGAAGCTCGCCGCCGAGATCGACCGCGCGGTGCGGTTCATGCGCGCGTGCGGCGTGCACGACTCGGCGCTCGAGGGCGTCGAGCTCTACGCCTCGCACGAGGCGCTGATCCTCGAGTACGAGCGCGCGCTGACCCGGATCGAGACAGACACCGCTGGACGGGCCAGCGCCTACGACCTGTCCGCCCACTACGTCTGGGTGGGCGAGCGCAGCCGGCAGATGGACGGCGCGCACCTGGACTTCGTCTCGCGCATCGCCAACCCGATCGGCGTCAAGCTCGGGCCGACGACGACGCCGGAGCTCGCCGCGGAGCTCGTCGAGCGGCTCGACCCGGCCAACGAGCCCGGCCGCCTGACGCTGATCAGCCGCATGTCGAACGCGTTGGTGCGCGACGTGCTGCCGCCGATCGTCGAAAAGGTCGAGTCGACCGGCCACCGCGTCGTCTGGCAGTGCGACCCGATGCACGGCAACACCGAGGAGACCGCGGACGGCGTGAAGACGCGGCACCTCGATCGGATCATCGACGAGGTCGACGGCTTCTTCGACGTCCACTCCGAGCTCGGCACCCACCCCGGCGGGCTGCACGTCGAGCTGACCGGCGACGACGTCACCGAGTGCATCGGCGGCACCGCCGACCTCACCGCCGCCGACCTCGGCCGTCGCTACGAGACCGCCTGCGATCCGCGGCTGAACATCGAGCAGTCCCTCGAGCTGGCGTTCCGCGTCGCGGAGCGGCTGGTGGCCGACCGCCGCCGGCGCGAGCAGGCTGCGCGCTGACCCCGCATCAGTGGTCACTTGCGGCGGTCAGTGGCCGCGCGAGAGCGACCACTGACCGCGCCAAGTGACCACTCATGGAGGTTTCGTGACGACCGTCGATCTGCGCTCGGACACCGTCACCCGGCCGAGCCCGGCGATGCGCGCCGCGATGGCCGGGGCCGAGGTCGGCGACGACGTCTACGGCGAGGACCCGACTGTCGCTGCGCTGGAACAGCGGGTCGCGGCGCTGCTCGGCCACGAGGCCGGGCTGTTCGTGCCCTCCGGCTCGATGGGCAACCAGCTCGGGCTGCGGCTGCTCGTCAAGCCTGGCGAGGAGATCGTGTGCGACTCGATGGCGCACATCGCCCGGGCCGAGCTCGGTGCCGCCGCGGTGTTCAGCGGCATCACCTTCCGCACCTGGCCGGCGCGGCGCGGGCTGCTGGACGTCGCCGACGTGCGCTCGCTGATCAGCCCGGACGCCGGGCCGTACCTCGTGTCCACCGCGGCGATCGAGGTGGAGAACACGCACAACTTCGGCGGCGGGACCGTGCAGCCAGCCGAGCAGGTGGCCGCCGTCCAGCAGCTGGCCCGCGCGCACGGGCTCGGGCTGCACCTGGACGGCGCGCGGCTGTGGAACGCGCACGTCGCCACCGGCCGGCCGCTCGCCGAGCTGGCCGGCGGGTTCGACACGGCGTCGGTCTGCCTGTCCAAGGGCCTCGGCGCGCCGGTGGGCTCGGTGCTGGTCTCGACCGTCGGGCGGATCGCCGAGGCGCGGATCTGGCGCAAGCGCTACGGCGGCGGCATGCGCCAGGCCGGCATCCTCGCCGCCGCTGGGCTGCACGCGCTGGACCACAACGTCGGGCGGTTGGCCGACGACCACCGGCGCGCTGCCGAGCTGGCCCGCGCGTTGGGGGCGGACCCGGCGAGCGTCGAGACGAACATCGTGGTGCTGGACGTGCCGGACGCCGCCGCCGTGGCCGGCGCCGCCGCCGAGCAGGGCGTGCTGGTGTCGGCGCTCGGACCGCGGTTCCTCCGCCTGGTCACCCACCTCGACGTCGACGACGACGGGCTTTCGCGGGCGATCCACGCGCTGCGCCCGCTGATCGCGTCCGCCGGTGCGGCCTGAGCTCGTCGGCGGCATACTGTGCCGCGTGACGACACCGCCGCCGCCCGGACCGCCCGGCTACAACCCGCCCGTCCACAACCCGCAGCCCTATGGGGCCGCGCCGTACCCGCAGCAGCCGGCTGCCGGTGGAAAGGTCCGGCTGCGCGGCCGCACGCCGCGCCGGCTGAGCCTGATCTTCCTGATCGCGGCGGTTGCGGCCTTCATCGCCGGCGGCGTAGTGCTTGCGACGAAGTCGCTCGGCAAGGTCGACGGCTTCCACCGGGTCTCCGTCGCCGCCGGCCAGGGGACGGTCACGCTCGACGGCACGGGCAAATGGGTCGGCTACTACGAGGCGAGCAACGTCACCAGCTCGATCGACCGAATCCCGGAGTTTTCCGTCGCGATCGCCGATCCGGCGGGCCAAGCGGTGCAGTTGGACAAGTTCGGCAAGCGCAGCGACGGCAAGGTCGACAAGCTGACCTACGACTACAACGGCCATCACGGCGCCGCCGCGTTCCAGTTCACCGCGAAGCAGCGCGGCAAGTACACGATCCGGCTGCAGGCAGACGAGACGCTGCCGTCAGACGCCGGGGTGGCGATCGGCCGCGACATCACCACCGGGACGGCGGTCGGCGGCCTGCTTATCGTGCTCGGCGTGCTGCTGTTGATCGCCGCCATCGTCCTGCTCATCGTCGGGCTGGTGAAGCGGAGCCGGCACAAGCGCGAGCTTGAGTCCGGGGGATACCCGGGCGGCCCGCCGCCCGGCGGCCAGTGGGCGCCGCAGCAGCAGGGTGGCCAGTACGACCAATACGGGCCGCAACCGGGATCCGGCCAGCCGGGGCAGTACGGCCAGCCGGGGCAGTACGGGCAGCCCGGCCAGTACGGGCAGCCGGGCCAGTACGGGCAGCCGGGGCAGTACCCTCCGCCGGGGTATCCGCCGCCCGCTGCAAACAGCTGACAGAGTCAGTCGGCCCTGCGTCAGCCGGCTAAGTGTGCCGCGGACGTGCGGCCGAGCAGCGGCGGGATCGTCGCCACCGCCTGCGCCAGCTCGTCCAGCGACTCACCGACGAGGGCCTGCGCGCCGTCGCACAACGCGGACTCCGGCCGCGGATGCACATCCACCATCACGCCGTCGGCCCCGGCGGCGATGCCGGCCCGCGCCAGCGGCACCACGAGGTCGCGGCGGCCAGCGGCGTGCGACGGGTCGACGATCACCGGCAGGTGCGACTGCCGCTGCAGCATCGCGACCGCCGACACGTCGAGCATGTTGCGGATCGACGGCTCGAAGCTGCGCACGCCGCGCTCGCACAGCACGATGTCGAGGTTGCCGCGCTGGGCGATGTACTCGGCGGCCATCAGCCACTCCTCGTACGTCGCGGTCAGGCCGCGCTTGAGCATGACCGGCTTGCCCACGGCGCCGACCGCCTGCAGCAGCGCGAAGTTCTGCATGTTGCGGGTGCCGATCTGCAGCATGTCGGCGTGCTCGGCCACGACGTCCACATCTGCGGCGTCGGTGACCTCCGTGACGACGGGCAGCCCGATCTCCTCGCGGACGTCGGCAAGGATGCGCAGGCCCGCGACGCCGAGGCCCTGGAACGCGTAGGGCGACGTGCGCGGCTTGAACGCGCCGCCGCGCAGCAGCGTCGCGCCGGCCCGCTTGGCCATCAGCGCGGACTCGAGGGTCTGCTCGGCGGTCTCGACGGCGCAGGGGCCGGCGATGAGCGTGAACGTATCCGGGCCGATCGGCACGCCGCCGACCCGGATCGTCGTGCGCTTGCGGTGGTTCTGCGCCGACACCAGCTTGTACGCGGCGGTGATCCGCATCGTCTCGGCCACGCCGGGCAGGCTGCGCAGGTTGCTCTCGTCGAGTGTCTCGAGCACGTCCTCGGTGCCGACCACGCCGACGATCGTGCGCATCACCCCTCGGCTGACGAAGGCCTGCCCGCCGTGCGTCTCGATGTGGCCGACGGTGGCCTGCACGTCGGCGTCCGTGGCGTCCGGCGCCATCACGATCACCATGGCAGCCAGCCTAATGCGGGCCGCGGCGCCGGCCGGTGTGGTTTCCAGCCCGCGGGCGGCTCCGACTCAGTAGGCGAAGAGCTTGACGGTCGAGCCCACTGCCACCGAGGCGCCACTCTTCGGGCTGAGTTTCAGCACCCGCGCGTCCGGACCTGGATCCGGATTGCCGAGAATTCCGCCCGCCGCCGCCGGCAACACCTGAGCCTTCAGTCCGGCCGCGAGGAGCGCGTTCTCCGCGTCCGCGACCGTCGTGTAGTAGACCGGGATCTCCGGCACGGTCACCATTCGCGGACCGCGGGATACGTGAATGGTGATCTTGCTGCCGGCCGGTTGCTGGCCGTTGGGGCTGACCGAGATGACCTGGCCCGCGGCATAGACATCGTCGTAGCTGCGGGTCGGCGCCGGCACGAACTTCGCGTTGCGCAGCGTGTGCTCGGCGTCGCTCAACGGCGTGCCCGGGTCGATCTCCGGCACCTGCAGGATCGGCGGCCCGGTGGACAGGATGATCGTGATGGGCTGCCGCTTCGTCACCTGCGCGCCCGCCGCGGGGATCGTGCCGATCACCTTGTTCTTGCCGACGGTCATGCTCGACTCGAGCTTCGGCCGTTCGGCGATGTCGAGCGGGCCGACGGCCAGCAGCGTCGAGCGGGCGCCTGCCTCGCTCTGGTTGCGCACCCTCGCGACCGAGTAGTAGTGCGGGCCGGCGGACAGCACGACGGTGACCACGGTGCTGCTGACCGCCCGGGTCGTCGCGCTGGGGTTGGTGCGCAGCACCTGGTCCTTCGGCACCTTGCCCGAATCGTCGAACTCCGGCCCCGGCGCCACCTGCACGTGGCCGAAGCCGGCCTGGTGCAACGCGGTCACCGCCTCGGCGCTGCTGTCGCCGCGGACCGACGGCACCCGCGCGTAGCGGCCGGCCGCGAACCACCAGCCGGCCCAGCCGGCGCCCAACCCGAGCAGCAGGATCAGCAGGACGACCAGCAGCGCCCGGCGTCGGCGGCGGGGCTGCCCGCCGCGCTGGCCCGCGGCGTTGCGGGAAGCGCCGGGCGGGATGACGATCGGCGGCGGCGGTCCACCGGCGGCCCGGCCGGCGACGGGCGGGCGGCCGCTGCCGCCGGGCAGCGCGCCGCCGGCCGGCAGCGTGGCGTCGGCGCCGCGCTGCCCGCCGGCGCGTCGCGGGCTGTCCACGCCGCGGCCGAATCGGCGCGGCGGCGCCACCGTCCCCGCGGCGCCGGCCAGCGGCCCGTCGCCGGCGACCACGGTGTCGTGCCGCGTCGCGATCCGGCCCATCGTGTCGGTGGTGGCGAGGTCGGGCGTCCGCGGGCGGCTCTGGTGGTGCGCCCGGCGGTCGCGGCTCGCGCCGCGCTCGCGCGGCGGCACGGGCACGACTGGCAGCGACAGCTCGGCGCGGACGTCGGCCAGCTCGGCGAGCATCGCGCCGGCGTCGCCCGGCCGCGCGGTCGGGTCGCTGTCGGTCGCGGCGACGACGAGCTCGTCGAGCTGGTAGGGGATTCCCCCGGCCGGTTTCACCTTCGACGAGGGCGCGGGCACCCGTGAGTGGACGTGCTGCCATGCGACGTTCATCGCCGAGTCGCCGCGGTAGGGCGGCTCGCCGGTGAGCAGCTCGAACAGCACGATGCCAGCGGAGTAGACGTCCGAACGCGGGTCGGCGGCGCCGCGGGAGATCTGTTCCGGCGAGCAGTAGGCGACGGTGCCCATCATCAACCCGGTGCGGGTGGACGCGGCGTCGGACTCGACGGCCCGGGCGAGGCCGAAGTCGGCCACCTTCACCACGCCGTCGTCGGACAGCAGGATGTTCTCCGGCTTCACGTCGCGGTGCACCAGCCCGGCGCGGTGCGCGGCGGACAGCGCGCTCAGCACCGGCTCCATGATCGACACGGCCTGGGCGGCGCTGAGCCGGCCGCGCTCACGCAGCAGCTCGCGCAGCGTGCGGCCCTCGACCAGCTCCATCACCAGGAACACGTGGTGGCCGTCCGGGCCGTGCTCGTGGCCCTGGTCGTAGACCGAGACGGCGTTGAGATGCGTCAACCGCGCCGCGGCACGCGCCTCGCGGGCGAACCGGTCGTTGAACGCCGGGTCCGCCGACAGCGCCGACGCCATCACCTTGACGGCGACAAGCCGATCGAGCCGCTCGTCGACAGCGGCGTACACGGTGGACATCCCGCCCCGCGCGACGCGGTCCAGGATCCGGTAACGCCCTTCCAGCGAGCGGCCGACCAGGATGTCCCGAGCCGCCGTCTGCACGGCCGCGATTCTACGGTCGCCGGGCGCATCCGTCCGGTGACGCACCGTGCGCGCTCAGAGTGGCCGGTCCGCGCCCGGCTAGCGTGGGCGTCGTGGCAGCACCCGACGGCGCGGGCAGCGCGACCCTCGGGACGGCCGAACTGCTCGCCGACGCCGAGCGCCCAGGCGGCTGGGTCCTGCTCGTCGACCGCATCCGGCAGTCCTACGTCGACCTCGACGACCCGACCTACCTGGACTTCGAGTACAGCCAGGTGTGCGCCGACGTCCTTGCCGCGCTGCCGGCGCCGCCGCCCGCCGCGCTGGCCGTCACGCACGTCGGCGGCGGCGCGTGCACGCTGGCCCGCTTCATCGCCGCGACCCGTCCCGGCTCCTCGCAGATCGTGCTGGAGCCGGACACCGCGGTCACCGCGCTCGTCCGGGCCCGGCTGCCGCTGCCGCGCAACGCCCGGATCCGCATCCGGCCGGTCGGCGGCCGCGCCGGGATCGGCGAGTTGCGCGACGCGAGCGCCGATGTCGTGGTGCTCGACGCCTTCCTCGGCGGCCGGGTGCCCGGCGAGCTGACGACGCTGGAGTTCCTGACCGACGTCGCCCGGGTGCTGCGCCCGGACGGCGTGCTGCTCGCCAACATCGCCGACGGGCCGCCGCTGACCTACACCGCGCGGGTCGCCGCCACTATGCGCGCCGCGCTGGCCGGTCGCGACAACAGCGTCGTGGCGATCGCCGACCCCGCGGTGCTCAAGCGCCGCCGGTTCGGCAACGTGGTGCTGGCGGCGTCCCGGGCGTCGTTGCCGCTGCCCGCCCTGCGCGCCGCGGCGGCTCGCGCGCCGTTCCCGCGCAGCGTGACCTCGACGCTCGGCCGCGGCGTCGCGCCGCTGCGCGACGCCGACGCACAACGTTCGCCAGCGCCGCCGGAGGACTCCTGGCGGGTGGAGCTCGACTGGCCCGACGACGTCGACGCCTGAGCGAATCGATCGATCTGCCGGATGGGACGATGTGCGGGTGAGCGTCTCGCCCGAGCTGCACCGCAACCGTGCGCGGGCCCAGTCCTTCGGCAGCGTCGCAGCCGAGTACGACCGCGTCCGCCCGACCTATCCCGACGCGCTGATCGTCGAGCTGCTCGGCCGCGGCCCGCGCGACGCGCTGGACGTCGGCTGCGGCACCGGCAAGGCGGCGCGTTTGCTCGCTGCTCGCGGCCTGCCCGTCCTCGGCGTCGAGATCGACCCGGCGATGGCCGAGGTCGCGCGGGCGCACGGCATCGAGGTGGAGGTCGGCGCCTTCGAGACCTGGGACAACGCGGGGCGCCGGTTCGACCTGCTCACCTGCGGCCAGGCCTGGCACTGGGTCGACCCGGCGCGCGGCGCGGCCAAGGCCCGCGAGGTGGTGCGCCCGGGGGGCACCGTCGCGCTGTTCTGGAATCGGGTCAGCCACGCTGACGACGTGCACGAGGCGCTGCAGCAGGTGTACGAGCGCATTTCGCCGGACCTCGCCGACCAGCCCGACCGGCGCCTCGCGCGGGACCGGTCGGCGGCGACGGACGGTCTGGCCGCGGCCGGTTTCATCGACCTGACCGAGCGCGAGTTCACCTGGCAGCGGGACTATTCGCGCGCGGAGTGGCTGGCGCTGCTCAGCACGTTCAGCGACCACCACCTGCTGCCGGCCGACCAGTGGCGGCAGCTGTCTGCCGGCGTCAGCGAGGTCGTCGACGCCCGTGGCGGGACGATCACCGCGAGCTACCGCACCGTCTGCATCCTGGTCCGCGCGCCCGGCGAGCGAGCGTGAGCGCCGAACCGGTGAGCGGCGTGGACCTGCTGCCCGTCCCCGAGGTCGCCGAGCTGCTCGGGATCAAGGTCAACCGGGTGCATCAGCACGTGCGGGACGGCCAATTGCTGCTCGTCAGGCGGGCGGACGGCACGCGCGGCGTGCCCGCCCTGCTGATCCTAGACGGCGCCGTGGTCAAGCACCTGCCCTCGGTGATCACCCAGCTGCGCGACGCCCGCTTCGCCGACGACGAGATCGTCGACTGGCTGCACCGCGAGGACGACTCGCTGCCCGGGTCGCCGATCGAGGCGCTGCGCGCGAACCGCGGCGCAGAGGTCAAGCGGCGCGCCCAGGTGGCGGGTTACTGACGCCGGCGATGGGGCACGGCGCCTACCTGCTGATCCTCGCCGCGTGCCTGGTCGGGACGCTGCCGCTGGAGCTCGTGCTGCGCGTGCGCGTCTACGCGCGCTGGCGGCGGCTGCTGGCGGCGTTGCTGCCGGTGGCGGTCGTGTTCACCGCCTGGGACGTCGCCGCGATCCACGCCGGCTGGTGGCGCTACGACCCGCGCCGCACGATCGGGGTCACGCTGTTCGGCCGACTGCCGCTGGAGGAGCTGTTGTTCTTCCTCGTGATCCCGGTGTGCGCGGTGCTGACGCTCGAGGCCGTGCGGGCGCGTCGGCCGACGTGGCTGATTGGCGACGAGCTGAGCGGCGACGAGCGGTGACCTACACGCTGGCCGCCCTGCTCGCCGTGGCGGCGGTCGCGGCGCTCGACCTCGCCGTGCTGCGCACCCGGCTGCTGGGCCGTCGCGCGTTCTGGACCGCCTACGGGATCGTGCTGTTCTTCCAGCTCGTCGTGAACGGGCTGCTGACCGGATTGCGGATCGTGCGCTACGACCCGGCGGAGATTGTCGGGCTCCGGATCGTCTACGCGCCGGTCGAAGACCTGCTGTTCGGCTTCGCGCTCGTGCTTGCCACGCTCAGCCTGTGGGTGTGGACGGGTCGGTTGGGCGGGGCGCGCGGCGGGCCAGGTAGGCGCGCCGGGCGCCGGCCAGTCCCACGGCGGCGCGGCGCGGCAGCCCGACGCTCACCCGGCCGCTGAACACGTCGTAGTCGGCCCGTTCGATCTGCTCGAGGATCTGCGCGTAAAGGGTGAAGGCGGTGCGCAGGCAGTCCCGCGAGGACGCGTCGACCAGGTCGATGCCGGGCGCCGCCTGCGCGTAGATCTGCCGGGCGCGCTCGATCTCCCACGCGAGCAGGTTGCGGATCGACTCGTCGACCCGGCCGCGGGCGAGCCGGTCGCGGTCGACGCCGAAGCGGCGCAGCGACTCCTGCGGCAGATACACCCGGCCGCGGCGCAGGTCCTCGCCGACGTCGCGCAGGAAATTGGTCAGCTGGAACGCCACGCCGAGCGAGATCGCGTGCTGCTCGAGCAGGTCCCAGCGCACGTCCTCGTCGGCCCGGCCGAGGATCGGCAGCATCTGCAGCCCGATCACCGCGGCCGAGCCCCACATGTACTTCTCCAGGTCGGCGTAGGTCTCGTAGGTCGTGACGGTGAGGTCCGCCGTCATCGCCGTGACGAAATCGGAGAGATAGCTGCGCGGGATCGACCAGCGGCGCACGGTGTCGAGCACTGCGCGGCCGATCGGGTCGCTGGTGGCGCCCCACTCGAGGTCGGCGAAGAAGTCCGCACACCAGTCGCCCAGCCGCTGCGCGCGTCGCTCCGGCGCCAGATTCGGCTGCTCGTCGACGAGGTCGTCGAGATAGCGCGCGAAGCCGTACAGCGCGTGCACGTAGGGGCGCTTGGCCGGCGGCAGCAACAGGGTCGCGAGGTAGTACGTCCGCCCGTGCGCGGCGTTGAGCCGCCGACAGCGCGCGTAGCTGTCACGCAGCGCCGCGTCGGTGATCCCGGCCGCGTCGAGCTCCCGGCCGGCGACCGGGCCGACCCCTCGCACGCCGACCGGTCCGGCCCGTCGCGTGCCGTTCATTGGGGCTCGTTCATCGGGGCTCGTTCATCGGGGCTCGTTCATCGCGGCAGCGGGCCGGCGATCCGCTCGGCGGCGAGCCGGCCGGACACCAGCACCATCGGCACGCCGACGCCGGGTTGGGCGTTCGAGCCGCAGAACACCAGGTTCTCCGGTCCGCGCCGCCGCAGCGTCGGGGAGCGGAACGGGCCGGTCTGCGCGAAGTTGTGGGCCGCGGCGAACGGCGCGCCGGCGGCGAGCCCCTGCGCCTGCCAGTCCGCCGGGGTCACCAGGTGCTCCACCTCGATGCCGTCGGCGAATCCCGGGTAGCCACGGCTCTCCAGCGTGGCCAGCATGTGCTCGCGATACGCCCCGCGGTCGGCGCGCCAGTCGACCAGGCCGCGGGTGTTCGGCGCGGGGAACAGCGCGTAGTAGGTGTGCTTGCCGTCCGGCGCGAGGGACGAATCGGTGCGCGTGGGCGTGGTCAGCAGGAACGACGGGTCGCTCATCACCCGGCCCTGGTCGATGATCTCGTCGAACGTCGACTCCCAGGCCGCGCCGAAGTCGATCGTGTGATGGGCGGTGTCCGGGAACTGCGCGGAGGAGCCCGCGTGCAGCACGACCGCGGACGGCGAGTACCGCAACCGGCGCACCCGGCCCGGGGCGCGGACGCCGGGCAGCAGCTCGTCATAGGCCGTCGGCAGGTCGGCGTTGAGCACGACGACGTCGGCCGCGATCCGCTCGCCCGCCGCGGTGCGCACAGCGTGGGCGCGGCCGTTGGCCGTCTCCACCGACGTCACCTGCGTGTCGAGGCGGAATTCGACGCCGTGCTTGGCGGCCGCGCCGGCGAGCGCACGCGGCACCGCGTGCATGCCGCCCTCGGGGAAGTACACCCCCTCGACGCAGTCCATGTAGGTGATCACCGCGTAGATCGCGAGCGCTTGCGACGGCGCGAGTCCGGCGTACATCGACTGGAAGGACAGCAGCCGGCGCAGCCGCTCGTCACGGACGTACTGGCCGAGCTTGGGCGCGAGTCGGCGGAACGCGCCCATGGCCACCAACCGGGCGAGCGGCGGGCCGACCAGCTGTAGCGGCGAGTCGAGGTTGCGCTCGATGAAGTGCGGCATCTCGACCCGGTACAGCTCGCGCAGGAACTCCACGTAGCGCAGCCAGCCGTCGGCGTCGGCCGGTCCGCATGCGCGCTTGATCTCATCCGCCATGTCGTGCACGTCGGCCCGCACGTCGATCGTCGAGCCGTCGGCGAACTTCGCGCGGTAGGCCGGGTCGAGGCGGCGCAGCGTGAGCCAGTCCTCGAGCCGCTCGCCGACGGCGCGCAGCGGCTCGGCGACCAGCTGCGGCATGGTCAGCACGGTCGGTCCGGTGTCGAACCGGAAGCCGCTGTCGACGTGCAGCCCGCACCGGCCGCCGGGCACGGACTCGCGCTCCAGCACGACCACCTCGCGGCCCGCGCCGGCGAGATGCAGCGCGGCGGACAACCCGCCGAGGCCCGCACCGACGACCACCACGCGGTCGGTCGGGCCCTCGACGCAGCGCATGCGCCCGACGCTACGTGGCACTGTGCTTCTCCTGGTTCGGTGCTGCTCGATTTCGGCCCAGAATTGAGCAGCACGCAACCAGGAGAAGCCAACACGGAGTCGCGATTAGGCTGACGTGAATGCGCACCGTCCGCGACTGCCTCGCCGAGGGTCGGCCCACGATCTCGTTCGAGTTCATGCCGCCGAAAACCGTCGAGGATGAGCGGCGCATCTGGAAGACGATCCGTGAGCTCGAGCCGCTGCGGCCGTCCTTCGTGTCGGTCACCTACGGCGCGGGCGGGTCGACGCGGGACAACACGATCACGATCACCGAGCGGATCGCCGCGGACACGACGCTGCTGCCGGTCGCGCACCTGACCGCGGTCAACCATTCCGTCGCCGAGTTGCGCACGATCATCGGCCGGTTCGCCGCGGGCGGCATCGTGAACATGCTCGCGCTGCGCGGCGACCCGCCCGGCGACGTCGACGGCGACTGGGTGCGGCACCCCGAGGGTCTCGAGTTCGCGTCCGACCTCGTCGAGCTGCTCGCGAGTTCCGGCGACTTTTGCGTCGGCGTCGCCGCGTTCCCCTACAAGCACCCACGGTCGACGTCGATCGAGGCGGACACCGATCAGTTCGTCGCGAAGTGCCGCGCGGGCGCCGACTACGCGATCACCCAGATGTTCTTCGACGCCGACGACTACCTGCGGCTGCGCGACCGGGTGGCGGCCGGCGGTTGCTCCACGCCGATCATCGCGGGGCTCATGCCGGTGACGAACATGAACACCATCGCGCGCTCCGAGCAACTCTCCGGCGCGCCGTTCCCGGCAAAGCTCGCCGCCAAGTTCGCCGAGGTGGCCGACGACCCGGCGGCGGTGCGCGCGCTTGGCATCGCCGAGGCGACGAAGCTCGCGCAGCGGCTGCTCGACGAGGGCGCGCCCGGGCTGCACTTCATCACCTTCAACTTCTCGAAGGCGACGCGCGAGGTGCTGGCCGGGGTGTCCGCGCAGTCCCGCGTCTGACTCACCACGCGCGGGCGACGCCGCGCAGCACGGGCCGCACGGTCGGCGAGCTGCGCGGCTGGCTGCCCGCGACGATCTCCTCGACGAACAGCGGCGAGCGCTCGAGCAGCTCGCCGAAGCGGCGGTTCGGCGAGCAGCCGCCGGCCAGCGCGCGGTGCGGGGCGGCGAGAACGTCCTGCGCGAGCGCGAGCAGTCGGCTGTCGGGGGACCGGACGTGCTCGAGGAACAGGTAGTGCCCGCCCGGCCGGAGTACGCGGGCGATCTCGGCGAGCGCGGCCGACGGGTCGCCCACCGAGCAGTGCACGAAGGCCCCGACGACGGTGTCGAAGGCGGCGTCGGCGAACGGCAGCCGGCCGGCGTCGGCCAAGGCGAGGTGCCAACCGCCGACCGGCGGCCGGTGCTCGCGCAGCTGCTCGCCCAACAGGGCCAGCATCGCGCGGCTCGAGTCGGTGACCACCAGCTCGCTGACCGTCGCCGGATAGTGCGCCAGGTTGTAGCCGCTGCCGGCGCCGATCTCCAGCGTGCGGCCGCACGCCTGCCCGACGAGTTCGGCGCGGACCTGGCGCTGGCCGGCGCGCTCAGCCCAGCCGGCCACGACGGGATACCAGCCGGCGAACACCCGCTCGCCGAGCCGCGCCCTGTTCAGATCCACCTGCTCAGATCGCTCTGCTATTCGATTGCTCGAGCGGCAGCCGCGCGCCGAGGACTGCGAACGGGCGCGCGTCGCCCGGGAAGAGATAGTTGCGGGCAAGATCGACGAAGCCGAGGTCGCGGTACAGCCGGAACGCGCGGGTGTCGCTGTCCGGCGTCGACAGCAGCATCGCGGTGTGCGGGATACCGCCGGCCAGCGAGGTGAGCAGCTGCCGGCCGATCCCGGCGCCCTGATGCTCGGGCAGCACGTGCAGCTCGGAGAGCTCGAACGCTTCGACCAGCCATGCGGCTGCGGCTTCGGCGCTGAGCGCCCGGCGCACGAGGTCGTGCCACCACTGGCCGGGCCGGGTGGTGTAGCCGTAGCCGAAGCCGATCAACGTGCCATCGTCGGTCAGCGCGGCCCGACAGGCGAAGCCACCGTGCGTCACGTGCTTGCGGGCGCTGACGCCGCGCTGCGCCCCGGTGTGCGCCGGATAGCGCATCGCGCTGGCGTAGATGCGCATCGCCTCGTCGAGGTGTCCGGCGAACTGCCGGCCGGTCCAGTTCTCGATGCGCGTGCCCGCGGTCGGCGTGCGGGAGGCAGGGCGCATGTTTCCGATGGTGCCAAAGCGGGCGAGGTTCGTCACTGATCGCACGTGGGCCGGGGCGCGCCGGCTCAGAGCCGGGACTGCGTCGCGGCGTCGCGCTCGCCGTCGAACTGGTGGTCGAGCACCTGGACGAACACCGAGTGGCCGGGGTGCGCGTGCGCGAACAAGGTCATCGACGACTGCAGCTTGCGGGCGTCGATGCCGCCGAAGATCCGGGTCGGCCCGGCCGGCAGCGCCGCGACGATCTCGGCGCACTCGGCGAGCCGCGGCCCGAGCACCGGGTGCGCGAGGTAGGCCTGGGCCTCGGCCAGGGACGCGATCGCGTAGCGAATCGACATCGAGCTGTGGCCCAGCCCGGCGAGCTGCGGGAACACGAACCACATCCAGTGGCTCTCCTTGCGGCCGCGGCGCAACTCGGTGCGCACCCGCTCGTAGGTCTCGCCGGCGTCCTGGGCGTCGACGAACCGCTGCAGGTCGTGCGGATCTGTCATCGCGTCGCCTCGTCTCGCTCGGCGCAGGCCGTCAGTGCAGGCCGCACTCGACCTTCTGGGTGCCGGACCAGCGGCCGGCGCGAGCGTCCTCGCCCGGCGCGATCCGACGCGTGCACGGCCAGCAGCCGACCGAGCCGTAACCGTCGGACAGCAACGGGTTGACCAGCACGCCGTTCGCGGCGATGTAGGCGTCCACGTCGTCCTGCGTCCAGGCGGCGATCGGGTTGAGCTTCACCATGCCGCGCTGCTCGTCCCATTCGACGACCTTGGCGCCCGCGCGGGTAATCGCCTCGTCGCGGCGCAGCCCAGACGCCCACGCGACGTAGTCCGCGAGGGCGTTGCGCAGCGGCATGACCTTACGCAACGCGCAGCACTGGTCTGGATTGCGCTCGTAGAGCCGGGCGCCGAAGGACGCGTCCTGTTCGGCGACGCTCTGCCTGGGGGTGATCGATCGGACAGTGACCGGCAGCGTCGCGGCCACGGCGTCGCGGGTGCCGAGGGTCTCGGCGAAGTGGTAGCCGGTGTCCAGGAAGAGGATGTCGACGCCCGGGCGGACCTGGGCCGCGAGCGAGGGCACGACCGCGTCGGCCATCGACGAGGCGACCGCCCAGGCCGGGCCGAACTGGTCGTCGGCCCAGCGGAGGATCTCCAGTGCGGACGCGCCGTCCAACTCCTCGCCGGCCTGGGTGGCGAGAGCCTTCAGCTCGTCCTTCGTGCTCAGAGCAACCATGCCTCGTCGGCGCGCGACACATAGGCCGCGAACGCCTCGCCTCCTTCCCGGCGATCGAGGTAAGTGCGAAGCACCCGCTCGACGTAATCGGGCGCCTCGTCTGCTGTCACCTTCAAACCGCGGAACTTGCGGCCGAATTCCGCCTCGGCGCCCAGGACGCCGCCGAGGTGGACCTGGAAGGCTTCTTGATCGCCGTCCGGCCCCTTCTGGATCATGCCCTTGAAGCCGATGTCGGCGACCTGGAAGCGGGCGCAGGAGTTGGGGCAGCCGTTGACGTTGATCGTGATCGGCGTGTCGAAGTCGGGCAGCCGCTTCTCGAGCTCGGTGCGCAGGGCGTCGGCGCGGCCCTTCGTCTCGGTCAGCGCCAGCTTGCAGAACTCGATGCCGGTGCACGCGATCGTGCCGCGGCGGAAGGCGGACGGCCGGACGGAATAGCCCAGCGCCGCCAGCCCGTCGACGACCGCGGTCTCGTTCGCGCGCGGCACGTCCAACACGACCAGGCCCTGCTGCGCGGTCAACCGCACCCGGCCGGCGGCGTGCCGCTCGGCGAGCGCGGCTACCTCGCGCAGCGCGGAGCCGGAGGTGCGGCCGGCCTTCGCCGTGGCGCCGATCGCGAGCTGGCCGTCGAGCTGCTCCTCGACGCCGATGTGATCGCGGTGCGGCGGCGAGAGCGCCGGCGCGGGGCCGTCGGGCAGCGCGCGCCCGAGGTATTCGTTCTCCAGCACCGCGCGGAACTTCTCCGGACCCCAGTCGGCCATCAGGAACTTCAGCCGGGCGTGGTTGCGCTGGCGGCGGTAGCCGTAGTCGCGGAACACCGACGTGACGCCGGCCCACACCTCGCTGACCTCTTCGGGCCGGACGAACGCGCCCAGCCGCTCGGCGAACCGCGGGTTGGTCGACAGCCCGCCGCCGACCCACAGGTCGAAACCGGGGACGCCCTCGGGCCCGACGACGCCGACGAACGAGACGTCGTTGATCTCGTGGTTGGTGCAGTGCCGCGCGCAGCCGGAGATCGAGGTCTTGAACTTGCGTGGCAGATTCGAGAACTCGGGATCGCCGAGGTACGTCTCGACCGTCGCGCGCAGCGCCGGCCCGGCGTCCAGCACCGAGTCGGTCGCGACGCCTTCGAGCGGGCAGCCGAGCAGGACTCGCGGGCAGTCGCCGCAGGCCTCGGTGGTCGACAGCCCCACCGCCTCGAGCTTGGCCCAGATCGTCGGGACGTCCTCGATGCGGATCCAGTGCAGCTGGACGTTCTGCCGGTCGCTGATGTCGGCGATGTCGCGGCCGTAGACCGTCGAGATCTCTGCGACGACGCGCAGCTGCTCGCTGGTCAGCGCGCCGCCGTCGATCCGGATGCGCAGCATGAAGTGCGAGTCCTCGAGTTCCTCCGGCTCGAGCGTGGCGGTCTGGCCGCCGGGGATGCCGGCCCGGCGCTGGGTGTACAGCCCGTGCCAGCGGAACCGGCCGCGCAGGTCGGCCGGGTCGATACTGTCGAATCCCCGCTTGCTGTAGATGTCCTCGATGCGCTGACGGACGTTGAGCGGATTGTCGTCCTTCTTGCTGCGCTCGTTGGGGTTGAGCGGCTCGCGGTAGCCGAGCGCCCACTGGCCCTGGCCGCGGCGCGGGGGCGCGGAACGTGCGCGGCGGGGAGCGGCGTTCGCGCGGTCGGATTGCGCCGGCATTGCGGCGTCCTCTCGAGAGTTCGGGTGTGCGGCGGCGAGCTGGGGCGGTGCTGCGACGCGTCGTGCCAGTGGCGACGAGACGTGGCAGCGGTCGCGAATGCGCTCAACAGGCCGCGGCGACGACCCGGAGCAGATCGATGTGGCGGCGCGTCGTGAGCAGCGTGCTGCGAAGCGCCATGCGTCGATCGTCCCACACCCTGGCGGCGCGGCCGCGACGTCGTACGTCTGCTGGAAACCCGGTTTCCCCTGTAGGAAAGGAACTTCGGGACAATGGAGCGGTGACCGACCTGCCGTTGTTGCTCGACGTCCGCGGACGGCGGGTCGTCGTCGTCGGCGGCGGCGTGGTCGCGACCCGGCGTGCGCGCACGCTCGTCGAGGCGGACGCCGACGTGCTGGTGGTCGCGCCGGCCGTCGCCGACGAACTGATCGAACTGGTCGCGGTGGGCGTGCAGATCGCCCGCCGGCCGTTCGCCGACGCCGACCTGGACGACGCGTGGCTCGCCTTCGCCTGCGCCGACGACCCGGCGGTCAACGCGGCGGTTGCCGCATCGGCCCATGCTCGGCGAGTGTTCTGCGTACGCGCCGACAACGCGGCGGCGGGCACCGCGCGCAGCGCCGCCGCACTGCGCCGGGACGGAATGACCGTCGCGGTCAACGGCGGCGACGACCCGCGTCGCGCCGTCGCGTTACGCGACGCGATCGCCACGGCCCTGGACCTCGGCGACCTGCCGGCCCGCCGACATCGGCGGACCGGTCGGGCGGGCCGGCTGGGCGCGGCGGCGGTGGGCGACGTGGCGGTGGGCGCGGCGGCGGTGGGCGCGGTGGCGGTGGGCGAAGTGGCGCTGGTGGGCGGCGGCCCGGGCGATGCCGAGCTGATCACCGTGCGCGGGCGCCGGCTGCTCGCCGACGCCGACGTCGTGGTGGTCGACCGGCTGGCGCCGCGCGACCTGCTCGCCGGGCTGCCCGACGACGTCGAGGTCGTCGACTGCGGCAAGTCGGCGCACCGGCACAACCTGACGCAGCAGCAGATCAACGAGGTGCTCGTCGACCGGGCCCGCGCCGGCAAGCGGGTGGTGCGGCTGAAGGGCGGCGACCCGTTCGTGTTCGGCCGCGGGGGAGAGGAGTGGCTCGCCTGTGTGGCCGCAGGCGTGCCGGTGCACGTCGTCCCCGGGCTGAGCTCGGCGTTGGCGGCGCCTGCCGCAGCCGGCATCCCGCTGACGCACCGTGGCGTCGCGGCGGACTTCACCGTCGTGTCCGGCCATCTCGATCCGGGCCGGCCGGGCGACGCGGGGGTCGATTGGGCGGCGCTGGCCGCGACGCCGGGAACGCTGGTGCTGCTGATGGCCATGGACCGGCTGGGCCCGATCGCCGGCCAGCTGATCGCACACGGTCGCTCAGCGGCGACGCCAGCCGCGGTGGTGCACGGCGCGAGCACCGCGGCGCAGCGAGTCGTGCGGGCGCCGCTAGCCGAGATCGACGCCGCGGCCCGACGAGCGGGGGTGGGCGCGCCGGCCGTCGTGGTCGTCGGCGAGGTCGTCGACGTGCTCGGCATCTCCGTTCCCACGTGGGTGGTCAGTTCCGATGCTCAGTGGTCGGCTCGAAGCGACCACTGAGCTTCCCAAGTGACCACTCACGAAGGGCTGGTCGCTCGGCGGCGAAACTGTCGCACCGTGACGCGACCCTTGGCCGACACGGGCGGTGCGTGCTGGCAAATCGGCCGGGCGCGCCGTACTATCGAACAGAGGTTCGAACATCACTAGGGGGTCTGGCATGGGCACGGATTTCTCGCCCGCGGCGACCGGCTCGGCGCTCAGCCTGTTGTCGGCTGCCCGGGCGGTGCTGCTCGAGGCGGTGGCGGCGCGCGAGCCGGGGGAGCGCTTCCGCCTCGCCCACCTGTCCGCGTTGCGCACGGCGGCCGCGGTGTCGGCGCAGCGCGGCCGGCCAGGTGGCGTCCGGCGCAAGTTGGTCAGCGTGTGGGTGCTGCTCGACCGGGTGGCGCCCGAACACGCCGAGTGGTCTGCCTACTTCGCCGCGGGGGCGTCGGTCCGGGCGGCGATCGAGGCGGGCGCGCTTTCAGCGGTGACGCCACGCGTGGCCGATGACCAGGTGCGCGCGGCGACGGAGTTCCTCGCCCTGGTCGAAGGCTCGCTTGGCCTGCTCGCGGCCTGAGCGCCGGTGTCGGCGCCCGGCACTACGCTCGCCTGGTGCAGATCCAGGCGGGTCGGGAGCGGCCGGGCGCCAGCCGGCAGGCGCTCGTCACCGGGCTGCTCGCCGACGCGCTTGCCTCTGTCACGCCAGCTGGCCGCGCGCCCGAGCTGCTCGACTGCGGCGGCGGCAGCGGCACCTACGCCGTGCCGCTCGCGGTGGCCGGGGCGAGCGTGACCGTGGTCGACATCAGCGCCGACGCGCTGGCCACGCTCGTGCGCCGCGCTGGCGAGGACGGCGTGTCCGACCGCGTCCGACCTGTGCAGGGCGACGCCGAATCGCTGGGTGACCTCGTCCCGGCCGACTTCTTCGACCTGGTGCTGGCGCACGGCGTGCTCGAAGCCGTCGACGACGTGCCCGGCGCCTTCGCCGGGCTCGCCGCCGCCGTCCGGCCGGGCGGCCTGCTCAGCGTGCTGGTCGGCAATCCGGCGGCCGGCGTCGTGGCTCGCGCGCTCGCCGGCGAGCCGGCAGCGGCGCTGGCCGAGCTGCGGGCGCTCGACACACCCGGCACCCGGGTCGGTCCGGACGCCGTCGAGCGGCTCTGCTCCGCCGCCGGCCTGGCGGTCGAAGCGCGGCACGGCATCGGCGTCTTCTCCGACCTGGTCCCCGGCGCGGCGCTGGACGCGCCCGGCGCGCGGGCCGCGCTCGTGCAATTGGACGCGGCCGCGGCCGACCGGTCGCCGTTCGCCGAGATCGCCGGCCGGGTGCATCTGCTCGCCCGCAGGCCCGGCTGAGGCGCCGGCGTGGGCCGCAGCGCGGACCTCCCGCGCACCGCGGGCCGGTGGGACGGCGACGACACCGGGTGCACGATGCTGCACGTCGACATGGACGCGTTCTTCGCGAGCGTCGAGATCAAACGCCGGCCGGAATTGCGCGGCCGGCCGGTGGTCGTGGGCGGCGGTCAGCGCGGCGTCGTCGCGGCGGCGTCCTACGAGGCGCGGGTCTTCGGCGTGCGCAGCGCCATGGCGATGAGCCAGGCGTTGCGGCTGTGTCCCCGCGCGGTGGTGCTGCCGCCCGACCGCGCCGCCTACTCTGCGGCCTCGCAGCAGGTGATGAGCATCCTGCGCGACGTCACCCCGCTGGTCGAGCCGCTCTCGCTCGACGAGGCGTTTCTCGACGTGGCCGGCGCGATCAGGGTGCGTGGCCGGCCCGGGGCCATCGCCGCGGCGATCCGCGCCCAAGTCGAAGAGCGGCTGCAGCTGACCTGCTCGGTGGGCGTCGCGCCGACGAAGTTCGTCGCCAAGCTCGCCTCGGCGCGCTGCAAACCGGACGGCATGCTCGTCGTGCCCGCCGCGCGTGTGCTCGACTTCCTGCACCCCCTGCCGGTCACCGCGCTATGGGGCGTCGGCGCGCGCACCGCCGAGCCGCTGCACCGACTCGGCATCCGCACGGTGGGCGACCTGGACGCCACGCCGCTCGACACGCTGCGCCGAGCGGTCGGCGCGGCAGCGGCCGAACACCTGTCGGCTCTCGCCGCCGGCCTCGACCCGCGACCGGTGCAGCCGCACGAGGTCGAGAAGTCGATCAGCAGCGACCGCACGCTCGACGTCGACCTCACCGCCGAGGCGGACGTGCGGCGCGAGCTGCTGCGGCTGTCGGAGGAGGTCGGTTCGCGGGTGCGCGACCGCGACTTCGCCGCGCGGACTATCGGCATCAAGATCCGCTTCGCCGATTTCCGGACCGTCACCCGAGTGCGCACGCTGCCCAACCCGACCGCTGCGAGCTCGGACATCTTCCGGGTGGCCGCCGAGCTGTATCGGGGCCTGAGCCTGGACCGCCCGCGCGTTCGGCTCGTCGGCGTCAAAGCAGAGGGGCTCGTGGCCGTCGCGAACGCCGTCGAGCAGCTCGCGCTCGACTGGCCCCCAGCCCCAGCCCCAGCCCCAGCCCCAGCGCCGGAGGCGGCCGGCCCGAGCGCGGCCGGCCCGAGCGCGGCCGGCGCCCGGCGCGTCGGCCGCGCCTCGTCGGCCGCCGCGCGCGAGCGCCCTCGCCGCGGGGAGGTGTACGCCGCCTTGGACAGCGCCCGGGAGCGCTTCGGCCCGGCCGCCGTTCGGCCGGCCAGCCTGTTGGCATCGCCCGAGCCGACGCCTGCAGCATCGCCCGAGCCGTCGCCCTGAACGGCTTCGCGGCAGCTGATGCGGACCGTCTAGCCAGGTCCGCTACCGATCCGGCGCAGCGCCTCGTATGCTCGTAGGTGTCCTCCGTAGCACGTAGCGGGGTACACCGGTAATCGACCACATCAGCACTTTCCGCGAATCGACCGATCGCGGACGAAGGAGGGCCCGGTGCCGCTCTCCGACCACGAACAGCGCCTTCTCGACGAGATCGAGCAGGCGCTGTACGCCGAGGACCCCAAGTTCGCCTCATCCGTGCGCGCCGTGCGGGCCCGGAACCGAACACGACGTTCGGCCGTCATCTGCGTCGCGGGCGTGCTCGCCGGCCTCGCGCTCGTCCTCGTCGGGTTGCTGACTCAGCTCATCGCGTTGAGCGTCGTCGGTTTCGTGTTGGTCGTGGGCGCCTGCGGGTACGCCGTCCAGGCCCTGCGTGGTCGCAACCGGCCCTCGGGCGGCCAGTCCGCAGAGTCCAGTCCGGCGGCGCGCAACGCCCCCGGCGGCGGCCTGCGCAGCCGGATGGAAGAGCGGCTGCGCCGCCGCTTCGAAGAAAGCTGATCCCGCCCCGGCCCTTGCCGGTGGTTCAGGGCCGGATGTTCAGTGCAGCTGTTTCAGTGCCAGTTGTGTAGTGACAGTTGTTCGTGTCGGCTGGTCAGTGCCGGCGCCGGCCCGCTGCCTGGAACGTAGCGCCCACGCGCAGCGACGCGGGCCACAAGCGGGCGCGTAACCGCACCCGCCCGGCCCGGCCAGATCTGAGCGCGGACGTGGCGCGGGTCAGCTCCCGAGTGAGTTCCGACGACGCCGACGACTCCGACGACCTCGACGACGCCGGGTCGCCGGCGCCGAGCGCGCCGACCTCCTCAGGCGGCGCGAACCGGCGCCGCTCCACCGCCGCGGCCAGCGCGGTCAACTCTGCGCCGCCGCCGGCATCGTCGGCTAGCCAGGCGGCCACCTGCCGCGGCGAGCGCGCCCGCGACCAGACGTAGCCCAGGTCGACGGCGGTGTCCGACAGCTCTGCCCACAGCGCGTCCGGATCGCCCAGCCGGCCCGCCGCGAGCCGCCGCCGCCGCCGCGCCAGCCGCAGTCCGGCCGGCGTCAGCGCAAGCAGCACGGCAAGGAGCACGCCGAGCGACACCCACAGCGGCGCCAGGTCGGCGGCCGAGCCCGTCGCCGACGAACCCGCCTTCGCAGGCGCCGCGCTGGACGCGCTGCTCGAAGCCTTGGCCGGGGCGGTCGTCGAGGCGGAGTTGGTCTGCTTGCCCGGATCGACGTTGCTGGCGCCGCTCGGGTAGTCGTGCGGCGCGTAGCCGAGGTCGCTCTGCGAGCCGCCGTTCAGGCCCTCGACGGGCGTCGGGTCGAACGGGACCCAGCCGATGCCGCCGAAGTAGGCCTCCACCCACGAATGGGCGTCGAAGGAGGTGATGGTGAACTCGCCGCTCTTGTCGGGAACGTCGTGCATGTAGCCGAGCACCACCCGAGCCGGGATGCCGGCCTCGCGCAGCATGACGCCCATCGCGCCGGCGTACTGCTGGCAGTAACCGGTCTTGTTCTTCAGGAAGTCGACCAGGTCGCTGCCGGAGTCGCCCTTCTTCGTGGTCAGGCTGTACTGGAAGCCGTTGTCGGGGTTGGCGAAATAATCGCTGATCGCCCGCGCCTTGGCGTAATCGTTCGCCTTGCCCGCAGTCAATGTCCGCACCAGATCGCGCGCGTAGGTCGGCAGGGTCGGCACCGCCAGCCACCGGTTCAGACCGTCGGGGTTTTCACTGCATCCGCTGGCGCAGGCCGACGCCGGGATCGCGTTCGCGAGTTCGGCGGCGTCGGGCGCGGGCTGGGCGAAGGTCTCGACGAAGGTGTCGCCACGGCCGACCGATTTGCCGAGCAGCAGCCCGTCCCGCGGGCTCCACGTCGTCCCGCCGGCGAGCCCGGTGAACGACAGCGGGTTGCTGAACACCGGCGCGTTCCCGTCGAGGTTCGTGACTGACACCTTCGCCTCGTAAAGGCGGGTGGTCCGCTGGGTCGAGGGCGGGTCGGTCGGGAAGTCGGAGGTCTGCGCGTCTTCGGTAGAGCCGTGGTCGCTGACCCGCCAGCCGGATCCGGTGAACTGATCGAGGACATTGGTGCGCAGGTAGAACGGCGGCACCTTGGCCGACCCGGCGAGCACGTCGACCGTCATCAGATTGGTCGGCTTGTCCCGGGTGAGCTGGCCCTTCAGATCGACGTAGGGGCTGATCGACCTGCCGGACCCCGAGCCGCTGCCGCTGCCGCTGCCGCCGGCGTTGTGAAAGGCATTGGCCAGGATGTTGCGCGGGTGCGCCGGCACCGCCAGCGGCAAGATCACCGCGACGAGGATCGCAACGAGCGCGATCCGCGGCGCGGACACCGGCAGCGACAGCCGGGTGACAGCGCCGTCGGGACGTGGTATTCGCCGGCCCCACCGCTCGAGCTCGTCGTCGGCGTTGACGGCCAGCAGCAGCAGGAAGCCTGCCGCGGCGGCGGCGAACCACGCCCAGGCGACCGGGGTTCGCGGGACGGCGCCGGCGATCGTGTACACGACCAACAGCGGTGCGCCGGCGAGCGCGCCGCGGCGGCCGACGACCGCGATCAGGTCGACGAGCGCGGCGAGCAGGCCGAGCAGGGCGCACAGCACCAGGCGGACGGCGGGCGTGCTGTGCACCGGCGCGACGCCGTCGTGGGTGGTGTGGTGCAGGCTCGTCATCAATGCCTGCAGGTCGTGCCACGTCCCGCTGGTGGGGATCATGCCGAGCAGCGCGTGACCCGGCACGAACCGCGCGGTCAGCCAAGGCACCAGCAGCAGCACCCCCGGCCAGATGTCCAGCGCGCCGGGCGGCCGGCGCAGCCGCAGCAGCGCCGCCGGCGCGATGACCAGCGCCATGGCGAACCACACGTCGAGCAGCCAGGAGTCGTCGCTCAGCAGACCCTTGAGCGGCACCGCGCCGAGCGCGCTGGCGAGCAGCGCCAGCAACGTGCGCCGCGTCGCCCACGACGACGGTCGACGCGCCGGCCGCACCGGCCGCTTGGCCTCGGCGGGCTCGCGGCCGGCCGGCCGGGTCGCGTAGGAGGCGGTCACCGCAGGCGCCCCGCGGCGGACGCGCCGAACCCGGCGAGCAGCAGTTGCCACACCTGGGCGACCGAATCGTCGCGCCGGGCCACGACGACGCGCCAGCCCGCGGTGCGCAGCATCGCGGCGCCGGCGCTCACCCGATCGATGCGGCCGGGGGAGTCGATGCGGCCGGGGGAGTCGATGCGGCCGGGGAAATCGATGCGGCCGGGGGAGTCGATGCGGCTGAGGGAAACGGACCGGTCGTCGACTGGGCGGGACCAGCTGTCGGTGTCGAGCAGGACCGCCAGCGCCGGCGTCGAACCGCCGCCCGCGTGGGCGGCGGCGAGTTCGCGCAGATCGCTCGGGTCGAGGCGACCGAAGACCGCGATCAGCGTCGAGTCCCGGCCGGCGGATCGGAGCAGGCCGGCCACCGCGCGCAGGTCGTCGCGGGTCGAGGTCCGAATGTCGGCGAGGGCGGTCGCGAGGCGCGCCGGCTCGCCGTAGCCGACGCGTTCCGTCGGGTTCGGGTCGGCGACGACACTGATCTTGCGGCCGCCAGCGAGCAGGTGCGTGCCGAAGCTCGCGATCGCGCTCACCGCCCACTCGAAGCTGCTCACGACGCGCGGGTCGTTGCCGGCTTCTCGAGGGCCGGCCGGCTCGGCGTGTGCGCCGGCCCGGACGTCGAGCACGAGCGTGTTGTGGCCCTGCCAGGGACGTTCCTCCTGGCGGACCATCAGCGACCCGGTCCGCGCCGAGGACCGCCAGTGGATCTTGCGCAGGTCGTCGCCGATCCGGTACTCGCGGGTCGACTGGTCGTCCGCGCCGTGGCTGCCGACAGACCGGCTGCCCGCGTTGTCGCCGATGTCGTCCGAGCGCGGCGGGTTGCCGCTGGGCAGCGCCTCGATGACCGGCGTGATCACGAACTCGTCGGTCGCGGAGAACGAACGGGTGAGGTCGATCAGCCCGAAGGGATCGCTCACCCGCATGCTGAGCGGGCCGACGCGGTAGCGGCCCCGACCGAGCGAGGGGATTCGGTAGGCCACCATGCGCGTCTCACGCGCGGCCAGGGCGTCGACCACGAATCTCGCCCGGCCGACGACGTGGTCGGGCAGCCGGTCCTCCAGCATCAGCGCGGACGTCCGCAGCATGCTCTGGTTCGTGATCGTCAGATGCACGGTGACCGGGTGGCCGGCCTGCGCCTGAGCCGGCTCGACGCGGCGCCGGTTGGCGATGCGCACCCGCGAACGGTGCGCGGCCACCGCCGCGACACACGGGATCGCGGCGGCCAGCACGCCGGCCCGCACCAGGTCCACCTCGCCGAACAGCAGCCCGCACAGGATTGCGGTGGCGCCCGCCGCGAGCAGGCACGTGGCGCGGGTCGTGAGGCCGACGCGTCGGATCACTCAGCGCCCGCCGGAGCCCGCGGCGGCCGGGATAGATGTCTGCTGCGCGATGCGCGCGAGCACGTCTGCGGCGCTGCGCCCCGCGACGTGCGCCTCGGCGGTGAGCAGCAGCCGGTGGGCGAGCACCGCCGTCAGCAGGTACTGCAGGTCGTCTGGCAGCACGTACTCCCGCCCGGACAGCGCGGCCCACGCCTTTCCGGCGCGCAGCAGCTGCAGCGTGGCCCGCGGCGAAGCGCCGAGCCGGATCTCCGGCGCCCGCCGGGTGGCCTCGGCGAGGTCGACGGCGTAGCCCTTGATCGACTCGCTGACGTAGACCGCGCGCACGGACTCGATCAGCTGGCGCACCTCGGTCGCGTCGGACACCGGCCGCAGGGCGTCGAGCGGGTCCATGGCCGCGTGCTCGGAGAGCATCGCGATCTCGGCCGTGCGATCCGGGTAGCCCATCGAGATGCGCGCGGTGAACCGATCGCGCTGGGCTTCCGGCAGCGGGTAGGTGCCCTCCATGTCGATCGGGTTCTGCGTGGCCAACACCATAAACGGCGTCTCGAGCCCGTAGGTGACGCCGTCGACGGTGACCTGCTGCTCCTCCATGCACTCGAGCAGCGCGGCCTGCGTCTTCGGCGACGCGCGGTTGATCTCGTCGCCGACGACGATGTTGGCGAACACCGGGCCGGGTTTGAATTCGAAGTCGCGCTCCTCGCTGTTGTAGACGCTCACGCCGGTGACGTCGCTGGGCAGCAGGTCGGGCGTGAACTGCACCCGGCGCACCGAGCAGTCGATGGAGCGCGCGAGCGCCTTGGCGAACTTGGTCTTGCCGACGCCGGGGACGTCCTCGATGAGCAGGTGCCCCTCGGCCAGCAGGACGGCCAGCCCGACGAACACGGCCTCGCGCTTGCCTTCGATGACCTGCTCGATGTTCGCGCCGATGCGCGCGCCGGCCTCGCGGACGGCGCTGACCGGCAGCGTCGCGGCCGGTGGCAGCGTCGTAGTCGCCGGCGCCGACGGTCCGGCGTGCCGGGGCCGGGGCGGGGAGGAGAGGTCGTCCACTGCTGTGTCCCTTGATCGCTCGCGCGGTGCGCCCGCGTCTCGTCAGTCGAGTATGCCGAGCGCGTCTCGATTCGGACACGTCTCGTCCGGTCGATCGGTTCGACGCGCGAGACGACCGATTCGTCCCCGCGCCGACCCGCCGGGTGCCAGCGCCCGGTTGACGGTGGCGTGGTGTGGGTTACAGTGGGGGGCAGTGGGGAGAGTTGGGTAGAGTCGGCCCAAGCAGGGGACGAATCGGGGTGCAGCGCGGATGTTTCTTGGCACGCACACGCCCCGACTCGACGACAAGGGCCGGCTCGCTCTTCCCGCCCGTTTCCGATCGGAGTTGGAGGGCGGCCTCGTGATCTGCAAGGGCCAGGACCGCTGTCTCTACGTCTTTCCGGCGACGGAGTTCGGCCGGGTGACCGAGGCGCTGCGCACCGCGCCGGTGACCGACCGCAAGGTTCGTGACTACAGCCGCGTCCTGTTCGCCAGCGCGTCCAACGAGACCCCCGACGGCCAGGGTCGGATCACCGTGCCGCCGCAGCTGCGCGCCTACGCCGGGCTGACGAAGGACTGCGTCGTGATCGGCGCGAACACTCGCATCGAGGTGTGGGACTCCGGCGCCTGGCAGGACTACCTCGACGCCGCGGAGCCCGCTTTCGCAGACGTCGCGGAGGAGGTGCTGCCCGGGGTGCTGTGACGCGCGTGCCGCGACGGCCCGCCCGGTTCGGCCTCCTCCCGTTCCATCCTGACGCCCCTTCCCCGGCGCCAGGCGGCACGGGCGGGGACCCGATCGGACGACTCCGGCCGCGATCCCCACCGCTCCCCACCCTCGCTGCACCCACCCACGCTGCACCCACCTCTGCTCGCCGGGCACCGACCGGCGGGCGCCCGACTGGCGAGAGAGAGCGACACCCGCATGGACGAACCGGCCGGCGCGCCGCAGCACGACGGCGGCAGCACGTCCGCGGCCGCCGTGCACGTGCCGGTCCTGCTCGACCGGGTGCTCGCCCTGCTCGCCCCCGCGCTCGCGGACCGGCCGGCGATCGCCGTCGACGCGACGCTCGGCCTCGGCGGGCACGCCGCGGCCCTGCTTGCCGCGCACCCGCGGCTGACGCTGATCGGCCTCGACCGCGACCCGGTCGCGCTCGAGCGCAGCCGGGACCGGCTGGCCGCGTACGCGGCGCGCGTCCACCTCGTGCACGCGGTGTACGACCGGATGCCCGAGGTGCTGGCCGAGCTCGGCCACCCGGGGGTCGACGGCGTGCTGTTCGACCTCGGCGTGTCCTCGATGCAGCTCGACGTCGCCGACCGGGGATTCGCCTACAGCCAGGACGCGCCGCTGGACATGCGCATGGACCAGACCGCCGGCCGCACCGCCGAGCAGGTCGTTAACGACTACCCGGTGCCTGAACTTGCGCGCGTGTTACGCGAATTCGGCGAGGAGCGGTTCGCGATGCGGATCGCACAGGCCATCGATCGCGAGCGCCGGGTGGCCCCGCTGCGATCGACAGCGCAATTGGCAGACCTGGTGCGGACGGCGATTCCCGCCGCGACGCGTCGGGCCGGGGGCCACCCAGCCAAACGCACCTTCCAGGCGTTGCGCATCGAAGTGAACGGCGAACTCGCCGCGGTGCGCGCCGCGGTGCCCGCCGCGCTCGACGCGCTCCGGGTCGGCGGCCGCGTCGTCGTGCTCGCCTATCACTCGTTGGAGGACCGCATCGTCAAGCAGGAGCTGGCTGCGCGCGCGGCCGACACCACCCCGGTGGGCCTGCCGGTCGTGCTGCCCGAGCATGGGCCGCAGCTGCGGCTGCTGACCAGGGGGGCCGAGTCCGCCGGCGACGGCGAGATCGAGGCGAACCCGAGGGCGGCGTCGGTGCGGCTGCGCGCCGCCGAGCGCGTCCGGGCGGCGTCGTGAGGGGCGTCAAGGGCCGGTCTGAGCAGCGCGGACAGCGCGGCGGCATCAGCAGCAGCGGGATGGGTGCGGGCCCCCGCCGGTCGCGGCCCCGGCACGCCGGCCCGGGCGTCGGCCGCCTGCCGTTCGCGCTGCTGGTGCTCGGCCTGCTGGTCGGCGGCCTAGCCCTGCTGCTCGTCCTCAACACCGCGTCGGCCGCGAACGAGTTGCGCCGGCACACGCTGGCCGTCCAAGACGTCAGCGTCGCGGCCATGGTGCAGCAACTGGCCAACGAGGTGGCGGCGAGCGCGGCGCCCGGCAACCTCGCCGCGGCCGCCGCGCAACTCGGCATGGTTCCGGCGCACGATCCGGCGTTTCTCGTGCTCGAGCCGGACGGCTCGGTGGGCTTGCTGGGCCACCCCGGCCCGGCAACCGCGCCGCCGCTGGCCGCGCCGAAGAAGCCGAAGGCCAGCCCTTCGACGAGCGCCAAGCCGTCGCCCGGCGCCAAGTCGTCCGCGAAGCCCGGCGCGAAGTCGTCCGTCAAGCCCGGCGCCAAGTCGTCCGTCAAGTCGTCGCCGAAGCCGGGCGCATCGACATCGGCCAAGGCGTCGCCGAGCCGCACCACCCCGCCGCCGACGCCCACCGTCACGCTGCCGGGAGGCGACCGGTGACCGAGCGCCGTCAGCCGCCTCGCGGGACAGCCGATCGCGGCGCCGCGCCGCGCGCCACGACAGCTCGCGGCGCCGCGCCGCGCGCCACGACAGCTCGCGGCGCCGCGCCGCGCGCGACGACAGCTCGCGGCGCCGTGCCGCGGGCCGCAGCCCCGCGTGACACGGCGAGCCGGTCGGCGGCGCCGCACCGCGCGACCCGGCCGACCACGCGCCAGCCCGTCGCCTCGCGGACGTCGCGGACGTCGCGGACGCCGTCGCGGCCGGCGCGCGTGCCGGCCAGCCGGGCCGCGCCAGCCCGGCCGCCGCGGGCGCCTCGGCCGCCGCGTCGCCTGCGGCTCGGCAGCGTGCACGGCCGGCTGCGGTGGGGCCTGATCGCGATCTGCGTCCTGCTGCTCGTGCTGGCCGGCCGCCTGGTGCAGATCCAGGGCGTCGACCACCACAACTACGCCGGCGCGGCCGCGGCCCAGCGCGTCAACACCGTCGCGCTGCACGCGATGCGCGGCTCGATCGTCGACCGCAACGGCGTCGCGCTCGCTTTCACCTCCGATGCGCAGGACATCACCTCGGACCCGAAGCAGATCAAGGCCGAGTACCGCGCGCGGTACGCCGAGCAGCTGGCGCCGCTGCTGGGCGTGTCCGCGACCTCGATCGTCGCGGCGCTGTCGCGCAATACGCAGTACGCGTTGCTCGGCACCGCGCTCGCCCCGCCGGCGGCGCAAAAGGTCATGGCACTCGATCTCGCCGGCATCTACACCCAGGCCACCACCCAGCGGCAGTATCCGGGCGCGACGACCGCGGCGAACGTGATCGGCACCGTCCACTCCGACGGAACCGGCGCGGCGGGCATCGAGTCGGCCTACAACTCCATCCTGGCCGGCCACGACGGCGAGCTGACCTACTCCGTCGACAACGTCGGCAACGTCAACCCGAGCAGCGCGACGACCAGCAAGCCCGCGCAGAACGGCGCGACCGTCCGCCTGACGATCGACCAGAACCTGCAATACGTGGCGCAGCGCTACCTCGACAAGGCCGTCCCCGAATCCAACGCGAAGAGCGCGGAGCTGGCAGTGCTCGACGCGCACAACGGCCAGGTGCTCGCGCTCGCGTCCTCAGGCACGTTCGACGCGAGCAACCCCGACACCATCGACCCGAACACCCCGATCGACCCGCCGGTGATGTCGGCCTTCGAGCCCGGCTCGGTGCAGAAGGCGATCACCTTCGGCGCCGCCCTGCAGCAGAAGCTGATCACCCCCAAGACCGTGCTCAGCGTCCCGGACAAGATCCGCACGGGCGGGGTGACCGTCCGCGACGCATGGGTGCACAAGACGGAGAGGTTCACCGCGACCGGCGTGCTCGCCGAGTCCTCGAACGTCGGCACGCTGAAGATCGCCCACCTGATCGGCCCGGCGGAGTGGTACCGGTACGAGAAGCTGTTCGGCGTCGGCACGAAGACCGGCGTCGAGCTGCCCGGCGAGAGCGCCGGGTACGTGCCGCCGTTGTCGCAGTGGTCGGATTCGACGTTCGCGAACCTGCCGTTCGGCCAGGGCGAGAGCATGACGATCCTGCAGCTGGCGTCGATCTACCAGACGATCGCGAACAACGGGGTGCGGGTGCCGCCGCGGATCGTCCAGAGCGTCGCAAAGCCGGGCGGCGGCACGAAGGCGACCGCGACGCCCACAGGCGTGCGGGTGCTCACGCCGGGCGTCGCGACAACGCTGCGGACGATGCTCGAGTCGGTCACCATGGCCGGTGGGACCGGCGTCAAGGCGGCGATCCCCGGCTACGTGGTAGCCGGCAAGACGGGCACCGCGCAGCAGCCCGACCCGGCGCACGGCGGCCGGTACTCCAGCTACAAGAACTGGGACACCTTCGCCGGCATGGTGCCCGCCGACGATCCGCAGTTCGTCGTCGCGATCATGGTCGACAACCCGGCGCACGGCGTCGAGGGCGGCGACGTCGCCGCGCCGTTGTTCAACCAAATTGCGACCTACGAGGTGCAGCACGCCCGGGTGCCCCCGACCGGCGCGCGCGGGGTGCACGTGCCGTTGCAGGACTGCGCCGGGCAGAACCGCGCGTTCCTGCCAGCTAACGTGTGCTGACGTGGCAGCGAGCTCGGCCGGCGGAATTCCCCGCCCTGCGCACGTGCTGCCCGTCCAGCTGCGACTGCTGGCCGCTGATCTGGTCGGCAAAGCCGGGCGACCGGACGTCGTGGTCGACGACGCGAACACCTCCATCACCGGCATCACGGCGTCGTCCGATCTCGTCCGACCGGGCGATCTATTCGCGGCGCTGCCAGGCGCCCGAGCGCACGGCGCGAGCTTCGTCCGCGCGGCGATCGACGCCGGCGCAGCTGCTGTCCTCACCGACGCCGAAGGCTTCGGCATGCTGCCGGCGGACACCCCGGCCGTTCTGGTGTCCGCCTACGACCTGCGGGAGCGGCTCGGGGATCTCAGCTCACGGATCTACGGCAATCCCAGCGCCCACCTTGGGCTGCTCGGCGTCACCGGCACCAGCGGCAAGACGACCACGGCATACCTCATGCGGGCGGGACTGCGAGCCGCTGGCCGGGTGCCCGGTGTCATCGGGACAGTGGCCACGATGATCGGCGACGAGGAGGTGCAAACCGGCTTCACCACGCCAGAGGCGCCGGAGCTGCAGGCGCTGCTCGCGGTCATGCGCGAACGCGGCGTCACTGACGTCGCGATGGAGGTGTCCAGCCATGCGCTGGCGCTCGGCCGGGTGCACGGCACGTCCTTTCAGTCCGCGGGTTTCACCAACCTGTCCGAAGACCACCTCGATCTGCACGGCTCGATGGAGGAGTACTTCGCCGCCAAGGCGTCGCTGTTTCTGAATCAGCGCTACACCGAGCGGGCGGTCGTCGTGGTCGACGACGAGCGCGGGAAGCTGCTGGCCGACATGCTCGGTTCCGACGTCGTGACGGTGGCCACGGACGAAGACGAGCGGGGGGATTGGCGAGCACTCGATGTGCGTCAGGCAGCGGATGGCACGACCACGTTCCGCGTCGAGGGACCAACCAGGGGCGACAGGCCGCCGCTTCAGCTGAAGATGGGCTGCGCGATCCCGGGTCGCTACAACGTCGCCAACGCGCTGCTCGCGCTCGCGCTGCTGGACGAGGACGACGTCGACCGGCACGTCGCGGCGCCGGCGATCTCGACGGCGACCGTACCCGGACGTATGGAACGGGTTGACGCGGGCCAGCCGTTCCTCGCCGTCGTCGACTACAGCCACAAGCCGGCCGCCGTCGACGGCGCGCTGCGGGCGCTGCGGCCGCTGACCCGCGGCCGGCTGATCATCGTGCTGGGCTGCGGCGGCGACCGGGACCGCGGCAAGCGGCCGCACATGGGCGAGATCGCCGCGCGTGGCGCCGACCTGCTGATCGTCACCGACGACAACCCGCGCTCGGAGAATCCGGCGGTGATCCGCCGGGCCATGCTCGACGGCGCGCTCGGTGTCGCACCAGGCGAGCGCGGCGAGGTCGTCGAGGTCGGCGGCCGGGCCGACGCCATCGCCGCCGCCGTCGACGCAGCGCGCGAGGGCGACACCGTGCTGGTCGCCGGCAAGGGGCACGAAAGCGGGCAGGAGATCGCCGGCGTCGTGCACGCGTTCGACGACCGGCTGGTCCTGCGCGCGGCGATCGAGGCGGCGCGATGATCGAGCTGACGCTCGGCGAGGTCGCTGCCATCGTGGGCGGCAGGCTGTCCCGCGCCGACCCGGCCACCGTCGTGACCGGGAGCGTCGAGTTCGACTCGCGCGCCGTGCCACCGGGCGGGCTGTTCCTCGCGCTGCCCGGCGAGCGGGTCGACGGCCACGACTACGTGGCGCAGGCGCTGGCGGCGGGCGCGGTAGCCGCGGTGGTGGCGCGCCCGGTCGACGGCCCGGCGATCGAGGTCGCCGACGGGTTCGCCGCGCTCGCCGCCTTGGCCGCCGAGGTGCTGCGGCGGCTGCCCGACGTGCTCGTGATCGGCGTGACCGGCTCGTCCGGCAAGACCTCGACGAAGGATCTGCTCGCGCAACTGCTGCGCCGGCTCGGCTCGACGGTCGCGCCGCCCGGCTCGTTCAACAACGAGCTCGGCCACCCGTACACGGTGCTGCGCGCCACCGACGACACCCGTTACCTGGTGCTCGAGAACAGCGCGCGCGGCATCGGGCACATCCGGCACCTGACCGAGATCGCGCCGCCGAAGATCGCGGTGGTCCTGAACGTCGGCTCCGCGCACCTCGGCGAGTTCGGCTCCCGCGCGGCCATCGCCCAGGCGAAGGGCGAGCTGGTCGAGGCGCTGCCGAGCGACGGCGTCGCCGTCCTCAACGCCGACGACCCGCTGGTCGCCGCGATGGCCGCCCGGACCCGGGCGCGGGTCGTGCTCGTCGGCGAGGCCGCCGGCGCGGACGTGCGCGCCTCGGACGTCAGCCTCGATGAGCTGGGTCGGGCCACGTTCACGCTCCGGGCGGCCGGCGCCGAAGCCACGGTTCGGCTGCGGCTGGTCGGGGCGCACCATGTCGGGAACGCGCTCGCAGCTGCGGCCGTCGCGCTCGAGTGCGGCCTTCCGCTCGACGCGGTGGCGGCGGCGCTCGGCGAAGCCAAAGCCCTGAGCCGGTGGCGGATGGAGGTCACCGAGCGGCCGGACGGCGTCGTCGTCATCAACGACGCCTACAACGCGAACCCGGAGTCGATGCGCGCCGCGATGAAGGCGCTGGCCGAGGTCGCCCGGGCCCGGCGGGCGACCGGCGGCCGGTCGTTCGCGGTGCTGGGCGAGATGGCCGAGCTCGGCGCGGACAGCCGGGCCGAGCACGACGCGATCGGCCGGCTGGCGGTGCGCTTGGACATAGCACGCGTGGTGGCCGTGGGAGATGTCGCCCGGCCGATCCAGCACGGCGCGGCTCTGGAAGGCTCGTGGGACGGCGAGTCCAGCTGGGTGCCGGACGCCGACGCCGCGGTGGCGCTGTTGCGGGCCGAGCTGCGGCCCGGTGACGCGGTGCTCGTCAAGGCCTCGCGGGCGGCGAGCCTGGAACGCGTGGCGCTGGCGATCATCGCCGACGCGAGCACCGACGCGAGCACGGACGCGAGCACCAACGCGAGCACCAACGCGAGCACGGACGGAGGCGACGGATGAAGACCATCCTGATCGCCGCCGTCATCGCGCTGCTCACCTCTGTCCTGTGCACCCCGCTGGTCGTCGTCTACTTCCGCAAGCGCGGCTTCGGCCAGGAGATCCGCATCGACGGCCCCCAGACGCACCTGGTCAAGCGCGGCACCCCGACGATGGGCGGCGTCGCGATCATCGGCTCCACCGTCGTCGGCTACGCGGCGGCGCACGTGATCATCGCGATTCGCGGCGGCGGCGGCCCGAACGCGTCCGGGCTGCTCGCGCTGTTCCTGATGGTCGGCCTCGGCGCGGTCGGCTTCCTGGACGACCTGATCAAGATCCGCCGGCAGCGCAGCTTGGGACTGCGCGCCCGGACGAAGTTCCTCGGCCAGCTGCTCGTCACGGTGGCGTTCGCGATCATGGCGATCCAGTGGCCCAACCGCTACGGCGACACTCCGGCGTCGACGCACCTGTCCTACGTGCGCGACATCAGCGTCATCGGGCTCGGCTCGGTCGGGTTCGTGGTGCTCGCGTACCTGATCATCTCCGGCACGTCGAACGCGGTGAACCTCACCGACGGGCTCGACGGGCTGGCCGCCGGCGCCGCGGCCATGGTGTTCGGCGCGTTCACGTTGATCTCCTTCCTGCAGTACCGCAACCCGTGTGGCAGCCACCCGCTTTCCGGCTGTTACACGGTGCGCGACCCGCTCGACCTGGCGCTGGTCGCGGCGTCGGCGATGAGCGCCTGCTTCGGCTTCCTGTGGTGGAACGCCTCGCCCGCGCAGATCTTCATGGGCGACACCGGCTCGCTGGCGCTCGGCGGGCTGATGGCCGGCCTCGCGATCCTCTCGCGCACCGAGCTCCTGCTGATCGCGCTCGGCGGGCTGTTCGCGGCGATCACGCTGTCCTCGATCATGCAGACCGGTTGGTTCAAGCTGACCCGAAGACGAACCGGCACCGGACGACGCATCTTTCGAATGGCGCCGCTGCACCACCACTTCGAGCTCGCGGGTTGGGAGCCGGTCACCATCATCGTCCGGTTCTGGATCATGGGCGGAATGGCCGTGGCGTTCGGGATGGGCCTGTTCTACGCGGACTTCATCGGCAATGGCTGACGGGGTAACCGAGGCGCACGCGGCCTTCTGCGGGCTTCGGGTGCTCGTCGCCGGTTACGGCGTGGCGGGTCGGTCCGCGGTCCGCGCGCTCCGCGCCAGCCATGCGATCGTCATGGTGACGAGTGACAGCCCGGTCGACCTCGGTGACGTCGCCTCCGATGTCGAGTTGCACGGTCCGCTCGACCGCCTACCCGACGATCCCGACGCCCCGGGTGAGACCGATGTCGACGTGTTGGTCGTCTCACCCGGCTATCGGCCGACGCATCCCCTGCTGCGCGACGCCGCAGCGCGCGGCGTGCCGGTGTGGGGCGAGGTGGAGCTGGCCTGGCGGCTGCGGGCCGCCGGCGCCGCGCCGTGGCTCGCGCTCACCGGCACCAACGGCAAGACGACGACGGTGCGCATGCTCGAGTCGATGCTGCGCGCGGCCAGCCTGCGCGCAGCGGCGGTCGGCAACGTCGGCGAGCCGCTGATCGACGCGGTGTTGGCCGATCCGCCGTTCGACCTGTTGGCCGTCGAGCTCTCCAGCCAGCAGTTGCAGTTCGCCCCGTCGCCACGCCCGCGCGCCGGGGCGCTGCTCAACCTCGCGCCCGACCATCTCGACTGGCACGGCTCGTTCGAGGCGTATGCGGCTGCCAAGACGCGGGTGTGGGCGGGCGAGGTCGCGATCGGCAACGCCGACGACCCGCGAGTCGCCGCGCTGCTGCCCGCCGGCGCGACCACGTTCACTCTCGATGAACCAGGCCCCGGGCAGCTCGGCGTCGTCGACGGGCAGTTGACGTGCCGCGCGTTCGGCGACGACCGGCTGGCGCTCGGCCCGGTCACCGAGGTCCGGCCCGCCGGCCGGCACAACGTCGCCAACGCGCTCGCCGCGGCCGCGCTCGCCCGCGCCGCAGGCGTGGACGCGGAAGCGATCGCGGCCGGGCTGCGCGCCTTCGTGCCCGACCCGCACCGCAACTCGCTCGTCGCGACGCGCGCCGGCGTGCGGTGGGTGGACGACAGCAAGGCGACGAACCCGCACGCCGCCGCGGCCTCGCTCGCGGCCTACGACCGTGTCGTGTGGATCGCCGGCGGCCAGCTCAAGGGCGTGGACATCGATCCGTTGGTCGCCAGCACAGCCGACCGGCTGGCGGGCGCGGTGCTGCTCGGCCGGGACCGCGTCGCCATCGCCACCTCACTGCGGCGACACGCGCCCGAGGTCCCCGTGATCACCATCGACAGCACCGACGATGGGGCGATGACCTCTGTGGTGCGCGCAGCGGCCCAGCTGGCGCGGCCCGGCGACACCGTGCTGCTCGCGCCGTCCGCCGCGTCCTACGACATGTTCGCCGGGTACGGCGCGCGCGGCGACGCGTTCGCTGCCGCCGTCGCGGAGCTCGGCGGGGCATGAGCACCCCAGGATGAGCGCGTCCACTGCCGGCCAGGCGTCGGTCTCGGCCGAACCCGTGCCGCGCGGGCGTCTCACCGCGCGGTTGCGCGCCGCGCTGCCCCGGCGATCACCTGACCGCGACGTCGCCACGGCAAACACGGCCACCCGGTTCCTGGACCGGCCGTTCGCGTCGGTTCAGCTGCTGCTGCTCGCGTCCGCCGGGCTGCTCGTGTTCGGCGTCCTGATGGCGATCTCGACGACGATCTCCGCGGTGTACGGGCCGAACGGGTCCGGCTCCATCTGGGGGCAGTCGATCAAAGAGGTCGAGTTCATCGCGATGGGGTCGGTGCTGTTCTGGTTCGCGGTTCGGCTCTCGCCGCGCGCCTTTCGGCTGTTGACGTATCCGATCCTCGGCCTCGCGACGGCCGCCCTGCTCGCAGTGCTCGTCCCCGGTGTCGGCGTCGGCGTGTCCGGGGCGCGCCGCTGGATCGACCTCGGCCCGTTCCAGCTGCAGCCGTCGGAGCTGGCGAAGGTGGCCATGCTGCTGTGGGGCGCGGACCTGCTCGCCCGCAAGCAGCAGCTCGGCACGCTGCGCCGCGCCCGGCATCTGTTCGTGCCGCTGCTGCCCGGTTTCGGCTTCGTCACGCTGCTCGTCATGCTCGAGCCGGACCTCGGCACCACCTGTTGCTTCATGCTCATCCTGCTCGGCCTGCTGTGGATGGTCGGCATGCCGCTGCGTTACTTCGCGCTGGTGATCGGCGCGGTCGCCGCAGCGATCACCGTGCTCGCGGTGACCGCCCCCTACCGGCTGGCTCGGCTGACGTCGTTCATGGACCCGTTCAAGGACGCCAAGGGCAGCGGCTACCACACCGTCGAAGGCCTCTACGCCCTCGCGTCCGGCGGGCTGTGGGGCGTCGGGCTCGGACAGGGCACGTCCAAATACACCTGGGTGCCGAACGCGAACTCCGACTTCGTGTTCGCCATCATCGGCGAGGAGCTCGGCATGCTCGGCTGCGCAGCGGTGCTCGCCCTGTTCGGCCTGTTCGCCTACACCGGCTTGCGCGTGGTGCGGCGCAGCGCCGACCCGTTCGTCCGGCTCGCGGCCGGCGCCGCGACCATCTGGCTCTGCGGGCAGGCGGTCATCAACATCGGCTACGTCACCGGCATGCTGCCGGTCACCGGCATCCCGCTGCCGATGATCTCCGCAGGCGGCACCTCGCTGCTCGTGACGTTCTTCGTCCTCGGCATGCTCGTGTCCTTCGCCCGGCACGAGCCGGCGGCCGTCCAGGCCTGCCGACGGGCGCAGCGGCTCGGGCGCCGCAGCCGGCTGCAACGGTGGGCCGCCATCCCGGTGCCGCGTGGATACGCGCCGCCCAAGCGCGCGTCGGCGCGTTCGACGGCCGCTGCGCGTCCTCCGGCGCCGGCGGCCGCCGCCCCGGCCCGTGCCCGTGCGGGCAACGCAGCGTCGGCTCGTGCGGGCAAGGCGGCGTCCGCTCGCCCGGGCAAGCCGAACCGGGCCGCGGCCGCGCCGCTGCGGCCGACCGGCACCGAGAGCCGACGGCGGTGAGCGCGCCGCGCATCGTGGTGGCCGGCGGCGGGACGGCCGGGCACATCGAGCCGGCGATGAATCTGGCCGATGCCGTCCGCCGGCTCGAGCCGTCCGCGCAGATCACCGCCCTCGGCACCACCAGAGGCCTGGACAGCACGCTCATCCCGGCGCGCGGCTACCCGCTCGAGCTCGTGCCGCCGGTGCCGCTGCCGCGCCACATCAACCGGGCGCTGCTCGGCACGCCGGGGCGGCTGCGCGACGCCGTCGTCGCGACGTCTGCCGTGCTCGAACGCGTCCGGGCCGAGGTCGTGGTCGGCTTCGGCGGCTACGTCGCGGTGCCGGCCTATCTCGCCGCCAAGCGGCACAGCATCCCGATCGTCGTCCATGAGGCGAATGCCAAACCAGGCGTCGCCAACCGTGGCGCCGCGCGGCTGACCACGCATGTCTTCACCGCATCCGCCGCGGCGCGGCTGCCGCACGCGAGCGTCATCGGCATCCCGCTGCGGCCGGCCATCTCGCAGCTCGACCGTGCCGCGTTGCGGCCGGCGGCGCGCGCCCGCTTCGGGTTGCGCCCGGACCTGCCGACGCTGCTGGTGTTCGGCGGCTCGCAGGGCGCGCAGTCGATCAACCGCGCGCTCGCCGGCGCCGCCGACGGCCTGCGCGCGGCCGGCGTGCAGGTGCTGCACGTCGTCGGGCCCAAGAACGACCTCGACGTCGCGCCGCTCGGCGCCGCGGACGCCCCGCCGTACGTCGCCGTGTCCTACGTCGAGCACATGGAAATCGCCTATGCCGCAGCGGATTTCGCGGTGTGCCGGTGCGGCGCCATGACCTGCGCGGAGCTCGCCGCGGTCGGTTTGCCCGCGGCGTACGTGCCCTACCCGGTCGGCAACGGCGAGCAGCGGTTCAACGCGCTGCCGACGGTCTCCGCGGGCGGCGGCCTGCTGGTCGACGACGCGGCGCTCTCACCGGCCTGGCTGCTGGCCAACGTCGTGCCCCGGCTGACCGACCCCGACATGCTCGCCCGGATGTCGGCCGCCGCCGAGGGGGCTGGCGCGCGCGACGCCGACGTCGTGCTGGCCGAACGAGTGCTGGCCGTCGCCGACGAGCACCGGCGGTTCGGCCGATGACCCGCCCCACTCGCGACCACGAGGGCGAGCGGCCCGAGAACTGGGCCGCCCCTGGCGCCGCGCTGGTGCGCAGCGCGGCGACCGACGCCATCCCGCCGCTCGCCGACCTGGGCCGGGTGCACATCATGGGCATCGCCGGCTCGGGCATGAGCGCGCTGGCCCGCATCCTGCTCGAACGCGGTCTGCCGGTCAGCGGGTGCGAGGCGCGCGATTCGATCACTGTCGCCGGCCTGCGCGCGCTCGGCGCGAGCGTGGACATCGGCCATTCGCCCAGCCATCTCGACGACGCCGACACCTTCGTCTACACGACCGCGATCAATCCTAAGCACGAGGAGTTCGCCGCGGCCCGGGCGAGCGGCAAGCGGGTGTTGCGCCGCGCCGCCGCGCTCGCCGCCGCGCTCGAGGACTACCGCGCGATCGCAGTCGCCGGCACGCACGGCAAGACGTCGACGACATCGCTGCTGGTCGTCGCCGCGCAGGCGTGCGGCGCGGACCCCTCGTTCGCGATCGGCGGGAACCTCTACGAGACCGGCAAGAACGCGCACCTGGGCACCGGCGAATTCGCCGTGGTCGAGGCGGACGAGAGCGACGGCTCGTTCCTGCTCAGCCGGCCGACCTCGGCCGTCGTCCTCAACGTCGAAGCCGACCACCTGGAGAACCACGGCGACCTCGACGGGATCTTTCGCGCATTCGAGCAGTTCGTGGACCGCGTGGACCCGGCTGGCCTGCTGCTCACCTGCGCCGACGACCCGGGCGCCCGGCGCATCGCCGAGCACGCCCGCGCCGCCGGCCGGCACGTCCGCACCTACGGCTTGGCTTCGGACGCCGATGTGCGGTTGTCCGACGTCGTCACCCGGGCAGACGCCGTCGAGTTCACCGTCGTGGGGATCGGGCCCGAGCCGCGCCGGGTGCGGGTGGGCGCGCTGATCGGCGCGCACATGGCGCTCAACGCCACCGCAGCGCTCGTGTTGGCCGAACACCTCGGGCTCGACCTCGAGGTCGCCGCCCGGGCCTGGGCCAACTTCGGCGGGGTGCACCGCCGCTTCGAGTTCTACGGCGCGGGCGGCGGCGTGCGGGTCTATGACGACTACGCCCACCACCCGACCGAGATCGCGGCATCGCTCACCGCGGCCAAGCAGGCTCTCGCCGGGGAGGGCCGGCTGATCGCGGTGTTCCAGCCGGGCACCTACAGCCGGACGCAGACTTTCGCGCGCGAGTTCGCCGACTCGCTGACCATCGCCGACGTCGCGGTGGTGATGGACATCTTTCCGGCGCGCGAGGAGCCGATTCCGGGTGTCACGGGCGCCACGATCGCCGACCTGATCGAACTGCCGCCGGAGCGGGTGGTCTTCGAGCCGCGCTACGACGACGTGCCGCGCCGGATCGCCGACGTCGCGCGGGCCGGCGACCTCGTGGTGACCATGGGCATCGGCAACATCTACCTGCTGTGCCCGGCGATCCTCGAGGCGTGCCGCGAGCGGCTGGCGGGCGCGCCGTGAGCGCGTCGCCGGAAGTCGGCTACGGCTTCGCCGACGCCGACGACAGTTATGTCGAGAGCGGTGCTCTCGACGGCGCCGGCTTCGACGGCCCCGATGTCGGCGATGGCGATTTTGGCGGTGGCGGTGGCGGTGGCGGTGTGCGACGGTTCGGCCGCCGGGTGCGCCGACGATTCGTGCTGATCGCTGTGGCGCTGATCGTGCTGCTCGCCGCGGCCGCGATCTGGCTGGTCGCCTTCAGCTCGGTCTTCGGCGTCCGGACCGTGACGGTCCGCGGCACGCATGTGACGAGCGCCGCCCAGGTGCGGGCGGCCGCGAAGGTCGTGATCGGGACGCCAGTGGTCCGGGTCGATACGAACGCGATCCGGCAGCGCGTCGAGCGCCTGGCTGTCGTCGCGCGCGCCGAGGTGTCCACGTCGTTCCCGCACACCGTGACGATCACGGTGGTCGAGCGTCAGCCGGTCGGGTACGTGCGCAGCGCCGGAAAGGTCGAGCTGATCGACCGCGCCGGCCTTCGGTACCGGACGGTCCCCGCCGCGCCGCACGGCTTGCCGCGGCTCGTGCTGCCGTCCGGGCGATCGGCGGCCAGCCGGTCGGTGGCGCGGGTCGCGGCGGCGCTGCCGGCCTCGCTGCGCGCCCGGCTGAAGTCGATCCAGGCCCTCGATCCGGTGGCAATCACTTTGGTGTTGCGCGACGGCCAGCTCGTCCAGTGGGGGAGCGCCACCCGCAACGTTGCCAAAGCCCGGGTGCTCGCGCCGCTGCTGCGCCACCAGGTGGCGCAGGTGGACGTCAGCGATCCCGACCTGCCCTTTACCCGATGATCAGCACCCGATGATCAGCACCCGATGATCAGCACCCGCATCAGCGTCGCGCTGATCAGCTTCTGCGCGTGTCGCGCGGCGCGCCTGCGCGGATAACCCGACCGCGCGTTCTAACTTCGTGCCTATCACCCCAGGTTGACATAACGTTAAGCGTCTACTTGAGGGTGAGGGTTTGCACAGGTCGCCCGCCCACACGCACTCAGGAGCACTGAAGCCATGACAGCACCGCACAACTACCTCGCGGTCATCAAGGTCGTCGGCGTCGGCGGCGGCGGCGTGAACGCCGTGAACCGGATGATCGAGGTCGGCCTCAAGGGCGTCGAGTTCATCGCCGTCAACACCGACGCGCAAGCGTTGCTGATGTCCGACGCGGACGTCAAGCTCGACGTCGGCCGCGAGCTCACCCGCGGACTCGGCGCGGGCGCGCAGCCCGAGGTCGGCCGTAAGGCCGCCGAAGACCACCGCGACGAGATCGAAGAGGTGCTCAAGGGCGCCGACATGGTTTTCGTGACGGCGGGCGAGGGCGGCGGCACCGGCACCGGAGGCGCGCCGGTGGTCGCCAGCATCTCGCGCAAGCTCGGCGCGCTGACCATCGGCGTCGTCACCCGACCGTTCAGCTTCGAAGGCAAGAAGCGCGCCACCCAGGCCGACGAGGGCATCGACGCGCTGCGCGCCGAATGCGACACGCTGATCGTGATCCCGAACGACCGGCTGCTGCAGATCAGCGAGCGCAACGTGTCGGTGATGGACGCCTTCCGCTCCGCCGACCAGGTGCTGCTGTCCGGCGTCCAGGGCATCACCGACCTGATCACCACCCCCGGTCTGATCAACCTCGACTTCGCCGACGTGAAGAGCGTCATGAGCGGCGCGGGGTCGGCGCTGATGGGCATCGGCGCCGCCCGTGGCGACGACCGCGCCCGGCAGGCCGCCGAGATCGCCATCGCGAGCCCGCTGCTCGAGGCGAGCATGGAGGGCGCGCACGGCGTGCTGCTGTCCATCTACGGCGGGTCCGACCTTGGCTTGTTCGAGATCAACGAAGCCGCGTCGCTGGTGGCCGAGGCCGCGCACCCGGACGCAAACATCATCTTCGGCGCCGTCATCGACGACACGCTCGGCGACGAGGTCAAGGTGACGGTGATCGCCGCCGGCTTCGACAGCGGCCAGCTGCCGTACAAGAAGGTCGACATCCGCCGCGAGCCGTCCGCCTCGACCCGCGCAGCGCACACCGCCGAGAGCGCCGGCCGCGGGTCGAGCGGGGGGTACGGCGACGCGACGCGCGGGGCGACATCTGAAGCCGACCGTCCGACGGCCGACTACTCCTCGCCGCAGTATTCCGCTCCGGCCAACGGCGCCCGCGCGCTCGAACTGGACGACGAGCTCGACGTCCCCGACTTCCTCAAGTCCTGAGTCGGGGAGGCGACGCGTCGTCCGGCTCGGGGCCGGCTGTGCCCGCGAACGACCCCGGCACCCGGGAAGCGCAGATCGTCTCCGCCCTCGGCGCGGTCCGCGCGCGCATCGCGGCGGCGTGCGCGGCGGCTGGTCGCGACCCCCGCGGGGTGACGCTCGTCGCGGTGACCAAGACTTATCCGGTCACCGACGTCGTCGCGCTCGCCCGGCTCGGCGTGCTCGACGTGGGCGAGAGCAAGGACCAGGAAGCGCGGTCCAAGATCGCCGAACTCGGCAGGCAGACGGATCCGCCGGCTGATCTTCGCTGGCACCTGGTCGGCCGGTTGCAGACCAACAAGGCGCGCAGCGTCGTCGCCTATGCGCACGCCGTCCACTCGGTGGACCGGCTCCGGCTCGTGCACGCCCTCGCCGAGGCCGTCGAGCGCGAAGGTCGCGAGCCGCTCGAGGTCTTCGCGCAGGTCAGCCTGGACGGCGACCCGGCGCGTGGCGGGGCGCCGGTCGCCGACCTGGACGCGCTCGTGGACGCGGTGGCCCAGCGAACCCAACTGCGGCTGCGCGGACTGATGGCGGTGCCGCCGATGGGCACTGCAGCCGATGCCGAGTTCGGCCGGCTGGCCGAGCTCGCCGCCGCCGTGCGCGCGCGGCACCCCGGCGCCGACGCGCTCTCGGCAGGCATGAGCGCCGACCTCGAGGCGGCCATCGCCAACGGCGCGACACACGTACGCGTCGGTACGGCGTTGCTCGGACGTCGAAGCCCTTCTTTCAGCTAGCGTCCCCAGCAGGTTCTCAAGCCCGAAGTACTGGAGGAGCAATGCCCGGAGCGATGCACCGCATGGGCGTCTACCTCGGCCTCGTCGAGGACGACGAGTACGCCGAGGCCGACGGCTACGGGCAGCCAGCCGAACGCCCTCCGTCGCGGCGCGAGGAGTACGCCGAACGCGAGTCCCGTCCGCCGCGCGAGTCGCGCGGGGAGCTTGCGAGCTACAGCCGCGAGTACCCGGCCAACGGGCGCGGCGACCACGGCTATGGCGAGGCGGCGTACAGCGGCGGCAGCCAGGCGACCTACGTCGACGACCTGCCCCCGCAGCCGACCTATCAGATCACAGCTCTGCATCCGCGCACCTACAACGAGGCGCGCACCATCGGCGAGCAGTTCCGCAAGAACACGCCGGTGATCATGAACCTTTCGGACATGGACGACGCCGACGCCAAGCGGTTGGTCGATTTCGCCGCCGGACTCACCTTCGGCCTGCACGGGCGCATCGAGCGGGTGACGGCCAAGGTCTTCCTGCTCAGCCCGCACAACGTGAGCGTCACGGCCCAGGACAAGGCGCGGATCGAGAACGGCTTCTTCAACCAGTCCTGACGACCCGGCCACCGCGCGTCGGCGGCCTGCCACAATTGGCGCGCGTAGTGACGGCACTCTTGCGCACGCCGGCCCGTTGTACCCGACGAACGTTGCCGGGGCGGGGCTCGTCGGCAGTGCTGGTCGGACAAGCCGACGGCTCGGGTAGGAGGGATTCGCGATGACGCTGGTCTGGGGCGTCGTCGGCTATGCCCTATACGTGTACATCCTGCTGATCCTGGCGCGTCTGGTGATCGACTGGACGCGGCAGTTCGCGCGCAAGTGGCGGCCGGCGGGCAGCGCGGCCATCGGGCTCGAGCTCGTCTACGTGGTGACGGATCCGCCGATCCGTCTCTTGCGGCGATTGGTGCCGCCGCTGCACCTGGGTACTGTAAGCCTCGACTTGAGCGTCATCATCCTGCTGATCGTGCTCATCGCACTGCGCCAGGTGGCCCTGACGCTCAGTTAGTCCCCATCCATATGATCGGTCAGCCATAGGATCGACCAGCACGAACGACCAGCACGACGATGCACGTTTCGAACCACGACGCCGGCGCGCCGGCACGCGACGAACCATGAGGTGACCGAATGCCGTTGACACCAGCTGAAGTCCACAACGTCGCCTTCAAGAAACCACCGATCGGCAAGCGGGGCTACGACGAGGAAGAGGTCGACGCCTTCCTCGACATCGTCGAGGTCGAGCTCGCGCGTCTGATCGAGGAGAACAACGACCTGCGCGCCAACGGCGGCGGTGGCGGCCAGCCGGCCGCGCCGGTGCGCGAGGCGCCGGACAACACCGCAGAGCTCAACGGGCTGCGTGCTGAGAACGGTCGGCTGCAGAACCGCGTCGGCGAGCTGGAGCGAGCGCTCAACCAGGGCAAGAACGGCGCGCAGCAGCAGGTCGTTCAGCTGCAGCAGCAGCTCGCCCAGACCGAACAGCAGCTCAACGAAAGCCGTCAGCAGCTGCAGCAAGCGCAGCGCAACCTCGCCGATGCCCAGCAGGCGGCCGCCGCATCTCCGCAGCCGCAGCGCGACGGATCCGCCACGGCCGCCGAGCACCACACGCAGGCGGTGCAGATGCTCGCGCTCGCGCAGCAGACCGCCGACCAGCACCTGGCGCAGTCCAAGGCCGAGGCCGAGCGGCTCGTCAAGGAGGCGCAGGCGAACGCGTCGGCGACCCTCGCGGAGGCCAACGACAAGTCGAGCCGGCAGGTCGCCGAAGCCGAGAACCGGGCGAAGCAGCTGCACGACGAGAGCTCCGCGCGCGCCACTCAGACCGTGCAGGACGCTGAGCAGCGCGCCGCCACGATCACCGCGCAGTTCGAGCAGCGCAAGGCCGCGCTCGAGCGGCGGGTCGAGGAGCTGCGCACGTTCGAGCGCGAGTACCGCACCCGGCTCAAGAGCTACCTCGAGTCGCAGCTGCGCGATCTCGACGCGAGCGGCAAGGCGGCGGAACCGGCCAGTTCGCCCAGCGAATACGCCGACGCCCAGCAGGGCTGAGCCGGCACGCCAATCAGGTTCTCGCGACGACCCGTGTTGACCCGATGCCTGGCGCTGAACGGTGACCCACGTCGGCTCGTGCTGGGAGTGACTCGATGGTGCTGATCGGCCTGTTGCTGCTCGCCGTCGTGAGCCTCGTGCTCGGATTGGTGTTGAGCAGCTCGGTCTGGTTGATCATTTCGCTGGCGTCGAGCGTGCTTGCCGCGATCGCGCTGTTCATCCTCGTGCGCCGGCAGGGCAGCGGCGGCGAACCCGCGGCGAAGTCCGAGCCCGCCAAGTCCGAGCCCGCGAAGTCCGAGCCCGCGAAGTCCGAGCCCGCGAGGTCGGACGCGGCCTGGTCAGATTCGGCTGGGTCGGATTCGGGTGGCGCTGACTCGACGTCGTCGCCGGCTGCCGCGGCGAGCAGGCCTGGCGAGCCCGCGCTCGCCGGCGTCGGCTCGGGGCCGGCCGCGTCCGCGCGGCAGAGCGGCGGCGGCCGGTTCAGCGGTCGGCGGTCCGGCCGACGATCCGGAGGCGATTCGCCGGGCGGTGGCAGCGACGGCCGGCCCGCGCAGCAACCCGGCGCACCGGCCGGCCGGGACAGCGCCCTGGCGCCAGGCGAGGTGTTGGTGGTGGACGGTCGTCCCGAGTACCACCTCGGCGGGTGTCCCACCGTGGCCGGCGCCGCCTCAGTGGCGATTCCGCGCGGCCAGGCGGTCGAGGACGGTTTCCAGCCGTGCGCCACCTGCCGGCCCGCCGTCGGCGCACGTCAGCAGGTGTGGGTTGCCGACGGCTATCCCGAATACCACGTCGAACAGTGCGGCGCGCTGGTTGGGCTGCAGTCCGAGGCGGTGCCCTACGAGCAGGCGGTCGAGGACGGCTTCCAGCCCTGTGTGGTCTGCAATCCCAATGCCGTCTTCGCCGCGGCCGAGGCCTCGGCCGGCGCCTCGACGAGCCGCGCCTCGAACGGCGGCGCGTCGTCCGTGGCCGCGGCCGGCGCGCTCGGTGAGGTCTGGGTCGTCGACGGGCGCCCCGAATACCACCGGCAGACGTGCGGGCGGATCAGCGGCTTCGCCGCCGAAGCGATCCCGTCGAGCCAGGCGGTCGACGACGGCTTCGTCGCGTGCGCCGCCTGCGACCCGGACTGGAGCGGCCCGGCAGCGGCGCCGGAGACCGCGCCGGTCCCCTCGACGGTCACCGCGCCGGAGTTGGCCGTGCCAACCGCCGCTGCGGCCGCCGAGCAGACCACCGTGCTGCCGGCGGTCGAGGAGCCTATCGTCGAGCCGGTCGCCGCCGCCGCGTCCGCGGGCGTCGCGGCGCCGGCCGAGGTGTGGGTCGCCGACGGCTATCCCGAATACCACCTCGCCGGCTGTGTACAGCTGAACGGGCTCGGCTCCGAGCCGGTGCCCTACGAGCAGGCGGTCGAAGACGGCTTCCAGGCGTGCCCGGTGTGCGAGCCGGACACCGCCGGCGCGGCAAGCGCCCCGCCGTCGCCAAGCGCGCCCGACGCCCTCCCGCCAGGGGAGGCGGAGGTCTGGGTTGTCGACGGGTTCCCGGACTTCCACCGCGCGGACTGCCGGGAGATCGTCGGCCTCGACGCCGAGCCGATCCCGCACGGGCAAGCCGCGGAGGACGGCTTCAGCGCGTGTCCGGTGTGCGCGCCCGAGTCCGCCGAACCGCCGGCCCAGCAGGCCCGGCCAGCGCCGCCGGCCGCGGCCCGCGACGATGTGGGCGCCGGCGAGCGTTTGCGTGAGGTGTGGGTCGTCGACGGGTTGCCAGACTTCCATCGGGAAAGCTGCCGGCTCATCGCCGACCTGCCGGCCGAGCAGATCCCCTACGACCAGGCAGTCGAGGACGAGTTCACGGTGTGCGCCGTCTGCCGGCCGGACAACGGCCTGGCAACCGCCTCCGGGCAGCCGCCGTCGCAAACCCAACCCGCGGTCGAGCTGGATGTCTGGGTGGTGGACGGGTTCCCGGACTACCACCGCGAGACGTGTCGCACCCTGACCGGCTTGGCCGCCGAACCGGTGCCGCATGATCAAGCGGTCGAGGACGGCTTCACACCCTGCGCGGTCTGCCAGCCTGAAGCCGCCGAGGCGCCGGCCCGCGACGAGGCGCCACAAGGGCCCGGGGCGCCGCCGGCCGGCGGCCCGGACACGACCGACGAGCGCATCGTGTGGGTGGCAGACGGATTCCCGGACTACCACCTCGCCGGCTGTGCCGCCCTTGCCGGCCTCGACAACGTGTCGGTGCCCTACGACCAGGCCGTCGAGGACGGGTTCGCGCCGTGCCCGGTGTGCAAGCCGGCCGCCGCGTTCGCCGTCGGCGAGCCAGTCGGCGCTCCCGCGCCGGTGCCAGCCCCGGCCGCCCAGAGCGTCCCGGTAATTCAGAGTGTTCCGGTGGTTCAGAGCGTGCCGCAGCCCGAGCCCGAGCCGCAGCACGCGCCCCAGCCCGCGCCCAAGCCCCAGCCAGAGCCAGAGCCAGAGCCGGAACCCGTGCCAGAGCCGGAGCCAGAGCCGGAACCCGAGCCCGAGCCCGAGCCAGAGCCAGAGCCAGAGCCAGAGCCAGAGCCAGAACCGGAGCCGGAGCCGGAGCCGGAGCCGGAGCCAGAACCGGAACCCGAGCCAGAACCGGAGCCGGAGCCAGAACCGGAACCCGAGCCGGAACCGGAACCGGAGCCCAAGCCGGAGCCCGAGCCAGAGCCAGAGCCGGAACCCGAGCCAGAACCCGAACCCGAGCCCGAGCCCGTGTCAGCGGCGGTGGGCAACGCGGGCTCGGCCGGCACGACGACCGACACCCGCCAGGTGTGGGTGCTCGACGGGCGCCCCCGGTTCCACGTCCAGGACTGCCTGATCATCAAAGGCCAAGCCGCGACGACGATGGCGTACGACGACGCCGTCGCCGAGGGGTTTGCGCCCTGCTCGCTCTGCTCACGTCCCGATCGCTTCTAGGCCGCAGGCGTCGATCAGGTTTTCCGGTCGAATGGTCGCTTAGCCGCCCGCGGAACGGACCTCTCACCGGAAGACGTGATCATCGCGGCGGCGGGCCGCGGCAGCCACGCCGGCCTGCGGCGGCAACCTCAGGCCTTGCGCAGCCACACCCGCAGCCCTAGTTCGTCGTCGGCGGCAGTGAACAGCTCACCCTCCGGGGCGCCTTCGGTCAGCGTCACGGCCAACACTTCGGCGCGCAGTTGGTCCGCGTGCGTGCGGATCGCGTCGGCGGCGGTGGGCGAGCCGCCTACCCGCCACCACAGCTCGATCCGATCGCTGACGTCGAGTCCGGCGTTCTTGCGGGCTTCCTGCACCAGGCGCACGATCTCGCGCAGCACCCCGGCCAGCCGCAGCTCATGCGTCAGCTCGAGATCCAGGGCAACGGTGTCCGTGCCGGAGCGGGCCACTGCCCAGCCGGACACTGGCGCGTCGGAGACGATGATCTCGTCCGGCCCGAACTCCGCGCCGTCGATGACGACGGGGCTGCCGACCGAAAAGCTCGCCGAGATCGCGTCGGCGTCGAACGCGGCGATCTTCGCCGCCCAATCCTTGGTCGCGCTGCCGAACCGGCGGCCCAACGCCCGGAAGTTCGGCTTGGCGTGCGCCGCGATCACCTCGCCGGCCGACGCGAGCGTCGCCAACTCGACCACGTTCAGCTCGTCGCGCACCTGCTCCCGCAGACCGTCCGGCAGCGCAGACCAGCCCGGCGCCGAGATCAGCGCCTGGCGCAGCGGCTGACGCGTCTTCATCTTCGAGTCCGCGCGCGCCGAGCGCCCGAGCTCGACCAGCCGTCGCACGAGGTCGACCTGCTCGGCCAACGTCTCGTCCACGACCGAGACGTCGCCGCCCGGCCAGGACGCGAGGTGCACCGAGTCGACCGATCCGGTCGCCGTGAATAGCGCGTCCCACACCTGCTCGGTCACGAACGGCACAAAGGGCGCCAGCAGCCGGGTCAGCACGTCAAGGCACTCGTGCAGCGTGCTCAACGCCGCCGGGTCGCCGTCCCAGAAGCGCCGCCGCGAGCGGCGGACGTACCAGTTCGACAGGTCGTCGATGTAGCCGGCGAGCGCGCGGCCCGCGCGGGCGGTGTCGAAATCCTCCAGCGCCGCCTGCACGTCCGCCGCCACGCGATTGACCTCCGACAACGCCCATCGGTCCAGCACCGACCGCTGCGCGCCCTCGTTGCCCGCGCCGGGCGCCCACCCGTTGGCTCGCGCGTAGAGCGACTGGAAGGACGCGACCGACCAGTACGTGCGGATGACCTTGGACGCGATCTCGTCGAGCACCTTGTGCCCGACGCGGCGCGAGGACCACGGCGAGCCGCTGCAGAGCATGAACCAGCGCAAAGCGTCGGCGCCGTGCTCGTCCATCAGCGGGATCGGCTCGAGGATGTTGCCGAGATGCTTGCTCATCTTCCGGCCGTCCTCGGCGAGGATGTGGCCGAGGCAGACGACATTGCGATAGGACGACTCGCCGAACGCCAGGGTGCCCACCGCCATCAGCGAGTAGAACCAGCCGCGGGTCTGGTCGATCGCCTCGCAGATGAAGTCAGCCGGGTACGCGGCCTTCGCCTGCTCTGCGTTGCGATAGGGCGCGCCGAACTGGGCGAAGGGCATCGCGCCGGAGTCGAACCACGCGTCGATCACCTGCGGCACCCGGCGATACGTGCCCTCCTCGCCCGGCACCGTGAAGCTGACGTCGTCGACAAACGGCCGGTGCGGGTCGTCGAGGTCGACGCCGGACAGCTGCGCCAGCTCGGCCAGCGACCCGACGCACACCATCCGGGATGGTTCGGCGTCGTTACGCCAGATCGGCAACGGGGTGCCCCAGAACCGGTCGCGGGACAGCGACCAGTCGATGTTGTTGGTCAACCAGTCGCCGTAGCGGCCGTGCTTGATCGTCGCCGGATACCAGTTCGTCGCCTCGTTCTGCGCGAGCAGCTGATCCTTGATCTCGGTGGTGCGGATGTACCAGGCCGGCAGCGCGTAGTACATGAGCGGCGTGTGGCAGCGCCAGCAGTGCGGATACGCGTGTTCGAACGGCACATGCCGGTAGAGCTGGCCGCGGGCGCGCAGGTCGGCCATCACCGGCTCGTCCGCGTCCTTGAAGAAGAGCCCGCCAACCAGCGGCAGGTCGGGTTCGAAGTGCCCGTCGCGGCCGACCGGGTTGACCACCGGCAAGCCGTACCGGCGGGCGGTGCCGAGGTCCTCGGCGCCGAAGGCGGGGGACTGGCCGACCAGCCCGGTGCCGGAGTCGACGGTGACGTACTCGGCCAGCGCGATGTAGTGCGCGCCGTCGATGCCGGCCAGCTCGTACGGGCGCTGGTAGCGGGTGCGCTCGAGGTCGGCGCCGGCGAACCGCGCGACGACGTCGGCGCTCTCGCCGAGCACCGTCGACATCAGCGGCTCGGCCACCACCAGCACCGAGCCGTCGGGCATCCGCGCGGCGACGTATTCGACGTCCGGGTGCACGGCGACCGCGGTGTTGACGTAGATCGTCCAAGGCTGGGTCGTCCAGACGAGCAGCTCGGCGCCGAGGTCGGCGAGCGGCCCGTCGAGCACCGGCAGCCGGAAATACACCGAGGGGTCGGTGATGTCCTCGTACCCCTGGGCGACCTCGTGGTCGGAGAGCCCGGTGCCGCAGCGCGGGCAGTACGGCGTGACGCGATGATCCTCGACCAGCAGGCCCTTGTCGAAGATTGTCTTCAGCGCCCACCACACCGACTCGACGTAGTCCGGCGTCATCGTCCAGTAGGCGTGCTCGTAGTCGGCCCAGTAGCCCATCCGCTCGCTCATCGCGAGGAACGCGTCTACGTGGCGTTGCACGTTCTCCCGGCACCGCGCGTTGAACTCGGCGATGCCGTAGGCCTCGATGTCCGGTTTGCCGGTGAAGCCCAATTCCTTCTCGACGGCGAGCTCGACCGGCAGGCCGTGGCAGTCCCAGCCGGCCTGCCGGGCCACGTGATAGCCCTGCATAGTGCGCCAGCGGGGGAAGACGTCCTTGAACACCCGCGCCTCGACGTGATGCGTGCCGGGCATCCCGTTAGCGGTCGGCGGTCCCTCGTAGAACGTCCAGGCCGGCCCGTGCGCGGTTGCGTCCAGGCTGCGCTGGAAGACGTCGGCGTCGTTCCACCGCGTGATGACCTCGTGCTCGAGCTTCGGCAGGTCGACGTGCGGCGGCAGCGGGCGGTAATGCTGGGTCGCGTCGGCGGCTGGTTCGGCGGCTGGTTCCGTCGCTGGTTCGGTGGCCATCGGGCGGTGCTCCTTCGAGTTCGTCGTCATGCGGAACTCGAGGGACGACGCGCTGTCGCCCGGCTCGCGGCCGGTGCGAAAGCGGCACCGCGGTACCACCCTCGTTGGCGCGCCGGATCGGCGCGCCCGCTTCGTTGTGCCCGGTTCTACTGGGGTCGCGATGGCCGCGGCCCGTTCTTCCGGTGCTCGGAGGTGATTTCGCGGGCGGTTCCGACCCCGGGCTCACACCGTCCCCGGGTCGCTTCGGCCAGATCGCCGCCGCTACTTGTCCTCGTCGTCGCGTCGTTCTACAGCTGTCCTACGGCGCTTATCGTAGCTGTCGGGCCGGCCGGATTGCCCGACTTTTCGCATCGGTGCGGGCCTCGATGGCTGCGGCGTGCTGGCGAGCGCGGTGATTGCCCCATATATTGGCCGCCTTTGCAGACGCGGATGGCGGCTACATTTTCAGTGCCCGCAGCGTGTCGGCGACGAGAGGGGTGCGCCGATGGCTGCCGTCGGACGGATCAGTCGGGCGTTGCGGCAAATCGGCGCCAGCGGTCGGCGGCCGTCCGCTGCCGCGGCTGGGACCCCGGCAGTGAAACGCGCCGCCGCGAAACGTCCAGCGGAGCGGCCGGCCCCCGCCAAGAAGGCGGTCGCCAAAAAGGCGGCGCCGGTGAAGAAGACGGTCGTCAAGAAGGCGGCCGCCAAGAAGGCCGCGCCGGTCAAGAAGGCCGCCGCGACGAAGGCGACGCCGGTGAGGAAGGCGGCCGCCAAGAAGGCCGCGCCGGTCAAGAAGGCGGTCGCCAAGAAGGCCGCGCCGGTGAAGAAGGCCGCCGCGACGAAGGCGACGCCGGCGAAGAAGGCCGCCGTCAAGAAGGCGGCGCCCGCGCCGGCGAAGAAAGCCGCGTCGGCGAAGACGGCGGCGCCCTCGGCCAACCGTGCCGCGCCCGACCCGATCAAGGATCCAATCGCGGCCATCGCCACGAAAAAGTTGCCGCCGCAGAAGCCGGCAGCCGCTGTCGAGGCGCCCACGGGCTCGGAGTGGAGCAAGGCCGAGCTGGCCGAGATCCGCGGGCAGCTCGTCGACGAGCTCACCGAGATGCGCGGCGCCTACGAGATCTCCATGCGCGATCTCGACAACCTCCAGCGGTCGAGTACGGATGGCGCAGGTGACGACCAGGCCGATGCCGGCAGCAAGACCTTCGAGCGCGAGCAGGAGCAGTCGATCGCGGCCAACCGCTTCGACCTGATGAGCCAGATCGAGCGCGCGGTCGAACGCATCGACGGCGGCACCTATGGCTACTGCGAAAACTGCGGCAAGCCCATTCCCAAGGCGCGGCTCAGGGCGTTTCCGGCGGCCACCTTGGACGTCGCCTGCAAGCAACGCGAAGAGCGCCGCTAATCGGGAGAGCCGCTACGCCGTACTACCCTCCCGCGCATGTGTTACCGATGTAACACAGGTCTAGAACCAACAGGTGCCCCGGGAGCAGGTCGACAGATCAAGCGCAGGGCCGCTGGGTCGCGGCTGGTGTCGACTCAAGCGAGCAGGATTGAGACGTGCGCACTCAGCCGCTCGGCGTCGCCGAACTTGCTCGTCGGCTGCAGGGGCCCCCGGCGCCGTCGACATCTCGCGGCAGTCGAGGTTGTCAGCCATGCTCGCCGCGGCGAGCACGTCACGTCGTCACGGCTGCGCACCGCGCGCGTCGCGCTCCGCGCGCGTCGCCTACCGGGACGCCCGACGCACCACCGCCGCTGCGCAGCGCTGGACGCCGTCGTCCCGATAGCCGGGCATGCGCGGTCGCTCGCAGAGTGCGGGACAATGGCCGGGTGATCCCCCTGGCGGCCGTGTGACGTCCGACGACATGCAGGCGCCCCCGGGCAGCACGGCCACCGCGCCGCCCAAGGCGCGGCGCATCGCCCTGTTCGTCGTCGTCGCGGTCGCCGTGCTGGCCCTGGACATCGTCTCCAAGCTGCTCGTCGTGGCGAATCTGCCGGAAACCCACCAGCCGCTCCGGCTGATCGGCGGGGCGCTGTACCTGAACCAGGCCCGCAACTCCGGCGCCGCTTTCAGCCTCGGGGCCGGGTTCACGGTGATCCTCACCGCGGTTGCGCTCGCCGTCGTCGTTTTCATCGTCCGCACCGCGCGCCGCATGCGCTCGCGCAGCTGGGCGGTCGCGCTCGGGCTGGTGCTGGGCGGCGCGCTCGGCAACCTCGTCGACCGGCTGTTCCGCGCCCCGGGCGTCGGCCGCGGGCACGTCGTCGACTGGATCAGCGTGTTCGGCCCGTACGACAAGCGCTGGCCGATCTTCAACCTCGCCGACTCCGCGATCGTCTGCGGCGCGATTCTCGCCGCGCTGATCGCGATCGCCGGCATCGACATCGACGGCGGCCGGACCCGCGCGCGCCATGAGTGACACACCGTGAGTGACACCCGTGAGTGACACCCGGCTGCTGCCCGTGCCGGAGGGGTTGGACGGCCTGCGGCTCGACGTCGCGCTGTCCCGGCTGCTCGGCTTCTCCCGCACCGTCGCCGCGGAGCTCATCGACGCCGGCCACGTCAGCCTGGACGACGACGCGGTCGCGCGCAGCGCCAAGGTGCACGCGGGCTCTTGGCTGCAGATCCGCATGCCCGAGCCCGCCCAGCCGGCCGCGCCGACGCCGGTGGACGGCCTGACCGTGCTCTACGACGACGACGACGTCGTGGTCGTCGACAAGCCCGTCGGCGTCGCCTCGCACCCGAGTCCGGGCTGGACCGGGCCCACCGTCATCGGCGGCCTGGCCGCGATGGGCTACCGCATCTCGACGTCCGGCGCGGCCGAGCGGCAGGGCGTCGTCCACCGCCTGGACGCCGGCACCACCGGCGCGATGGCGGTCGCCAAGAGCGAGCGCGCGTACACAGCGCTCAAGCGGGCGTTCAAGGAACGCACCGTCGACAAGCGGTACAGCGCGCTGGTGCAGGGCCATCCGGATCCGACGAGCGGCACCATCGACGCGCCCATCGACCGGCACCCCGGCGCGGACTACAAGTTCGCCGTCGTCGCCGGCGGCCGGCCGAGCATCACCCACTACGCGACCGAGGAGGCGTTCCGCGCGGCCACGCTGCTGGACGTCCATCTCGAGACCGGCCGCACCCATCAGATCCGGGTGCACATGGCGGCGGTGCGGCATCCCTGCGTCGGCGACTTGACCTACGGCGCCGATCCGGTGCTCGCGAAGCGGCTCGGCCTGACCCGCCAGTGGCTGCACGCCCGCGCGCTCGCCTTCGCCCACCCGGCCACCGGCCTCGAACTGCGCGTCGATGCGCCGCTGCCGGTCGACCTGCAACACGCCCTCGACCTGCTGCGGGCCGAGTCGTGAGCGCCCCGGGCCGGGCTCAGCTGCTCGTCGCGTCCAACCGCGGGCCGCTCACCATCGTCGCCGTCGAGGACGGCGACGACGAGGTCCGGCGCGGCAGCGGCGGGCTGGTGTCCGGCATGCAGGCCGCGCTCGCCGCGACCGAGGACGCGGTCTGGGTGTGCGCCGCGATGAACGACCGCGAGCGGGTGCTCGCCCGGCGGGTGCCCGACGGCCGGATCTCCGAGGCGCCGTTCGTCGCCGACGCGCTGCGCGGCGAGTTCGACGTGCGGATGCTGCCGATCGACGGGCAGACGTTCCGCAACGCCTACAACGGCATCGCGAACTCGACGCTGTGGTTCGTGCTGCACCGGCTCTACGACCTGCCCATGTCGCCGTCGTTCGACTCCGCCTGGCGCCGGCAGTGGGCGAGCTACGTCCGGTTCAACTCCGCCTTTGCCCGCGCGCTGGCCGACGCCGCCGCCGAGCACGCGGTCGTCATGGTGCAGGACTACCACCTGTTCCTCGTCCCGCGGATGCTGCGCGAGCTGCGGCCGGACCTGCGCATCGGCCATTTCACTCACACGCCCTGGGTGCAGCCGGAGGACTTCGCGCTGCTGCCCGACGACGTCGCGCACGCGGTCGTCGACGGCATGCTCGGCGCCGACCTGATCGGGTTCCACACCCAGCGCTGGGCTGACCAGTTCAGCGCGACAGCGCGGGCGATCACTGGCAACGCGCCTGCCGGCGTGCGCGTCTTCCCGCTCGGCACCGACCCGGACGAGATGCGCAGACTGGGCTACCGGCGCAGCGTGGACAGCGCGCTGCACGTGCTCGAGGACGTCGTGGGGGACCGGTTGGTCATCGGCCGGGTCGATCGCACCGAGCTGTCGAAGAACGTGTACCGCGGCCTGCTGTCCTATCGCGAGCTGCTGCGGACGCGGCCGGAATGGCGCGACCGCGTCGTGCACGCCGTCTACAACAACCCCTCGCGCGAGGACGTCCCGGCCTATCGCGAATACACCGCGCGGATCGAGCGCCTCGCCGAGGAGATCGACGACGAGTTCGGCACCGACGACTGGACGCCCCTGGTGTTCGAGATCGGCGACGACTATCCCGCCGCGCTGGCCGTGCTGCGGCGCAGCGACGTCGTGTTCGTGAACTCGGTGCGCGACGGGATGAACCTCGTCGTGCTCGAGGGTCTCGTCCTCTCCGAGCGCTCGCCGGCGGTCGTGCTTTCCCGCGAGACGGGCGCGGCCGAGGTGCTGGGCGACGACGCCATCCAGGTGAACCCGTTCGACGTCGCGTCGACCGCGAACGCCCTGCACGAGGCGCTGGCGATGGACGAAGGCGTGCGCGTCGAGCGCGCTCGACGGATGCGCGATGCCGCCGTGCGATTGCCGCCCACCGACTGGTTCCGCGCGCAACTCGACGCCCTGGACTGAGCATCGGCTGCGTCAGTCGGCTGCGTCGGTCGGGTGCGTCAGTCGGCTGAGTCATTCGGCTGCGAGGTCGGCGAGCAGCGCGACCGCGGCGGCCGCGTCGGCGACGGTGAGGTCGGCCGCTTCGGCGATCCCCTCGGCGGCCGAGGACAGCACCCCGATGCCGTAGGCCGTCCGCCCGGAGTCGCGCAGCGCCTGGATCTGCTCGAACGCCGGCAGGTCGCCGAGGTCGTCGCCGAGGAAAAGCACCGCGGTTCGGCCGTCCGCGAGCCGCGCCAGCGCGCCGGCCTTGTCGAAGCCGGGCAGCCGGAGCTCGAGCACCCCGCTGCCGGGATGCACCTCCAGTTCCAGCTCCGAGGCCAGCGCGTCGACTTGGCGACGGATTGCCGCGAGCGCGGCCGGCGGGTCCGCCGCGCGCCTGGCGTGGACGACGAGGGAGAGCCGCTTGTCCTCGATCCAGACGTGCGGGTCGGCGTCGCGCAGGATCGCCGGCAGCCGCTCGCGCAAAATCTCGATGGATCTCGGCGTCTCTTGTGTCGCCAGCTCGCCGCCCGTCCAGGTCTCCGCGCCGTACAGTCCGGCGACGATCACGCCGGGCACGGCGTCGAGGCCGCCGAGACGCACGACGGTGGCCGCGTCCCGGCCGGTGATCACCGCGATCTGCGCGCCGCGCCCGGCGAGGGCGGTCAGCGCCGCCACCGCGCCGTCAGCCGGCCGCGACGCCTCGGGATCCGGCTCGAGCGGGGCGAGCGTGCCGTCGAAGTCGGTGGCGATCAGGGCGTCGGCCAGCAGCGGTCGCAGCTCGGCGACGAGCTCCTCGGGGCGCACGACCTCCATCCTGCCCGGTCGGGCCGGCCAACCGATCGTCCGCGGGAATCAATGGACTCGCCTCCTTCAGTTACGACGGGGCTGCCTCCTCATCCGCACTCCTCGTGCTCGTGGTCATGTCGGTCTTTCTCCTGTCGGATAAGGGATTCCGCCTGCGTACCGCTTGACTCCGACATTTGTTCGAGTAATATAGAACACATGAGCTTGGACCTCGACGGCCGTCCCGCCGGGGCCGGGTCTGTGCCGCCAGCGGCGGGGTCGCCGGCCGCGTCGTTGGCGGGGGTGCACGCCGAGCTGGACACGCTGCTCGCCGCGGACTTGAGCGGCTTGGGCGACGCGGAGGTGCTCGCGGTGCTGGTCGAGGCGGAGCGGGCGCGCCGCCGGCTCGCGGCGCTGGACCACGTGGTGGTGGCGCAGGTGGAGCGTCGCGGGGTGGCGCAGGCGAAGGGGTACCGGTATCCGGACGAGCTGCTGGTTCAGGCGTTGCGGGTCTCGCGGCGGGAGGCGCACGCCCGGGTGAGCGCGGCGCGGAACCTGGGGCCGCGCGTCTCGCTGCTGGGGGAGGTCCTGCCGCCGGTGCATCCGGAGGTGGCGGCCGGGCAGGCCGTGGGGGTGGTGTCGGTCGAGCAGTCGCGGATCATCGTCAAGGCGCTCGACCAGCTGCCCGGACACGTCACGGTCGAGGCGGCGGACGGGATCCGGGACGCCCTGCTAAACCTGGCCGCGGCGTGCGGGCCGGAAGTGGTGGGGAAGGCGGCGCGGCACGCGCTGGTCACAGTGGAGCAGGACTGCGCGCCGCCGGAGGCCGACGAGCGCCGCGAGCAGCGTCGCGGGATTGCTGTGTTCTGCCGGCCGGACGGGTCGTCGCGGGTCGCCGCGGAGCTGAACCCGGAGTTGACCGAGGTGCTGTTGACGGTGTTCGACTCCCTCGCTGCCCCGAAACCAGCGTCAGACGGCGTTCGCGACCTGCGGTCGGGCGGGCAGCGGCGCCACGACGCGCTGCTGGACGGGTTGAAGCTGCTGATCAGGGCTGGGCAGCTGCCGGACGCGGGCGGGGTGTCGACCACGGTGTTGATCACCATCGACCAGCGGGCGTGGCTGACGGGTGTCGGCTGCGCGAGCACCGGGCACGGCGGGGTGCTCACCGCTGGGGAGGCGATCCGGCAGGCCGGCGGCGACGCCGCGGTCGTCGCCGTGGCCCTGGACGACATGCGCGCCGTGACCGCGCTGTCTGGTGAGCATCGGATCTTCACCCGCCGGCAACGCCGCGCGCTGGCCGCCCGCGACGGCGGGTGCACGTTCCCGGGCTGCCCGGCCCCGCCGGGCTGGTGCGAGGCGCACCACGCGACCGACTACGCGATCACCGGTCAGACCAGCGTCGACGACGGCGGACTGGTCTGCGGCTACGACCACCGCGAACGCGTCCGTCAAGGCTGGACCACCCGCATGATCAACGGCCGGATGTGCTGGACGCCGCCACCCTGGATCGATCCAAACCAGACCCCCGTCCGCAACACCCTCCACGACCGATCCTGAGGCCGTTCCCGTCCTAGACTCGCCGGCGATGATGTCGCCAGCTCGAATGCAGACGCGAGGGCGGCCTGCTGTCCGTCGCGCCGTCGCCGCGCTCGGCGCTGTTGTGGGCATCGTCGCGCTCGCCGCGTGCAGCACCTCGACGGACGGGGCAGCTCGGCCGGTCGCGCCCAGCTCGTCCAGCTCGTCCACCGCGCCCAGCTCGTCAACGTCGGCACAGCCGCCCTCGACCGCTGTGCCGGCCGTGGCAAAGCCAAGTCCTGCGGCCGTCCCTTCGCCGTGCGCCCACAACACGGCAGCGCAGCTCGTGCTGGTCAGCGTCCGCCGCCAACACGAGTGGCTGTGTGCCAGGCGCCAGCTCGTCCGGGACAGCCCGGTCACCACCGGCGCGATCGGCCTGCCGTACGACGCCACGCCGACCGGCACCTTCCACGTCCAAGCGCGGGACACGAACACCGTGCTGACGCTCGTCGACGGCGCGCAGTACACGGTCAAGTACTGGATCCCGTTCGACGCCCCGCTATTCGGCTTCCATGACGCGCCGTGGCAGACGATGGCCTACGGCAGCCCGCGATTCCGCACCCGCGGTTCGCACGGCTGCGTCCACGTTCCGTTGGCCACGATGCGGTTTCTTTACCGCTGGGTGCGCGTCGGTGCCACCGTGCGCGTGCGCGGAATGACAAGCTAGACGCGCCCAGCAAGCGCCGAGGCGTTGTAGCCGGTCCCTGGACGCCGCGCCCGCCGAATCCCCCCATCCGCGGCGGGCGCGGCCCAGGAACCCAGCATTGCCAGACCCGGCATCGCGACCCTCGACCTCGTGTCGAGAGACACGCGAGGATCGACACGCCGACGTTGTCGGCGGCGGGTGTGAGAATCGACAACCGTGGGATCAGCCAGCGGCAGCGAGCAGTTCGTGCACCTGCACGTGCACACCGAGTACTCCATGCTCGACGGCGCCGCCCGGCTGAGCGAGCTGTTCGCCGAGACCGCTCGGCTCGGCATGCCGGCGCTGGCGATGACCGACCACGGCAACGTCTTCGGCGCGTACGACTTCTACAGCAAGGCGGTCGATGCCGGCGTCAAGCCGATCATCGGCATGGAGGCCTATGTCACCCCGAACACGCACCGCTCTGAGCGGACCCGGGTGCGCTGGGCCGACGGCGGCGGCGACGACGTGTCCGGCGGCGGCGCGTTCACCCACATGACGCTGCTGGCCGAGAGCACCGCCGGAATGCACAACCTGTTCCGGCTGTCCTCGCGGTCGTCGCTCGAGGGGTTCTTCTACAAGCCACGCGCCGACCGCGAGCTGCTCGCGCAGTACGCCGGCGGCTTGATCGCGACCACCGGCTGCCCGTCCGGCGAGGTGCAGACGTGGCTGCGCATCGGCGACTACCCGAAGGCGCTGCAGAGCGCCGCTGAATTCCGGGACATCTTCGGGCCGGACAACTACTTCATCGAGCTGATGGACCACGGGCTCGACATCGAGGCCCGGGTGCGCGATGGCCTGCTGCAGCTCGCCCGCGACCTGAAGCTGCCGATGATCGCCACCAACGACCTGCACTACACGCACGCCGACGACGCCGACGCCCACGAGATCCTGCTCTGCGTCCAGTCCGGCAAGACGATGGCCGACCCGAAGCGGTTCAAGCTCGACGGCGGCGGCTACTACGTGAAGAGCCCGGCCGAGATGCGCTCGCTGTGGGCGGACAAATACGACCTGCGCGAGGCGTGTGACAACACGCTGCTCATCGCCGAGCGCTGCGAGGTCAGCTTCACCGAGGGCAACGGCACCTACATGCCGCGGTTCCCCGTCCCGGCCGGCGAGACCGAGCGCAGCTGGTTCGCCAAAGAGGTTGAGATCGGCCTGGGCCGCCGTTTTCCGAACGGCGTCCCGGACGACATCCGCCGGCAGGCCGAGTACGAGGTCGGCGTCATCAACCAGATGAACTTCCCCGGCTACTTTCTCGTCGTCGCGGACTTCATCAACTGGGCGAAAGACCACGGCATCCGGGTCGGGCCGGGCCGCGGCTCGGGCGCGGGCTCGGTCGTGGCGTACGCCATGCGGATCACCGACCTCAACCCGCTCGAGCACGGGCTGATCTTCGAGCGCTTCCTCAACCCCGACCGGGTGTCGATGCCCGACTTCGACGTCGACTTCGACGAGCGTCGGCGCGGCGAGGTCATCCGCTACGTCAGCGAGAAGTACGGCGACGACCGCGTCGCGCAGATCGTCACCTACGGCACGATCAAGGCCAAGCAGGCGGTCAAGGACGCGTCGCGCGTGCTCGGCTTCCCGTTCGCGATGGGCGAGCGGATCACCAAGGTCATGCCGCCGCCGGTGATGGGCAAGGACGTCTCGCTCGCGAAGATCTTCGATCCGACCCACGAGCGGTACTCCGAGGGCGGCGAGTTTCGCAGCTTGTACGAGGCCGACGTCGAGGTGAAGAAGGTCGTCGATCAGGCGAAGGGCCTCGAGGGCCTCAAGCGCCAGTGGGGCGTGCACGCGGCCGGCGTGATCATGAGCTCCGAGCCGTTGCTCGACCTGATCCCGATCATGAAACGGGAGCAGGACGGCGCGATCATCACGCAGTTCGACTACCCGACCTGCGAGCACCTCGGCCTGATCAAGATGGACTTCCTCGGGCTGCGCAACCTGACGGTCCTCGACGACGCGCTGCGCAACATCAAGGCCAACCGGGATCAGACCGTCGTGCTGGAGGACCTGCCGCTCGACGACCGGCCGACCTACGAGCTGCTGGCCCGCGGCGACACGCTCGGCGTCTTCCAGCTCGACGGCGGCCCGATGCGGGCCCTGCTGCGCTCGATGCGGCCGGACACCTTCGAGGACATCTCGGCTGTCGGCGCGCTCTACCGTCCCGGCCCGATGGGCGCGGATTCGCACAACAAGTACGCCAACCGCAAGAACGGCCGCGAGCCGGTGGCGCCCATCCACCCCGAGCTCGCCGAGCCGCTGGCCGAGATCCTCGGCGAGACGTACGGCCTGATCGTCTATCAGGAGCAGGTGATGGCGATCGCGCAGAAGGTCGCCGGCTTCTCCCTCGGCCAGGCGGACATCCTGCGCCGCGCGATGGGCAAGAAGAAGAAGGCCGAGCTGGACAAGCAGTTCGCCGGCTTCTCCGCCGGGATGGCAGAGCGCGGCTACTCCGCCGCCGCGGTCAAGACGCTGTGGGACATCCTGCTGCCGTTCTCCGACTACGCGTTCAACAAGGCGCACTCGGCCGCGTACGGGCTGGTGTCCTATTGGACGGCGTACCTCAAGGCGAACTACCCGGCCGAGTACATGGCCGCGCTGCTCACCAGCGTGCGCGACGACAAGGACAAGTCCGCGGTCTATCTCGCCGAGTGCCGGCGGATGGGCATCAGCGTGCTGCCGCCGTGCGTCAACTCCTCCGACGCCGACTTCACGCCCACCGGCACGGACATCCGCTTCGGGCTGACCGCGATCCGCAACGTCGGCTCGAACGTGGTCGCCTCGGTCGTGGCGACCCGCGGCCTCAAGGGGGCCTTCGCCGACTTCGGCGACTTCCTGAAGAAGGTCGACGCCGTCGTCTGTAACAAGCGCACCATCGAGGGCCTGATCAAGGGCGGCGCGTTCGACTCCCTCGGCCACGCCCGGCGCGGGCTGATGAACGTGTTCGAAGCGGCCGTCGACGCCGTGCTCGACACCAAGCGCGCCGAGGCGATCGGGCAGTTCGACCTGTTCGGCTCGCTCAATGAGGGCAGCGACGGCTCGGACGGCGCCGGCGGCCAAGGGCCGATGGACGACGTGTTCGCCGTCCGGGTTCCCGCAGGCGAATGGGACAAGAAGGTCCTGTTGCAGTTCGAGCGGGAGATGCTCGGGCTCTACGTGTCCGACCATCCGTTGTACGGCCTGGAGCACATCCTCAACGGCGCCGCCGACGTCACCGTCGCAGCGGCGCAGGCCGAGGGCGCGGCCGAGCCGCAGAACCTGGTGCTCGCCGGCATCCTCTCCTCGGTGAACCGGCGCGTGACCAAAGCCGGCGCGCCGTGGGCGCAGGCGGTGCTCGAGGATCTCGAGGGCTCGATCGAGGTGATGTTCTTCCCGGCCACCTACGCGCAGGTGGCGCTGGAGATCGCCGAGGACGCCATCGTGGCGATCAAGGGCCGCACCGACGCCCGCGAGGACACCGTCAAGTTGATCGCCAGCGACCTCACCGTGCTGGACACCTCCGAGGCGACGCGTGGCCCGGTGCGGGTGGTGCTCGCCCCGGCCAGGTGCACCGCGCCGCTCGTCGGCCGGCTCAAGGACGTGCTGGCGACGCATCCGGGCGTCACCGAAGTGCATCTGCGGCTGGTGAACGGCGAGCGCGAGCACGTCTTGCGCCTCGGCGACAGCTTCCGTGTCACGCCGTCGGCAGCGCTGATGGGCGATCTGAAGGCGCTGCTCGGCCCGTCCGCCATCTCCGCGTGACCCGGAAGCCGCCCAGGCACGGTGGGTAGCCTCGCTGATGTGGGCGAGATAGATGAACGCGCGGACGAGCCGGACGTCGGCGAATTCCGCCCTGGGTCGCCGACCTCGCGATGGGCGCTCGCGCGCTATCTGGTGGGCCGGGCGATCGCGGAGTCGATCGGCTGGACGCTGCTCGTCACCGCGCTCGCGCTGATCGCCGGAGCGGTCGTCGTCCAGCTGTCCACGCACCTGACGTTCGTGACCGTCCTGCTCGCCATCGTCGCCCTCGGCGTGCTCGGGTTGCGCGCGGTGTTGCGCGCGCTCCTGCGTCGGCTGACCGCGACGGACAGCTACGCGCCGATCGAGGCCCGCCTGCGGGAGCTGGTCGGCGAGACTCGGCGCGACGTCCGTCGCGAGCTGCGCCGCCTGGGGCTGCCCTCGCGGGTGATCACCCTGCCGCTGCTCGGCGTGCGGTTGGCCGGCCGACGTCGTGCCGACACGCTGCAGCGGCTGCGCGGATTCGAGCTCGGCCGAGTCGTTCCGCCGGTGCGGCTGGACGAGTTCCACCTGTTGCTGAGCAAGGCCGCCGGCGCTGCCTCGACCGCGACGCAGGCGGGCGGGCCGTTCGGCACGATGCGCTCGTGACCGCCGCGGCGCCTGCGGAGTCGTCAGTCCAGCCGTCAGTTGTGGCGTCGGGGGAGGCGTCGGTCGAGGCCCGCGCCGATCTGCGGGCGGCAGCCGTCGCCGCGGTCGGGCTGTCCCTGCTCGGCGCGTTGCTTGGGCTGGTGTGGGCGTGGTGGAGCCCGACCCGTCCGCCCGCGGCGCTCTACCGCGACGGCGCGGTCGCGGTGCTCGGCGAGAGCGAGAGCCTCGTCGCCGGGGACGGTCGGTTCCTGGTCCTCGGCACGGCCGTCGGACTCGCCGCCGGGCTGCTCGGCTGGCTGGCCCGAGGCGCGAACCGCGGACCACTGGTGCTGTTCGGCCTGGTGGTCGGCGGCGCCGCCGGCGCGCTGCTCACCGAGCTGGTCGGCCACCTGACCGGCGGCGGGAGCTTCCACGGCCGGGCTTACCGGCTCAGTGACGGGACCACTGCGCAGGTCACCCTGCATTTGCCGCTGTCGCTGCACATGCCGGGTCTGCTGCTGGTCGAGCCGGGACTCGCGGCGTTGCTCTACGGCCTGCTCGCCGCCTTCACGACGCACGACGATCTCGGCCGGCCCGATCCGGTGCGGGCCGCGCTGCGCGGCCGCCGACCCGACGAGCCGGCCGACCCATTCGAGCCAGCCGGGCCGCAACAGCCGACCGACCCGGTCGAGCCATTCGAGCCGCAACAGCCGACCGGGCCGCAACTGCCGGCCGAGTCAGTTCACCGTGGTCCCGAGACGCAGCACGGCGGGTGACACCGCGATGCTCCGGGTGCCGCGCAGCAGCGCGAGTTCCCGGCGCAGCAGCCGGGCGAGCCGGGCGAGCCGTTCGGCGGTGGTGTCATCGGCCAGCAGCGCTTGTCGCTCGCTCGGCGGCAGCGGCAGCCGAGCGGCGATCTGATACGAGAGCTGGTTCGCGTCATCCGGCAGCTCGCCGCCCGTCGCCCGCCCGGCGAGCCGGCGCAGCACCGCGTCGTACACCTCGAGCAGTTCACGGGCCCGCACCTGCGCCGCCGCGCTCAGCGCGCCGTCAGATTCGTCCAGCCATTCGACCTGGCCGCGCAGATAGGCCGTGCCGTCCGTCACCAGCGACACCACTCGGAAGCGGCGGCTGCCGACGGCGAGCAGGTCGGCGGCGCCGTCCGGCTTGATCTCGATCTCCAGGATCTCCGCCAGCGTGCCCACGACCTCGACGTCGGGCACGCCCGAGTCGCCGAGCGCCGGGGGCAACGCCTCGGTGCCCGAGCGCAGCGCGACGACGCCGAACGAGCGGCTGAGCGGGGGCTCGGGCAGATCGGCGACCAGGTCGCGGTAGCGCTGCTCGAAGATGTGCAGCGGCAGCGGCATGCCAGGCAGCAGAACGTGGCTCAGCGGGAACAGCGGGATCAGCTCGGCCACGTCCTCACGGTATCCGCATGGTCGTCGCGCGGGCTCCCTGTAGCATTTGCCGTGCTCGCCGTCGAAGATCGGATCGTGAATGCGCCTGTCGAAGAACGACGCCCGCGCTGCCGGACCGCCGCGATTCTCGATTATCTCAGCTGTCCATGATGTCGGTCGTTACCTGGACCAATACATCGCATCCATCGAAGGACAAAGCTATCCGCTCGACAACGTCGAGGTGATCGTTGTCGACGACGGGTCGACCGACAACTCGCTGGAAATGCTGGAGCGCTGGCAGCGACTACGACCTGATCTGGTCACAGTGCTCACCAAGAGCAACGGGGGACAGGCATCAGCCCGCAACCTCGGATTTGAACGGGCCACCGGCGAATGGGTGACGTTCACGGACCCAGACGACTGGCTGGCGAAGGACTATCTCAGCGAAATCGACGCCTTCATAAGCGAGAACCCGTCGGCTGTCATGGCGGTCGGTCGCCGCGTCGTCGTCGACGAGGCCAGCGGCGAGCAAAGCCGCCATCCGCTGGACTCCCACTTCACAAAACGGAATCGGCTCCGCAATCTCGACCTCGATACCGGACACTTTCACGGTTCTGCGCCGAGCGCGTTCTTTCGCCGAACTGAGTTGCGCCGGCAAGCACTGGTTTTCGATGAGCGATTGAAGCCATCGTTCGAAGACGGCTATTACTGTTGCTCGTATCTGCTGCAGGTGGAGAAACCGATCGTCGGTTTCGTGCGGCGCGCGTCTTATTTCTATCGCAAGCGCGCTGACCAGTCCTCAACGCTCGATACCTCCTGGGTCGATCCAGAGCGATACACCTGCGTTCCTCGCTATGGGTACTTGCGCCTACTCGAGCACGCCCGCGACGTGCGAGGAAATATTCCGCCCTGGATTCAGGGAATGGTGTTATATGAGTTGTCCTGGTATTTCAAGAACGAGGACGCGTTTCCTGGAGTGGCAACGGCCGCGCATGGCTCTGTCGCCCGAGAGTTCAATTCGACGCTCGCGCAGATTGCGGCGTTGCTTGACCCGGGCATCGTGCGATCCTATTCTGCCCGACGGTTGACAACGACCCACCGGGACATCCTGCTGCACTCCTTCGATGAGGCGCCGTGGCACACCCAGTACTATGTCATCGACAAAGTCGATTTTGCTCAACGTCTGATGCGGCTGCGATACCGATACACCGGCGAGGAGTCGCCTGTCAGTTACGTCGTGGACGGCGAATCGACACGTCCCGTGCACGCAAAAGTGCGGGATCTCGTATATTTTGACAGGGTTGCCGTTCGCGAGTCCGTGAACTGGCTTCCGCTCGGCACAATTCGAATGTCGATTGGCGGCGGCGACCTCGAGGGACGGCTGTCCGAACCTGCTCCGCCCGACGATCGCCTGGACAGCTGGGCGATTCGTCAGAATTATGACTGGGGATTGCAGCGTCGAGTCGCCAAGTCACAGAAGGTGTCGCTGACACTGGCCGACCGTGTGCTGCTTCGAGTAGCGAGAAGCAAAGTGGTGGGGCTGGTTTTCGGTCGAGCCTGGGTGCTCATTGACCGAGTGCACAACGCTGACGACAACGCAGAGCATCTGTTCCGTTATATCGTCGACCAGGGCCGCGAGGTCAACGCCTGGTTTGTCATCGAAGGCGGCGTGCCCGACCATCGACGGCTCTGCCGCGAAGGCTATCGTCGACGTGTCGTCAAGTACGGCACATTGCGGTGGAAGCTGCTGATGCTCAACGCCGACAATCTTATTTCCTCACATGTAGACGCCCCTATCGTTGCTCCGCCGGAGATCGTCCGGCTGCGTCCGCCCGCGTGGCGGTTCACCTTTCTTCAACACGGGGTGATCAAGGACGACATCTCGCGGTGGATCAATACGAAAGACATCGACACGATGGTCGCGAGCACGAGGTCTGAGTACAACTCTCTTGTTGGCGAGGGCACCCCCTACCTGCTAACGCATCGTGAAGTGGTGCTCACCGGCCTGCCTCGGTTCGATCGGCTACGTGAACGCGATCTGGCCTGTCCGGACGAGCAGCGAACGCTGTTGTTGTTCGCGCCAACCTGGCGTGCGTGGTTGATCGCACCGAAGCCGAGTGGTGTGCACCGACGCGTCGTCGATGTGGACCGGCTGTTCGAGTCGCAATTTCTACGCAGCTGGACGCAACTGGTGACTGACGATCGACTGCGTCGTCTCGCGGCATCGCACGGGCTCACGATTGCGCTGCTGTTGCATCCGGACCTGCAGTCTGTACGAGAGTCGCTCACCCTTCCACAGCACGTGGAGCTGCTTCAGTTCGAGGGTCAAGATGTTCAGACCCTCTTCGTGCGAGCGCGCGTGTTCGTGACCGATTATTCGTCGATGGCCTTCAACGCGGCATACGTCGATCGCCCGCAGGTTTACTACCAATTCGATCGCGATCGCTTCTTTGCTGGTGGCCACGCTGGGCGTGCGGGATATTTCGACTATTTTCGTGACGGCTTCGGCCCAGTCGCGCAATCGGTGGACGACGCTGTCGCCGCAATAGCAAGCGCGGTCGAGAGTGGACCTCGCTCGGCGGAACCGTATCGCTCGCGGATCCGCACGGCGTTTCCTGAGCGGGACGGCAGGTGTTCGGAGCGCACGTTCGAAGCGATCAAGGCGGCTGCCCGGCCGGCCGCCGCCTCCGGCCCCGTTGTCGCGACTTCGCTGCGCCCAGCAAGCCTGCGGTGACAGGCGATCTCACCGAAACACGAACTGGTGCGGCGCCGACTTTCTCCCTGATAGTCGCTGTCTACAACGTCAGCAGCACGGCCAACACCACCTACACCTCCAACTATGGACGCTCCTGCTTGCAGTCGCCATAGTCGCAAATGGACCCGGACGGGCGGAAACGCGGGCCTAAGCTAAGACCGTCGGTGACCAGGCACGTCCGCAGTATCGGTGGAGACGTAGCTCGGCGAGCGATTCGGCGAAGCGTCGCTCGCGGCGTAGGTCGTCGAGGCGGCCAGCAGAGCGACGGCCTGCAGCACCTCTCGCTCGCCGTCGGCAAGATCTGCCAGGGCCTTCATCAATTCGCGGTGCCGATCAGCGGCCTGTCTCGCCGATGCCGCGTCGCTGCGGGTCGCCGCTTTGCGGGCTGTTCGGTCAGCCGCCGCCCGTCGCCGGTTCGACCGCCAGGCGTAGAGGAGGTTGACGATGACGAGGATGGCCAGCCCCGTGAGCAGCGCACCGCCGTAGCCCGTGCTGGTGACGACGGCCAGGAGTATCGAGACTGCGACCGCCAGCGCCCCGCCAATGGCGAGGGCAGTGGCGACGCGCTTCGGCTTGGCAGCCGCCGGCGCTGACTCGCTGGTCTGGATCGTCGCCGCGCCTTCCCGCGTCGCGAGCTCGGCCTCGAGTTCGGCGACCCTGCGTTGCAGCCGCTCGGCTCTGACCTGGGTGGCGAGCGCCTCGGCCGCCACGTCACGACGTTCATCGGGGCCGGCGCCCACGCCGGCGGCGAGGTGGCCGTCGATGGCGGGCAACCGGGGAATGCTGGCAGGGTCGTCCGCAATGCGGAGCCGCAGGCACGGCACGTCGCCCAGCTTGATCGTGTCTTGCAACTCGAAACCAGTCAGCGCCGCGCCGCCCCGGGCGAACACGTCTGCGCCCTGTCGGCCGCTCACGTCGATCACCAGGGACACCTCCGGAGCGCCGTAGGCGCGCACCGCGGCAGCGACGCCGGAAAGATCTTCGACGCCGGTCACCGCCACGCAGTCCACCTCCGGCGCAGTCGCGCCGAGAGCCAGGCCGACCTGATCCGGAGTGGCTGCCTGAGCGTTGTCGAACGACACGCCTAGCGTCGCGGCGAGCTCTGCCGTGGGCGCGACCAGCAGTGCTCGTCGAGCGACGCTGGGCATTGCCAAACTGTACGACAGGCGGGCGCCGCGCTGCCGGCACGACGACCCGTGGTCTGCTCGACGGACTGGATATCGTCGGCCAGGTGGACTGGATCGGTGGACGAATAGGTGGCACGTCGCGTGAGCCCTGAGCGGCCGACGCTGACCGTGGTGGTTGACGGCCGGCCGCTGGCCGATCGACTCGACCGGACCCTGCGCTCGCTTTCGACGCAGACCCTCGCTCGGGACCGGTACGAGGTTGTCATCGTCGCCAACGCACTGCTCGACCTGAGCGAGTCAGCGATCACGGTGCGACAGTTGGTCGTCCCGGTTATCAGCGCCCCGCGGGCCCGCAACGCAGGGATGCAGATGGCCAGGGGCGACTATGTCACCTTCGTCGACGCCGGCGACACCGTCTCCAGCGGGTACCTCGACGCCCTGCTCGCCATCGCCAGCCCCGGCGCCGTCGGCGTCGCGCATGTGGCCGAGCCGAACGACCGGGGGAGCGGCCTCGACTTCGGCCCCCGATCGCGGCTCGCGAGCACTCTTCGCCGCGAACCCACGGCCAGCGCGCTGTCGACCGCGCTCGCCGCCGCTCCCGGCAAGGTGCTGCCGGCCGCGTTCGGCCGCGTCGTCGGCTTCGAGGCCGAGCCGGACAGCGGCGGCGACACGATGTTCTTTTGGCGGCTGGCCACCCGCTTCGACCTCGAGTATCGGTTCTGCCGACCGTCGGCAAACGCCTTCTACTATCGTTCGCCCGTCTCTCGCTCCACCCCGACGGAGGCGCCGAACGACGACGACGCGGCGGTCGAGCGAGATCTCGACGTGATCGGGCAGCTGACCTCGGCCGTCGCCGCGCCAATGCACCGCCTCGTTCTCGAAGCCGCGATCGGAACCAGAGTCGACTCGCTGAACCGAACCCTGCGACGATCTCCGCACCTGCACGCGCCCATCCTGGCCGGCGTTCGCTCGCTGGGCCTGGCGTCCTTCGACTACGAGCGGCTCAACCGCGGCGTAGCGCGTGACCTCGCGATCCTCTACGCGGCGCTGCCCTTCGCCGACACGTCGGCCAACATCGCCGCCCGGCGGGTGCGCGCCGCCGGACGTCTGGTCGACGTCGTGAGCGCCGACCTGAGCGGACGTCGACCCGTCGACCACTCGGCCGCGGCGCTGTGGGCGGAGTGGCTCGGCGAACTCCACCAGATACCGGGCCCAGCGACTATGGACGGCGAGTGGGGCCCCACCGCGCAGTTCTGCACGCGCGGACTGCTGGTTGTAGAGGGCGCCGAGCGTGCGAAAGGCGCCTACCGAAGCTTGTACAGCCGGACGATGTTCCCGGGATCGCATCTGCTCGCCGCGCTGGTCAAGATTCGCCATCCTGACATCCCGTGGCTGGCCGAGTTCTCCGACCCGCAGCTGCGCAATTCGCGCGGCGAGCTACGCATGAGCAAGGGCGAGCCGGATCGCGAGCTGCTTGCCGAACTCGCGGACGGCGTCCGAGCCCGCGGGTTCGAGCCGCCCGCCAGCGACAACGTGTGGGAGTGGGCCGAGAACGTGGCGTACGCGCTGGCGGACTCGGTGCTGTTCACCAACGACCACCAGCGCGCCTACATGCTCGGGTACTGCGCCGACCGAGCAGTCGCGGCACGGGCGGCGGCGCACTCGCTGGTCGAGCGCCATCCCGCGCCGCCGACCGAGCTGTACCACGCGGCGGACGCCGGGTACGACCTGGATCCGGCGCTGACGCACGTCGGCTACTTCGGGACCTTCTATCCGACCCGGAGTCTGACTGAGGTGGTGGCGGCGCTGAAGGGGCTGGAGCCCGACGCGCGCGCAAGGCTGCGCCTGCACGTTTTCACGAAGAACCCGAAGTCGCTGCGGGCCGAGGCGGCGGACGCGGGGCTCGGGGACGTTCTCGTGGTGAACGCCTACCTCGGCTTCCTCGACTACCTCAACATGACAACCCGGGTGGACGTCCTGCTGGTCAACGACTATCACACGGTCGGCCGTCACGAGGTGAACCCGTACCTGCCGGCGAAGTACGCCGACTATGTCGGCAGCGGCCGACCCATCTGGGGCATCGTCGAGCCGGGCAGTGTGCTCAGCTCCTTGCCGCTGGACTACCGCAGCGAGCTGGGCGACGTCGCCGGGGCCCGCCGCATTCTGACTCAGCTCAGCGCCCTGCACCGCTTGTCGCCCCGTTCGACCGGCCCCGACGATCAACTGGCCGGTCGAACGAAGTGAGTCGAACGAAGTGACAAGCCCGGGTTCGAGACACCCACGTGCCCTGCGGTCCGAACGCGCGGCGTTCGTGCATAGTGTGGATCTGATGAACGATGTCGACCGTCGCAGGAGTCAACGTCCATGAGCGAACGCGTTATCAAGGTCGACGTCGTCGTCATCGGCGGCTGCGGCCACGTCGGCTTGCCCCTCGCTCTCGCCCTGGCCGACCGAGGCTTGAGTGTGGCGTCGTACGACATCAACGACGACGCGGTGAAGAAGGTGATGGCCGGCGAGCTGCCGTTTCGCGAGGACGGCGCGGCCGAGGTGCTCACCCGGGTGCTGGCCGACGGGCGGTTCGCGGCGACGTCCGACCCCGAGGTCGTGGGCGCTGCCGACACGGTGATCATGGTGATCGGCACGCCGGTCGACGAGCACCTCAACCCCGACCCCGACGCGGTGCCGCGGGCGCTCGCCGAGATCGCGCCGTTCCTGTCCGACGGCCAGCTGTTGATCCTGCGCAGCACCGTCTATCCGGGCGTGACCCGGCGCGTGGAGAAGCAGTTGCGCGATTCGGGCCGCAATCTCGAGGTCGCGTTCTGCCCGGAGCGGATCGCCGAGGGCAAGGCCATGGAGGAACTTTTCACCCTGCCGCAGTTGGTGGGCGCGCGCACTCCGGCCGCGCTGGCCCGCGCCAGCGCGCTCTTCCGCCATCTCACCGACTCGATTGTCGAGGTCGAGCCAGAGGAGGCCGAGCTGGCGAAGTTGATGACGAACACGTGGCGCTACATCAAGTTCGCCGCCGCCAACCAGTTCTATGTGATGGCCAACGACCACGGCGTCGATTACGAGCGCGTGCGCCACGCAGTCACCTTCGACTATCCCCGGGCCGCCGATCTGCCCGGCGCCGGCTTTGCCGCCGGCCCGTGTCTGCTCAAGGACACCATGCAGCTGGCCGCCTTCAGCGACAACACGTTCGTCCTAGGTCACTCGGCCATGCTCGTGAACGAGGGCCTGCCGCTCTACCTCGTCTCGCGCCTCGAGGAGTCCTACAACCTGCCCGAGTGCACAGTCGGCATCCTCGGGACTGCGTTCAAGGCCGAGAGCGACGACACCCGCTCGAGCCTGGCGTACAAGCTCAAACGCATCCTGCAATTCCGGGCCGACGGCGTGCTCGCCACCGATCCCTACGTCACCTCGGACCCCTCGTTGCGGCCCTTGGCCGAGGTGCTGGACCGGGCCGATGTCCTCGTGATCGCCGCACCGCACAACGCCTATCGCGAGCTGGTCACCGACAAACCGGTGATCGACGTGTGGAACCTGCGCGGCAACGGGGTTCGCGTGTGAATCTGCGGGTCTCGGTCGTCGTCCCGGTCTACAACGAAGGCGAGGCGATCGTTCCGGTCCTGGACCGGATTTTCGACTCGGTCGAATCCGACTGCGACATCTTCGTCGTCGTCGACAGCGAGGACGACAGCACGATGCCAGTGCTGCGCAGGTATGCCGAGCGCCAGCCGCACCTGCATCCGACCGTGAACACCTACGGCCGCGGCCCGGCCAACGCGATCCGCTTCGGAATCGACGCCGTGAACAGCTCGATCGTGGTGGTGACGATGGCCGACGGCAGTGACGACCCGAAGCAGATCGACGCGCTGGCCCGGCTCGTCGACCGAGGCGTCGTCGTCGCGGCGGCCTCCCGCTACACCGCAGGCGGACAGCAGGTTGGCGGTCCGCTGGTCAAGGGAGCGCTCTCGCGCTGGGCGGGCCTGACGCTCAACTCGCTGGCGCGGGTCGGCACCCACGACCCGACGAACAGCTTCAAGGCCTACTCGGTCGAGTTCGTCCGCGAGGTCGGGATTCACAGCCGCAACGGCTTCGAGATCGGCCTCGAGCTCACCGCCAAGGCGCGCCGCCTGCGCCGGCCGGTGGCCGAGATCCCCACTATCTGGCTCGACCGCACTGCCGGCATGTCAAACTTTGACCTCAAGGGCGGGATTCCGCATTACCTACGTTGGTACCGCTTCGCGTTCGGCCCGCAGCTGAGCATCAGCGAGCTGCACGCGGCCGCCGCGGCGATCAGTCTCCAGGATCCGAAGAAGGAAGAACGCCATGATTGAGGGCAACGGTCAGCGGGTGTTGGTGTCGGGTTCAGCCGGCTTCATCGGTGGCTACGTCGTGGAGGAGTTGTTACGCCGCGGATACGACGTCGTGGGCATCGACAACTACTCGAAGTACGGCAAGGTGGTGAAGTCCTACGACGACGACCCGCGTTATCACTTCACCGAGGGCGACGCGCGTGATGTCGATCTGATGTCTGAATTGCTGGCCGATTGCGACCATTTCATCGCCGGCGCGGCGCTGATCGGCGGGATCTCCTATTTCCACGCCTACGCCTACGACCTGCTCGCGACCAACGAGCGGATCATGGCCTCGCAGTGCGACGCCGCCATCGCCGCCGCCCGCCGGGGGCGGCTGCAGAAGGTCACCTACCTGTCGAGCTCGATGGTCTTCGAGTCGACCGAGTCCTGGCCGTCCGTCGAGGGTGATGAGCGCAAAGTGCCGCCGCCGCTGTCGTCGTACGGCTTCCAAAAGCTCGCCGTCGAGTACTTCGCCAAGGCTGCGTGGGACCAGTATCAGCTGCCCTACACGGTGGTGCGGCCGTTCAACTGCGTCGGCGTCGGCGAGGGCCGCGCCCTAGGCGACGTCGAGATCGACTCGGGCAACGTGAAGCTGGCCATGAGCCACGTCGTCCCCGACCTCGTCCAGAAGATCGTCAAGGGCCAGGACCCCCTGCACATCCTCGGCGAGGGCAATCAGATCCGGCACTACACCTACGGCGGCGACCTCGCCCGCGGCATCGTCGAGTGCATGTCCCAGGAAAACGCCCGCAACGACGACTTCAACATCTCCACCCCGCACGGCCACACGGTCCGCGAACTCGCCCAGGTGATCTGGACCAAGATCAAGGGCGACGGCGTTCCGTTGACGATCGTCACCGACCCCGCCTACGAATACGACGTGCAGCGGCGGGTCCCATCCGTCGAGAAAGCGAGACGCGTCCTCGGCGTCGAGTGCACCACCAGCCTCGAGGACATGCTCGACGAGGTCATCCCCTGGGTCACCGCTGCCGTGGCCGACGGCCGGCTCTAGCACGTGCTCGGTCGCCTGCGCGCGGTCGTCCTCAGGCCGGGCGTGGTCCTCGCCGTAAGCGTGCTGGTCGCCTGCGTCTTCCTGGCCGTCGAGAGCCGGAAGTTGTACTTCTTCGGCGACGACTGGGAATTCCTGCTGCAACGCGGGCTCAACTGGGACTCCCTGATGCGTCCGCACAACGAGCACTGGTCCTTCCTGCCCGTCATCGCGTTCCGCCTCATGGTGAAGATCTTCGGCATCGGCCATTACCCGGCCTACGCGCTGATGCCGATCCTGTTGCACGCGGCGTGTTGCGGCCTGCTTTACCTCGTGATGCGCCGCAACGAGGTTGCGGCGTGGCCCGCCGCGATCGTCGTCATCCCGTTCGCCTTCCTGTGCGGCAACCTCGGTCAGAACCCTCTGTGGGACTTCCAGATCGGCTTTCTCGGCTCGGCCGCCTTCGGGCTCCTCAGCCTGCTGAGCGCATCGGGAGACGGTCGCACCCGCCTCGTCCTGACGTGGCTGGCGATGATCGGATCGTTCCTGTCATCTGGAATGGCAATCCCGATGCTCGTCTGGCTGGGCCTCTACGTACTTCTGAGGCGCGGCCTGCTCTGGGCGATCGTCACGACCGCTCCGCCGGGCGTGGTCTATCTGGTGTGGTATGCGACGTACGGGCGGGAGGGAAGGGCATACGTGCCGCCTACGTCGGGTGAGAAGTACATCGAGTTCGTGGCGACCGGCCTCGGGTCGCTCTGGGAGCAGGTCATTCGTTTTCCCGGCACGGGTGGTGTGGTGCTCCTCTCGCTCCTCGCAGTGGCGTGGTTGGGCCCCCTGGCATCTCGGGAACGAGCTCTCGCACTGTCGGGCGGGCTAGCTGCCGTTGCGACGTTCCTGTTCATCGGGGTGTCGCGATCTGGGCTCGGAGCGGCGGCTGCGACTGTGAGTCGGTACTCGTATTTCGGCATCGCGTTCACCGTGCCCGCGGCCGCTGCGGTCTGCGCACTGGCAGCCCAGCGGCTCGCCGCTCACCAGATCGAGCGGGTGGTGGCGGCGCTGCTCGTGACAATTGCCCTGGTGGGCAACGGCGTGGTCCAGTCGCGTACCTGGGTGGTCGACCGCGCGAGGCTGGGGCGCGGGCTGAGGGGAACCCTGGCGGCGACCGGACAGCTCATCGCCCAGCACGCCACCTTCCTCAATCAGCGGCCCTCCCCGGCGGACAATCCGAACATCACCGTGGACGATGTTGCGCACGCACTGGCCGACGGGCAGTTGCGCCGCCAGCCGGCGTCGCGGCCGGCCCTGCTCGCCGCCGCGGCATTCCTCCAGGTGGCGTCGGGGCCGAAGGACTACTCGCTGCCGGCGGCAGCAGGTCTTCGCTCCCGGGGCCTGACGGGCAAACTCCCGCGCACCGGATGTGCGCAGCTGCGGGCCGGCGCCCGGGCGCACATCGACCTGCCCCCCACCGGGACCGGCTCGCAAATCCTGATCCGAAGCGAGGCCACGACGCTGCCCGCGCAGCTCCTCGACGGCGCGCTGGTGAGTCCCGCCGTCTACCTTCCGTCGGTGCCGGGCCAGCCCACCTACGTCGCCACGACCGCGTCCCAGGGCACCTTGCGGATCAATTTCAAGCGCGGGACGGTCTCTGTCTGCCTCGGAACCGGATAGGCGGCCGCGGGCGTATCCCACTGTCGCTGAGCCGACGTTTCGCGGTCGTGTTGCGTTGGGGGAGTCGCATCAGCCGCCGTCAAACTTAGGCTGCTTAGTTTCCTAAGCTGACTGTTGCCGGTTTCGCGATCATGAACGTCTGTGCGCCGAGGATGCGCCAGGCCAATGGAAACCTGAGGTAAAGACGTACGAGGTTCGGCGTGCTCGGCAGCCGTCCCTTTGTGGAGTACGGAAGGAAACGAGCAATTGTCTTAGTTACTTCGAAGTCCGTTGCGAGGAAAGCCTCAACCAGCGCGCGATCATCTATCGGCGTGATGTGGTCGAAAAACTGCCAGTAATCCCTGGCGCAGAAGCGGACGTTCGGCTGGAGCACCAATAGTTGGCCGGTCGGTTTGAGGACTCGGCGAACCTCGACCAGCGTCGACAAGATCGCTTCGCGAGTGATGTGCTCAAAAAAATTGCTGATGAAGACGACGTCAATTGATGCGTCCGGGATCGTCTCCAGTGCGTCGGACCGCAGCACATGGGTTTCCACCCCAGCGGCAGCGCGAACTTCGACATCGGGATTCAGATCCACGGCAATCCTGCGAGCGGCTTTGATGTTGTTGATGAACTCGCAGTGGCCAGCCGCGAGGTCGAGAACTGTCGCTTGAGGCTCGACCCACCGCTGGAAGAAGTCGGAGCAGAGCACCTGCCAGATTCCGTCGCGCTGCGCTTCCTCGGCGAAAAACCTGTTCGAATAGAGCGTCTTCAAGTCGTCAGACTCGTTTTGCATTGATGCTGACCGTCTCTCGAGCGCGGTTCGTCTCAGGGCGTGGGGACGTTATCACCAGGCCGAATGTGCGGTGTCCGACACGCCCCGATTCGACGTCGGCGGCCCGGCGCCCGCTCCGCCTAGAATGTCGCGCATGAGATTCGTGGTCACGCTCATGGTCCGCGACGAGGTCGACGTCATCGCGGCGATGATCGAGCACACGCTCTCCCAGGAGCCCGACCTCATCATCGCCACCGACAACGCGTCGGTCGACGGCACGACAGAGGTGCTGCAGCGCTACGCCGACCTCGGGCTCGTCGAGCTGCACCACGATTCAGAACACCGCAAACAGCAGCACGCCGTCGTCACCGCCATGGCTCGCCGCGCACGCACCGAGTACGCCGCCGACTGGGTGATCAACGCCGACGCCGACGAGTTCTGGATACCGGTCGACAAGAGCCTGACGCTGCGCCAGGCGCTCGAGCGGATCCCGCTGTCGCTGAACGCGTTCACCGTGCCGGTGACCAATCTCGTGGGGCGCCCCGCTCGGCGCGGTTCCGGGCTCGCCCACCTGATCTGGCGTGACCTGCGCCCCGCCGAGGAGCTGCAGCAGATCGGCATTTACGCCCAGCCGACTGGCAACGCCGTCCACCGCGGTGAGCCCGATGTCGTCGTGGCGCAGGGCAACCACTTCGTGTCGATCAAGAGCAACGGCCAACCCGACCCGGATGTCGCACTCGAAGTGCTGCACGTCCCGTGGCGCTCGTGGACGCAGTTCGAGCAAAAGGTCTCGCACGCGGGGCGTTCCTACGAGGCGAACCCCGAGCTGCGACCGAGCAAGAACCACCACGGCATGGCCGACCGCCGGCGCCAGCTCGCCGGCCGCCTGTTGCCGGCGTTCCTGCTGCGCCAGCCGTCCGGGACCGATCTGAAGGCCGGCGAGGTCACCGGTTGGTTTGTCCGTGACGAGTGGCTGCTGCATCATCTGCAGGGTCTCGCGGAGCATGGGGTGTGTCCAGACCTGCTTGCCCCGCTGCTCGATGACAGCGACGATGACCCGTTCAGCGACGCGGAGATCGAGGCCGGCGCCGCCTTGGGAAAGCAGTTCTTCAATCTTGAGAGCGAGCGGCGGGCCGAGAGCGTGCGTGCGGACCGCGCCGAGGAGAAGGTGCGCGAATTATCCAAGAAGCTGGCCGATGCCCGGAACCAGCTGCGTGCAGCGACGGCCCCGCGTCCGGTGCCCGACCGCGCCCGCGCCGCCGCTCATGGCGTCCTGCGCCGCACGCGCAAGGAGGTCGGCCGGGCCCGGCGCCGTCTGCGGCCTCGATGAGCGCGGCCCGGCCCGCTGCGTCGGCCACCCAGGCCGCCACCCCGGATCAGCGCCGGCGCCTTCGCCAGGAGGCCGGCCGCTGGGTCCGTCGGGCGCTGGACGCCGCCGACGCCGCTCAGCACGCATCGCTGCTGCTGAGCAGCGGCGCTTTCGACCCCGCCTGGTACGCGGCCCGCTCCGGATCCGAACTCACCCCGGCCGCAGCGGCACGGCACTACCTGCGGGCGGGCGGCGATCTCTCCCCGCACCCGCTGTTCGACCCCGAGCACTTGCAGAAACGGAACGGCAAGAGGGTCGCCAAGCGCATCGGCAAGCGGAACCCGCTGCTGGCCTACCTCACCGACGCCAAGCTGCACCGGGCCAGCTTCCACCCGCTTTTCGACGTCGCCGCTTACCTCGCAGCCAACCCTGGCGCGGTCACGCACCGCTTCGGCCCGCTCGGCCACTACCTGGCGACCGGCGCGGCCGAAGGTCTGGCCCCGAACACGTGGTACCCCGCCGACCCCGAGGCCGAGCCACAGGGTTTGGCCGACTGGCTGCGGGCCCGCCGCCGGGAATGGGAAGCGCGGGCCGCGCTGGCCTCCTCGCCGTGGACCACGACCGCGCCGACGGGTGGCGTCCCGATATACGCCCCGCCCGCGATCGGGCATCCGTTGGTGAGCGTCGTCGTCCCCGCCTGCCCCGACCCGGATCTGCTCCGGACAGCCTGCGCCGGCGTGCTCGCCCAGACCGTCTCCGGGTTGGACGTGATCGTGGTGCACCGTTTCGGCGTCGCGGACGCCGTCCGCGACGCGCTCGGCGAGCACGCGGAAGACGCTCGGGTGCGCCTGGTCGCCGCCGACGGCGGCGACGGCGACGACGGCGACGACGCCGCGCTGCTCGCGCACGGTGCCGCGGTCGCGACGGGCGACTGGGTCGCGTTCTGCCCGCCTGTCGCGCTCTGGCGCCCGGACCACCTGGCGACGGTGCTGAGCTGTGCGCAACGCCAGGGCAGCGAGGCGGCGTATGACGTCGTCGAGCGGACCGAGACCTCGGACGCCGGCGAGGTGCATGAATTCGCCACGGTGCCCGTCACACCTGAACGCGCCGCGGTCGAGGGTTACGTGTCCTTGGCGGCGCTGGTCGTGCGACGGGCGACGCTGGCCGAACTCGGCGGCATCGACCGCAGCGTCCACTGCGCGGCCGGACACGACCTGGAACTGCGATTGCTCGCCCGTGGTCCGATCCCGCTCGCCGACCGGGTCGGCGTGCTCGACCTCGCCGAGCGGCGTGCGCAGGCGGCGATCCCGCCGCGTGAGCAGCCGTGGCTTGACATCGCCGAGCTGACGACCTGGCACGACGTCGTCCTCGACCGCCAGCTCAGCGGCTGGGACGCCCTCGCCCCCGAGGGCGACCCCGGACTGGTGTCGATCATCATCCCGACCCATGCCGATTCGACCATGACGACTCGCGCGGTGCGCTGCGTCAGCGACGCCTGGGAGACCGCGGCCGCCGGCGATCCCGACGCCGCCGACGTCGAGATCCTGGTGCTCGACAACGGCTGCGACGCCGACCACGCGGCCCGGCTGCAGAGCCTGCCGCACGGCTTCCGCCGGGTCCGCGTGCTGCACGAGCCAGTCAATCGCGGCTTCGCGCTGGGCAACAACCTGGCAATGCGGCACGCCCGTGGCGACGTCGTCGTCTTCCTCAACAACGACACCGAGGTCGTCCCCGGCTGGCTCGAGCCGCTGGTGCGCGCGCTCGACGATCCGTCGGTCCTGGGCGCCCAGTCGCTGCTCGTCTACCCCAGCGGCTCGATCCAGTCCGCCGGGATCGCCTTCCCCAGCAGCGGGGGAGTGCCGCACATGCTCCTGCAGGGCTTCCCGATCGAGGACGCGGACGGCATCGAGGACGCCGAGCTGCACGCCGCGACGGCGGCGGCCCTAGCGGTGCGGCGGGCCGACGTCATCGCCCTCCGAGGCTTCGATCCGATCTTTCGCAACGGGATGGAGGACGTCGACTTCGGGCTGCGAATGCGAGCCCTTCGGCCCGGCCGGTTCACCGTCCGCACCGACTCCGTCGTCGTCCACCACGAGTCCCGCTCGCCGGGGCGCTTCGGCCACGCCCTGGTGAACCGCCGCGTCCTGCTCGACCGCTACCGTGCTGGCATGCCCGCCGACGACGTCGCGCTGTGGGGCGCCCGGGGCTACGACGTGGCCGGGCACGAGGTCCGCAATCTCGTGTCTCCCGACCGCCGAGTCGGGGTCCCCGAGCCAGTGCTCGTCCGTCGGCCGCTCGCGCAGGTCAGCGAGGGCCCGCCGCGGCTGCGCTGGGCGTTGAAAAATCCGGCGCCCGCGGGGTTGGCAGCGCAGCGCTGGGGCGACACGCATTTCATCGCCAGCCTGTCGGCGGCACTGCGACGCCTTGGCCAGCAGGTGGTCGTCGACCACCGCGGCGAATTCGCACGGACCACCGGCCAGCACGATGACGTCGTGCTCGTCCTGCGTGGTCTCGCCCCGTACTCCGCGATCTACGGCCAGATCTCGATGGCCTGGCTGATCTCCCACCCGGAGATGTTCAGCCGCAGCGAGGCGGCGACCTACGACCGGGTGTTCGCGGCGAGCGCCACTTGGTCGGCGTCGATGTCCGCGGCCTGGGGCGTCCGCATCGACCCGTTGCTCCAGGCCACGGATCCCGAGCTCTTCCATCCCGATCGCGGGCGTCCGGACACCGGTCATCCGGTCTTGTTCATCGGCGGGTCGCGCAAGATCTACCGGCCGATGGTGCGCGACGCCATCGACGGCGGCCTTCCGCTGTCGCTGTACGGCGAGGGGTGGGACGATCTCGTGCCGCGTGGCTACCTGAAGGCGTCCTACGTCCCGAACGCGCAGGTGGGCGAGGCGTACCGGCGGGCCGGCGTCGTTCTCAACGATCACTGGGATGACATGCGCCTGGACGGCTTCCTGTCCAACCGGCTCTTCGATGCCGCCGGGAGCGGCGCGCGGGTCATCACCGACGACGTCCGCGGCCTCGAGGGCTTGTTCGGACGCTCGGTCCAGGTGGCCCGGACGCCAGCGGAACTCGTGGCACTTGCGACCGCGCCGAACCTCGACGCCGTGTTCGGCGACGACGCCGAACGCAGGGCAGTGGCCAAGCAGGTGCACGCCGAGCACTCGTTCGACGCACGCGCGCGGACCCTCCTCGACGCCGCGCTGGAGCTGCGGGCCCGCTTGAGCGATCCGATCGCCGTGTGGCACAGCGGGGCGACCCGATGAGCGACGCGCTCGGACAGGCACGCCGCACGCTGGGCCGCGCCCGCCGCAAGCTGCACCGGCTGCGCCACCCGGAAGAGGCGCCGGCGTTGCGGGCCGAGAAGGCCGTCAGCCGCCTGCGCCGCGACCTGGTCGCCCAGCTGACCCAGCTGCACCGAGACGTGTCCCGCCTCGACGGCGCCGTCGCCACCGCCGGCGCTCGGCTGGACAAGCTGGACGCGCGCTCGGCCGCGGTGTCGTCCGGCCTGGACGCGCTCGCCCGTCGCCCCGGGCCGCCGCCGCCCCCGCCGCGGGCGCCGGCGAAGACGCTCGCGGCGAATGTCCTCGAGGACAACGTCGTGCTGTCCGGATTGCAGGCCGACGGGCCGCGGCCGCGGGTCGTCATCGTGCTGCAGGGCTTCGGCGTGCACATGCTGTTCGCCGGGATCCGCACCGCGCTCTTGACCGCGGTCGAGCTCGCCCGCCGACTCGACCGCCCGCTCGCCATGGTCGTGCTCGAGCCGCTCAACGCCGACCCCGACGCCGTCCGGACCGAGGTCGTCCAGTGGCTGACCGACGAGCTCGACGCGGCCGACGTCGCGGCCAACCTCACGCTGAGCGCGCCGGAGGGGATCCGCCGCCACGGGGGGCACCCCGACGACATTTGGATGGCGACGTTCTGGACCACCGCCTTCCAGCTCGGACGGCTCTGCGACCGCGGCGCGCTGAGCCCCGATCACGTCGTGTACCTGATCCAGGACTGGGAGCCGGGCTTCTACGCCTGGGGCACCGAGCACGCGCTCGCCGGCAGCACGTACTCCCTGCGCTTCCACCTGCTCGTGAACTCGAGCTCGCTCGCGGATTACGTGTCCGAACGGGTCGGCAGGCCGATTCCCGCCGATCAGGTCATCGCGCCGCAAGTGGACGAGGACCGGCTGCGCTCCGCGACCGACGAATGGGCGCCGCGGGCGCCGGACTCGCCCCGCATCCTCTTCTACGCGCGACCGTCGAAGCCGCGCAACCTCTACCCCCTGGGGCTCGCCGCCCTGCAGCAGTGGGCCCTGACCGTCGACCCGTCAGCGCACCCGGTCGTCACGCTCGCCGGTGAGGACCTCACAGCGCCGGATCTAGGCCCGGGAATCACGCTTGAGGCGGTCGGCAAGCTCGACATGGACGAGTACTACGCGCTGCTCGCCCGCACCGACGTCGGGCTCGCGTTGATGCACAGCCCGCACCCGAGCCACCTCGCCCTCGAGTTGCCAATGACCGGAATCCCGACTATCACCAACGCAGTCGAGAACCACCGCAAGCCCTGGGTGACCGGGCTCGAGGTGGTCGAGGCCACGCCGCACGCCCTCGCTGCGGCGTTGACCGCCCACCTGGAGCGGGCGCGCACGATCACCACCCACGAGTTCGTGCCGCTGGGCGCCACGTTGGGCCGCCCCCTCGGCGAGTGTCTGGACGCGCTCGTCACGCGGCTGCCCGCTGCCGGCGTCCCCGCAGGGGTCCACGGGTTGACGTCGACGACGAAGAGCGTGCGATGAGCAAGACCAGTCCGCTGAGGAGCGCGGTCGGCCGCGGTGGCCGGGCCGCTCTGCGCCAGTTGCCCCCGCCGGCCCGGCTCCGGCTCCGGCAGGTCAAGCGCGCGGCGTTGGGCCAGCCACCCGTCCCCACGAAGCGAGCGGCGAAGGCCCGTCCGGCTGCTGCGAAGAAGCCGACGACGCCGAAGACTCCGCCCGTCGCCGCGCCCCGGCTTGCCGACCCCGGGCCGCGCCGCGCCGAGCCGGGATCGTCGCGGCTCGAGACCCGCCGGTCGAACATCTTCGCCACCGCCGCCCGTGGCGGCAGAGCGCTGGAGATCGGCCCGGCGCACAACGCGATCCTGCCGAAGCGCGACGGCTTCGACACCCGCACCGTCGACTACCTCGACCGGGCCGGCCTCGTCGAGAAGTACAAGGACTTCGCGCAGTACTCGCCCGACGACATCGAGGACGTCGACTACGTGCTGCCGCCTGGCGCGGCCATGGGGGACATCATCGAGGACCGGTTCGACCTGGTGCTCGCCTCCCACGTCCTCGAGCACACGACCTCGCTGATCGACTTCGTGAACGAGTGCGCCCGGTTGCTGCGTCCCGGCGGGGTGCTGGCCCTCGTCGTGCCCGACCACCGCTTCTGCTTCGACCGGTTCCGCGAGCGGTCGTCGATCGGCCGGGTGATCGACGCCTCGATCGATCCCAAGTCGGTCCACACGGTCGGCACGCTGACCGAGTTCGGTCTCAACGCCGTGCGGCACCGTGGGGTCACCTCCTGGGCGCCCAACCATTCCGGGAAGTACTCGCTCGCCCACGACATGGACTTCGTCCGCAGCAAGGCGGCGAGCGCGACCTCCGGCAGCTACGTCGACGTCCACCACTGGATCTTCTCCCCGCACCACCTGCGGCTGCTGCTCCACGACCTGTTCGAGTTGGACTACATCACCCTTCGCGAGGCGCACTTCCACGACACGATCGGCCACGAGTTCTTCCTCAACCTCACCGTCGAGAGCACCGGATCGGGGCTGTCGCGGACCGAGCTGATGAGCCTCGCCGACGAGGAACTGCGGACCATGGACGTCCCGGAGTGGGAACCGGCCGATGCGACCTGACTTGTATCTAAGCGTGCTGATGGACGCCTCGATCGCGGCACCCGCCCGAAGATCATCGCGGCCGCGAAGGCCGGACACGACCTGACCGGACTCCCCGAAGCCGCCTGCAGCACCGGCGAGCTGCTGGGACTCTGTCAGCGAGTCTTGCGCAGGTAGCCTTGCGGGTTCTGGGTGAGGTAGTAGCGCTCGCAGCGCGGGTCGATCTCGAAGCCGGGGTCGCCAGCCAGGAACTCCTGGGTCGCTTCCCAGGGTCCGGGGCCGTGGTCGGGCGCGGTGGGGTGCCCGTTCACGTTGGTGTCCTCGACGACGAGGTAGGAGCCGATGGTCACCAGGGGCGCGTAGGCCGCGAGTTCGGCGGCGACGTGGTCGCGGCTGTGGTCGGCGTCGAGGATGACGAGGACGTGGCCCTCGCCGGGCAGCCGTGCCCTGATCGTCGCCAGCACGTCCTCGCCGACCGAGGAGCCGGTGAGGTAGGTGAGGCGTGGATGTTCGGGGCGGTCGGGCTGGACGTCCACGTCGATCGTGATGACCTGGCCGTGCCCGAGCGTCTCGAGCCGATCGGCGAGGAACAGCGCGCTGCCGCCCCGGAACGTCCCGGTCTCGATCACCAGCGACGGCCGCAGGTCGTTGACGAGCTCCTGGTAGATCCACATGTCGGTGGGGCACTTGTACGTGCGGATCCCGCGATACCAGGTGTCCTTCCAGGTCCGCGGGGAGACGTTGTAGTAGAGGCGGTGGAACGAGTCCACGATCGCCCGGGTGACCGGCGCGGCGGGCTCGGCGGCGGGCTGGCCGCGCGGCTGATAGAGCTGCTCGAAGGCGCCGCTCACGGCGGCGGCGGTCGCGGCCGGGACGGCGGGGCCGACGCCGGACAGGTAGGCATCGACCAGGTCGGCAAGCTCGTCCCGCTGCGGACTATTCAGCCGCCCGGCCCGCAGCCCGCGGGTGAGCTCCGTCAGGATCGTGCGCCGCACGTCGTCGACGTAGTCGGGCGCGGCCGTGCCGCGCAGCCGCCGCTTCGAGAGCGTGGCGGTGCGGCGCACCGCGAGCGGGTCGACGCGCCGGGCGAGGCTGGTGCGCACGAGATCCTGGAGTGCGGTTCGACTGACCACATCCGTGAGCCTAGGTGCGACGCCCGCCTGGAGCTCACCGCGGGCGGCTGACGACGTCGAGAACAGGCCCGCGCCGCAACCGTAAACTCAAGCCCGTGCTGCGCCGCCTCGACCTGACCGGACACTCGCCCGCAGCCCGCGGGTCGTCCGCCGAGCTGCGCCGCGCGCTTCCCCGTGCCCGGGTCGACGTGCACGCCGCCTCGCAGACCGTCGCCCCCATCGTCGCCGCGGTCGCTGAGCGCGGCTATCCGGCCGTGCGCGAGGCGACGCTGCGCTTCGACGGCGTGGACGTGCCCGAGCCGCGGGTCGCGGCCAGCGCGCTCGGCGTGGCGCTCGACGCGCTCGACCCGGGCGTGCGGGCGGCGCTCGAGGAGTCGATCCGCCGCGCGCGCGTCGTGCACGAGGCGCAGCGCCGCTCGAGCGTCGACGTCCAGGTCGTCCCCGGCGGGACGGTGACGGAGCGCTGGGTGCCGGTCGCCCGCGTCGGGCTGTACGTGCCGGGGGGGATCGCGGTCTACCCCTCCAGCGTCGTGATGAACGTGGTGCCCGCCCAGGTGGCCGGCGTGGAGTCGATCGCGGTGTTCTCGCCGGCGCAGAAGGAGTTCGGCGGCCTGCCGCATCCGACGATCCTCGCCGCGTGCGCGCTGCTCGGCGTGGACGAGGTCTACGCGGTCGGCGGCGCGCAGGCCGTCGCGCTCGCGGCCTACGGCGACCCGAATTTCGGCATCGAGCCCGTTGACGTCATCACCGGCCCGGGCAACGTCTACGTCGCCGCGGCCAAGCGGCTGGTGCGCGGGATCGTCGGCATCGACGCCGAAGCCGGTCCGACCGAGATCGCCGTCCTCGCCGACGGCACTGCCGACCCGGCGCACGTCGCCGCCGACCTGATCAGCCAGGCCGAGCACGACCCGCTCGCGGCGTCCGTGCTCGTCACCGACTCCGCCGTGCTCGCCGACGCGGTCGACGCCGAGGTCGAACGCCAGGTCGCGCTGACCAAACACGTCGAGCGGGTTCGCGCCGCCCTCACCGGCGAGCAGTCGGCGATCGTGCTCACCCGCGACCTCGAGCAGGGCCTCGCGGTCGTCGACGCGTACGCCGCCGAGCACCTGGAGATCATCACCGCCGAGGCCCGGCGCGTGGCCGAGCGGGTCCGCAACGCCGGCTGCGTGTTCGTCGGCCCGCACGCGCCGGTGTCGCTGGGCGATTACTGCGCGGGCTCGAACCACGTGCTGCCCACCGGCTGCACCGCGCGGCACGCCTCCGGGCTGTCGGTGCAGACGTTCCTCAAAGGGGTGCACCTCGTCGAGTACGACGCGCAGGCGCTCGCCGACGTCGCCGATCACGTGATCGCCCTCGCCGAGGCCGAAGACCTGCCGGCGCACGGCGCGGCCGTCGCGATCCGGCTGAGCCCGACGCGTCAGACATGAGCGCTCTGGACGGGATATGAGCGCGCTCGACGAGCTCCCGCTGCGCGACGAGCTGCGCGGCGCGCACCCCTACGGCGCGCCCCAGCTCGACGTGCCGGTGGCGCTCAACACCAACGAGAACCCGTACCCGCCGAGCGAGCGCGTGGTGCGCGCCGTCGCCGTCGCGGCCGCGGACGCCGCGCGCACGCTCAATCGCTACCCCGACCGCGAGGCCGTGGCGCTGCGCGCCGACCTCGCCGGGTATCTGAGTTCGGACACCGGCGTCGAGCTCCGCCCAGAGCAGGTGTGGGCGGCGAACGGCTCGAACGAGATCATGGTGCAGCTGTTGCAGGCGTTCGGCGGCCCTGGCCGCACCGCGTTGTCGTTCGCGCCGACGTACTCGATGTATCCGGAGTACGCCCGCGACACCCACACGCGATGGGTGGTCGGCCGGCGCGCGGCGGACTTCACGCTCGACCTCCCGCACGCGCTCGCCGCCATCGAGGAGCACCAGCCGGCGGTCGTGCTGCTCGCCTCGCCGAACAACCCGACCGGCACCGCGTTGCCGCTCGAGGACATCGCCGCGCTCGCCGCCGCCGCGCCCGGCATGGTCGTGGTCGACGAGGCGTACGGCGAGTTCCGCCGCGCCGGGGTGCCGAGCGCGGCGACGTTGCTGCCGTCGTCCCCGCGGCTCGTGGTGACCCGGACGATGTCGAAGGCGTTCGCGTTCGCCGGCGGCCGGCTGGGCTACCTGGCCGCGTCGCCGGCCGTCGTGGACGCGGTGCGCATCGTCCGGCTGCCGTACCACCTGTCGGCGATCACCCAGTCCGTCGCGCGGGTCGCGCTGGCGCACGCGCCCGAGCTGCTCGCCGCGGTCGCCGAGCTGCGCGCCGAGCGGGACCGCACGGTGGACTGGTTGCGCGCAATTGGATTGCGGGCTGCCGAGTCCGACGCGAACTTCGTGCTGTTCGGCACGTTCGAGGATCGGCATGTTGTGTGGCAGGGTCTGCTCGACCGCGGTGTGCTCATCCGGGAGACTGGGCCGGAGGGCTGGCTTCGCGTGTCGATCGGCACCGCCGCCGAAATGGCCACGTTCCGCACGGCACTGGAAGAGGTACGGCGATGAGCGAGCGGCCGCGAGCGACCAGGCATGCGCCCACGGGCGGAACGGGCGGGGTGTCGAGTCGGGCCGCGCATGTTGAGCGGGCGACCGGTGAGACGAAGGTGCTCGTCGAGATCGACCTCGATGGCGCGGGCTTCACCGACATCTCGACCGGCGTCGGGTTCTTCGACCACATGTTGACCTCGTTCGGCAAGCACGCGCTGTTCAATCTGACGGTGAACGTCGAGGGCGACCTGCATGTCGACGCGCACCACACCGTCGAGGACACCGCCATCGCGCTCGGCCAGGCGTTCGCGCAGGCGGCCGGCGACAAGGCCGGCACCCGCCGCTTCGGCGACGCGGTGATCCCCATGGACGAGTGCCTGGTGCAGGCCGCGGTCGACCTGTCCGGCCGCCCGTACCTCGTGCACAACGAGCCGGCCGGCGCGCCGCCCACCATCGGCCCGCAGTACGCGACGACGCTCACCCGGCATGTCTTCGAGTCCTTCGTCTACCACGCGGCGATCGCGCTGCACGTCACCGTGCACGCCGGTCGCGACTGGCACCACGTCACCGAGGCGCAGTACAAGGCGGTCGCCCGCGCGCTGCGCTCCGCCGTCGAGCTCGACCCGCGCGTGCAGGGCGTGCCCTCCACGAAGGGCGTGCTGTAGCCGGCGTGCAGAAGGTCGTCGTGCTCGACTACGGGTCGGGCAACCTGCGCTCGGCGCAGCGCGCGCTCGAACGCGTCGGGGCCGAGGTCGACGTCACCGCCGACACCGCCGCCGCGCTCGACGCGGACGGGCTGGTGGTGCCCGGCGTCGGCGCCTTCGCGGCCTGCATGGCGGGCCTGGACGCGATCGGCGCGGGCCCCGCGATCGAGGCGCGGCTGCGCGCGATGCGCCCGGTGCTCGGCATCTGCGTCGGGATGCAGGTGCTGTTCACCGCCGGCGTCGAACACGGCGTCGAGTCGAAGGGTCTCGGGCTGCTGCCCGGCCGGGTCGAGCGGCTGGCCGCGCCGATCCTGCCGCACATGGGCTGGAACACCGTCGACGTGTCCGCGGGCAGCAAGCTGTTCGCCGGCATGGCCGCGGACACCCGGTTCTACTTCGTGCACTCGTACGCGGCGCGGCACGCGTCGGGTCTGATCTCGCGCGCGACCCACGGCGAGCCGTTCGTCGCCGCCGTCGAGGACGGTCTCGTCAGCGCCACCCAGTTCCACCCGGAGAAATCCGGCGACGCCGGCGCGCAACTGCTCGAGAATTGGCTGGCGACGCTGTGACAATCTGGGCGCCATGACGACGGCGGCGCGGTGACGCTGATCTTGCTGCCCGCGGTCGACGTCGCGGACGGGGCCGCGGTGCGTTTGGTGCAGGGCGCGGCCGGCACCGAGACTTCCTACGGCGACCCGCTCGCCGCGGCGCTCGCCTGGCAGCGCGACGGCGCGGAGTGGATTCACCTGGTCGACCTCGACGCCGCGTTCGGCCGGGGCGAGAACCGCGACCTGCTCGGCACAGTGGTGAGCCGCCTCGACGTCGCGGTCGAGCTGTCCGGCGGCATCCGCGACGACGCCTCCCTCGAGGCCGCGTTGGCGACCGGCGCGGCGCGGGTGAACCTCGGCACGGCGGCGCTCGAGTCGCCGGACTGGGTGCGCAGCGCGATCGCGCGGCACGGCGACAAGATCGCCGTCGGGCTGGACGTGCGCGGCACGACGCTGGCCGCCCGCGGCTGGACCCAGGACGGCGGCGATCTCTGGGCCACGCTCGCCCGGCTCGACGCCGACGGCTGCGCCCGCTACGTCGTCACCGACGTGCGCCGCGACGGCACGCTGACCGGGCCGAACCTGCAGCTGCTGCGCGAGGTCTGCGCGGTCACCGACGCGCCGGTGGTCGCCAGCGGGGGAGTCTCCTCACTCGACGATCTACGCGCGATCGCGACCCTCACCGAAGTCGGCGTCGAGGGCGCGATCGTCGGCAAGGCGCTCTACGCCGGGGCGTTCACGCTGCCCGAAGCGCTCGCGGCCGTGGCAGAGTGACATGGTGTTGGCGACCGGGCTGGCCGTCCGGGTGATCCCGTGCCTGGACGTGGACGCCGGGCGCGTCGTCAAGGGCGTCAACTTCGCCGGGCTGCGCGACGCGGGCGACCCGGTCGAGCTGGCGCGCCGCTACGACGAGCAGGGCGCCGACGAGCTGACCTTCCTCGACATCACCGCCTCCTCGGCCGGCCGGGCCACCACCTACGACGTCGTCCGCCGGACCGCCGAGCAGGTGTTCATCCCGCTCACCGTCGGGGGCGGCGTCCGGTCGGTCGAGGACGTGGACGCGCTGCTGCGCGCCGGGGCGGACAAGGTCGGCGTGAACACCGCCGCGATCGCGCGTCCGGAGCTGATCGCCGAGATCGCCCGGCGCTTCGGCAACCAGGTGCTCGTGCTGTCCGCCGACGTCCGCCGGGCGCCGGCGGCCGGGCGGGCGCCCGCGGCCGGGCGACCCACCGCGAGCGGGTTCGAGGTGACGACGCACGGCGGCCGGCAGGGCACCGGCATCGACGCCATCGAGTGGCTCGGCCGGGCCGCGGAGCTCGGCGCCGGTGAGATCCTGCTGAACTCGATGGACGCCGACGGCACGAAGAACGGCTTCGACCTCGAGCTGCTGCGGCTGGCGCGCGCGGCGGTGTCCGTGCCGGTGATCGCGAGCGGTGGCGCCGGCGCGGCCGAGCACTTTCCGCCCGCGGTGGCCGCCGGCGCGGACGCGGTGCTGGCCGCCAGCGTGTTCCACTTCGGCGAGCTGACGGTCGGCGCGGTGAAGGACAGCTTGCGGGCGGCGGGCGTGGTCGTCCGCTGAGCCCAGGCGCGTCCTGAGCTGCTCCGCGAGCAGCCGGGGCATAATTCGTACGCGCCGCTTCCGGCGCGCGAGGAGGGCGACGCTGTGCGAGACGACGACGACTACGACTCAGGCCCCGCGCCGGGAGTGGTGGTCGCGGCGGTGGCACTGGGCACGGTGCCCGTCCCGTTCGTCGCGATCTACGCGGTCATGTTCCTCGTCCACGGCTCGGTGCACCCGGTCGTCCCGCCGGACATCACCGACAGCAAGAACGGCGAGTTCATCGCCGGGATCATCGCTGCGGTGATCTTCGCCGTCGAGCTGGTCGCCCTGCTGTGGGCGATGAGCGGCCGGCGCCGTTGGCTGTTCGCGGTCGTCCAGCTCGCCATGCTGGCCGCGTCGCTCGACTTCGCCATCGACGCGACGAAGGGCGGCCGGACGATCTCGATCGTGGTCTTCCTGGTCTGCGTCGCCGCGCTGGTGTGCGTGTTCTGGCCGCAGGCATGGCCGTACTACCGCACTGCCTGGCCGTTCGGGCCGGATCGGCCGGCCACGCCCGGTCTGACGGCGCTGCGCCGCAAGCGCAGCCCGGGCTCGGCGGGCATGCCGGCCGGGTCCGCCGCGGTCTCTGACGCGACGCCGACTACTGCGCCGGCCACCCCGCCCCGCTCCTGACCTGCCTACCCTGTGCACAGGAAACACCCACAGCAAGCACAGCCACTCCCCTCAGGATGAGCACAGCAATATCCAAGCCGAGCGTGGGAGACAAACGGATGAGCGCAGCGACCGTGAGCACCTCGACCAGCACCAAGCGACGTGTCCTCGTCGTTGACGACGAGGACAACGTCACGCACCTCGTGTCCTCCGCCCTGCGCTTCGACGGCTTCGACACCGTCACCGCCGACAACGGCAGCACCGCGCTCGCCAAGGTCGCCGAACTCGACCCCGACCTCATCGTGCTCGACGTCATGATGCCGGGGATCGACGGACTCGGCGTGCTGCAGAACCTGCGCGCCGCGGGCTCCCAGGTGCCGGTCATCTTCCTCACCGCGCGCGACGCCGCCAGCGACCGGATCGTCGGCCTGCGCGCCGGCGCCGACGACTACGTCGTCAAACCGTTCAGCATCGAGGAGCTGCTCGCCCGGGTGCACGCGGTGCTGCGCCGGTCGGCGCCGGACAGCGGCCGCGATGGCGTGCTCACCGTCGCCGACCTCGAGCTGGACGAGAACAGCCACGAGGTCGCCCGGGCCGGCGTCGAGGTGCACCTGACCGCCACCGAGTTCGAGCTGCTGCGCTATCTGATGCGCAACGAGCGGGTGGTGCTGTCGAAGACGCAGATCCTCGACCGGGTGTGGAAGTACGACTTCCAGGGCCAGTCGAACATCGTCGAGCTCTACATCGGCTACCTGCGCAAGAAGGTCGACAACGTCGAGCCCAAGCTGATTCACACCATCCGCGGCGCCGGCTACGTCATCAAGGCGCCGCGCGCGTGAGCGACCCGCACCTGACCTCGTCGCCGTGAGCGGCGTCGAGTTCCTGCCGCAGGAGGCGCCGCCGCCATCGCCGCCGGCGTACGACGGCGCGCCCCCTGAATCGGCCGTCGTGGCGGTCGGGTCCGTCGGGTCCGGGCCATCGCCCGGCGCCCAGGCCGCCCCGCCGCAGGCGGCCGCGCGCCGCCGACGGTTCTGGCCGAGCAGCCTGACCGCGCGCCTCGTCTCGGGCGTAGTCATCCTGGTGCTCTTCCTGGTCTGCGCGATCGGGTCGATCACCTATGTGGCGCTGCGGTCGTCGTTGGACGACCGGCTCAACCAGCAGGTGATCAGCACGGCCGGGCGCAACGCCGCCTACTTCGAACACTGCCAAGGGTCCTCGACCTCGACCGAGGTCACCTGTCCGACGCCGACCGGCCCGTCGCAGTCGCTGCCCGAGTGGGTCGCGCTGCTCAACGCGGACGGCTCCGTGGCCGCGAGCATCCAGTCCGGGCCGCTCAACGCGCTCACGCTCTCCCGCGCGCAACGAGCCGAACTCGTGGCGCATCCCAATCGGGTCATCGCGGTCAGCCAAGGCGCCTACGACCTGCGCGTGACAGCGAGCGCCCCGCGTCAGTTCGGTCCCCAGCTGGTCATCGTCACCGGCCTGTCGACCGAGGAGCGGGACGACACGCTGGGCAACTTGCTCACCGTGGAGCTGGTCATCGGCCTGGGCGCGATCGTCCTCGCGTTCGCGTCGACCTACCTCGGCGTGCGGCACAGCCTGCGCAATCTGTATCGCGTGACCGGCACGGCGCAGGAGGTCGCAGCGGAGCTGTCGCCGACCGGCACCGGCCTGGACAGACGGGTGCCGGTGGCCGACGAGGGCTCCGAAGTCGGCCAGCTCGCCGAGTCGTTCAACACGATGCTCGCGGCCGTCGAGACCCAGTTCGCGGCGCGGTTGGCGAGTGAGCAGCGGATGCGGCAGTTCCTCGCCGACGCCTCGCACGAGCTGCGCACGCCGTTGACCTCGATCCGCGGGTTCGCCGAGCTCGCCCGGATGCAGCGGGTGGCGGGCGGCGGCGAGGCGAACGACGACAACCTCGACCGGATCGAGTCCGAAGGCACTCGGATGTCGCGCCTGGTCGACGACCTGCTCCTGCTCGCCCGCGGAGAGACCGACGGGGCACGGCCCGTCGACCCCGAGCTGATAGATCTCGGGCCGTTGCTCGACGACGTCGTCACCGGCACCCGCGCGGCGTTCCCCGGGCGGCTGATCACCGCGGAGGAGATCGGTCCGGTGCCGGCGGTGCTCGGCGATCGGGACCAGCTGGTCCGGGTCGTGCGCAACCTCGTGACCAACGCCGCGGTGCACACCGCGCCGGAGCGCCCGATCGCCGTCCGCACGTTCGCCGACGCCGGCGGGGTCGTCGTCGCGGTGCGCGACGGCGGCCCGGGCCTGCCGCCCGAACAGGCGGCGCACGTCTTCGAGCGGTTCTGGCGAGCCGACAAGGCGCGCACTCGATCGCGCGGCGGCAGCGGGCTGGGCATGTCGATCGTCGCGGCGATCGTGCGCGCGCATGGCGGCACGGTCCGCTTCGACAGCTCGGTCGAGGGCGGCAGCACGGCGGTCGTCTGGCTTCCGCCGGCCACTGATTAGGACGCGTTCGGCACAATCGCTGCCATGACCTCGCGCGCGCCGTCGGACCTCGCGCCGGAGATCGCCGACCGGCTCAGGCGCGACGCAGCCGGCCTGGTGGCCGCCGTCGTGCAGCAACACGACTCGGGCGAGGTGCTGATGGTCGGCTGGATGGACGACGAGGCGCTGTATCGCACGCTCACCACCGGCCGCGCCACCTACTGGTCGCGCTCGCGGCAGCAGTACTGGGTGAAGGGCGAGACGTCTGGGCACACGCAGCGCGTGAAGTCGGTCAGCTTGGACTGTGACGGCGACGCGGTGCTGGTGAAGGTCGATCAGCTCGGCCCGGCATGCCACACCGGCGAGCACAGCTGCTTCGACGCGGGCGGGCTGTTGACGTGAGCGAATCGCTGACCGCGGCCGAGCTCGCCGAGCTGGCCGCGACGCACCGGCTCGTGCCCGTCACCCGCACGCTGTTCGCCGACGCCGAGACCCCGGTCGGCGTCTACCGCAAGCTGGCCGCCGGCCGGCCCGGCACCTTTCTGCTCGAGTCGGCCGAGCCCGGTCGTTCGTTCTCGCGCTGGTCGTTCGTGGGCGTCCGCGCAGTCGCCGCGCTGTCGGCGAGCGACGGGCAGGCTTCATGGACGGGCGTGGTGCCGGCCGGGCTGCCGACGCACGGCGATCCGCTGGAGGTGCTCGGCGCCGCGTGGCGCGCGCTCACCGGACCGCGGTTGGCCGGCCTGCCGCCGCTCACCGGCGGGTTCGTCGGCTACCTCGGATATGACGTGGTGCGCCGCATCGAGCGGCTGCCGGAGAAGGCCGTCGACGACCTGGGGCTGCCCGAGCTCACGATGCTGCTCGTCACCGATCTCGCCGCCGTCGACCACCACGAGTGCACGGTCGTGCTGATCGCGAACGCGCTGCTGCACCCGGACATGGGCGCCGAGCAGATCGCCGCCGCGCACGCCGACGCGGTCGCCCGGCTCGACGCGATGCAGGCCGACCTCGCCACCGCCGCCCCGCCGACCGTCGCGACGTTGTCCGCGGTCGCGCCCAAGCCGGCGGCGTCGCGATGCGGGCCGGGGGAGTACGAGCGGATCGTCGAGCTGTCGATCGAGGCGATCCGCGCTGGCGAGGTGTTCCAGATCGTGCCGGGCCAGCGCTTCGCGGTGTCCACCGCGGCCGACCCGCTGGACGTGTACCGGGTGCTGCGCACGCTCAACCCGTCCCCGTACATGTACTACCTGCATCTCGACGACGTCGACATCGTCGGCAGCAGCCCGGAGGCGCTGGTCACCGTGCACGGGCGGGAGGCGACGATCCACCCCATCGCCGGGACCCGCCGGCGCGGCGAGACGCCCGAGCGCGACGCCGAACTGGTGCAGGAGCTCGTCAACGACCCCAAGGAGCGCGCGGAGCACGTCATGCTCGTCGATCTCGCCCGCAACGACCTGGGCCGGGTTTGCGCGCCCGGCTCGGTGCAGGTCGTCGAGTTCGGCGCGGTCGAGCGCTACAGCAACGTGTCGCACATTGTCTCGACGGTGACCGGCGAGGTCCGCGCCGATCTCGACGCCTTCGACGTGTTCAAATCCGCCTTCCCGCACGGCACGGTCACCGGCGCGCCGAAGGTGCGCGCGATGGAGTTGATCGACGAGTTCGAGCCGGTCCGTCGCGGCATCTACTCCGGCGCGCTGGGCTACTTCGGCCCGGCCGGCGACATCGACATGGCGATCTGCTTCCGCACCGCGATCATGACCGGCGGCACGGCCTACGTCCAGGCCGGCGCGGGCGTGGTGGCCGACAGCGTGCCCGCCCTCGAGGACCTGGAGACCCGTAACAAGGCGCGCGCCGTGCTGCAGGCGATCGCCACCGCCGAGACGCTGCGCACGCTGTCGTGAAGCGATGCTTGTCGTGAGGCGATGCTTGTCGTGAGGCGATGCGGCGGTGTGGCGATGAAGTCGTGAGGCGGTGGGGCGAGGCCGCCGTGGCGCTGCTGGTCAATGTGCTCGGCGCAGCGGGCGCGCTGCTGATCGCGTCCCGCACGTGGCAGACGATCATCACGCCACGGCCGACGCCGCTGCCGGACGTCGCCACCTCGGTGTCCGGCCGCACTGTCGACGCCGCGCCGACCGCGCTCGCGCTCGTCGCGCTCGCCGGCGTCGTCGCGGTGCTGGCGACCAAGGGCGTCGCGCGGCGGGCGGTGGGCGCCGTGCTCCTGCTGGCGGGCGCCGCGTTGGTCTGGCGGGCGCTGTCGGCGGCCGCCGCGGTCAGCGCCTCGCGCGCCGCCGCGATCGTGCGCGCCCAGCACGCGAGCGTCACCGGGAGCGGCGCGGCGCCGCGGGTGGCGACGAGCGCGGCGTGGCCGGCGTTGACCGTCGTGTGCGGCGTCCTCGTCGCGATCGCCGGCGCGCTGGTCGCGTGGCGGGGCGCGGCATGGCAGGCGATGTCCGCGCGCTACGAGCGGCCGGCCGACCCGCAGCGCGACACGTCGAGGGCGTCGACCGCCCTGTGGTCCGCCCTCGACCGCGGCGAGGACCCGACCGGCTGACCTGACGATTCCGACCCGGGTGCCTGCGCGGGTGTCGCGCTCGTTACCCTTTGTTCGGGCACGACATCGACGGGAGGCCGATCCGGTGGCGAGCGTGCTGGACGAGATCGTCGCGGGTGTCCGAGCGGACGTCGCGACCCGTCAGTCGGCCGTGCCGCTCGACACCGTGCGGGAGCAGGCGGCCCTCGCCGCGCCGGCCCAGGACGGCCTGGCCGCTCTTCGTGCGCCGGGGGTCGGGGTGATCGCCGAGGTGAAGCGCCGAAGCCCGTCGAAAGGCGCTCTGGCCGAGATCGGCGACCCGGCCGCGCTGGCCGCGCAGTACGAGGGCGGCGGCGCTCGGATGATCAGCGTGCTCACCGAGCAGCGGCGCTTCGGCGGCTCGCTCGACGATCTTGACGCCGTCCGCGCCCGGGTGCGCATTCCGGTGCTGCGCAAGGACTTCGTCCTCGGCAGCTACCAGGTGCACGAGGCGCGCGCGCACGGCGCGGACGTCGTGCTGCTCATCGTGGCCGCCCTCGCGCAGAACGCGTTGATCGGGCTGCGCGAGCGCATCGAATCCCTCGGCATGACCGCGCTCATCGAGGTCCACACCGAGGACGAGGCGTCCCGCGCGCTCGACGCCGGCGCCCGGGTGATCGGCGTCAACGCCCGCAACCTGCGCACGCTCGAGGTCGACCGGTTCACCTTCGAGCGCATCGCGCCCGGGCTGCCCACCGACGTCGTCAAGATCGCCGAGTCCGGCGTGCGCGGCCCGCTCGACCTGATCGAGTACGCGTCGGCCGGCGCCGACGCGGTGCTGGTGGGCGAGACGTTGGTGACGGGCGCGAACCCGCGCCAGGCGGTCGCGGACCTCGTCACGGCCGGCGCCCATCCCGCCACGCCGCGCGCCTCGCGCTGACAGCGGCTCTGGCCCTGTCGGCGACCATTCAAGCCGCCCTATTGCCCGGAGGGGTTGGGGTTCGGCCGCGATTTGCTCTGCTCACTGTGACGAAGCGCGGCGCGCCGCGAAGTGCAAGGGGTGGGGGTCGGCCCGCGATTTGCTCTGCTCACTCTGACGAAGCGCGACGCGACGCTGTGCGATGCGCAGGCTGTTCTCACTGCGGCGCTTACTGTCAATGAGCAGAGCAAATCGCCCGCGCACCCACGTCCCTGAATGGCGCGACGCAACGTCCTGTGGACAGCCGAGCCGGTCGTCCACAGGAGTAGTGAATTTCCTAAGCCGCCGCGCCGAATGTGCGAGCGTCACCCGCATGGAAGAAACCAGCGGCGCGGGCGACGCCGGCCAAGCGGGTGACACCGAGCCAGCGGGCGAGCGCGATCAGACCAGCGAGACCGGCTCCACCGATAAGCAGGAGACGATGCTCGGCCGATTCCCGCTGTCCGGCCTCGTGCGCCGCGTCCGTCGAACTGCCGACCTCAGCCAGCGCGAGCTCGCACGCCATGCCAAGGTCAGCGCCGCCACGGTTGCGCACATCGAGAAGGGCGCGATGAGCCCGTCCCTCGACGTGCTCCAGCGGATCTTGCACGCCGCCAACTTCGAGATCGTCGTGGTCGATCCGAGCGGCCGGCTGGTGATCCCGCTTGAGGTGTGGCGCGACATCGGCGATCTCGCCGGTCGACGGTTCCCGGCTCATCTGGACACGATTCTGGATCCGAAGTACGGCGAATGGTGGGCCGACGTCTACGGCTTGACCAGTCCACCTGAGACGTTCCGGCGCGACCGCGCGTACCGCGACCATCTGCGCCTTCTGAGCCGGTGGGAGGTGCGGGTCGCCCGATACCGCCACGCGCCGAAACCGACCTGGCCGCGTGGGCGGAAACCGGACTGGGAGGACCAGCGAGGCCTGCCCGGTTGAGCGGGCCGGTATTGTCACGGGCATGCAGACGGAGCGCGGCGTCGAGGGGCGATGGCACGGCTGACCGCCGTGCGCCGCCCGTTCCCCTCCCGCCAGGAGCTCGCATGTCCAGCACCAGCACGTCTCTGCCCGCAACTGCGCCCGACGCCACCGGACACTTCGGCGCCTACGGCGGCAGGTTCGTCCCCGAGGCCCTTGTCGCGGCGATCGACGAGCTCACCGCCGCCTTTCACGAGACGCAGGCAGATCCGGCGTTCCGCGCCGAGCTGACCCGCCTGCAACGCGACTACACCGGCCGTCCGTCGCCGCTGACCGACGTGCCGAAATTCGCCGAGCACGCCGGCGGCGCCCGCATCCTGCTCAAGCGCGAGGATCTCAACCACACCGGCTCGCACAAGATCAACAATGTGTTGGGCCAGGCGCTGCTCACCCAGCGCATCGGCAAGAAACGGGTCATCGCCGAGACGGGCGCCGGCCAGCACGGCGTCGCCACCGCCACCGCGGCGGCGCTGCTCGGGCTCGACTGCGTCGTCTACATGGGCGAGGAGGACACCCGTCGGCAGGCGCTCAACGTGGCCCGCATGCGCCTGCTCGGCGCCGAGGTCGTGCCCGTCAGCACCGGCTCGCGCACCCTGAAGGACGCGATCAACGAGGCGATGCGCGACTGGGTGACCAACGTCGACACCACCAACTATGTGTTCGGCACCGTCGCCGGCCCGCACCCGTTTCCGCTGATGGTCCGCGAGTACCAGCGGGTGATCGGCGACGAGGCGCGCGCCCAGGTGCTCGAGCGTTGCGGCCGGCTGCCGGACGTCGTGGCGGCGTGCGTCGGCGGCGGGTCGAACGCGATCGGCATCTTCACCGCGTTCGTGCCGGACCAGGGCGTCCGGCTGGTCGGCTTCGAGGCCGGCGGCGACGGCGTCGAGACCGGCCGGCACGCCGCGTCGATCACCGGCGGCGCGCCTGGCGTGCTGCACGGCGCGCGGTCCTATCTGCTGCAGGACGACAACGGGCAGACCGTCGAGTCCCACTCGATCTCCGCCGGGCTCGACTACCCCGGAGTCGGCCCAGAACACGCCTACCTGCATGACATCGGCCGCGCCGAATACCGGCCGATCACCGACGCGCAGGCGATGGAGGCGTTCTCGCTGCTGTGCCGCAGCGAGGGCATCATCCCGGCGATCGAGTCGGCGCACGCGCTCGCCGGCGCAATGCGGCTCGGCAGCGAGCTCGGCCCGGACGCGATCATCCTGGTCAACCTGTCCGGCCGGGGCGACAAGGACGTCGAGACGGCGTCGCGCTGGTTCGGCCTCGCGCCGGCCGAGCCGCAGGCGCAGGGGGCCCAACCAGGCGCGCCGGAAGGCGTCGAGCCGTGAGCACACCCCGCGAGAACGCTGCGCACCGAACGCCCCACGTTCTCGGCAGCACCCCATGACCGCCCTGTCCGACGCGCTGGCCAAGGCGAAGGCCGACGGCCGCGCCGCGCTCATCGGCTACCTGCCGGTCGGCTATCCCTCGGTGGACGTGTCGATCGACGCGATGCGCGCGCTCGTCGACAACGGCGTGGACGTCGTCGAGGTCGGCGTGCCCTACAGCGACCCGGTGATGGACGGCCCGACGATCCAGCAGGCGACCGAGCAGGCGGTGCGGGCCGGCGTCGGCGTGGGCGACGCCCTGCGCGCCGTGGCCGCGGTGGCCGCGGCCGGCGCGGCCGCCGTCACGATGGGGTACTGGAATCAGGTCGAGCGCTACGGCGTCGACCGGTACGCCGCCGATCTCGCCGCCGCCGGCGGGTCCGGCGCGATCACTCCCGACCTGATCCCGGACGAGGCGGCGCCCTGGCTCGCCGCCACCGACGCGGCCGGCCTGGACCGGATCTTCCTCGTCGCGCCGAGCTCGACCGACGCGCGGATCGTGTCGACCGTCGCGGCGTCGCGCGGCTTCGTGTACGCGAGCGCGGTCATGGGCGTCACGGGCGCCCGGGACAGCGTGAGCGGCGCGGCGGCGACGCTCGTCGGGCGGGTTCGCGCGCTCGCGCCCGACCTGCCGGTCTGCGTCGGGCTCGGCGTCTCGACCGGCGCGCAGGCCGCGGAGATCGCGGCGTTCGCCGACGGCGTCATCGTCGGGTCTGCCCTCGTCCGTCGGCTGCTCGACTCACCCGACGCCGGGGGAGTGGCCGCCCTGGGCGTGCTGGCCGGCGAGCTCGCGGCCGGCGTGCGGGGCGCGAGCTAGGGGACGATCAGCAGCTTGCCGGTGGAGCGCCGGCTCTCCAGCTCGGCGTAGGCGCGCCCCACGTCGTCGAGCGCGTAGCGACCGCCGACCGACACCCGCAACGATCCGTCCGCCACCCCGCCGAGCACGTCGCCGGCCCGCCAGAGCAGCTCGTCGCGGTCGGCGATGTAGTCCCCGAGGGCGGGGCGGGTGACGTACAGCGACCCGCTGTTGAGCCGCTGCAGGTCGAACGGGGGCACCGGCCCGCTCGCCATGCCATAGAGGGCGAGCGTCCCCCGCGGGCGCAGCGCCGCGAGCGACGCCTCGAACGTCGCCTGCCCGATGCCGTCGTAGACGACGTCCACCCCGCCCGGGGCGAGTTCCCGGACTGCCGCCGCGAGATCGTCGACCTCGTCCTGGACGAGCACGTCGACCGCTCCGGCGTGGTGCGCCGGCTGCGCCTTCCCCGCCGCGCCCACGACGCCGATCACCCGGGCGCCGCGCGCGACGGCGAGCTGGCTGAGCAGCTGCCCGACACCGCCGGCCGCCGCGTGCACGAGCGCGACGTGCCCCGGCTGCAGCGGGAACGTCGACGCCGCCAGGTAGTGCGCGGTCATGCCCTGCAGGATCGCCGCGGCCGCGAGCTCGGCGCTCACACCGGCGGGCACCGGCACCACGGCGTCCGCGGCGAGCACCGCGTACTGCGCGTGCGTGCCGGAGGCCGACCGAGCCGTCACGACGAGGTCGCCGAGCGCGACGTCACCGACGCCGGCGCCCACCTCGACGACGCGTCCCGCGCACTCCGTGCCGAGCGTGAACGGCGGCTGGCCAGGACGGCGGCCCTCGCGGCGATACACGTCGGCGAAGTTCACGCCGGACGCGAGGACCTCGAGCAGCACTTCGCCCGGACCTGGACGCGGCCGCGGCACGTCGCGCACCTCGACCACCTCGGGCCCGCCGAACCGGGTGACCACCGCCGCGCGCATGTTGTCTGCCATCGGGCAAATCTAGGGCTCCAGCTACCGTGATCGCGTGCAGGTGCTCGCCTCGATCCCCAGCCCGACGCGCAGCGTCTGGCATCTCGGACCGTTGCCGATCCGCGCCTACGCGCTGTGCATCGTGCTCGGCATCCTCGTCGCCGTCTGGCTGACCACCCGCCGCTTCGCGGCGCGCGGCGGAAACCCCGACCACGTGTGGGACGTCGGCGGCTGGGCGATCGTGCTCGGCATCATCGGCGGCCGGCTATACCACGTCGTCACCGACCCGGAGCTCTATTTCGAAAAGGGCCGCCATCCCCTTGACGCCTTCAAGATCTGGGACGGCGGACTCGGCGTCTGGGGGGCCATCGCGCTCGGCGGCGTCGGCGCGTGGATCGGCTGCCGACGGCGGGGGATCAAGCTCGCCGTGTTCGCCGACGCTGCGATCCCGGGCGTCGTCTTCGCGCAGGGCATCGGCCGGTGGGGCAATTGGTTCAACAACGAGCTGTACGGCGGCCCAACCTCGTTGCCGTGGGGTCTGCAGATCCACTGCTTGAACATCGACGTCGGCCATGCGCAGGCCGGTGGGCAGGCGTCCGGCGGCGAGATGTGCCGCGCCGGCGCCACGACGCTCGCGCACCTGTACCAGCCCACATTCCTGTACGAGTCGTTGTGGGACGTCGCGCTCGGCGTCGCGCTGATCCTGCTCGACCGACGGCTGCGGCTCGGCCGCGGCAACGTGCTGGCGCTCTACGCGATGGGCTACACCGCCGGCCGGTCCTGGATCGAGGCGTTGCGCATCGACCACGCCAACCAGTTCCTCGGGGTCCGGCTCAACGACTGGACCTGCCTGGTCGTCTTCCTGCTCGCGCTCGCCTGGTTCCTGACCCACGGCGGCTTCCGCGCTCAGCGCGAGAGATCCGCGTACCGCGCCGAGGACGGCGCCGCTGACGCCGCCGACGCCGCGCCGCCGACCGAGCAGGTGAGCACCGATGGCTGAGGCAACTGAGGCGCTCGGCGGCGAGATCCACCACGAGCATCGCGACGTCAGTGGCGGCTGGCTGCGGCCCACCGTCTTCGGGATGATGGACGGCCTCGTCTCGAACTTCGCGCTCATCGCCGGTGTGGCAGGGGCGTCGGCGTCCGCGTCGAGCGTCTCGCTGGCCGGGCTCGCCGGCCTGGTCGGCGGCGCGTTCTCGATGGCCACCGGCGAGTACGTCTCCGTGCAGAGCCAGAACGAGTCGGCGCAATCCGAACTGGACGTCGAACGCCACGAGCTGGAGCACAACGCGGCGGCCGAGCAGCGCGAACTCGCGCAGACCTACGTCGCCCGCGGCGTCGACCCGCGGCTGGCCGACGAGGTGGCGCGTCAGCTGTCGCGCGACCCGGACCAGGCGCTGCGCATCCACGCCCAGGAGGAGCTCGGCATCGACCCGCATCTGCTGCCGAGCCCGTGGGTGGCGGCGGGGTCGTCCCTGTTGTCCTTCAGCGTCGGGGCGTTCCTGCCCCTGCTGCCGTACTTGCTCGGCGCGACGTCGCTGTGGGTGTCCGGCGTGCTCGCGGTCGCCATGCTGTTCTCCTCCGGCGCGATCACCTCGAGGTTCACCAGCCGCGACTGGCTCTATTCGGGGCTGCGGCAGCTGCTGCTGGGCGCGCTGGCGGCGGCGGTGACCTACGGCGTCGGGTCGCTGTTCCACGCCACGACCGGCTGACCCCCGTCATCTTGAGAAAGTTGTCCGCGCTTCGGCGGGCTATTCGCCGCGGAAGCGAGGACAAGTCGCGGGGGAGACAATCGCCGGGGCGACTCGCCGAAGGCTCGTGCCAGAATCCTGACTGATGTCGGCGCCCAGCGCTAACGTGCCGCTGACCTTCCGTCCGATCACAGGGGGCCGACCATGCGTCGTTGGGCCGAGTTCGTGCTGCGCCATCGCAAGCTGATCGTCGCGATCTGGGGCCTGGTGGTGGTCGGCGGCATCGCCTGCGCCGGCACCGTCAGCAATCGCCTGACTGTCGACTTCTCGCTGCCCGGCCAGCCCGGCAGCGACGCCGCGCACCGCATCAAGGAGCTCGTCGGCAATGGCGGGGACACCAGCCCGTTCATCGTCACCGTGACGCTGCCGGCCGGCCGCACGGTGGCCGACGACCCGCAGGCGGTGGCCGGCACATTCGCCGCCATCACCAAGGCCCAGCCGGGCCTGCGGGCCGTGTCCGAGAGCAACACCGGCGACAAGGCATTCCGCACGAAGGACGGCCGGACGGCTTACGCCCTCGTGTTCTACCGGTCGCTTTCGAACCCGAGCGCCAAGCTCCCGACGTCCGCCATCGAGCGCGCCGCGAATGCCGCCAAGCCGGCCGGCTCGACGGTCGGCGTCACCGGCGAGGACGCGCTCGCGACCGGCGGCGACGACAGCGGCCCGGGCGTGCTCGGCGAGACGCTGCTGGGCGCGGTGGGCGCGTTGGCCGTGCTCGCCTTCGTCTTCGGCTCGTTCCTGGCGTTCCTGCCGCTGATCGTGGCCGCCGCGTCGATCCTGGCGACGTTCATTCTGCTGCTGCCGATTACTTACCTGACCGACGTCTCGTTCATCGTGCAGTTCCTGGTCGCGCTCGTCGGCCTCGGCGTCGCCATCGACTACTCGCTGCTGTTCGTCACCCGATGGCGCGAGGAACGCGACCACGGCAGGGAGAACCACGACGCCGTCGTGGTGGCCATGGAGACCGCCGGGCACGCGGTGTTGTTCAGCGGGGTCACCGTGGCCATCGGCCTGCTCGCGCTGATCGTGCTGCCGGTGCCGTTCATGCGCAGCATGGGCTACGGCGGGGCGCTCATCCCGCTGGCCAGCGTGCTGTCGACGCTGACGTTGACGCCGGCGATCCTCGGGGGCATCGGCCCGCGCGTCGACTGGCCGCGGATCCGGCGGGAGAGCCGGGCCAGCAAGGCGTGGAGCGGCTGGGCGCGGGCCGTCGTGCGCCGGCGCTGGATCTCCGCGGTGGCCGCGCTCGCGGTGCTGGGCGTGCTCGTCGGGGTGCTGTTCGGGATCAAGATCGGGCTCGCGTCGTCCGACTCGCTGGCCAAGAGCGGGCCGGCCTACCAGGCGCTGCAGACGCTGAAGAGCGGCGGCGTGTCCACCGGCGTGCTGACGCCGGTCGAGGTGCTGGTGGACACCGACCAGGCGGGCGCCGTCGCGGCCGACCTGCGCAAGGTCGAGGGCGTGCGCACCGCCGTCGCCCCGACCGGCGCCACCAGCAATCGCGGCGGCCGGTCCGTCGTCGTCGTGCTGCCGACGCAGGAGACCGTCAACTCCAAGAGCGTCGACGTGGTGCGCCGGATCACCGCCGAGGTGAAGGGCAACGACGCGGTGCACGGCGTGAGCGGCGTCGGCGCTGCGCAGATCGACTTCCTGAACGCGGTGTACGGCAATTTCCCGCTGATGCTGCTGGTGATCGCGGTGTTGACGTTCCTGCTGCTCGTGCGAGCGTTCCGGTCGCTGTTGCTGCCGATCAAGGCGATCCTGTTGAACCTGTTGTCGCTCGGGGCGACGCTCGGCGTCATGGTGCTGTTCTGGCAGGACGGCCACGGGTCGGAAGCCATCTTCGGCATCCACGCGACCGGGGCGGTGACGTTCTGGATCCCGCTGATGGTGTTCGCGTTCCTGTTCGGGCTCTCGATGGACTACGAGGTGTTCATCCTGTCCCGGGTGCGTGAGGAGTACGACGGCTCGATGTCCACCGACGAGGCGGTCATCGAGGGCGTCGGGCGCACCGGCCGGCTGGTCACCTGCGCGGCGCTGATCCTGTTCCTCGCCTTCGCCGCGCTGGCCTCCGGGCCGGGCACCGACTTGAAGACGCTCGCCACCGGGCTGGGCGTCGGCATCCTGCTGGACGCGACGATCGTCCGATCGCTGTTGGTGCCGTCGCTGGTGTCGCTGTTCGGCCGGTGGAACTGGTACCTGCCGGACGTGCTGGCGAAGGTGCTGCGGGTGCAGCCCTCGCGGGCGCGCGTGGAACCGAAGCGGAGCTCTGCCGTCGCCGAACCGGTGTGACGGCGCCATACCCGCACTGCGCTGTTGACCGACCGACCGGTCGGTCCCTAGGGTCGGCCACGTGACGGCAACGCTGCCCGGAGTGGACCTCGACGTCCTGTCCCGTTGGCTCGACGAGGTCCGGCCGGGTTTGCGGCAGGGCGGGCTGGCCGGCGAGGTGATCGCCGGCGGGAAGTCGAATCTCACCTACCGCGTCACCGACGGGGCGAGCACCTGGGCGCTGCGCCGGCCGCCGCTCGCGCACGTGCTGCCGACCGCGCACGACATGGTCCGCGAGTTCCGGGTCATCAGCGCGCTTGCCGGCACCGCGGTGCCGGTGGCCGAGCCGGTCGCGCTCTGCGCCGACCCCGCGGTGCTCGGCGCGCCGTTCTACTTAATGGGGTTCGTCGACGGCGTCGTGCTGGACAAACGCGCGCTGCTCGCCGAGCTGCCGGCGCAGGACGCGACCCGCTGCTGCGAGCTGCTGGTCGACACGCTGGTGGCGCTGCACGAGACCGATCCCGCGGCGGTCGGGCTGGCCGACTTCGGCCGGCCCGAGGGCTTCCTCGCCCGGCAGGTGCGCCGCTGGCGCCAGCAGTGGGACGCCTCGCAGACCCGGCCGTTGGCCGAGCTGGCGCAGACCGTCGAGCGGCTCGAGGCGCAGCTGCCGACCCAATCGGCGCCCGGCGTCGTGCACGGCGACTACCGGCTCACGAACGTCATGTTCACGCCTGCGGTGGACCGGATCGCCGCGGTCGTCGACTGGGAGATGGCCACCCTCGGCGACCCGCTCACTGATCTCGGCCTGCTCGTCGTCTATCAAGATCTGGCGCAGCAGGGCGACATGATCATGCCGCGGATGAGCCCGGAGAACGGCTTCCTGACCGCGCGGCAGATGGTCGCGCTCTATGCCGAGCGCTCGCCGCGCGACCTCGCGGCGCTCGAGTGGTACATCGGCTTCGGCTACTTCAAGCTGGCCGTCGTCGCCGAGGGCATCCACCACCGCTTTCTCGCCGGCAAGACCGTCGGCGAGGGCTTCGCCCATTTCGGCGCCGGAGTGCCTGCCCTGTTGCAGGCGGCGCTGCGCTCGCTGGCCACGCAGGCCTGATCCCGGTTCGACCCTCGAGGAGACAAGCATGGACTTCGCGCACAGCGAGCGGTCGCAGGCGCTGCAGAAGCAGGTCGCGGCCTTTCTCGACGAGCACGTCTACCCGGCCGAGCACGCCTTTGAGGAGCAGGCCGCGGCCAATCGGGCGGCCGGCACGCCGTTCCGCACGCCCGCGATCCTCGCCGACCTCAAGGCCGAGGCGCGGCGGCAGGGGCTGTGGAACCTGTTCCTGCCGCGCTCCTCGAACGCCACCGGGAACGGCGGCGCCGGACTGTCGGTCGTCGACTACGCGCCGCTCGCGGAGCTGTCCGGCCGCTCGCTCGCGATCGCGCCGGAGGCGATGAACTGCGCAGCGCCGGACACCGGCAACATGGAGCTGCTGGACATGTTCGCGACCGACGAGCAGCGCGCGCAGTGGCTGGGCCCGCTGCTCGAGGGCGAGATCCGCTCGTGCTTCTCGATGACCGAGCCGGACGTCGCGTCCTCGGACGCCGCGAACATCGCCACCACGATCACCCTCGACGGCGACAGTTTCGTCGTCGACGGCCGCAAGTGGTGGTCGACGGGGGCGATGCGGCCCGAGTGCAAGATCGCGATCGTCATGGGCGTCAGCGACCCGGACGGCGCAAAGTACGCGCGGCACTCGATGATCCTCGTCCCGCTCGACACGCCGGGTGTGACCCTCGAGCGCTCGACGACGGTGTACGGCTACGACGACGGGCCGCATGGCGGGCACGGGGTCATCCACTACGACCAGGTCCGGGTGCCGCGGGAGAACCTGCTCGGCCCGCGGGGCGGCGGCTTCATGATGGCGCAGGCGCGCCTCGGCCCCGGCCGCATCCACCACTGCATGCGCTCCCTCGGCGTGGCCGAGCGGGCGCTCGAGCTGATGGTGCAGCGCGCCGCGTCCCGCTCCACCTTCGGCTCGCCGATCGCCTCGCACGGCGTCGTGCAGCAGTGGATCGCCGAGTCCCGGCTGGCGCTCGACCAGGCGCGGCTGCTCGTGCTCAACGCGGCGTGGCTGATCGACACCGTCGGCGCGAAGAACGCCCGCAGCGAGATCGCCGGCATCAAGGTCGCCGCCCCGCGTGCCGCGTCGTGGGTCCTTGACCGGGCGGTGCAGGTGTTCGGCGCGGCCGGCGTCTCCTCCGACACCCCGCTCGCCGAGGCCTGGGCGCAGCTGCGCACGCTGCACCTGGCCGACGGCCCGGACGAGGTGCACCTGCGCACGATGGCCCGCCAGGAGCTGCACAAGCACGTGCCGCGATGAGCGACGCTTGCGGAGCGAACCAATGACAGCGCCGATGACATCGACTGCGACGCTCAAGCAGCGTGTGCTCGACGCCGCCGTCGACCTGTTCGCCGAGCAGGGCTACGACGGCACCAGCGTCACCCAGGTGATCACCCGGGCCGGGGTGGCGAAGGGCGGCTTCTACCACCACTTCGTCAGCAAGGAGGCGCTGCTCTACGAGGTCTACGGCGATCTGATCAGCCGCCAGCTCGACGCGGCGGAGCAGATCGTGCGGCGCCGGCGGCCCGCGGCCGAGACGTTGCGCGCGCTGATCGCCGACCTCGTCGAGTCCACCGCCGCGAGCGCCCGGCCGGCGCTGGTGTTCTGGCGCGAGCTGAACAAGCTCGGCGACGAGCGCACGGCCGAGTACCGGCGTGCGCGCCGCCGCTATCACGACCTCGTGCAGCGCCTCGTGCGCGACGGCCAGGCCGGCGGCGAGTTCGCCGCCGACGTGCCCGCCGACATCGTCACCTTCACCATCTTCGGCTTCGTCAACGAGCTGCCGCTCTGGTATCGGCCGAACGGCCGCAAGAGGCCGGCGCAGCTCGCCGCCGGCCTGGCCGACCTCGTCCTCGCGGCGCTGGAGAAAGACTGATGACCGACCCGCGCTGGGGCCTGACCATCCCGCTGCCCGGTGTCGCGCTGCGCGAGCACGCGGAGCTGATCCGCGCGCTGCCCGACTTCGGCTACACCGACATCTGGTCGGCCGAGACCAACGACACCGACGCCTTCACCCCGCTGGCGCTGGCGTCGGTCTGGGCGCCGACGCTGCGGCTCGGCACCGCGATCGTGCCGGTCTACACCCGCGGGCCGGCGCTGATCGCGATGTCCGCCGCGACGCTCGCGGCCGCCGCCCCCGGCCGCTTCGTGCTCGGCCTCGGCGCGTCCAGCCCGGTGATCGTCGGCGGTTGGAACGGCATCGCCTACGACGAGCCCTACCGGCGCAGCCGGGACGTGCTGCGCTTCGTGCGGGCGGCGCTGGCGGGGGAGCGGGTGGACGGCGAGTTCGACTCGTTCACGATCTCGCGGTTCAAGCTGGCGCAGGCGCCCGCGCAGCCGCCGAAGGTCGTGCTCGCTGCGCTGCGCCCGCAGATGCTGCGTCTGGCCGGCCGCGAGTCCGACGGCGCGATCCTGAACTGGCTGGCGAGCACGGACGTCGGCCAGTGCGTCGCGGCGATCGAGAACCCGGCCGCCGAGGTGGTCGCGCGGATCTTCGTCTGCCCGACTGACGACGCCGAGCACGCGCGCAACGTCGGCCGGCTGCTGATCTCGTCCTACCTCACCGTGCCCGCGTACGCGGCGTTCCACGACTGGCTCGGCCGCGGTGAGAAGCTGCGGCCGATGCAGGAGGCGTGGGCCGCGGGCGACCGCAAGGCCGCGGCGGCCGCAGTGCCCGACGACGTCGTGGACGAGCTGGTGCTGCACGGCTCGCCGGAGTCCTGCCGCGAGCAGGTGCAGGCCTATGCCGACGCCGGCGTCACAACCCCCGTCGTCGCGTTGGCGCCGACACCGGGCGGCCCGCCGGACGCGGATCTGCTGCGCAGGCTGGGACGGAGCTGACGATGGGAGTGCCGACCATGGATGTGCGCGACTCGGTCGTCGTGATCACGGGCGCCGCCAGCGGCATCGGCGCGGCGCTGGCCCGCCGCTTCGCCGCCGACGGCGCGCGGTCGGTGGTCGTCGCCGACCGCGACCTCGACGGCGCCCGCGCAGTCGCCGAGGAGATCGGCGAGGCAGCCGTCGCCGAAGAGGTCGACGTCGCCGACCGCGCCGCCATCGCGTCGCTCGTCGAGCGCACTCTCGCCCGGGACGGCGCGATCGACCTGTTCTGCTCCAATGCCGGGATCACCACCGGCGTCGGCGCGGCGAACTTCGACGACCCCGCCGACCTGTGGGCCCGGGCGTGGGCGATCAACGTCATGGCGCACGTCTTTGCCGCGCAGGCGGTGCTGCCGGCGATGCTCGAGCGCGGCCGCGGCTGGCTGCTGCAGACGGCGTCCGCGGCCGGCCTGCTGACCTCGCCCGGCGACGCGCCGTACGCGGTCACCAAGCACGGCGCGGTGGCGTTCGCGGAGTGGTTGTCGGTCACCTACGGCGGCCGGGGCATCGGGGTCAGCGTGCTGTGCCCGATGGGCGTCGCCACCCCGCTGCTGATGGACCCGCTCGCGGCCGGCGACCCGGGCGCGCGAGCGGTCGCCGCGTCCGGCGAGATCGTCAGCGCCGAGCAGGTGGCCGACGACGTCGTCGCCGGGCTCGCCGACGGCAGGTTCCTGATCCTGCCGCACCCGCAGGTCGGTACGTTCTGGGCGCAGAAGGCGTCCGACCCGGATCGCTGGCTCGCCGGCGTTCGGCGACTCGTCGACAACTCGTCCTAGAAGACCTACAGAGCCTTAGAAACAACAGAGGAGAACACCCATGCCAGGAGTGCACGGCCGCGTCGCGTTGGTGACCGGCGCAGCCCAGGGGATCGGCGCGGCCATCGCCGCCCGGCTCGCCGCGGACGGCGCGAAAGTCGGCGTCCTCGACCTGCAGCAATCGGCCGCGCAGGCCGTCGCCGAGCAGATCACCGCCGCCGGCGGCGCGGCGATCGGCCTCGGCGCGGACGTGTCCAAGCGCGACCAGGTGCAGGCGGCGGTCGACCAGCTGGTCGGCGAGTTCGGCGGCCTGCAGATCCTGGTGAACAACGCCGGCGTGCTGCGCGACAACCTGCTGTTCAAGATGACCGACGACGACTGGACGACCGTCATGGAGGTCCACCTGCGCGGCGCGTTCCTGTGCAGCCAGATCGCGCAGAAGCACATGGTCGAGGCGAAGTTCGGCCGGATCGTCTGCATGTCCTCGACGTCCGCGCTGGGCAATCGCGGCCAGGCGAACTACTCGACGGCGAAGGCCGGCCTGCAGGGCCTGACCAAGACGCTCGCGATCGAGCTGGGCCAGTTCGGCGTCACCGCCAACGCGATCGCGCCGGGATTCATCGAGACGGCGATGACGAAGGCGACCGCCGAGCGCACGGGCACCACTATCGAGGCGATGCGCGAGGCGGTGGCCAAGGCCGTCCCGGTGCGCCGCGGCGGCGTCCCCGACGACATCGCGAACACGGTGGCGTTCTTCGCCGGCGAGGAATCCGGCTACGTCACCGGCCAGGTCATCTACGTCGACGGCGGCCGCGGCCTGCTGTGAGCCGCGGCCAGTAGGCTGGCCGTCGTGTTCGACACGCTGTCCGATCGCCTGTCCGCGGTCTTCACCAACCTGCGCGGCAAGGGACGGCTGTCCGAGGCCGACATCGACGCCACGGCGCGCGAGATCCGCATCGCGCTGCTCGAGGCGGACGTCGCGCTGCCGGTGGTGCGCGAGTTCATCGCCCGGCTGAAGGAGCGAGCGCGCGGCGAAGAGGTCAGCAAGGCGCTCAACCCGGCGCAGCAGGTCATCAAGATCGTCAACGACGAGCTCGTCCAGATCCTCGGCGGCGAGACCCGACGGCTGCAGTACGCGAAGCAGCCGCCGACGGTGATCATGCTCGCCGGCCTGCAGGGCGCGGGCAAGACGACGCTCGCCGGCAAGCTGGCCCGCTGGCTGCGGGCTCAGGGCCACACGCCGCTGCTCGTGGCCTGCGACCTGCAGCGGCCCAACGCCGTCAACCAGCTGCAGGTGGTGGGCCAGCGCGCCGGCGTCGAGGTCTACGCGCCGCACCCGGGCAACGCCGGCGGCGCCGCCGAGCCGGCGGCCGGTTCGGCCCGGTCTGGCGATCCGGTGCGGGTCGCCCGGGACTCGATCGACTTCGCCCGCCGCGCCCAGCACGACATGGTCATCGTCGACACCGCCGGGCGGCTGGGCGTCGACGCCGAGATGATGCGGCAGGCCGCCGACATCCGGGCGGCGGTCGACCCGCAAGAGGTGCTGTTCGTCGTCGACGCGATGGTCGGCCAGGACGCCGTCAACACCGCCGAGGCGTTCCGCGACGGCGTCGGCTTCACCGGCGTGGTGCTCACCAAGCTCGACGGCGACGCCCGCGGCGGCGCGGCGCTGTCGGTGCGCGAGGTGACCGGCCAGCCGATCATGTTCGCGTCCAACGGCGAGAAGCTCGAGGACTTCGACGTCTTCCACCCCGACCGGATGGCCTCGCGCATCCTCGGCATGGGCGACATGCTCACCCTGATCGAGCAGGCGCAGCAGCACTTCGACGAAGACGAGGCCGAGGCGATGGCGGCCAAGCTGGCCGCCGGCAACCAGTTCACCCTCGAGGACTTCCTCGCTCAACTGCAGGCGATCCGCAAGATGGGCCCGATCGGCAACCTGCTCGGGATGATGCCCGGCATGGGGCAGATGAAGGACGCGATCGCGCAGATCGACGACCGCGACCTCGACCGCACCGCCGCGATCATCCGCGGCATGACGCCCGCCGAACGGGACAACCCGAAGATCATCAACGGGTCGCGCCGGCTGCGCATCGCGAACGGCTCGGGGGTGAAGGTCAGCGACGTCAACCAGCTCGTCGACCGGTTCTTCGAGGCCCGCAAGATGATGGGCCAGCTCGGCGGGATGGGCCTGCCCGGCATGCGCAAGCGCAGCGCCACCAAGTCCTCGAAGAACACCCGCAAGGGCAAGAAGGGCAAGAAGGGCAACGCCGGCCGGCCGACCCAGCCGCGGCTGCCCGCCGGCCTGCCGCCGGGCTTCGGCGGGATGGGCGGCCCGGGCGGGCTGGGCGGGATGGGCGCCGGCCCGGGCGCGGCTGGCCTGCCGCCGGGCATGGAGCTGCCCGACCTGTCCAAGCTGAAGCTGCCGAAGCAGTAGCGGGTGCTCAACATCCATGCCCGCGCCGCGATCTCCCGCGGCCTGACGCCGCTCGGGACGAGGCTGGCGCGAGCCGGGGTGACGCCGGACGCGATCACCGTGGTCGGCACCGTCGGCGCGGTGGCCGGCGCGCTGGTCTGCTTCCCGCGCGGGTGGTTCTTCGCCGGCACCCTGATCATCTGGGCGTTCGCGATGTTGGACATGGTGGACGGCGCGGTGGCCCGGGCCGGCGGGCGCGGCTCGGCGTTCGGCGCGGTGCTCGACTCCAGCTGCGACCGCGTCGTCGACGCGGCGGTGTTCGCGACGATCGCCTGGTACTTCGCGCTGCACGGCCAGCGCTGGATGCTGCTCGCGGCGCTGCTGTGCCTGATCCTCGGCACCCTGACGTCCTATATCCGCGCCCGGGCGGAAGGCGCCGGGCTGACCGCGACCGTCGGCATCGCCGAGCGCGCCGAGCGCCTGATCATCGTGCTCGTCGGCACCGGATTGACCGGCTTCCCGGGGCTGCGGCTGCCGTATGTGCTCGCCGGCGCGCTGTGGCTGCTCGTCGCGGCCTCCACGATCACCGTGGGCCAGCGCTTCGCGACGGTCTATCGGCAGTCGCAGGAGCGTGTTCGGGCGCGGCAGCAGCGGGTTGACGCCTGATGCTCGACGGGGTGCGCGACCGCGCGATGGGCGCCGGTTACTCCGCCGGCTGGAGCGCGGTCAAGGCCCTGCCGCCGGTCATGTCGGCCCGCGCGTTCCGCGCCGCAGCCGACGCCGCCGCCGTCCGCAACGGCGCGGGGACCCGCCAGCTGCGCAAGAACCTGCGCCGGGTCGTGGGGCCTGAGATGTCCGAGCTGCGGATGGACCGGCTCGTCGGCGACGCGCTGCGTTCCTACTCCCGCTACTGGCTGGAGACGTTTCGGCTCGAGACGATGGACCACGCCGCGGTCGCGGCGAGTTTCGAGCGCAACGGCGCGGGCCTGCGGCTGATCGACGAGAGCCTCGAGCGCGGCAAGGGGGTCGTCCTCGCGCTGCCGCATTCCGGCAACTGGGACGCGTCGGGCATCTGGCTGGTCAGCCGGCAGGGGCCGTTCACGACCGTCGCGGAGCGGCTGAAGCCGGCCTCGGTCTTCGACCGCTTCGTCGCCTACCGGGAGAGCCTCGGCATGGAGGTGCTCGCGCTCACCGGCGGCGAGCGGCCGCCGACCGAGGTGCTCGTCGAGCGGTTGCGGGCCAACCGCGTCGTCTGCCTGCTCGCCGACCGCGACCTGTCCCGCAACGGCGTCGAGGTGCAGTTCTTCGGCGAGCCGACCCGAATGCCAGCAGGTCCTGCGCTGCTGGCGGCGATGACGGGCGCCAGCCTGCACACCGTCCACTCCTACTTCCCGGCCGACAACGAGTGGGCGCACACCGTCAGCCCCCCGATCGAGGCGCCGCCCGGGGGCCGGCTGCGCGACCGCGTGGTGGCGGGCACCCAGCTGATGGCCGACTCGTTCGCGGCCGGGATCGCCGCCCGGCCGGCGGATTGGCACATGCTGCAGCGCCTGTGGCTGGCCGACCTGCCGCCCCGCGCGCCCGCGCGCTCGGCGGAGGCTGCCCCCGCCCCCGGGAGTTGAGCGCGATGCGCGTCGGCATCGTCTGCCCGTACTCCTGGGACATCCCCGGGGGGGTGCAGACCCACGTGCGCGACCTCGCCGAGAAACTCATCGAGCTCGGCCACGAGGTGTCCGTCCTGGCGCCTGGCGAGGACGACATGCCGGGCCTGCCGCCCTACGTGGTCGTCGCCGGCAAGGCCGCGGTGCGCATCCCGTACAACGGCTCGGTCGCGCACCTGCAGTTCGGCCTGGTCGCCGCTGCGCGGGTACGCCGGTGGCTGCGCGACGGCGCGTTCGACGTCGTGCACGTGCACGAGCCGGCGCCGCCCAGCCTGTCGCTGCTGGCATGCATGATCCACGACGGCCCGCTGGTGGCCACCTTCCACATCGCCACCGCGCGCTCGCGCTTCCTGTCGATGTTCGACACCGTGCTGCAGCCGTTCCTGGAGAAGATCTCCGGACGGATCGCGGTGTCGGCCGCGGCGCGCCAGGTGATCGTCGAGCACCTCGGCGGCGACGCCGTGGTGATCCCGAACGGCGTGGCGGTGTCGCACTTCGCGCAGGCCAGGCCCTTCGACGGGTTTCCCCGGCCGGCCGACCCCGCCGGCGGCACGATCGGCTTCGTCGGCCGCTACGAGGAGTCCCGCAAGGGCATGGACGTCCTCGTCGACGCGATCGAGGCGCTCGCGCCGAGCCGGCCGAACCTGCGCCTGCTCGTCGCCGGCCGCGGCGACGCGGAGGAGTTCGTGGCCGACCTGCCGCCGAGCGTCGCGGAGCGGATCGACCTGCTCGGCCAGGTCAGCGACGAGGACAAGCAGCGCCTGTTGCGCAGCGTCGACGTCTATTGCGCGCCGAACACCGGTCAGGAGAGCTTCGGGGTGATCCTGCTCGAGGCGATGGCCGCGGGGACGGCCATCGTGGCCAGCGACATCGAGGCGTTCCGGCAAGTGCTCGGCGGTGGCATGGCGGGACGGCGGTTCCCGGCGGGTGACTCGGCCGCGCTCGCCCGCACGCTCGTCGAGGTGCTCGACGACGCGGCGCTGCGCGAACGGCTGACCGCCGCCGGCCGGACCGCCGTCGCGCCGTTCGACTGGTCGGTGATCGTCGGCGAAGTGCTGCGGGTTTATGAGCTGGCCATCGCCGGCGCCGGTGCGCCGACCTGACGTGCGGGCCGGCTCGCCTAGCATCTGCGGACGTGCTGTCTGTGGTCTGGCTCGTGCTCGCCGTGCTCGTGGCGGTCGTGCTGACCACCTGGATCACGTTCACCTTGACCCGCCTGGACCGGCTGCACGCTCGGGTCGACGCCGCTCAGGCGGCCATGGACGCCCAGCTGGTGCGCCGCGCCGCCGCCTTGCAGCACGTGGCGCAGGCGCCGGACAGCCCGCTGCCGGCTGACGAGCGCGGCCAGTTCGACTCGGTCGCCCAGGCGGCGCTCGACCTGCCCGGGTCGGTCGAGGACGCCGGCCGGGAGCGCGCGGAGAACGCGGTGGGCCGGGCGGTCGCCGAGCTGGCGGGCGGCGGATGGCAGCTGAGCGCGGCCGCCGCGGACGAGCTGCAGGAGGCCTCCGTGCGGGTGCTGATCGCCCGGCGTTTCTACAATGACGCGGTCCGCGACACCCGGTCGCTGCGCGCGCGGCGCATGCCCCGTCTGCTGCATCTCGCTGGCCGGCGGGGGCTGCCCGAGTTCTTCGACATCGACGACACCGTGCCGCCACACCCCGGCGAGCGCACGCCCAGCACGCCCAGCACGCCCGGCACGCCCAGCTCTGTCCCGCCCTCGATCGACAAGGACGCCCCATGATCAGCTCGCCCGGTGCCCGGAGCACGGCCGCAGCCTCGCTCGCCGTGCTCGCGCTGTTCGCCGCAGCCTGCACGAGCGACAGCGCGAAGAAGGCGAGCGCGACCTCGTCGGTCCCCGTCACCTCGTCGTCCGTGCCGGCGACGACGGCCGCGCCGGCCAAGCCGGCGCCGAAGAACCCGTTCACCGGCGTCGGGCCGGTCCCGCGGAATCCGGTGATCGCGGTCAAGATCGACGACACCGAGCCGGGCCGGCCGCAGGTCGCGATCGACCAGGCTGACATCGTCTACATCGAGGCGGTCGAGGGCGGCCTGACCCGGCTCGCCGCCGTCTTCGCCACGCATATGCCGAAGAAGGTCGGCTATGTGCGTTCGACCCGGCCCAGCGACCCGGATCTGCTGCTGCAATACGGCAAGATCACCGAGGCCTACTCCGGCGGCGCGCACGACTCGCTGCCGCGGGTGCGCAAGTCCGGCATCACGAGCTGGAGCAACGACGCCGGCGCCGCTTACTACTTCCGCGCGCCGCACGCGGGCGACCACGGCTACATCAACCTGGCGCTCAATCTCGCGCAGGTGGCGAAGAGGACGAAGACGAACCGCCCGCGCAGCAACGGGTGGACCTTCAGCCCCAGCCTGGCCGGGCTGACGACCCAGGTCGGCACGAACCTGCGCACCGTCGTCACCGGCTCGAACCGCGGCGGCACCAGCGTCCAGTTCAAGTGGAACCCCAAGATCAAGAAATATGTGCGGTACATCGACGGCGTCGCCCAGCACGCGGCAGACGGGTCGCTGGTGTCCGCGACGAACGTGATCGTGCAGTTCTGCCGGGTCGTCGCGCACCCCGCCGACACCGATGTGAACGGCAACCCCTCGCAGTTCACCTACACCGTCGGCAAAGGAAAGGTGGCGGTCTTCCGTCAGGCCAGGCGCGTCGACGGCACGTGGTCGCGGCCCACGGCGTCGGCCGGCACGGCGTTGCTCACCGCGGCCGGCAAGCCGCTCCCGCTGAACCCGGGCAACACCTGGGTGGTGCTGGCGACCAGGGGCGCGCCGCTGCAGGGCTGAGGCTTTCGCGCCCGGCCGTAGAATTGCCGGCATGTCGGAACAGAACGTGGGAACGGCGCGCGTCAAGCGCGGAATGGCCGAGATGCTCAAGGGCGGCGTCATCATGGATGTCGTCACCGCCGAGCAGGCGACGATCGCCGAGGACGCCGGCGCGGTGGCCGTCATGGCGCTCGAGCGGGTGCCGGCCGACATCCGCGCCCAGGGCGGCGTGTCGCGGATGAGCGATCCGGACATGATCGAGCGCATCATCTCCGCCGTCTCGATCCCGGTCATGGCGAAGGCCCGCATCGGGCACTTCGTCGAGGCGCAGGTGCTGCAGTCGCTCGGCGTCGACTACATCGACGAGTCGGAGGTGCTGACCCCCGCCGACTACGCCAACCACATCGACAAGTGGGCGTTCACGGTGCCCTTCGTTTGCGGCGCGACCAACCTGGGCGAGGCGCTGCGGCGGCTCACCGAGGGCGCGGCGATGATCCGCTCGAAGGGTGAGGCCGGCACCGGCGACGTCTCGAACGCCACGACGCACATGCGGGCGATCCGAGCCGAGATCCGCCGGCTGCAGAACTTGCCGGAGGACGAGCTGTTCGTCGCCGCGAAGGAGCTGCAGGCGCCGTACGAGCTGGTCGCCGAGGTCGCGCGCGCCGGCAAGCTGCCGGTCGTGCTGTTCACCGCCGGCGGCATCGCGACCCCCGCCGACGCCGCGATGATGATGCAGCTGGGCGCCGAGGGCGTGTTCGTCGGCTCCGGCATCTTCAAATCCGGCAACCCGGCGCAGCGCGCCGAGGCGATCGTCAAGGCGACGACGTTCTTCGACGACCCGGACGTCATCGCTAAGGTCTCCCGCGGCCTCGGCGAGGCGATGGTCGGCATCAACGTCGAGGACGTCCCGCAGCCGCACCGCCTCGCCGAGCGCGGCTGGTAGCACGCACCCTCCTCGAGTTGTCTCCGCCGTCGTCGGCAGGTCGTCGTCGCATTCTCCGGCGAGTTGTCCTCGCTTGGTCGGTCTGCGCGCCGAGCAAGCGAGGACAACTCGCGGGTTGGCGTTGATGTGGTGACCCCCCCGAGAATCGGCGTGTTCGCGCTGCAGGGCGATGTCCGCGAGCACCTGTTGGCGTTGGCGGCGGCCGGCGCGCAGGCGGCGCCGGTGCGCCGGCCGGCCGAGCTCGCGGGCGTCGACGGGCTGGTCCTGCCCGGCGGCGAGTCCACGACGATGATCAAGCTGGCGCGGGCGTTCGAGCTGCTCGAGCCGCTGCGCGAGCGCATCGCCGAGGGCCTGCCGGTCTACGGCTCGTGCGCCGGCATGATCCTGCTGGCCGACCGGGTGGACGCCGGCGGCTCGCCGCTCGAGGCGACGCTCGGCGGCCTGGACATCACCGTGCGCCGCAACGCTTTCGGCCGGCAGGTCGACTCCTTCGAGGAGGACCTCGAGGTCGACGGCGTCGCGGGCGCGCCGGTGCGCGCGGTGTTCATCCGGGCGCCGTGGGTGCAGGAGGTCGGGCCGGCCGCGACGCCGCTGGCCACGACAGCTGCCGGGCACGTCGTGGCGGTCCGGCAGGGGCCGTTGCTGGCGACGTCGTTCCATCCCGAGGTCACCGGCGACATCCGGGTGCACGAGATGTTCACCCGGATCGTCGCCGGACGCTGAGGCGGCGGGTGCGCGCTCGCCGGAGCTAGGATCGGGGCCGACGAAACATCGCTGGAATGGGAGACACAGCTGTGAGCGGCCACTCCAAATGGGCGACGACCAAGCACCAAAAGGCCGCCAAGGACGCCAAACGCGGCAAGCTGTTCGCCAAGCTGATCAAGAACATCGAAGTCGCGGCGCGGATGGGCGGCGGCGACGTCGACGGCAACCCGACGCTGTACGACGCCGTGCAGAAGGCGCGCAAGAATTCCGTCCCCATCGACAACATCGACCGCGCCGTCAAGCGCGGGTCCGGCGCCGAGGCGGGCGGCGCCGACTGGCAGACGATCATGTACGAGGGCTACGGGGCCAGCGGCGTGGCACTGCTCGTCGAGTGCCTCACCGACAATCGCAACCGCGCCGCCATGGAGGTCCGCACCGCGATGACCCGCAGCGGCGGCTCGCTCGCCGATCCGGGCTCGGTGGCCTACCTGTTCAACCGCAAGGGCGTCGTGCTGGTGCCCAAGAACGGCCAGGCCGAGGACGACGTGCTGCTCGCGGTGCTCGACGCCGGCGCGGAAGAGGTCAACGACCTCGGGGAGGCCTTCGAGGTGGTCTGCGAGCCCACTGACCTCGTCCCGGTCCGCACCGCGCTGCAGAGCGCCGGCATCGAGTACGAGTCGGCGGACCAGTCCTTCCTGCCCACCCTGCAGGTCCCGCTCGACGAGGACGGCGCGCGCAAGGTGCTCAGGCTGATCGACGCGCTCGAGGACCTCGACGACGTGCAGAACGTCTACGCGAACTTCGACGTCAGCGACGAGGTGCTCGAGGCTGTCGGCGCCGAGTAAGCGCCGCCGCCTCTCACCAAGTTGTCCGCGTGTCGTCGGGCGGGAGCCCGGTGTGGCGAGGACAGCTCGGGCGCACGTCAGGTCAGGCGGCGCCCGACAAACCGCAGCTGCGCGGGCGCTTGCGCCGCCCAGTACGCGCCGTCGTGGCCGCCCGGCCAGGTACAGCGCGCCGTAGCCGCCCATCGACCAGCCGAGCAGGCCGATCCGCGCCACGTCCAAGTTCTGCCGGCCGAGCAGCGGCAGGAACTCGTCGACGACCATGCCGGCGGCGTCGGTGGTTTGCCGCGGATGCCAGTATTCGTGGTCGCCGCCGTCCACCGACGCGATCGCGAACGGCGCGCCGCCGGCGTGCACCCACGCTGCGAGCGCGCGGTCGAGGTGGACGCTGCGATAGGCGTCGGTGTGATCGCCGCCCCGGCCGTGCAGCGCGACGAGCACCGGCAGCCGGGCGTGTTCCGAGCCGTGCGGACGAAGCACGGCCCAACCGGTCCGCGCGCCGCCGCGCTTGCGGGAGATGAACGACCCGGTCTGCAGGCTCGTGGCGAGCGAGTCGTCCGACCCGCAGCCGGCCAGTCCGCCGACTCCGGCGAGTCCGCCGACAATGGCGAGTCCGCCGAGCAGGGCGGCGCGTCGAGTGGGCGGCATCGGTCGAGAATCAGGCTCAGAAGGGCTGCTTGGCCCAGAACCGGAAGAACGCGTAGCCGAACTCGGACAGCCGGCTGTCGCCGCCGAGCACCCGGTACAGCTTGTAGACGAGGTCGATGAACTCGTCACGGATCGGCTGGGCGGCGTAGAGCAGCACCAGCACGCCGAGCAGGCCCCACGGCTTGACCTTCTCGCCGACGGCCTGGGTCTGCGGGTCGAGGTAGGGCTCGATGATCGAATAGCCGTCGAGCCCGGGCACCGGCAGCAGGTTGAGCACTGCCGCGGTGGCCTGCAGGAAAGCGAGGAACGCCAGCCCGGCCCAGAACCGGGCGTGGCTGTCCGACCCGCCGGTGAACAGCTGGCCGACGCTCGCCGAATGCGCCCGGGCGACGAGGCCCAGCACCAAGGCGAGCACCAGGTTCACCGCCGGCCCCACCGCCGCGGCCAGGCTGAGCATCGCGCGGCTGCGGAACTGATGCCGGTGCAGGTACACCGCGCCGCCGGGCAGCCCGAACCCGCCGGCGAGGATCGCCACCACCGGCAGAAAGATCGACAGCACCGGGTGGGTGTACTTGAATGGGTTCAGCGTCAGGTAGCCGCGCGTCTCGACCGCCCGGTCGCCCGCGCGGTAGGCGGCGTAGGCGTGCGCGAACTCGTGCAGGCACACCGACGTGATCCAGCCGCCCAGCACCAGGACGCACACGCCGAAGTCGCCCAGCCGTGAGCCGACACCGTCGGTGAACCACGCGAGCAGCCCGCCGGCTGCGGTGATCGCCAGCACGGCCAGGAACAGCGGGCTCGGCCGGACGGCGCGCCCGCGCCGCGGGCGGCCGCCCTTGAACGAACCCAGGTCGTAGACGGACACGAGATCAGACGGTACGCAGCGTCGGCGTGTTGCCTTCTCATCTTCCCTGGCGACGCGCCAGGCACGCCATAGGCTGCCTCGAACGACCGTTCGAGTAGACACCAACGTCAGGGGCAGCAGGTGCGCGTGCTGGGCGTCGACCCCGGGATGACCCGGTGCGGAATCGGCGTGGTCGACGGCAGCCCCGGCCGCCCGCTGACGCTCGTGCACGTCGAAGTCGTCCGCACGCCTGCGGAGGCCGACATCGGCGAGCGGCTCCTCGCGCAAGCCGACGCGCTCTCGGCCGCCATCGCGTCATGCCGGCCGGACGTCGTCGCGGTCGAACGGGTCTTCAGCCAGCACAACGTGCGCACGGTGATGGGCACCGCCCAGGTCGCCGGCCTGGCGATCGTGGCCGCCACCCGGGCCGGGCTGCCGATCGCGCTGCACACCCCGAGTGAGGTCAAGGCCGCCGTGACCGGCTCCGGCGCCGCCGGCAAGGACCAGGTCGCGACGATGGTCACCCGGCTGCTGCGCCTCGCCGAGGCCCCCCGGCCGGCCGACGCCGCGGACGCGCTCGCGATCGCCATCTGCCAGGTCTGGCGCGGCGGCGCCCAGCGGCGGCTGGCCGCCGCCGTCGAGCAGGTGCGGCGGTGAGCGACCCGACCGCGCCGGACGCGCCGCTGCAGCCTGCGTATGACCCGGACACCCTGCGCGAGGTGTATCCGGATGCGGCCGCCGTCGCCGCGCGAATCGACCACCTGCACGTCGAGTTGCGCGCTGCCCCCGACGAGATCGCCGAGCTGCTGGCCCGCGGCGAGCTGACCGACCTGCTGCGGGGCATCGGCGAGCTCGACCGGGCGCTGAACGAGGCCAACGCGGCCGTCGACCGCGCCGAGATCGCCGGCACGCCCGCCCAGCAGCACCTCGCCCGGCTCCGGCTCGCGCACGTCCACCAGCAGCGCGGGGAGTTCGCCGACTCCACCGTGCTGGTCACCGAGCTGCTCGCCGCCGCCGGCCAGTTCGGGCCGGTGATCGAAGCCTTCACCCATCAGCAGGCCGGCTTGAATGACTTCGCCCAGGGCCACTGGGCCGACGCCGGCGCCCATTTCGCCCGGGCGCTCGCGATCCGCGACGCCCTCGAGCTGCCGGATCCGGAACGGGAGCAGTCGCGTGTCGCGCTCGCTGCCGCGCAGGGTCGCCAGCGGACGCAGCGCCCGGGGGAAACCCCGTGATCGCCAGCGTCCGCGGAGTTGTCGCCGCGCTCGGCCCGGACGGCGCCGTCGTCGAGATCGGCGGCATCGGGCTCGCGGTGTCCTGCTCGCCCGGCACCCTGGCCCGGCTGCGGGTGGGGGAGGGCGCGCGGCTCGCGACCAGCCTGGTCGTCCGCGAGGACTCGCTCACCCTGTACGGCTTCGCCGACGACGACGAGCGGGCGCTGTTCGAACTGCTGCAGACCGCGAACGGCGTCGGCCCGAAGCTGGCCCAGACGATGCTCGCCGTCCATCCGCCGCGCGAGCTGCGCCGGGCGATCGCGACCGCCGACTTCACCACCCTCACGAGGGTGCCTGGCATCGGGCGCAAGGGCGCCGAACGGATCGTGCTCGAGCTGCGCGACCGGATCGGCGCGATCGACGGCTCGGACACCGCGGTCGTGCCGGGTCCGGGCGTGGCGGCCGTCGCGCCGTGGCGCGACCAGCTGACGCACGCGCTGGCCGGTCTCGGCTTCTCCGGCAGAGAAGCAGTCGAGGCGATCGACGTCGTCGCCGCGGACCTCGCCGACGGCGCCGCGCCGGACGTGCCCGCGCTGCTGCGCCGCAGCATTCAACTGCTGGGCCGCACCCGATGACCGAGCCGGTCGAGGATCTCGCCGATCCCGCCCTCGTCCCGGACGAGCGCGACGTCGAGGCGTCGCTTCGTCCCAAGCGGCTCGCCGAGTTCGTCGGCCAGCCGAAAGTCCGCGAGCAGCTGCAGGTCGTGCTGGAAAGCGCGCTGCGGCGCGGGCGCCCGCCGGACCACGTGTTGCTGTCCGGGCCGCCCGGCCTCGGCAAGACGAGCCTGGCCATGATCATCGCGGCCGAGCTGGGCGCCGCGATCCGCGTGACGAGCGGCCCGGCCATCGAGCGCGCCGGCGACCTCGCGGCCCTGCTGACCAGCCTCGGCGACGGCGAGGTGCTGTTCATCGACGAGATCCACCGCATCGCCCGGCCCGCGGAGGAGCTGCTCTACATGGCGATGGAGGACTTTCGGGTTGACGTCGTCGTCGGCAAGGGCGCCGGCGCGACGGCGATCCCGCTCGATCTCGCGCCGTTCACGCTGGTCGGCGCCACGACCCGCGCCGGTCTGCTCACCGGGCCGCTGCGCGACCGGTTTGGCTTCACCGCGCACATGGACTTCTACGACGCGCCCGATCTCGAGCGCGTGCTGCGCCGATCGGCCGAGGTGCTCGACGTGGACCTGCGCACGGACGGCGCGGTCGAGATCGCGGGCCGTTCGCGCGGCACGCCGCGCATCGCGAACCGGCTGCTGCGCCGGGTGCGCGACTGGGCCGAGGTGCGCGCGCACGGGGTGGTCGACGAGGCGGCCGCGCGCGCGGCGCTTGCGGTCTACGACGTCGACGACCTGGGCCTGGACCGCCTGGACCGCGCGGTGCTCGAAGCGCTGGTGCGCCGCTTCGGCGGCGGTCCGGTGGGCGTCGGGACGCTCGCTGTCGCGGTCGGCGAGGAGACCGAGACGGTCGAGGAGGTCGCCGAGCCGTTCCTGGTGCGGGCCGGGTTGCTGGCCCGCACACCCCGCGGCCGAGTCGCGACATCGGCTGCCTGGACGCACCTGGGACTGACCCCGCCCGCAGCCTCGCCGGGCGGCCCCACCTTGTTCGACGCGTAGGCTCGCCGAGTACCTGCCGTCGACGTCGAGGCCTGGCTGCTGTCGTGAATTACCTACCGATCATCGGGTTCGTGGTCATCGTGCTCGGCCTGCTCGCCTTCTCCGGCCGCGCCCGCCGCAAGCAGGCGGAGGCTCAGGTGGCGCGCTCGGCGGCCATTGTGGTCGGGGCCGAGGTGATGACGACGTCCGGTCTCTACGGCACGGTGGTCTCCCACGACGAGGACGACGACACGGTGTTGCTGTCGATCGCCCCCGGCGTCGAGGTCAAGTGGGCCTTCGCGGCGCTGCGCGACATCGCGTCGCTGCCCAACCAGTACCGCCCGGCAGAAGCAGATAAGGCTCGACCAGACGAGGCCGCGGCGGGCAACGCCGACAGCGCCGACAACGGGGGCACGACCGCCTCCTGAGCGCCCGCCGGGCGCGGTCGTCGGCTTATCCGGCGGCGTCGGTCATACTGTCCTGCGGCCCGGACGGGCTTTGCGGGGCGCAGCACACCGGCCGCGGATCGCCCGCGATCGACCCGAGACAAGACGTACCGAGGAGAACCGCCCCGTGGCACCACCCCCCGGAACCCCGCGAGTGGGCCGTTACTTCCTCGCCCTCGCCGCGGCGCTGGCTGTCCTCTACCTGATCGTCTTCCTGCCCGGCAACCGGCACACGCCGAAGCTCGGCCTGGATCTCGTCGGTGGCCAGCAGGTCATCTTCCAGGCGCGCGCGCCGCACGGGAAGACGCCCAGCTCGGCGGCGATGTCCCAGGCGAAAGACATCATGGAGCAGCGGGTCAACGGCTCCGGCGTCACCGAGGCCACCGTGGTGATCCAGGGCAGCGACCAGATCGTGGTGTCGATCCCTGGCGGCACCAGCAAGGATGTCCGCAACCTCGGCGCTGCCGCCGTGCTGAACTTCCGCGGCGTCGTCGCCCCGGCCGCGCAGATCGGTTGCCCGCCAACCGGTACGACCGCGAGCGGCGTCTCGAGCGCGCCGAGCAGCGCGGCGGCGTCCTCCGGCGCCTCGAACGCGCCGAGCAGCGCGGCGAAGACCACCCCGGCGGCCGCCGGTTCCACCGGGGTCAGCCCCAATGACGCCAGCGACAGCCCGCTGGCCGCGCCCAGCAGCACGGTCAAGACGACCGCGAAGGCGACCGGGACCGCCGCACCGACCGGCACCCCTGCGGCGACCGGCACCCCTGCGGCGACCGGCACGCCCGCGGCGACCGGCAGCCCCGCAGCGACCGGCACCACCTCGCCGACCGCCAGCTCCACCGCGATCCCGAAGTGCACGATCAGCTCCGTCGCGCAGCTGAAAAAAGCCGTGAAGCTGCCCACCGCCACCGGTGTGTACAAGGCCAACGGGCTGTCGGCCACCATCGCCCAGCAGGCGCAGGCCGCGCTCTCGTCCTACGACTGCGCGGCCAGCCAGTCCGCGCCGGACCCTCGCAACGACTACTACGTCGCCTGCGAACCGTCGAGCGGGCTGGTCTATCTGCTCGGCCCGGTCATCGTGCCCGGCAGCCAGATCGACACCGCGAGCGCGCTGGCGCCGAACACCAGCAACGGCGGCACCGAGTACACCGTGCAGCTGACGCTCAAGGACTCCGGCAGCGCGGCCTGGGCCAGCTACACCGGTGCGCACAACGTCAGCGGGCTGGGCAACGCGCAGCCGAGCCCGACCACCTGTGGCGACGCCACCGTGCCATGCGCCGACTTCGTCGCGTTCACCCTGGACGGCCAGGTCGTGTCCGCGCCGTACAACGAGAACGCGATCAACGGCCAGGCCACTCAAATCAGCGGCAACTTCACCCAGAGCTCGGCCACCGACCTCGCCCGGCAGCTGCAGTACGGCGCGTTGCCGCTGAGCTTCTCCGCCCAGCAGGCGCAGTCGATTTCCGCGACGCTCGGCAGCTCGCAGCTGAAGGCCGGGCTGCTCGCCGGCGGCATCGGGCTGATCCTGGTCGTGCTGTACTCGCTTTTCTACTATCGGGCGCTCGGGCTGGTGACGATCGCGTCGCTGCTGGTCTCCGGCGCGTTGACGTACGCCATGCTCGTGCTGCTCGGCACCCAGATCGGGTTCACCCTCAGCCTTGCCGGCATCGCCGGCTTCATCGTCGCGGTCGGCATCACCGCGGACTCCTTCGTCGTGTTCTTCGAGCGCATCAAGGACGAGGTGCACGAAGGCCGATCGGTGCGAGTCGCCGTGCCTCGGGCCTGGTCGCGCGCGCGGCGCACGATCCTGTCGGCGGACACGGTGTCGTTCCTTGCCGCCGCGATCCTGTATTTCTTCGCGGCCGGCGACGTGAAGGGCTTCGCGTTCACCCTCGGCCTGTCGACGATCCTCGACCTGGTCGTGGTGTTCCTGTTCACCCACCCGATTGTGTCGGTGCTGTCGCGCAGCCGCGCGTTCGGCTCCGCGCGGTTCACCGGGCTGGACTCGGTGCGCGTCGGCGGCATCGCGACCATTGACGTCGAGCCGGCGCGGACCCGGCCGGCTCGCCCAGCTCGCGGACGAAAGACCGGCACCGCCCTGCCGGAAGGCCCGGCCCCGGACGTCGCGACCGAGCCCGTCCCGTTGACCAAGACGGACCGGATCACCGACATCGACCCCGAGATCGACACCGAGGCCGATCTCGACACCGATCGCGACGACGTCGATGGCGAGAACGCCGACGGCGCGCCTACGCGCGTCCGCAGCACGCCTGATCCGGGCAGCGCGGCAGAGCGCGCAGCCGCGCGCCGGGCCCGGCTGCGCGAGCAGCGCGGCGGAAACCGCAAGGACGACGGGGGGACGCGCTGATGGCCGCGAACGGCATCCGCCGGCTGTACCGCGGCGAGACGCGGATCAACTTCATCGGCAACCGGCGGCGGTGGTACCTCGCCTCCGCCGTGCTGCTGTTGATCTGCGTGATCAGCTTCGTGGTGCGCGGCTTCTCCTACGGCGTCGAGTTCAGCGGCGGCACGCAGTTCCAGATCAAGGCCGCCGGCACCTCGCTCACCGCCGACAAGGTGAACAACGCATTCTCCGACGCGGGCAGGACCCCGTCCGAGCCGCCGCAGGTGGTCGGCTCGGGCAGCACCAAGCAGATCGTCGTACGGATCAAGGAAATCCCGACGAAAGAGTCGCAAGATCTCCAGGATCGCGTGTCGAAGACACTCGGCATCAACGCCGACAACTCGATCTCCGTCGACTCGGTGAGTTCGAGCTGGGGCCACGACATCACCGTGAAGGCGCTCGAGGGTCTGATCATCTTCTTGATTGTGGTGTCGATCTACATCTCGCTGCGCTTCCAATGGCGAATGGCGATCGGCGGGATCCTTGCGCTGCTGCACGACCTCGTCCTGGCGGCGGGGGTGTACTCGGTCGTCGGCTTCGAGGTGACGCCGTCGACGGTCGTCGGGCTGCTGACCATCCTCGGCTTTTCGCTCTACGACACGGTCGTCGTCTACGACAAGGTCGGCGAGAACGCGAAGAACATTCTGGCCGGCACCCGGACGACGTTCTCCGAGGCCGCGAACCTCGCGGTGAACCAGACGCTGATGCGCTCGATCAACACCTCGCTGATCGGCCTGTTGCCGGTCGCCGGGCTGCTGTTCGTCGGGGCAGGCATCCTCGGCGTCGGCACGATCAAGGACCTTGCGCTCATCCTGTTCGTCGGCCTCGCCTCCGGCGCGTATTCCTCGCTGTTCCTGGCGACGCCGATCGTCGTCGACCTGACCGAGCGCGACCCGCGGTACAAGGCGCTGACGAAGCGGGTTGCGGCCAAGCGGGCCAGCGACGCCAAGCGCGCGGCAGACGACGACCTGGCGGTTGCCGGTGCCGGCGGCCGGACCACGGCGGCGCAGCGCGGCGGTCCGGCGCCGGCGCCGAAGGCGGGCGCCCGGCCGGCGAACCGGCCGGCGAACCGGCCACGGCGGCGCCGGTGAGCGATGTTCAGCTCGCCGAGCGGATCTCCGGGCTGCTGCGCGACGTTCCCGACTTCCCGAAACCCGGGATCCTGTTTAAGGACATCGCGCCCCTGCTGGCGGACGGCGCCGCCTTCGCCGCGGTGATCGAGGCGCTCGCGGCGGCGGCAGGCGACGACAACGAGATCGACCTCGTCGCCGGCGTGGAGGCCCGCGGCTTTCTGCTTGCCGGCGCGCTCGCCTGCCAGCTGGGCTGCGGCCTGGTGCCGGTGCGCAAAGCGGGGAAGCTGCCGCCGCCGACCATCCGCCGTCGCTACGACCTGGAGTACGGCAGCGCCGAGATCGAGGCGCCTGTCGGCGTGCTCGACGGCCGGCGGGTGCTGCTCGTCGACGACGTGCTGGCGACCGGAGGCACGCTGCGCGCCGCGGCGGACCTGCTCGCCGACGCGGGCGCGACGATCACCGGGATCGGCGTGATCGTCGAACTGGCCGCGCTCGACGGGCGCGCCACGGTGGGCGGCACTGTGCCGCTGACCGTGCTCGCCACCGTCTGACTTGGCTGGTTTCTGTCTGGCTCGTCTGAGCTCCGGGTTTTGTCGTACCCCCGTTCTAAAATCTGAGGTATGGGTACGGGCTGTCTCCTCGACGCGGCGCGCGATCTGCGCGCGGTCGTGGACGAGCTGCTCGCCGCACCCTTGACCAGCCCGAGCTCGGTGGAGCTGGTCGAGGCGTTGGCGGAGTTGGAGGCGCAGCGGCGCCGGCTGGAGGCGGTCGACCAGCGGCTGGTCGCCCAGCTCGGCGAGCGGTACACCGCCGGGGAGTACGGCGCTACCGACACCGCGGCGCTGTTGACCCGGCGGCTGCGGGTCACCCCGGGCGAAGCACGAGCCCGGGTGGCGCGGGCCCGGGATTTGGGGCCGCGGCGGGCAGTGTCCGGCCAGCCACTGGACCCGCTGCTGCCGGCCGCGTCGGCCGCGGTCGCCGCGGGGGAGATCTCCGCGGCCGGGCATGCCGCAGTGATCACGAAGGTGCTCGACCGGATCCCTGCCGACCTGCCGGCGGAGGCGAGCGCGGTCGCCGAGGCGTTCCTGGTCGAAGCCGCCCGTCATCAGCACCCGCAGGCGCTGGCCCGGACCGGGGAGCTGCTGCTGGCTCGGCTGGACCCCGACGGCCGCGAACCGCGCGAGGACGAGGCCGAGCGGCGCCGTGACGTCACCTTGATCGACCACGCCGACGGCACCGGTCGGTCCCGAGCCGAGCTCACCGCAGCCTGCCACGCCGCGTTGCACACCGTGCTCGACGCGCTGTCCGCGCCCCGCCCCACCTGCGACGCCGACGGCAACCCCATCCCGGACCCCCGCACGGCCGGGCAACGCCGCCACGACGCCCTGCACGAGGCGCTGCTGCGGCTGCTGCGCTCCGGCGACCTGCCCGCCGCCGGCGGCGTCCCCGTCACCATCCTCGCCCTCGCCAGCCTCACCGACCTCGCCAAACTCACCCAGCAATCCACCCGGACTGACGCCGACCCCGGCGACCCCGCCTCGGCCGGCCTTGACTCCGCCGACCACGCCGACCCCGGCGACCTCGTCGCGGACCGTACTGGCCGAGCCGGCGGGGGTTGGCCGACCCGACAGGATGACCCGACGGGCGCGGCCGCGCCGGTGCAGACGGAGACGGCCGGAGCGAGGACCTCGGCCGCGTGCTGCGCCGCCGGATCAGCGCCAAACACCACGCCGGCCAGTGTGATTACGCCGACCACCGCGCCGACCCCGATCCGGCCGGCCGTACCCGCGCCCGCCGCGACGGCTGGCCTCGGCCACGGGGCCGCCCGCACCGCACACGGCGCCGTCATCTCCCTGCGGCAACTGCTCGCGATAGCCACGGACGCCGAGATCATCCCGGTCTACTTCAACGACACCGGCGGCATCCTCGCCTACGGCCGCGCCAAACGCCTTGCCACCCGCGGGCAACGCCTCGCCCTCGCCGCCCGCGATCGCGGCTGCGTTATGCCCGGCTGCGACCGTCCCGCCGCCTGGACAGAAGTCCACCACGTCATCCCATGGGTGCCCGCCGGCCTTACCGACCTCGACAACCTGTGCCTGCTCTGCACCCACCATCACCGCACCTTCGAAGCCGAAGGGTGGGCCATCGTCATGCGCGACGGCGTCCCCTACTGCATCCCGCCGCCCTGGATAGACCCACACCGAAGACCCGTCCGCAACACCGCCCACCACCTCCCGGAGATCGACTTCAACGCGCTGGCCGGCTGAGGCGCCGGACCGAACACCGCACCGACTCGGCCCGTGCCGTAGGTGATCGCGCTATGGGTGACGATCACGGCCGTCGTCAGCACGACCTGCCTAGACTGGGGGACGCGGCGAAGGGAGCGGTCGGTGAGCGCCGAAATCGGCACACGCGCGACGCAGGACGTCGCGACGGCAGTTGCTGGCGCGCCCGAAGCCGCCCAGCCCCCCGACGAGAGGGCCGACGACACGGCAGCCGCCGGCGCGACCTCGACCTCGACCTCGACCTCGGTTGAGGCGCGCGCGCCCGCGCCCGCCGATGAGTCCACGGCCACCGCAAAATCCAAGGCCGTCGAGAAGCCGCCCTCGCCTTCGACGAGACTCGCCGAGAAGCCGCCGGCCGCCGCGGGCGACAGCCCCACCCACCGGCGCCGCTACCGCGATCGGCTGGCCCGCCGGCTGGTCACCACGAACCGGCAGACGGCTGTCAAGCCGGTGCTGGAGCCGCTGCTGGAGAGCCACCGCCGCGCGCACCCGAAGGCCGACGCCAAGGTGCTGCAAGAGGCCTACGACGTCGCCGACCGGTGCCACCGCGGCCAGCTGCGCAAGAGCGGCGATCCCTACATCACGCACCCGCTGGCCGTCGCGACCATCCTCGCCGAGCTCGGCATGGACACCACGACGCTGATCGCGGCGCTGCTGCACGACACCGTAGAGGACACCGGCCTGACGCTCGAGGACATCACCGCGCAGTTCGGCGATCGCGTCGCGCACCTCGTCAACGGCGTCACCAAGCTCGACAAAGTCAAGTACGGGATGGCCGCCGAGGCCGAGACCATCCGCAAGATGGTCGTCGCGATGGCCAGCGACCCGCGGGTGCTGGTGATCAAGCTCGCCGACCGGCTGCACAACATGCGCACGCTGCGCTTCCTGCCGCCGGAGAAGCAGGAGCGCAAGGCCCGCGAGACGCTCGAGGTGCTGGCGCCGTTGGCGCACCGACTCGGGATGAACACGGTCAAGTGGGAACTCGAGGATCTCGCGTTCGCCACGCTCTACCCGAAGCGGTACGACGAGATCGTCCGGCTCGTCGCCGAGCGGGCGCCGAGCCGGGACACCTACCTCGGCGAGGTCATCGACCGGATCAACGAGGACTTGCGCGAGGGCGGCATCAAGGCCGAGGTCACCGGCCGGCCCAAGCACTACTACTCGATCTACCAGAAGATGATCGTCCGCGGCCGCGAGTTCACCGACATCTACGACCTCGTCGGCATCCGCGTCCTGGTCGACACCGAGCGCGACTGCTACGCCACCCTCGGCGTCGTCCACGCGAACTGGCAGCCGGTGCCCGGCCGGTTCAAGGACTACATCGCGATGGCGAAGTTCAACATGTACCAGTCGCTGCACACCACGGTGATCGGTCCGGCCGGCAAGCCGGTCGAACTGCAGATCCGCACCCACGCGATGCACCGCACCGCCGAGTACGGCATCGCCGCGCACTGGAAGTACAAGGAGCGCAAGGACGCCGCGATCGCGGATCCGGGCGGCATCTCCGACGACATGGGCTGGCTGCGCCAGCTGCTCGACTGGCAGCGCGAGGCCCAGGAGCCGGAGGAGTTCCTCGACACGCTGCGCTTTGACCTCGGCGCCAACGAGGTCTACATCTTCACCCCCAAGGGCGACATCGTCGGCCTGCCCAGCGGCTCGACGCCGGTCGACTTCGCGTACTCGGTGCACACCGAGGTCGGCCATCGCTGTATCGGGGCGCGGGTGAACGGCAAGCTCGTCGCTCTGGAGAGCTCGCTCGAGAACGGCGACGTGGTCGAAGTGTTCACCTCCAAGGCGGAGAACGCCGGGCCCTCGCGCGATTGGCTCGAGTTCGTCAAGTCCCCGCGGGCCCGCACGAAGATCCGCCAGTGGTTCGCCCGTGAACGCCGCGAGGACGCCATCGACGCTGGCAAGACCGCGCTGTCGAAGGCGATGCGCAAGGCGGCGCTGCCGATCCAGCGGCTGCTCGGCGGCGACCAGCTGCTCACGCTCGCGCAGGACATGCACTACGCCGACATCTCCTCGCTCTACGCGGCGATCGGCGAGAACCACGTCTCGGCGCAGGCCGTCGTGCAGAAGCTCGTCGCCCAGCTGGGCGGCTCCGAAGGCGCGATGGAGGACATCTCCGAAGCGATCGTCCCGTCCGTCGAGGTGCCTGCGGCGCCACGGCGCGGCGGCGGGGACGTCGGCGTCGTGGTGCGCGGGGTCAGCGACGTGTGGGTGAAGGTCGCGCGGTGCTGCACCCCGGTGCCGAACGACGACATCATCGGCTTCGTCACCCGCGGCGGCGGCGTGTCCGTCCACCTGGCGACCTGCCCCAACGCGGTCACGCTGCAGGAGCAGCCGGAGCGCCTCGTCGAGGTCGAGTGGGCGCCGTCGGGCACGTCCAGTTTCGTGGTGTCGATCCAGGTCGAGGCGCTCGACCGGCACGGCCTGCTGTCCGACATCACCCGGATGCTCACCGAAGAGCGCGTCAGCATCCTGTCCGCGAACGTGTCGACGAACCGCGACCGCGTCGCGAGCAGCCGATTCACTTTCGAGATGGCCGAAGCGAAACATCTCGACAGCCTGCTGCGGGCGATCCGCACCGTGCAGGGCGTCTACGACGTCCGCCGCGTCCAGCCCGGCTGAGCCGATTAGACCCGCTTCGCCCGCCAGTACCTCTCCCGAGGAACGGATCTGTCCGTGGACCCCGCGGCACATGTCGCCGCGGCCATGAGCGACCTGAACGCCAGACGGCGCGAGACCTCGGCTGCCGGACACCGGTCAGCGAGTTTCGGCCTGCCACCGAACGAGTTCGCCTCGACGTGAGCGAAGGCAGCAGGCAGAGTCGTCGAACGTGCAGGGACTTCCACAGCCTGAGCTCACCGCCGGCAGGGCCGCGTTGTTGCGCACGTTCCAATGGCACGCCGGCCACGCCGACGTGTGGCGCGTTTTCCGCGACGCCCAAGCGTTCGAGCTTGTCACGGCCGGCATGGTCGCGCCGTTTCGCAACGCGTCGATTACGGCGGTCGCCGGCATCGAGTCACGAGGATTTCTGCTCGGTGGCGCCAGCCATCCGCCTTGGTGTCGGTTCATTGCGGTCCGCAAAGGCGGATCGCTGTTCCCAGGCGATAAGGCGCGCCTGACAACGTCGGCTCTCTGGTCCGCTTCACCGACCTGCCAGCATCGGACTGACTTGCAGATCTGCCCGCTGCGTTGACATGATCCGCCGCGTCAGTGGTCACTTGCGCTGTCAGTGGTCGCGTCTTGCTGACCATTGACCGGTGCAACTGACCACTGACGTGAAGCGCGGCCGGCCCGGCATTTTTTTCGAGCGTGTCAGCCGGCGATCGGGCGGACGGTCACCTTCTCGAAGACGAGGCTGAGCTTCGGTGTGCCGCCGCCCGCGGCGGACGAGCCGTCGTTGCCGCCCTTCGCCACGGCCTGCAGGATCGTGAGTCCCTGGGTGACGTGCCCGACGAGCGTGTACGACTTCTGCAGGCCGGAGTTGCTGTCCTGCGTGATGAAGAAGAACTGGCTCGAGCCGGTGTGCGCCGCGCCAGTGTTCGCGATCGCGATCGCGCCGGCGGCGTAGTCGGCCTTCGCGGTGTTCTCGTCCGGGCTGGTGAACGTCGGGCCGCCGGCGGTGCTCGACCCGCCCGAGCCGCACTGCACGACGTAGATGCCGGAGTCGACCACCCGCGGGCACGGCGTGTTGTCGTAGAACTTCTTCTTGATCAGATACGTCAGCGCCTGGGTGTTGCAGGGCGCGAGCTTGCCGTCCAGCGTCGCCTTGATCACGCCACGGTTGGTCGTGAAGACGACCTGCTCGTCGGTCGTCACCAGCTTCGCCGGGTCGGGCGGCACGCCGACGTTCTTCAACGCGGCCTGGCCGGTCACCGACTGGTACTTGCACGCTCCGGTCGTCGTGATCGGAGCGGCCGACGCGCTGGTGGACGGCGCGGCCGGTGACGACGCTGACGGCGACGCGGACGACGAGGTGGTCGGTTTCTTGGCAGCAGCCGGTTTCTTGTCGTCGTCCCCGGTCGCGATCAGAAAGCCGACGACCACGCCGATCACCGCGAGCGCGCCGATGATCGAGGCGACCAAAGTGACCCGGCGGCGCCGAATGTCGCGCTCGCGTCGCCGTTCGAGCTGGCGTTGGAGGCGGCGACGCTCGGCGGCGCGGCGCTGCTTGTCCGTCGGCACCGCTCAGCTGACCTTCGTCAGGTCCACGACGAAGACGAGCGGCGCGTTCGGCGGGATCGTCGAACCCTGGCCGGCCGACCCGTAACCAAGCACGGACGGCAGGATCAAGATCCGCCGGCCGCCCACCTTCATCGGGGCGAGCTTGCCGGCGCCGCCGATGCCTTCGGAGAAGCCGGGCACGACCTGGGCCAGCGAGAACGACACCGGTTTGCCGGTGTCCTTCCACGACGAGTCGAAGGCGGCGCCGGTTTTGTAGAGCACGCCGGAGTATTGGACCGCCACCGTCGAGGTGGACTTCGCCGCCGTGCCGCTGCCGACGACGACGTCGGCGCATTCGAGCGCCTTGGGGTCGGCCGCGCCCTTCGCGGTGATCTTCGGCGCGGCCTTCAGATCCGGACCGTTGCTGATCGTGACGCCGTCGAAGCTGACCGACCCGGACGAGCTGGCCTTGACGGTCGTGCACGCCGCAGGGGGGTCCGCCTGAGCCGGCGCGGCGCTGCTACTGGCCGCGCCGCTCGCGGCGGGGCTCGACGCGCCGCTCGCGGCGCTGCCGGCCTTCGGCTTCGCGTCGTCGCCGGACGTCGCCACGACGATGCCGATCACGACGCCGGCGATCACGACGACCGTGCCCACCACCGAGGCGATCAGCGTGAACCGCCGGCGCGCGATCTCCTTGGCTCGGCGCTCCTCGAGCTGGCGCTGCAACCGGCGTCGTTCGGCGTCACGGCGTTGCTGGTTGGTCGGCACGAGGTTCCTTCGCATGCATCGGGCGGGTACGCGGGCAGCCGAGTCGGACGATCGGCCAAACCTCGGCAGTCTACGAAACCACTCCGAAGCGCCCGGTGTGTCATCGCTGTGCGTGGGTCGCGGTTCGCGGTGGCGGCGCTCGATACGCTGGCTGTGCACCGACGCCGAACCGCCGGATTGTCGGGACCCGACTCACCAGGAGCTGCTCACCGTGTTGATCGCGGGCTTCCCTTCCGCGGCGACCGACACGAACTGTTGGGTCGTGGCGCCGGCCGCCGGCGAGCAGTGCGTCGTCATCGACCCCGGCATCGGCGTCACCGGCCAGCTGGACGAGGTGCTCGCCCAGCACCGGCTGCACCCCGTCGCGGTGCTGCTGACCCATGGCCACTTCGACCACACCTTCTCGGTGCTGCCGGTCTGCCAGGCGCGCGACGTGCCCGCCTACATCCACCCGGCCGACCGCAGCCAGCTGGCCGACCCCTGGTCAGGCGTCGGCATGCCCGTGGGCACGCCGTTGTTCGGCAACCTCACCTTCGCCGAGCCCGACGACGTCCGCGAGCTCGGCGCGCAGGACTCGATCACGCTGGCCGACCTCGAGCTCGCCGTCACCCACGCGCCCGGGCACAGCCTCGGCTCGGTCGTCTTCGGCGCCGCCACGCCCGACGAGCCGGTGCTCTTCTCCGGCGACGTGCTGTTCGCCGGCTCCATCGGCCGCACCGACCTGCCCGGCGGCTCGATGGCGCAGATGACCGCGTCGCTGGCGAACGTGATCGTGCCGCTGCCCGACGCCACCGTCGTCCACCCCGGCCACGGGCCGTCCACCTCGATCGCCCGCGAGCGCGCGAGCAACCCCTTCCTGCAGGCGCTGTAATGCCGCTGTCCGGGTTCCCCGAACTGCTGCCGCAGCAGCGCGTCGTCGAGGACGCCGTGCTCGACCGGCTGCGGCGGGTCTTCGAGCTGCACGGCTTCGCGCACATCGAGACGCCCGCGGTCGAGTCGCTCGACACGCTGCTGACCAAGGGCGAGATCGACAAAGAGGTCTACGTGCTGCGCCGGCTGCACGCCGACGCCGAGGACGGCGAGTCCGACCGCGCAGGCGGGCTCGGGCTGCACTTCGACCTCACCGTGCCCTTCGCCCGCTACGTGCTCGAGCACGCCGGGCGCCTGGAGTTCCCGTTCCGGCGTTACCAGATTCAGCGGGCGTGGCGCGGCGAACGGCCGCAGGAGGGCCGGTTCCGCGAGTTCACCCAGGCTGACATCGACGTCGTCGCGAAGGACGTGCTGCCGTTCCACCACGACGTCGAGATCGCCCGGGTGATGGCCGAGGCGCTGAGCGCGCTGGACTTCCTGCCGCCACTGCGGCTGCAGGTGAACAACCGGCGGCTGATCGAGGGCTTCTACCGCGGGCTGGGCGCGCCGGACCCCGCGGCGGTCATGCGGGTGATCGACAAGCTGGACAAGATGCCCGCGGACGCGATCGCCGTCCAGCTCGGCGAGATCGCCGGGCTGGACGAGGCGCAAGCCGCCAAGTGCCTGCAGCTGGCCGAGATCCGCACGCCGGACACCGGCTTCGTCGAGCGGGTCCGCGAGCTCGGCGTGCAGCACGAGCTGCTCGACACCGGCCTGGCCGAGCTTGCCGCGGTGATCGACGGCTGCGCCGCCGTCAGTGCCGTCAGCGCCGGGGTGACGATCGAAGCCGACCTGCGGATCGCCCGCGGCCTGGACTACTACACCGGGACGGTGTTCGAGACCCGGATGGCCGGTTTCGAGTCGATCGGCTCGATCTGCTCGGGCGGCCGGTACGAGTCGCTCGCCACGGACGGCCGCACGACCTATCCCGGCGTGGGCATCTCGCTCGGCGTCACCCGGCTGCTCATGCCGTTGCTGCAGCGCGGCCGGTTGACCGGCTCGCGCGCGGTGCCGTCCGCGGTGCTCGTGGCGCTGCCCGACGACGCGTCCCGGCCGGCGTGCGACGCGCTCGCCCAGCGGCTGCGGGCGCGCGGCATCGCGACCGAGGTCGCCGCCGCGCCGCAGAAGTACGGCAAGCAGATCCGTTATGCCGAGCGCCGCGGCATCCCGTTCGTCTGGTTCCCGGGCGCCCCGGACGCCGTCCGCGACATCCGCAGCGGCGAGCAGGCCGACGCGGACGCGGACAGCTGGACGCCGCCCGCGCACGACGCGTCCCCGCAGGTACTCAGTCAGGAAGCACTTAGTCAGGAAGTACTCAGTCAGGAAGTGACCCAGTGATCCGCACTCATGACGCCGGCAGCCTCCGCGCGTCCGACGCCGGCCAGACCGTCACCCTCGCCGGCTGGGTGGCCACCCGGCGCGACCACGGCGGCGTCACGTTCATCGACCTGCGCGACCGCTCCGGCAGCGCGCAGGTGGTGCTGCGCGAAGACGAGATCGCCCATGGCCTGCGCAACGAGTGGGTCGTCGCGGTCACCGGCGAGGTCCGGCTGCGGCCGGACGGAAACGTCAACCCGGCCGTCCCGACCGGCGAGATCGAGGTCGTCGCAACCTCGCTGCAGGTGTTGAACGAGGCCGCGCCGCTGCCGTTCCAGCTCGACGCGCACAGCGAGGTGGGGGAGGAGGCTCGGCTCAAGTACCGATATCTGGACCTGCGCCGGGCCGCGCCGGCGGCGGCGATCCGGCTGCGCAGCGACGTCAACCGCGCCGCCCGCGAGACGCTGTACGAGCACGGCTTCACCGAGATCGAGACGCCGACCCTGACCCGTTCCACACCGGAGGGGGCACGCGACTTCCTGGTGCCGGCCCGGCTGCGTCCAGGCAGCTGGTACGCGCTGCCGCAGTCGCCGCAGCTGTTCAAGCAGCTGCTGATGGTGGCGGGCATGGAGCGGTACTTCCAGATCGCGCGCTGCTACCGCGACGAGGACTTCCGCGCCGACCGGCAGCCGGAGTTCACCCAGCTGGACATCGAGATGAGCTTCGTCGAGCAGGACGACGTGATCGCGATCGCCGAGGACGTCGTCGTCGCGCTCTGGAAGCTGATTGGCTACGAGGTGCCGACGCCGATCGAGCGGATGACCTACGCCGACGCGATGCGCCGCTACGGCTCGGACAAGCCCGACCTGCGCCTCGACCTCGAGCTCGTCGACTGCACCGAGTTCTTCGCCGACACGCCGTTCCGGGTGTTCCAGGCGCCGCACGTCGGGGCCGTCGTGATGAGCGGCGGGGCGGCCCAGCCGCGGCGTCAGCTGGACGCGTGGCAGGAGTTCGCCAAGCAGCGCGGCGCCCGCGGGCTCGCCTACGTCTTGGTGGGCGAGGACGGCGAGCTCGGCGGGCCGGTCGCCAAGAACCTGTCGGATGCGGAGCGCGCGGGGATCGTCGCGCACGTCGGCGCGCAGCCCGGCGACTGCGTGTTCTTCGCCGCCGGCCCGGCGGCGTCCGCGCGCGCCCTGCTCGGCGCGACCCGCTTGGAGATCGGTCGGCGGCTGGGCCTGATCGACGAGTCGGCCTGGCGCTTCGTCTGGGTCGTCGACGCGCCGCTGTTCGAGCCGGCCAGCGTCGCGGTCGCCGCCGGCGACGTCGCGGTGGGCGCCGGCGCGTGGACGGCGGTGCACCACGCATTCACCTCGCCCAAGCCGGAGTCGCTGGACACCTTCGACACCGAGCCGGGCGCGGCGCTGGCCTACGCCTACGACATCGTCTGCAACGGCAACGAGATCGGCGGCGGGTCGATCCGTATCCACCGCCGCGACGTCCAGGAGCGCGTCTTTCGCATCATGGGCCTCAGCGACGAGGACGCGCGCACCAAATTCGGCTTCCTGCTCGACGCGTTCAGCTACGGCGCGCCGCCGCACGGCGGCATCGCCTTCGGCTGGGACCGCATCTGCGCGCTGCTCTCGGGCGCCGAGTCGATCCGCGACGTCATCGCCTTCCCGAAGACCGGCGGCGGCTACGACCCGCTGACCGCCGCGCCGGCGCCGATCACGCCCGCGCAGCGCAAGGAAGCCGGCGTCGACGCGACGCCCGAGGGCGACGGCGAGCGGACGCCCGCCGCGCAGCCCACATCGGCTGCGTCCCTGCCGACCGCCCAGACGCCCTAAGACTGCGCCGAGTTGTCCTCGCCTCGTCGGGCCAGGGCACGCCGAAGCGAGGACGACTCGGTGATCCGGGTGGTCACGCGGACCAGGGACGGCCGCGCCGGGCTGGAGCCGAAACCGAAGCGGACCGGCGGCTCGACCCGGGCGAGGGCGCCGAGGTCCGCGCCGTCAAGGCTGGCGGTGAGCGCGTTGACGGCATGCTCGTCGAACGCGCAGTAGTACTCCCGCCGGCCGTTGCCGGCGCTGCCGACGGTGTGCACGCCGGGCTTGACGCGGCTCGCGATCGGATCGAGCGCGGCGCACCACGCCCGATTGCGGGCCACCGGCCGGGGCACGAGCGAGAGCAACTGGCCGAGCGCCGTGCGCCGGCCGACCGCGAAGCTCACCCGCACGGTGTCGGCGGCGACCGACCAGACCGCGCCGGTGATCCGGTGCGCGGTCGGCTCGACGCGCACCTCGTCGAAGGAGTACGTGCCGGCGATGTAGTCGGCTGCCTGCGCGCTCGGCGCGACCAGGATGCGGTGGCCGTCCGGCCGCTCGACCATCACGTCGGCGATCGGGCCGAGCGGGCTGCGCGGCCACATGCCGACGACCAGCCGGACGCCGGACGTCGTCCCCAGCCCCGCGATCGCGCCGTCGAAGCGCTGCTCCACCACTCGACGCTAGAGCACGCGCCGAACGCCGTGCCACCTACGCTGTGCCGGTGACGCTGTTCGAGCCGGACGCCCGCGCCGACAGGCGCCCGGACGCGCTGCCGGCGGTCGACGCCAGCGCGCCGCTCGCGGCCCGGATGCGTCCGCGCACGCTGGACGAGGTCGTCGGCCAGGAGCATCTGCTGGCGCCCGGCTCGCCGCTGCGCCGGCTGGTCGAGGGCGACGCGCCGATGTCGCTGATCCTCTTCGGCCCGCCCGGCACGGGAAAGACCACGCTCGCGCTGATCGTCAGCAGCGCGACCAACCGCCGCTTCGAGCAGCTGTCCGCCTTGAACGCCGGGGTGAAAGACGTCCGCGAGATCATCGCGCGGGCGAAGGCCGAGCTCACCCACGCAGGCCGGCAGACCGTGCTGTTCATCGACGAGATCCACCGCTTCTCCAAGACCCAGCAGGATTCGCTGCTCGGCGCTGTCGAGGCCCGGCACGTCACGCTGGTGGCGGCGACGACCGAGAACCCGTTCTTCTCGATCGTGTCGCCGCTGCTCTCGCGCAGTCTGCTGCTGACCCTGCAGCCGCTGGACGAGCGGGCCGTCGAGACGCTCGTCGACCGCGCGCTCGCCGACGAGCGCGGGCTGGCCGGCGCCGTCACGCTCGACGCCGACGCGCGCGCCCACCTGCTCCGGCTGGCCGGCGGCGACGCCCGCCGCGCGCTCACCGCCCTCGAAGCGGCTGCCGGGACGGTGCTCGCAGAAGGCCGGGACGCAGTCGACCTCGCCACCCTCGAGAAGGCGGTCGACTCCGCGGCGGTGCGTTACGACCGCGACGGCGACCAGCACTACGACGTGGTCAGCGCCTTCATCAAGTCGATCCGCGGCTCGGACCCAGACGCCGCGTTGCACTATCTGGCGCGGATGCTCGAGGCTGGGGAGGATCCACGGTTCATCGCCCGACGGCTGGTGGTGCACGCCTCGGAGGACGTCGGTCTCGCCGACCCCACCGCGCTGCTCGCCGCCACCGCGGCCGCGCAAGCCGTGCAGCTCATCGGGCTGCCTGAGGCGCGGATCAACCTCGCGCAGGCGACGCTGCACCTCGCGCTCGCGCCGAAGTCGAACGGCGTCGTGCGCGCCATCGACGCCGCGCAGGCCGACGTCCGCGACGGGCTCGCCGGATCCGTTCCGCCGGCGCTGCGCGACAGCCACTACCCCGGCGCGCGCAAGTTGGGCGCCGGCGAGCGGTACGTGTACCCGCCGGACACCCCGGACGGCGTCGTGACCCAGCAGTACCCGCCGGACGAGCTCGTCGGCCGCGACTACTACACGCCAGCCGGGCGGGGCGCCGAGCGGGCGGTGGCCGAGCGGCTCGAACGGCTGCGCGCCGTCGTGCGCGGCCGGCCGCAGCGGTCCTGACCGTCCAAGCGCGAGCTGCGACCAGATAGGGTCGCTGCGCGCCCGACTCGGCGCACCCCGCACACCAAGGGAGCCCCCAATGTCCGGCGGCGAAATCGCCGCGCTCGTCGCGGCGGGCGCGTTCGTCCTGCTCGTGCTGCTGCTCGCCGTCCCGCTGCTCAAGGTCGGCCGGACGCTCGACGAGGCCACCCTGGCGGTGCGCAAGACGCACGAGGGGGTCGGGCCGTTGCTGCGCGACGCGCAGAGCACCGTCGAGGCGCTGAACACGCAACTTGTGCAGGTCGAGGGCATCGCCAAGAACGTCAACTCGATGACCACCAACGTCGCCGCGATGACCGCCGTCGTGTCCAGCACGCTCGGCAGCCCGATGATCAAGGCGGCCGCGTTCACCTACGGCGTGCGCAAGACGGTGTCCGACCGGCGCGACGCCGACGCCGTGCGCGCCGCCCGACGCAAGCACCGCACCGACCGGCGGGCGGTCCGCGGCGGCAGTGGCAGTGGCAGTGGCAGTGGCAGCAATGGCGGCCCGAGCAGCGGGGGAGCCGGCGACTGATGCGCCGGCTGTTCTGGCTGGCGATGGGCGTCACCATCGGCGCGCTGGTCGTCCGCAAGCTGTCCAAGGCCGTCGAACGGCTGACCCCGCGCAGCCTCGCGACCGGCTTCGGCGCCGGGCTCGCCGAACTCGCCGACGCGATCCGCGACTTCGGCGACGACGTCCGGGACGCAATGCGCGACCGCGAGACCCAGCTGCGCGAGAGCACCGGTCTCGACGGGTCAGCGACCGAATAACCGCCGCCGCGTGTCTGGCACAGTGGCACGGTGAGATCTGCGGACATCCGGGCGCGCTTCCTCGGCCATTTTGAGCGCAACGGGCACACGGTGGTGCCGAGCGCGCCGCTGCCGTTCGAGGACCCGAACCTGCTGTTCGTCAACGCCGGCATGGTTCAGTTCGTGCCGTACTTCGTCGGTCAGCAGAGCGCGCCGTGGCAGCGCGCGACGAGCATCCAGAAGTGCATCCGCACGCCGGACATCGACGAGGTCGGCAAGACCACCCGGCACGGCACGTTCTTCCAGATGAACGGCAACTTCAGCTTCGGCGACTACTTTAAGGAAGGCGCGATCCAGCTCGCCTGGGACCTGTCGACGCGCTCGGTCGACGACGGTGGATTCGGCCTGGACGCCGAGCGCATCTGGGCGACCGTCTACCTCGACGACGACGAGGCGATCGACATCTGGCACAAGCAGATCGGCGTGCCGCTGGAGCGCATAGTGCGCAAGGGCATGGACGACAACTTCTGGTCGATGGGCATTGCCGGCCCGTGCGGCCCGTGCAGCGAGCTGTACTACGACCGCGGCTCGGACTACGGGGTCGAAGGCGGCCCGGCGGTCGACGAGGACCGTTACATGGAATTCTGGAACCTCGTCTTCATGCAGAACGAGCGCGGCCCGCAGAGCGGTCCGGGCAAGTCCGACTTTCCGGTCCTGGGCGAGCTGCCGCGTAAGAACATCGACACCGGCATGGGCATGGAGCGGATGGCGGCGCTGCTGCAGGGCGTCGACAACCTCTACGAGATCGACGAGACGCGGCCGGTGCTCGACCGAGCCGCGGAGCTGGCCGGCAAGGTCTACGGCGCGCACTCCGGGCACGCGGCGAGCCAGTCGCATCCGGACGACGTGCGGCTGCGCGTCGTCGCCGACCACGTCCGCACCGCGCTGATGCTGATCGGCGACGGTGTGACGCCGTCCAACGAGGGCCGCGGCTACGTGCTGCGCCGGATCATGCGCCGGGCCATCCGCGCGATGCGGCTGCTCGGCGTGCAGGAGCCGGTGCTGCCGCACCTGCTGCCGGTGTCCCGCGACGCGATGTCCCCGTCCTATCCCGAGCTCGCGACGGACTTCGAGCGGATCTCCACCTACGCCTATGCCGAGGAAGAGGCCTTCCTGCAGACGTTGCGCGCGGGCACGACGATCTTGGACGTCGCGGTGGCGCAGACGAAGGCGGCCGGCGGCACGCGGCTGTCCGGGGACAAGGCGTTCCAGCTGCACGACACGTACGGCTTCCCGATCGACCTCACCCTCGAGATGGCCGCCGAGCAAGGCATCGCCGTGGACGAGGACGGTTTCCGGCGGCTGATGACCGAGCAGCGCGAGGCGGGCAAGCGGGACGCGAAGGCGAAGAAGACCGCGCACGCCGACCTGTCGCTCTACCGCTCCGCGCGCGACGCCGGCGACTCGACGAACTTCACCGGCTACTACGAGATCAGCCGCGAGGCGGTCGTCGCGTCGGTCATCGGCGAGAGCGCGGACGGCTCGGCCGGGCTGCTGCCGGCCGCGGGCGAGGGCGACGACGTCGAAATCGTCCTCGACGCGACCCCGTTCTACGCCGAGGGCGGCGGCCAGCAGGCCGACTGGGGGCGGATCACCGTCAACGCGGCCGGCCGCGAGGCCGAGCTGAGGGTCGTCGACGTGCAGCAGCCGGTGCCCGGGCTGATCACCCACCGGGTGACGGTCCTGTCCGGCGAGGTGCGCCCCGGCGATCTCGTGCTCGCGCAGGTCGACCCCGAGCGCCGCGCCGCGGTGTCGCGCAGCCACTCCGCCACCCACCTGCTGCACGCGGGGTTGCGCCGCACGCTCGGTGACACCGCGGCGCAGGCGGGCTCGCTGAACGCGCCGGGACGGCTGCGCTTCGACTTCACCACGCCGTCCGCCGTCCCGGCGAGCGTGCTCGGCGAGGTCGAGGACGAGATCAACGAGGTGCTGCTGCGCGATCTGGAGGTGCGCTGGTTCGTCACCGACCAGGCCGAGGCAAAGCGGCTCGGCGCGATCGCGATGTTCGGCGAGAAGTACGGCGACGCCGTGCGGGTCGTCGAGATCGGCGACTACTCGCGCGAGCTCTGCGGCGGCACGCACGTGCCGCGCAGCTCGGTCATCGGCATGGTGAAGCTGCTCGGCGAGTCCTCGATCGGCGCCGGCGTGCGTCGCGTCGAGGCGCTCGTCGGCATGGACGCGTTTCGCTACCTCGCCCGCGAGCACGTGCTCGTCACCCAGCTCGCGGGGGAATTCCGGGCGCAGCCCGACGAGCTGCCCGAGCGCATCGACGGCGTGCTCGGCCGGCTGAAGAGCGCCGAGCGCGAGCTGGACAAGCTGCGGGCGGCCGCGGTGCTGTCCAGCGCCGGCACGCTTGCCGGCCAGGCCGAATCGGTCGGGGCGGTGCAGTTCGTCGCCGCGCAGGCGCCGGCCGGCGTGGGCGGCAACGACCTGCGCGCGCTCGCCCTCGACGTCCGCGGCCGGCTGCGGCACGGCGACCCGGCGGTCGTCCTGCTCGCCTCGCCGGACGACAAGGGCGGCGCGGCATTCGTCGCCGCGGTCAACGACGCGGGCCAGTCGAGCGGGCTGACGGCCGGCGAGATCGTCCGCGCCTTCGCGCCGGTCCTCGGCGCCCGCGGCGGCGGCAGGGCCGACCTCGCGCAGGGCGCCGGCGGCGACGCGGCCAAGCTGGACGACGCCTTCGCGGCCGCCCTGGCGGCTGTGTCGGCGCTGACCGCGGGTTGAGCGGTGGGCGACGGCGGATCGGGCGCGAACGAGGCGCCCGGCGTGTGGTTCGCGGTGGACGTGGGGACGGTGCGGGTCGGCGTCGCGCGCTGCGACCCGCGCGGCGTGCTGGCGGTGCCGGTGGCCACGTTGCGCCGCGACGCCCGCGGTAATCGCGACATCGCCGAGCTGGCCGACCTGCTCGTCGAGCACGAGGCCGTCGGCGTCGTGGTGGGCTTGCCGCGCACGCTGGCGAACCGCGAAGGTGCGTCGGCGGCGATGGCCCGCGGCTACGGCGAGCTGCTCGCCGCGCGGGTCGCGCCGCGACCGGTGACGTACCTGGACGAGCGGCTCACCACCGTCTCGGCGCAGCGTAGGCTCTCCGACGGCGGCGTCCGGGGGCCTGCCGGTCGGGCGGTCATCGACCAGGCAGCGGCGGTCGAATTGCTGCAGCACTGGTTGGATCTGCGCCGCCGCGGCTGAGCGGCAGCGGGACTGGGCAGAACAAGACTGGAGCACGGCAGGACTGGAGCACGAAGGGTGGCACGGCTTTCGCCGGACGCACGACGAACGACGAACGTCGAACGGAGCGATCAGGAGTGAGTCAGCGCGACCGCGAGTCGACGACCGGTTCCCACTCCAGCGCCGGCCATCGCGCGGACGGAACCGCTCACGACGCCGAGCAGTTCTCGGAAACGGAGGGCGATTCGTCCTTCTTCGACGGTTACGCGGCGACCGAGTACGACGACCCGCCAGGCCGCACGCGGGGCTCCCGGCGCGACCGAGATCCCGCGCCGGACGCCGACGGCCGGGTCGCCAGGAATCGCCGGCGCCGCAACCGACGCGTGTTCGCGATCCTCATCCCGTTGCTCGTCGTCGTGGTCGTCGCCGCAGTCTGGTTCATCGCGGTGCCGCTGTATCACTACTTCAGCCCGAGCGACTACTCCGGCAGCGGGTCCGGCGCGGTGATCGTCACCGTGCGTGCCGACGACGACGCCACCGCGATCGGGGCGACGCTGCGCAAAGCAGGCGTTGTCGCGAGCGTCAAGGCGTTCACCAACGCGGCGTCGGACAACGCGAAGTCGCAGACCATCCAGGCGGGCTCGTACCGGCTGCGCAAACACATGTCGGCGACCAGCGCGGTGTCGTTGCTGCTCAGCCCGTCGGCCCGGGTGAACGCGGACGTGCTGGTCATCGAGGGCGCGACGATCCTCGACGTGCAGAAGCGGCTCACCGCCGCGCCGTGCACGGCCAGCTCGCCGAAGGACGCCCAGTGCGGGCCGGGCATGAGCGTCGCCGCGGTGCGCGTGGCATTCGCGCACGCGAGCACTTTGGGCCTGCCGAGCGACTACACCGTCGACGGCAAGACGCCGACCTCGGTCGAGGGCTTCCTCTACCCCGCGACCTACTACTTCGCCGACAAGACCGCGCCTGCCGACGCGCTGCAGGCGATGATCAGCAAGTTCACCGACGAGGCGCGGCAGACCGACTTCACCGCCAGCGCCAAGGCGCTCGGCATCACGCCGTACCAGGAGCTGATCATCGCCTCGATAGCGCAGGCGGAGGCGAAGTTCCCAGCCGACTTCGCCAAGGTGGCGCGGGTGATCCTGAACCGGCTCGCGGCGAAGATGCCGCTGCAGATCGACGCGACCAGCGCCTACGCCGCGAAGCTGCGTGGCCTCGACCCGGCGAAGGTCATCTACAAGGACATTCCAGGTCCGTACAACACCTACAACACCGACGGCCTGCCGCCGACTCCGATCGGCAACCCCGGCGCCGAGGCGCTCACCGGCGCGGCCCAGCCGGCCAAGGGCGACTGGCTCTACTACGTCAACGCCGACGCCGCCGGGCACCTCGGCTTCTACTCGACCGACAAGCAGTTCGAGGCCGCGCGCGTGAAGTGCGAGGCGAATCACTGGGGCTGCGGCTGAGCGGCGCGCGGTCGGCCGCGGTGCTCGGCCGGCCGGTGGCGCATTCCCTGTCGCCGTTGCTGCACCGGTCGGCGTACGCCGAGCTCGGCCTCGACTGGACCTACACCGCGATCGACTGCGGCGTCGCGGAGCTGCCCGCCGTGCTCGCCGAACGCGCCGACTGGGCCGGGTTCTCCTGCACGATGCCGCTCAAGCGCGCGCTGCTCGACGTCGCTGACGAGGTGCGGCCGGTCGCCGCGGCTGTCGGCGCCGCCAACACGCTGCTGCCGGCCGGCGGCTCAGCCAGCGGCGGCTGGGCGGCGGACAACACCGACGTCGCCGGCATCGTCGCGGCGCTCGCCGAGCACGCGGTGGCGCCGCGATCCGTGACCATCCTCGGCGCCGGCGGAACCGCGCAGGCGGCGCTGGCCGCCCTCACCGTGCTCGGGGTGGACGCCTGCTCGGTGCTCGTCCGCGACCCGGCCCGCGCCGACGGTGTGCGAGCCGTCGCCGAACGGCTCGGCGTGGGGTTGGCCTTCCGGCCGCTGGCGGCCGAAGCGCCCGAATTCGGCGCCGACCTGGTGATCTCGACGCTGCCAGCCGGCGTCGCTGACCCGCTGGCCGCCCGGCGGTGGACGCCCGGGCAGACGGTGTTCGACGTCGTTTACTCGCCCTGGCCGACGGCGCTCGCTGCCGCGGCCGACGCCGGCGGGGCGCGGGTGGTGAGCGGCGCGTTGCTGCTGCTGCACCAGGCGGCCGCGCAGGTGTCGCTGATGACCGGCCAGGAGGCGCCGGTGTCCGCGATGCGCGCCGCGCTCGCCGCCGCGCTGCCCACCACCGACCTCTGAGCCTTGGCCCCGTGGCGGCGCGGGCCGCGGCGTGTCGCCGCCGCGCCGCGCCGCTACTGCGTCGTCCACAGGTCCGACCCTGACGAGCCGGCGAAGCGCCTAAGCTCCTCGGCCGTGAGCACGGCGAGCGCGACGGTGGCCGCAAGCGTCGCCGGCGCGCTCGGCTGCGCGGCGAGCGCGCCGTACCTCGCCCGGCTCACGCTGACCGCCCCGGACCGGGCGGCCGCCGCGTGGTGGCGCGGCGCCTCGGCCGGGCCGCGCCGCACCGCGGCCTGCGCGTCAGTCGCCGCCGCTCTGGGCGCGCTGGCAGGGGCCGCCGCGGGCTGGAGCGCGCTGCTGCCCGCCTTGCTGGCGCTTGCGCTGATCGGCACGCCCCTCGTGGTGATTGACGTCGAACACCATCGCCTGCCCGACCGACTGGTCGTCCCGGCGGCCGCAGCCGGCGCGGCGCTGCTGACCCTCGCCGCCGCGATCCGGGACACGTGGGCGCCGCTGCTGCACGCCGCGGAAGGCGCCGCTGGCGTGTTCGCCGTGCTGTTCCTGCTGTGGTTCGCCGCGCCGCGCTCCCTCGGCTTCGGCGACGTCAAGCTCGGCGGCGTGCTCGGGGGATACCTCGGCTGGTTCGGTTGGCGCCAGGTGTACTACGGCCTGCTCGGCGGTTTCGTCCTGGGCGCGGTGCTCGCCGTGGCGCTGCTGGTCGTCCGCCGCGCCACGCTGAAGACCCATCTCGCCTTCGGCCCGATGCTGTTGGCCGGCGCGCTGCTCGAGCTGGCAGTCGACCTGGCGCCCGTGTCGGCGTCCTGACGCGTCCCCCTACTGTCGAGCACATGAGCGACGCAACTCGGCCCGGACCCACCGTCTTCGTCCTGTTCGGCGCGACCGGCGACCTCGCCAAGCGGATGGTGCTCCCGGCGTTCTTCAAGCTCGCCGTCGAAGATCTGCTGCCCGAGAAGTGGTTGCTCGTCGGCAACGGCCGAGGCGACGTCTCGCACCTCGACTTCCAGGGGCACGTGCACGATGTGCTGGCCGAGTTCGGGCCCAAGCCGGAAGACGGCCCGTGGGAGGAGTTCAAGAAGCGGCTGCGCTTCGCCGGCGGCGGCTTCGAGAAGGCCGACCCGGGCAGCCTGCTCGACGTGCTCGAGGAGTCGCGCGAAGAGGTGGGCGAGGACGCCCAGCTCGTCCACTACCTCGCGGTGCCGCCGTCCGCCTTCGCGCGCATCACCGAGGGGCTCGGCGAACACGATCTCGCGAAGGGCGCGCGGGTGGTCTATGAGAAGCCGTTCGGCACCTCGGCGAAGAACTTCCGCGAGTTGGACGAGATGGTGCACAAGGTGCTGGACGAGAAGCAGGTCTTCCGCATCGACCACTTCCTCGGCAAGGAAGCCACCCAGAACCTGCACGTCCTGCGGTTCGCGAACGGGCTGTTCGACGCGGTCTGGGGCCGTGAGCACGTCCGCGCCGTGCAGATCGACGTGCCGGAGAACCTGGGCGTCGAGGACCGCGCCGAGTTCTACGACGCCACCGGCGCGGTGCTCGACATGCTGGTCACCCACCTGTTCCAGGTCGCCGCCGAGGTGGCGATGGAGAAGCCGAAGTCGCTGGGCGCCGAGGACCTGCAGGCCGCCCGCGAGGAGGTCATCGGCTGCTTCCGGCCGCTCGACCCGAAAGACGTCGTGCTCGGCCAGTTCGAGGGCTACACCGACATCGACGGCATCGCCGACGACTCGACGACGGACACCTACGTCGCCGCACGGCTGTGGGTCGACAACGAGCGCTGGCAGGACGTGCCGTTCCTGCTGCGCACCGGCAAGGAGCTCGCCGAGAGCAAGCAGCGGGTCAGCCTGATCCTGCGCCAGCCGACCGGCACGATGGCCGACGTGCCGAAGAACGGCAACGTGCTCACCCTCGACCTCAGCGGCAACGGCGCGATCGAGATCCAGCTGGTGGCCAAGCGGCCCGGCCCGGAGCTTCAGCTGGACGTCGCCGACATCGGCCTGAAGCTCGAGTCTCTGCCCGACGGCGACCCGCTGCCGCCCTACGTGCGGCTGATCCACGACGTCCTGGTCGGCGACCGGTCGCTGTTCACCCGGCCGGACGGCCTGGCGGCGGTCTGGGCGGCCGCCGGCCCGCTGCTGGACGACCCGCCGCGGCCGCAGCCCTACCCGAAGGGCTCGTGGGGCCCGGCCGCGGCGCAGGAATTGGCCGCGCCGGACGGCTGGCTCGCCGGCGAATAGCCGATCTTTGGCAGACTGGCCGGCGTGCTGCGTTGGATCACCGCCGGCGAGTCGCACGGCCAAGCGCTCGTGGCCGTGCTCGACGGGCTGCCCGCCGGCGTCGAGGTGAGCACCGAGGACCTCGTCGCGGCGCTCGCCCGGCGCCGGCTCGGCTACGGCCGGGGCGCGCGGATGAAGTTCGAGCAAGACGAGGTCGAGCTCACCGCCGGCGTGCGGCACGGCACGACGATGGGCGGCCCGATCGCGGTGCGGATCGGCAACACCGAATGGCCGAAATGGCGCGAGGTGATGTCCGCCGACCCGGTGCCGGCGGACGTGCTCGACGAGCTGGCCCGCAACGCGCCGCTCACCCGGCCGCGGCCGGGTCACGCCGATCTCGCGGGCATGCAGAAGTACGACGTGGACGACGCCCGGCCGATCCTCGAACGCGCGTCGGCCCGGGAGACCGCGGCCCGGGTGGCGCTGGGCACGGTGGCGCGGGCTTTCCTGAAGCAGGCGCTCGGCGTCGACCTCGTGTCCCACGTGGTGTCGATCGGGACGGTGTCCGCGCCCGCGGGCGTGCTGCCGGGGCCGGGCGACGCCGACCTGGTCGACGCCTCCGACGTCCGCTGCGTCGACCGCGACGCCGCGGCCGCGATGGTCGCCGAGATCGATGAGACCCGGCGCGCCGGCGACACGCTCGGCGGCGTCGTCGAGGTGCTCGCCTACGGTCTGCCACCCGGGCTCGGCAGCCACACCTCCGGCGACCGCCGCCTCGACGCGCGGCTCGCGTTCGCGTTGATGGGCATCCAGGCAATCAAAGGCGTCGAGCTGGGCGACGGCTTCGAGCTGGCGCGCGTGCGCGGCTCGCAGGCGCACGACGAGATCGTCGCCGCCGACGGCGCGATCCGCCGGTTGTCCGGCCGCTCCGGCGGGACGGAAGGCGGCATGACGACCGGCGAGGTGTTGCGCGTGCGCGCCGCGATGAAGCCGATCTCGACGGTGCCCCGCGCGCTGCGCACCGTCGACACGGCCACCGGCGAGGCGGCGGTGGCGATCAACCAGCGCTCGGACGTCTGCGCCGTGCCGGCCGCGGGAGTGGTCGCCGAGGCGATGGTCGCGCTGGTGCTCGCCGAGGCGGCGCTGGACAAATTCGGCGGCGACTCGCTGGCCGAGACACGCCGCAACGTGCGCGGCTACCTGGACCGGCTCGCCGAGCGTGGCCTGCCGTCGGCGACGGACGCGCTCGCAACGACGGCTGCGGACGCCCTCCGGTGAGCCCGACCGTCGTGCTGATCGGCCTGCCCGGCACCGGCAAGACCAGCGCCGGGCAGCGGCTGGCGAAGATCCTCGCTGTGCCGTTCGCCGACTCCGACCAGCTTGTCGAGCGGGCCGACGGCCGCAGCGTGCGGCGAATCTTCGCCGACGACGGCGAGCCGGCCTTCCGGGTGGCCGAGGCGAAGGCGGTCGAGGCAGCGCTGCGTGATTTCCGCGGTGTGCTCGCGCTGGGCGGCGGCGCGCTCGGCAGCGCCGCGACGCGCGCCGCGCTCGCCGGCTCCGACGTGCCGGTGGCGGTGTTGCGCGCGACGCTCGACACGCTGGGCGCGCGCGTGGGCGACGGGCGTTCCCGGCCGCTGCTCGCCGGCGCGCCCCGGGAACGGCTGGCCGAGCTGGCCGACGAGCGCGGCCCCCTCTACGCCGAGCTGGCGACCTTCGAGGTCGACACCGACGGCAAGACCCCGGGCCAGGTGGCGGCCACGATCGCCGCCCGGTTGTATCGCCGCCGTCGCGAGGTCCACGCATGAGCGCGGTCACCCGGATCGAGGTGGCCGGCGCGGCGCCCTACCCGGTGCTGATCGGCAGCGGGCTGCTCGGCGAGCTGCCGCCGCTGCTCGGCAACGCCAGCCGCGTCGCGATCATCCACCCGCCGACGCTGCTCGCCACCGCCGAGGCGATCCGCGACGACCTGCGCGCGGGCGGCCTCGAGGCGCACGTCATCGAGGTGCCTGACGGCGAGGACGCGAAGAAGCTCGAGGTCGCCGGGTTCTGCTGGGACGTCCTCGGCCAGCTCGGGTTCACCCGTTCGGACGCGATCGTCGGCCTCGGCGGGGGAGCGACCACCGATCTCGCCGGCTGGGTGGCCGCCGCGTGGCTGCGCGGCGTGCGGGTGGTGCATGTGTCGACCACGCTCGCCGGCATGGTCGACGCCGCGGTCGGCGGCAAGACCGGGATCAACACCGCGCGGGGCAAGAACCTCGTCGGCGCGTTCCACCCGCCGGCCGGCGTGCTGTGCGACCTCGCCACGCTGGAGACGCTCGCCCCGAACGACTACCTCGCCGGGCTCGCCGAAGTGGTCAAATGCGGCTTCATCGCCGATCCGGCGATCCTCGACCTCATCGAGGCCGATCCGGGCGCGGCGGGCAAGCCCGGCAACGCGGCCGAGCGCGAGCTGATCGAGCGCTCGGTGCGGGTCAAGGCCGAGGTGGTCGGCGACGACCTCACCGAGCAGGGCCGCCGGGAAATCCTCAACTACGGCCACACCCTCGGCCACGCGATCGAACGCGCCGAGCGCTTTCGCTGGCGACACGGCGCGGCGGTCTCGATCGGCCTGGTGTACGCGGCGGCGCTCGGCCGGCTGCTCGGCCGCCTGGACGATCCGACGGCCGACCGGCACCGGGCGGTGCTCGAGGCGCTCGGCCTGCCGACCGCCTATGCCCCCGACGCGTTCCCGCAGCTCTTGGAGACCATGCGCGTGGACAAGAAGGCCCGCGGCAACCGGCTGCGCTTCATCGTGCTGGACGGGCTTGCCCGCCCGGGCGCGGCCGACGACCCGGACCCCGCCCTGCTCGCCGCCGCGTACTCGGAGGTATCTCAATGACCGCCCGCGTGCTCGTCCTCAACGGGCCCAACCTCGGCCGCCTCGGCGTGCGCGAGCCCGAGGTGTACGGCGCCACCACCTACGCCGAGCTCGTCGCGCTCTGCACCCGCGGCGGCGCGGAGCTCGGGCTGGACGTGGACGTGCGGCAGACCGAGCACGAGGGCGAGCTGATCGCGTGGCTGCACCAAGCGGCGGACGCCGCGACGCCGGTGGTGCTGAACGCCGGCGCGCTGACGCACACCTCGCTGGCCGTCGGCGACGCCTGCGCCCAGCTGACCGCGCCGCTCGTCGAGGTGCACCTCAGCAACGTCTTCCGCCGCGAGGCCATCCGGCACATCAGCCATGTCTCGCCGCACGCCGACGGCGTCATCGTCGGGCTCGGCGTCGAGGGCTACGTGCTGGCGCTGTCCTGGCTGTCGGCCCGTCAACTGTCGGCCCGTCAACCGTCAGCCGGCGAAGGGATCGACTCGTGAACCTGCTCGAGCTGTACAAGCGCGCCAACCGCGTGCCGGGCGTCGGCAAGGGCGCGTTCTCGCTGGCGTTCGCTCTCAAGGCGCCGTACTTCCTCACGATCGCCCCCACCGTCGTCGAGCTGCGCCCGAATCACGCCGAGGTGCGCGTCCGCAACTGGTGGGGTGTGCACAACCACATCGGCACCGTGCACGCGATCGCGCTGGCCAACGGTCTGGAAATGGCGATGGGCGCGCTCGCCGAGGCCACCATCCCGGCTCATCTGCGCTGGATACCCAAGGGTATGGAGCTTGAGTATCTCGCGCTGTCCGACTCCGCGATGCTCGCCGTCGCGGACACCGACCCCGAGGCATGGACGCAGCCCGGCGAGATCGCGGTCCGCGTGCAGGCGACGAGGAGCGACGGCGTCGCCACCGTGCGCGGCGTCATCCGGCTGCACGTGAGCGAACGCAAGCGCGCGGCGGTCAGCGCGAGCGCCGGCTGACGAATTCCGGCGTCTCGCGCCTGAGGTTGGCGCTGCGCGCGATGCGATGGTTGGCGCCGGCGAGCAGCCTGGCCTGCAGCGCCGTCTCGGTCCAGAACGCGCGCCGCGGCGACTGCGACCATGTCGAGTGCAGCAGCTTCTTGGCTGCCGCAAGCGCGTCCGGCGAGCGCCGCATCAGCTGGTCGGCGAGCTGTCGCGCGGCGGCGGCGGGGTCGTCGACCGCTTCGGTCACCAGCCCGTAGCCGGCCGCCTGTCGGCCGTCGAACACCTCGCCGGTCATGGTCAGCCGTTTGGCGACGTCCATCGGGACGAGCTCGCGCAGCGTCACCGAACCGGTCATGTCCGGGATCAGGCCCCAGCGCGCCTCCATGATCGACAGCTCGCAGTCGGGCGTGGCGAACCGGAAGTCGGCGGCGAGGGCGAGCTGCATGCCGCCGCCGAAGCAGTGGCCGTGCAACACCGCGATCACCGGGACCGGCAGTTCGCGCCAGATCCAGCAGGCGCGCTGGAACAGGTTGAGCCCGCCGGGCAGCTTCGCCGCCGCCCGGGCGGCGGCGCGCCGCTGCTTGCCGACCGAGGCGAAATCGAGCCCGGCGCAGAACGCCGGGCCGGCCCCGCGCAGGATGACCGCCCGCACCGAGGGGTCCGCGCGCACCTGCCGCCCGGCGGCCACGAGGCCGCGCAGCATCGGCAGGTCCAGGCCGTTGTGCTTCGCCGGCCGATTGAGCGTCACGCGGGCCACGGCGTCGCGGACCTCGACGAGGACCCGGTCTTCCGGACCGGCAGGGGATTGCGCGTCGGTCATGGGCGAAGCCTAGGCCGACTAGACTGGACGGTCGGCCGCCGGCGCAACACCGGCAATCCTCGCGAGGAGAGACGAGCACCGTCGTGGCAACCACCAACGACCTCAAGAACGGACTGGTCCTCAACATCGACGGCGGGCTGTGGACCGTCGTGGAGTTCCAGCACGTCAAACCCGGCAAGGGCGGCGCGTTTGTGCGCACCACGCTGAAGAACGTGCTGTCCGGCAAGGTCGTCGACCGCACGTTCAACGCCGGCACCAAGGTCGAGACGGCCAACGTCGACAAGCGGGCGATGACCTACCTGTACAAAGAGGGCTCGGACTACGTCTTCATGGACGCCGACACCTTCGACCAGGTCACCGTGCCCTCCGACACGGTCGGCACGAACGCGAACTTCCTGCTGGACAACGCCGAGGCTGTGGTCGCCGTGCACGACGGCACACCGCTCTACATCGAGCTGCCGACCAGCGTCGAGCTCGTCATCAGCCACACCGACCCCGGCCTGCAGGGCGACCGCAGCACCGGCGGCACCAAGCCTGCGACGCTCGAGACGGGCGCGGAGATCCAGGTGCCGCTGTTCGTCAGCACCGGCGAGAAGGTCAAGGTCGACACCCGCGACGGCCGATACCTCGGCCGAGTCAGCTCCTAGCCGCCGCCTGCCGATGGCCGCTCGCTCCAAAGCCCGCAAGCGGGCCGTCGACGTCCTGTACGAGTCAGACGTCCGCGGCGTCGACCCGGTCTCGACGCTCGCTGAGCGGGTGCGGCTGGCCGAGCCGCCGGTGAACGGCTACACGATCGAGCTGGTCGAGGGCGTCGCCGAGCACTGCGGCCGGATCGACGAAATCCTCACCGACTACGCCGAGGGCTGGTCGGTGGCGCGCATGCCGGACGTCGACCGGGCCGTGCTCCGGCTCGGCGTCTACGAGGTGTTGTGGCGCGCGGACATCCCGAACGCAGTGGCGATCGACGAGGCGGTGGAACTCGCGAAGTCGCTGTCCACCGAGGAGTCGCCCCGCTTCGTCAACGGCGTCCTAGGACGAGTCGTCCGCGATCAGCCGACCCACTAAACCGACCGCCCGACGGGCGGTCCGTTTACGGTTCTCCGTCGACTATGACGGACTCGGGGGCGAGCACCTGCCAGCGGACCAGCCGTTCGGTCAGCGCCTCGATCGAGGTGTCGTACATCAGGGCGAGGGTGCGCAGGTCCTCGTACCGCACCGGCATGGAGCGGGCGGTCATGTCGCCGCGCTGGCGCAGGATCGACTGGATGAAGCGCCGCAGGATGTCCGCGTGGCCGTCCTGCAGGGCGTGCACGCGGTCGAGGTTGAGCACGATGCGGTTGAGCGGCGTCGCGCCGCCGCCGCCGGAGAACGCGCTCTCCTCGGGGGGCAGCAGGTCGCTGACCGGCACGCCGTAGAACTCGGCGAGCTCGGCCAGGCGCTGGACCGAGACCGCGCGGTCGCCGCGCTCGTAGGAGCCGACGACCACGGCCTTCCACTTGCCGGCGGACTTGCGCTCGACGCCGTGCAGCGACAGGTGCTGCTGCATGCGGATGGCGCGCAGCCGTGAGCCGAGGGCCTTGGCGTAGCCCTCGTTGGCGAGGGCTAAGTCCTCCGCCGTTCTGTCGGTCATCGAGTCCTCGTCATCGATCGGGTCGTCACGTCAATTTTCGACCAGTTCATCGATTTCTTTAGCGCTCGCGTCATAAAACCGCTCGACGACCGGAGTCGGCGACCAGGGGTAAGCCCGAACGGCAGACTCGCCTGCGCCGCGCCGTCCGACCACCGCACAAGATCGGGAGCAGACGTACCCACCCTGACAGACTCCGTTCGTGTTGCAAACCCGGCAGCGCCGGCGGCGACCGCCCACCAGTGTGGCCGGTCACTGCTAGTCTGCCATTGTTCACTCCTTTAAAGGCCCGTCCAGAGAGGCGGACAAGGAGGCGCTGTGCCTAGTCGTGCCCATTTGTCCTCGGACGAATCGCAACGTTCTACCTCAAACTCGCTCGCCAATGTGGTGCTCAGCGATGGGGATGTCGCCCGGATAACCGACCGGATGGCACACCAGATCATCGAGCACGTGGCGAAAATCGACTTCGACGCCGTGCTGTTGGGCATCCCGACCCGCGGCGTCCCGCTCGCCGTGCGGCTGGCCGAGCGCATCGCCCGCTTCGCCGACGTGCGGCTGGCCGTCGGCTCCCTCGACATCACTCTGTATCGAGACGACCTGCGGCTGCGCGGCGTCCGGCCACTTGCCGACACCGAGGTGCCGGCCGGCGGCGTCGACGGCCGGACGGTCATCCTGATCGACGACGTCCTGTACTCGGGGCGCTCGTGCCGGGCGGCGCTGGACGCGCTGATCGAGCTCGGCCGCCCGCGCGCGGTCCAGCTGGCCGCCCTCGTCGACCGGGGGCACCGGCAGCTGCCGATCCGCGCCGACTACGTCGGCAAGAACCTGCCCACCGCGCCCGGCCAGACCGTCCGGGTGCTGCTGCGCGAGATCGACGGCCGCGACGCCGTGCTCGTCGAGGACGCGATCGTCGAAGGCGAGACATGAGACATCTGCTGTCCGCCGGCGACTTGGACCGGGACGAAGCGCTGGCCATTCTCGACACCGCCGAGCGCATGCACGCCCTCCAGGACCGCGAGGTCAAGAAGCTGCCGCCGCTGCGCGGGCGCACGATCGTCAACCTGTTCTTCGAGGACTCCACCCGGACCAGGTCCTCCTTCGAGATCGCCGGCAAGTGGCTGTCTGCCGACGTGATCAACGTGAGCGCGAAGGGCTCCAGCGTCAGCAAGGGCGAGAGCCTGCGAGACACCGTGCTGACGGTCGCCGCGATGGGCATCGACGCGCTGGTGGTGCGGCACAACGCCTCCGGCGCCGTCGCGCGGATCGCCGGCTGGGTCGACTGCCGGGTCGTCAACGCCGGCGACGGCACTCACGAGCACCCTACCCAGGCGCTGCTTGACGCCTACACACTGCGCCATCGGCTCGGCGGCACGGGCGACGCCGCCGACTTGGCCGACCGGCACATCGTGATCGTCGGCGACATCACGCACAGCCGGGTCGCGCGGTCCAACGTGCTGCTGCTGCGCACCCTCGGCGCGCGGGTGACGCTCGTGGCGCCGCCCACGCTGCTGCCGGCCGGCGTGCACTGCTGGCCGTGCGAAACGAGCTGGGACCTCGACGCCGTGCTGTCCGGCAAGGCGCACGGCGACGTCGACGCGGTGATGATGCTGCGGGTCCAGCGCGAGCGGATGTCCGGAGGGCAAGGGGTCGCTGGCGGCCCCGTGGTGGGATTTTTCCCGACCGAGCGGGAGTACGCGATCGGGTATGGCCTGTCGCCGGAGCGGCTGGATCTGCTCGGGGAGAGCGTGCCGGTGCTGCACCCCGGCCCGATGAACCGCGGCCTGGAGATCTCCTCCGCCGCGGCCGACGGCGTCCGGTCGGCGGTGCTCGACCAGGTGCGCGCCGGCGTGTCGGTGCGGATGGCCGTGCTCTACCGGCTGCTCGCCGGCGCCGATGAGGTGACGGTATGACCACCCCACGAAATCGCTCCGCAAAGACCGCTCCACGATTCCGCAGGGACCCCGGATGAGTCTGGTGCTCAGGGGCGCGGCGGCGCTTGGCGGCGCGCCCGTCGACGTGCTGGTCGAGGGCGAGGTAATCGCCGCGGTCGGCGGCCGGCTGTCCGCCGACGCCGAGATCGACGCCCGCGGGCTGGTGCTCCTGCCCGGGCTCGTCGACCTGCACACCCACCTGCGCGAGCCCGGCCGCGAGGACGCCGAGACCATCGCCACCGGCTCGGCCGCCGCCGCGCTCGGCGGGTTCACCGCGGTGCACGCGATGGCGAACACCGACCCGGTCGCGGACACCGCGGAGATCGTCGAGCAGGTCGCCCGGCGCGGCGCGCAGATCGGCCTGGTCGATGTGCGGCCGGTCGGCGCGGTGTCGCACGGGCTGGCCGGCGAGACGCTCGCCGAGATCGGCAACATGGCCCGCTCGGCGGCCGCGGTGCGGGTCTTCTCCGACGACGGCCGGTGCGTGCACGATTCGCGGTTGATGCGCCGGGCGCTCGAGTACGTCAAGCCGTTCGGCGCGGTGATCGCCCAGCACGCGCAGGACCCGCGGCTGGCCGACTCGGCCGCGTGCGCGCACGAGGGGGAGCTGTCCGGTCGGCTCGGGCTGCCCGGCTGGCCGTCGGTGGCCGAGGAGTCGATCGTCGCCCGCGACGTGATGCTCGCCGAGCACACCGGCTCGCGGCTGCACGTCTGCCACGTGTCCACCGGTGGCACGGTCGAGGTGATCCGCTGGGCGAAGAGCCGCGGCATCGCCGTCACCGCCGAGGTCACGCCGCACCACCTGCTGCTCACCTGCGACCTCGTGGCCGGCTACGACCCGGTCTACAAGGTGAACCCCCCGCTGCGGCCGGCCGAGGACGTCCGCGCGCTGCGGGCGGCGCTGGCCGACGGCACGATCGACGCCGTCGCCACCGACCACGCCCCGCACGCCGCGCACGACAAGGACCACGCGTTCGCCGACGCCGCGTTCGGCATGCTCGGGCTGCAGACCGCGCTCGGCGTCGTCGCCGCGGCGATGGTGGCTAACGGGCTGCTCGATTGGGCCGGCGTCGCGGACCGGATGTCCGTCCGGCCGGCGGCCATCGCCCGGCTCGCCGGGCACGGCGCGGCGATCGAGCCGGGCGCGCCGGCCAACCTCGTCCTGATCGACCCGGCCGGCGCGTGGACGGTCGACCCGGCGCGGCTCGCCTCCCGCTCGCGCAACACGCCGTTCGCGGGGCATCAGCTTCCGGCCGGCGTCGTCGCCACGATCCTGCGCGGCCGGCTTACCGCCCGCGACGGCGCCATCGTCCAAGCGGTGCATGCATGACGGCGGCGGAAGCATGACTAGAGCACTGCTGGTGCTGGCGTGCGTGGCGGTGCTGCTGCTTGTGCTGTTCGGCATGCGGGTCGGTTGGCGCAATCGCCTCGGCCGACAGGCCGACCTGCCCGCGCTGCCGGACGTCCCGGCCGAGCTCGGCCCGGCCGCAGTCGAGGCGGGCGGGGTGTATGTCGGCAGCACCTACGCGAGCAGCTGGCAGGACCGGGTGATCGTCGGCGGGCTAGGGGTGCGCGCGGCCGCGGCGCTGAGCGTGCGGCCTGCCGGTCTGCTGTTCGACCGCGACGGCGCCGAGCCGATCTTCGTCCCGGTCTCGGCGTGGGTGCAGGCGCGGCTCGCGCCCGGACTCGCCGGCAAGGTGATGGGCGAGGGCGGGCTGTTCGTGCTGCGCTGGCGGCTCGGCGACGCCGAGGTCGACAGCGCGTTTCGAGCCGACGACAAGACGATCTATCCCGCCCTCGTCGAGGCGGTCAACACGAAGGCGGCTACTGCATGAGTGAGGCGTTGCTGGTGCTCGAGGACGGCCGGGCGTTCGCGGGGGAGTCCTACGGCGCCGCCGGCGAGACCTACGGCGAGGCCGTCTTCAACACCGGCATGACCGGGTACCAGGAGACGCTCACCGACCCCTCGTACCACCGACAGGTCGTGGTGCAGACTGCGCCGCACATTGGCAACACCGGCGTCAACGACGAGGACGGCGAGTCGCGGCGCATCTGGGTGGCGGGCTACGTCGTGCGCGACCCGGCCCGGCGGCCGTCGAGCTGGCGTTCACGACGCGCCCTGGCCGACGATTTGGCCGCGCAGGGGATCGTCGGGATCAGCGGGATCGACACCCGCGCGCTGACCCGGCACCTGCGCGAGCGCGGCGCGATGCGCTGCGCGGTGTCGAGCGTCGACCTCGATCCCGCGTCGCTGCGGGCAAAGGTGCTGACGTCGCCGCCGATGGCCGGCGCGGACCTGTCCGCCGAGGTGACGACGGCGCAGCCCTACACCGTCGACGCGCTCGGCGAGCGGCGGTTCACCGTGGCCGCGCTCGACTTCGGCATCAAGTCGATGACCCCGCACCGGATGGCCCAGCGGGGCATCACCTCGCACGTGCTGCCGTCGACCTCCAACGCGGACGAGGTGGCGGCGACCGGGGCGGACGCGGTGTTCCTGGCGAACGGCCCGGGCGATCCGGCCGCCGCTGACGACGCGGTCGCGACGGTGCGCGAGCTGCTGCGCCGCGACGTGCCGATCTTCGGCATCTGCTTCGGCAACCAGATCCTCGGCCGGGCGCTCGGCTTCGGCACCTACAAGCTCGGCTACGGCCACCGCGGCATCAACCAGCCGGTGCAGGACCGCCGAACCGGCAAGGTCGAGATCACCGCGCACAACCACGGCTTCGCCGTCGACGCTCCTCTCGACCGGACGACGGCGACCGATTTCGGCGATGTCGAGGTCAGTCACGTCTGCCTCAACGACCAGGTCGTGGAGGGATTGCGCGCCCGCGACGCGCGGGCGTTCAGCGTGCAGTACCACCCTGAGGCGGCGGCCGGCCCGCACGACGCCGCCTACCTGTTCGACCGGTTCGTCGAGCTGCTCGAGGGCGAGCAGCAGGGAGGCGTCGCGTAATGCCGAAGCGCGCGGATATCCAACACATCCTGGTGATCGGCTCCGGGCCGATCATCATCGGCCAGGCCTGCGAATTCGACTACTCCGGCACCCAGGCCTGCCGGGTGCTGCGCGGCGAGGGCTACCGCGTCAGCCTCGTCAACTCCAATCCGGCGACGATCATGACCGACCCGGAGTTCGCCGACGCCACATACATCGAGCCGCTGACGGTCGAGTTCGTCGAGAAGGTGATCGCCCGCGAGCGGCCAGACGCGCTGCTGCCGACACTCGGCGGGCAGACCGCGCTGAACCTCGCCGTCGCGCTGCACGACACCGGCGTGCTGGAGCGGTACGGCGTCGAGCTGATCGGCGCGGACATCGACGCGATCCAGCGCGGCGAGGACCGGCAGAAGTTCAAGGAGATCGTCGCAGAGGCCGGTGGCGAGACACCATCCTCGAAGGTATGCCGCACGCTGGACGAGGCGGTCGAGTTCGCGGCCACCGTCGGCGACAAGATCGTCGTGCGGCCTTCGTTCACGATGGGCGGCCTTGGCTCGGGCCTCGCCAACGACCCCGACGAGGTGCGGGTGATGGTCGCTCGCGGGCTCGCCGCGAGCCCGGTGCACGAGGTGCTCGTCGAGCAGTCGGTGCTCGGCTGGAAGGAGTTCGAGCTCGAGCTGATGCGCGACAAGCACGACAACGTCGTGGTCGTCTGCGTGATCGAGAATCTCGACCCGATGGGCGTGCACACCGGCGACTCGATCACTGTCGCGCCCTCGATGACGCTCACCGACCGCGAGTACCAGCGTATGCGCGACCTCGGCATCGCCGTGCTGCGCGAGGTCGGCGTCGACACCGGCGGCTGCAACATCCAGTTCGCGATCGACCCGGCGAACGGCGACATGATCGTCATCGAGATGAACCCGCGGGTGTCGCGCAGCTCGGCGCTCGCCTCGAAGGCCACCGGCTTTCCGATCGCGAAGATCGCGGCGTTGCTCGCCGTCGGCTACACCCTCGACGAAATCCCCAACGACATCACGCAGAAGACGCCTGCGGCATTCGAGCCGACGCTCGACTACGTCGTGGTGAAGGTGCCGCGATTCGCCTTCGAAAAGTTCCCCGGCGCCGACCCGGTGCTGACGACGCATATGAAGAGCGTCGGCGAGGCGATGTCCATCGGCCGCAACTTCACCGAGGCGCTGGGCAAGGCGCTGCGCTCGATGGAGACGAAGGCCGGCGGGTTCCGCACCGGCGTGGAGCAACCGCTCGGCCTCGACGAGCTGCTCGCCGCCGCCGCGGTGCCGACCGACGGCAGGCTGTACTACGTCGAGCGGGCGCTGCGGGCCGGCGCCAGCGTCGAGCAGGTCGTCGCGGCGACGCATATCGACCCGTGGTTCGTCGATCAGATCGCGCTGATCGGCGAGGTGCTCGACGAGCTGGAACAAGCTCCGACCTTGACGGAGTCCCTGCTGCGCAAGGGAAAACGGCACGGCCTGTCGGATCGGCAGATCGCCGCGACGCGGTCCGAGCTCGCCGGCGAGGACGGCGTGCGGGCGCTGCGACACCGGCTCGGCATCCGGCCCGTCTACAAGACCGTCGACACCTGCGCTGCGGAGTTCGCGGCGACCACCCCCTACCACTACTCGACGTATGACGAGGAGAGCGAGGTCGCGCCGCAGCGGGAGAAGCCCAAGGTGCTGATCCTCGGCAGCGGCCCCAACCGCATCGGCCAGGGCATCGAGTTCGACTACTCGTGCGTGCACGCGGCGATGGCGCTGCGCGCCGCGGGCTACGAGACCGTCATGGTCAACTGCAACCCCGAGACGGTGTCCACGGACTACGACACCGCCGATCGGCTGTACTTCGAGCCGCTCACCCTCGAAGACGTGCTGGAGGTCGTGCACGCCGAACAGCAGTCCGGCGAGGTGGCCGGCGTCATCTGCACGCTCGGCGGCCAGACGCCGCTCGGGCTGGCGCAGCGGCTGAAGGACGCCGGCGTCCCGGTGCTGGGCACCCAGCCGGAGGCGATCGACCTCGCCGAGCACCGCGGCGCGTTCGGCCGGGTGCTCGCCGAGGCCGGCCTGCCGGCGCCGAAGCACGGCACCGCGACGTCGTTCGCGCAGGCGAAGGCGGTCGCCGACTCGATCGGCTACCCGGTCCTGGTGCGGCCGTCCTACGTCCTCGGCGGCCGCGGCATGGAGATCGTCTACGACGAGGGGCACCTCGAGGACTACATCGGCCGGGCCACCGAGATCACCGGCGACCATCCGGTCCTGGTCGACCGGTTCCTCGACGACGCCGTCGAGATCGACGTCGACGCCCTGTACGACGGCACGGACCTCTACATCGGCGGCGTGATGGAGCACATCGAGGAGGCCGGCATCCACTCCGGCGACTCGGCGTGCGCGCTGCCCCCGATCACGCTCGGCGCGGGCGACATCGCCGAGGTGCGCCGCTCGACCCTCGCCCTCGCGCAGGGCGTCGGCGTGCGCGGGCTGCTCAACGTCCAGTACGCGCTGGTCGGGGACGTGCTGTACGTGCTCGAGGCGAACCCGCGGGCCAGCCGCACCGTGCCGTTCGTGTCCAAGGCGACGAGCGTGCCGCTGGCGAAGGCCGCCGCGCTGATCGCCGTCGGCGCGACGATCGATTCGTTGCGCGCAAGCGGCGTCCTGCCGCGCTCCGGCGACGGCGGCGACCTGCCGGTCGACGCGCCGATCGCGGTGAAGGAGGCGGTGCTGCCGTTCTCCCGGTTCCGCACCCCGGCCGGCGATCAGGTCGACTCGATCCTCGGCCCGGAGATGAAGTCGACCGGCGAGGTGATGGGTTTCGCGGCCACCTTCGGCTCGGCGTTCGCGAAGTCGCAGGCCGCGGCCTACGGGTCGCTGCCGGCGAAGGGGACGGTGTTCGTCAGCGTCGCCAACCGGGACAAGCGCGCGGCGATCTTCCCGATCAAGCGCCTGCACGACCTCGGCTTCCGCATCCTCGCGACCGCCGGCACCGCGCAGGTGCTGCGCCGCAACGGCGTGGCGGTGGAGGTCGTCGGCAAGTTCAGCGACGGCCCGGGCAACGTCGTCGAGCGGATCCTCGCCGGCGACGTCGACCTGGTGCTGAACACGCCGTGGGGCAGCGGCGGCCCGCGGCTGGACGGCTACGAGATCCGCACCGCCGCGGTGGCCGCCGCGATCCCGTGCCTGACCACGGTGCAGGCTGCTGCGGCGGCGGTGCAGGGCATCGAGGAGATCTCCCGCGGCGAGGTCGGCGTGCGCTCGCTGCAGGACCTGCACGCCTCCCTCGCCGACTGGCGCACTTCATGAGCACAGGCCCGGTGCAGCTCAAAGCCGAGGTGTTCTCGGTGGCGAAGGCAGGGGAGTACCGGCAGTTCACGATCGTCGCGCCGCAGATCGCGACCGGCTTCCAGCCCGGCCACTTCGTCGCCGTCGCGGTCGGCGGCGAGAACTCCGCGATGGGCCTGCGCCGCGCCTTCGCGCTGTCCGGCGCCACCCCGTCGGATGCCTACGCCGGCACCGTCCAGTTCGTCGTCGCCGAGCACGGCCCGGGCACCCGATGGCTCGTTCAGCGCAAGCCGGGGGACGTGCTCGACGTCGTCGGCCCGCTCGGCACGCCGTTCCCGCTGCCGTCGGGCCCGGCACCGGCGGTCCTGGTCGGCGGCGGGTACGGCGCCGCGCCGTTGCTGCCGCTGGCCCAGGCGCTGCTCGCCGCCGGCTCGCCGGTCGAGTTCGTGCTCGGCGCGGCCAACGCGTCCCGCCTCTACGGCGAGCTGGCCGCCAAACGGATGGTCGGCTCGGTCACCGTCACGACCGACGACGGCTCGGCCGGCGTCCGCGGGCTGGTCACCGACGCGCTGCCGGACGTGATCGAGCGGATGGAGGCCCAGATCGTGTACGCGTGCGGCCCGATGCGCATGTTGCAGGCGGTCGGCGAGCTCGCGCAGCGCCGCGGCATCCGGGCGCAGGTGGCGGTGGAGGAGTCGATGGCCTGCGGCATCGGGGTGTGCATGACCTGCGTGTTGCCCGTGCGCGGAGATGACGGCAAGTCGCGCTTCGTCCGGGCCTGCGTCGACGGGCCCGTTTTCGACGCGCAAACCGTGCGCTGGAACGACATCGGCGCGCTGCCGCCCGACCTCGTCGGCGCAGACGCCATGGGAGGGCACTGATGGTGGACATGCGTGCTGCGCTGGCCGGCGTGGCGCTGTCGAATCCGGTGCTCACCGCATCGGGCTGCGCTGCCGCCGGTCGCGAGTTGAACCAGTTCTTCGACGTCTCCCGGCTCGGCGCCGTCGTCACCAAATCGATCATGCCGACTGCGCGGTCCGGACGGCCGACGCCGCGGATGGCCGAGACGCCGAGCGGCATGCTGAACTCGATCGGCCTGCAGGGCCCGGGCGTCGACGCGTTCATCGCCCACGATCTCGCCTGGCTTGCCGAGCACGGGGTGCGCACGATCGTCTCGATCGCCGGCGGCCACACCGACGACTTCGCCTTGCTCGCCCGCAAGCTCGCCGGCCACCCCGCGGTGGCCGCGCTCGAGGTGAACATCTCCTGCCCGAACGTCGAGTCGCGCGGGCAGGTCTTCGCCTGCGACGCGCTCGCCTCGGCGCGGGTGATCGGCGCCGTGCGCCGCGCGGCCGATCCGGCGCAGCCGATCTTCGCGAAGCTCTCGCCGGACGTCACCGACATCGCGCACATCGCACGCGCGTGCGCGGACTCCGGCGTCGACGGGTTCTCCCTCATCAACACGCTGCTCGGCATGGTGATCGACACCGACACGCTCGCGCCCGCGCTCGGCGGGGTCACCGGCGGGCTGTCCGGACCCGCGATCCGGCCGGTCGCGGTGCGTTGCGTCTGGCAGGTGCGTCGTGCGCTGCCGCACCTGCCGATCATCGGCATGGGCGGCATCCGCGACGGCCTGGACGCGCTGCAGTTCGTGCTGGCCGGGGCGTCGGCGGTGTCGGTGGGCACCGCGATGTTCGGCGATCCGTCGGCGCCGGTGCGGGTGCTGGCCGAGCTGGAGGCGGCGCTCGCCGAGCGCGGCTTCGACTCCCTGGCCGACGCGGTGGGCTTCGCGCACCTGGACGCCGACCGGCGGCCCGCGCGGCAGGCCGGGCAGGCCCGCGAGACGGGGCAGACGGGGCAGACGGGGCAGACGGGGCAGGCGGGGCTAGCGCCTGCGGCGGCCGAGGCGGCGGCGTCGTGACGCCGTTCGGAAGGCGGTTCGCCGACGCGCTCGACGCCCGCGGCTCGGTGTGCGTCGGCATCGACCCGCACCCGGCGTTGCTGGCGGAGTGGGGCCTGCCGGTGGACGCGGACGGCCTGGCCCGCTTCGCCGACATCTGCGTGCGCGCGTTCGCCGACACCGCCGCGGTGATCAAGCCGCAGTCCGCGTTCTTCGAGGTGTTCGGCTCGGCGGGAATCGCGGTGCTGGAACGGACGGTCGCCGCCTGCCGCGCGGCCGGCGCGTTGGTGCTGCTCGACGTCAAGCGCGGCGACATCGGCACCACCATGGCGGCGTACGCACGGGCCTATCTCGACCCGGCGGCGCCGCTGGCCGCGGACGCGATGACTCTCAGTCCGTTCCTTGGCGTCGGCTCGCTCGACCCCGCGTTCGAGCTGTGCGCTGCGCACGGCGCCGGCGTCTTCGTGTTGGCGCGCACCTCGAACAAGGAGGCCGCGCAGTTCCAGCTCGCCCGCGACGCCGACGGTCGCAGCGCGGCGCAGGTCGTGATCGACGAGGTCGCGGCGCGCAACGGTGGCGCCGTGCCGCTCGGCTCGCTCGGCCTGGTGGTGGGCGCCACGATCGGGGTGGCCGACGTCGACCTTGCCGCGTTGAACGGCCCGATCCTCGCGCCGGGCGTGGGGGCGCAGGGCGGCACGGCCGACGACGTCCGCCGAATCTTCGGCGACAGCCTGCGCGCGGTGCTGCCGAGCGTGTCGCGCGAGGTGCTGCGACAGGGCCCGGACGTCGGCGCGCTGCGCGGCGCGGTCAAGCGTCTCGCAGACGATTTCGCCTTCCTGCGCGGCTGACCGCCGGGGCGAAAAGGTCGATTCTGACACTTAGCACGGCGAGTCGATTCTGACACTTCGCACAGCGAAAGGCCGGCGAGTTCAGATGCGCCATGTACGGTACGTCGGGGCTGTGGCCCCGAGCGATCCGCTCATCCGATTTCCCCACAGGGAAGGCATTGTTGTGACCAACACCCTCGTGTCCGACGCGATCCGCACTGCGGCGAAGGACATCCTCACCCGCGGCTACGCCGTCGTGAAGCTCGCCGACTTCGACACAGCGACGTTGCACACCGCCATCGACACGGCCGTCGACTTCTTCCAGCGCCCGCTCGAGGACAAGAAGGCGCACGGCAGCACCGACCATAACTACGGCTACCGGCCGTTCGGCGTCGAGTACTCGATGAGCCCCGAGCGCCCGGACATGAACGAGTGCTTCACCCTCTGGTCCAGCCGGCTCGACCTCGTGCCCAACGCCCAGGACATCGGCGGCCTGACCGCCGCGTTCCTCGGCTGGCGGGACTCGTTGGCCCCGCTCGTGCAGTCGGTCCTCGACGAGGTGGCTCGCGCGTTCGGCGCCGACGCCGCCCCGCAGTTCGAGAAGGCGTCCTACCTGCAGATCAACTACTGCCTGCCCGCCCCGGCCGAGCGCGAGCTGCTGCAGGACCGGCACGAGGACGGCCACATGGTCACCGTCCTGCACGCCACCGCGCCCGGCCTCGAGCTGTACGTCGACGGCGAGCCCACCGCGTTCCTGCCGGCGCACGACGAGGTCGTCATCATGCCGGGCTCGGTGCTCACCGCGCTGTCCGGCGGCAAGATCGAGCCGCTGTACCACCAGGTGCGCAACTACGGCCTCGACGACCGCCAGTCGATCATGTACTTCGTCAACCCGGAGCTCGACGAGCCGCTGTTCGGCTGGGTCGATTCCGCCGACGGCGAGCGCGCCGACATCCGCGAGCACGTGCAGAACGCGCCGTCGATGTTCGGCCTGCCACCGGTCGAGGCGCTGTAGCCGCACGCCGGCGACACGTCGACTCATGAACGACCCGGACGTCCTGATCGTCGGCGCCGGGCTGGCCGGCCTGGTCGCCGCGCATGAACTGGCCAAGGCCGGCCGGCGCGTCCTCCTGCTGGACCAGGAGAACCGCGGCAACTTGGGCGGCCAGGCCTTCTGGTCCCTCGGCGGCCTGTTCATGGTCGACACGCCGGAGCAGCGCCGGCTGGGCGTCAAGGACTCCTACGACCTCGCGCTGCACGACTGGCTGGGCACGGCCGCCTTCGACCGCGACCGCGAGGACCACTGGCCCCGCCAGTGGGCGCACGCGTTCGTGCGGTTCGCGACCGACGAGTTTCGCGACTACGTGCACGACCTCGGGCTGCGGATCACTCCGGTGGTCGGCTGGGCCGAGCGCGGCGACGGCCGCGCGGCGGGACACGGCAACTCGGTGCCGCGCTTCCACCTCACGTGGGGCACCGGTCCGGAAGTCGTCCGGATCTTCGCCGAGCCGGTCCTCGCCGCCGAGCAGCGCGGCCTGGTCGCCTTCGAATTCCGGCACCGGGTGGACGAGCTGATCGTCGAGGACGGCGCGGTGGTCGGCGTGCGCGGCACGGTGCTCGAGCCGAGCGAGGCCGAGCGCGGCGCGCCGTCTTCGCGGGTGGTGTTCGGCGATTTCGAGCTGCGCGCGCCTGCCGTCGTGGTCACGTCCGGCGGCATCGGCGCGAACCACGAGCTGGTCCGCAAGAACTGGCCGGCCGACCGGCTCGGCCCGGCGCCGGACACGATGATCACCGGAGTGCCGGCGCACGTGGACGGCCGGATGCTGGAGATCACCGAAGGCGCCGGCGGCAACATCGTCAACCGCGACCGCATGTGGCACTACGTCGAGGGCATCGTCAACTGGGACCCGATCTGGCCCGACCACGCGATCCGGATCATCCCCGGGCCGTCGTCGATGTGGCTGGACGCGACCGGCCGGCGGCTGCCCGCGCCGTGCTTCCCCGGCTTCGACACGCTGCGCTCGCTGCGCGAGATCCTCGGCACCGGCTACGACTACTCCTGGTTCGTCCTCAACCAGACGATCATCGAGAAGGAATTCGCGCTGTCCGGCTCCGAGCAGAACCCGGACATCACCGGCAAGGACATCAAGCTCACCCTCAAGACCCGCGTCGGCAAAGGCGCGGCCGGCCCGATCGAGGCGTTCAAGGAGCACGGCGTCGACTTCGTCGTCCGGGACAACTTGCGCGAGCTCGTCGACGGCATGAACGCGATCGGCCGCGGCCCGGCGCTCGAGCTGGCGCAGGTCGAGCGTGAGCTGACTGCCCGCGACCGCGAGGTCGGCAACAAATACTCCAAAGACCTGCAGCTGATGGCGATCGCCAACGCGCGCGCCTACATCGGCGACCGGGTGTCCCGCGTGGTGAAGCCGCACCGGCTGCTCGACCCGGCGCACGGTCCGCTGATCGCCGTGCGGTTGAACATTCTCACCCGCAAGACGCTTGGCGGGCTGGAGACGAACCTGGACTCGCAGGTGATTCGGCCCGACGGCTCGGTGTTTCCCGGGCTGTACGCCGCTGGCGAGGTCGCCGGCTTCGGCGGCGGGGGAGTGCACGGCTACAACGCCCTGGAGGGCACGTTCCTGGGCGGCTGCATCTTCTCCGGCCGGGCCGCCGGCCGGGCCCTCGCGCGGGACTGAGGGCGCAAGGGCCGTGCCCTGACGGCGCACGCGCCGCGGCACCGGCAGAATGAGGCCGATGGCCGAACTGATGACCGCGGATCTCACCGCCCGGCGCCGACGCCGGTTGGTCACTCTGCTGCGCGAGCAGGGTCTGACCCGGGTCACCGAGCTCGCCAGTCGCCTGGGTGTCAGCGCGTCGACCGTGCGCCGCGACCTCGCCGACCTGCAACAGCAGGGTGAGATCGTCCGCGTGCACGGCGGCGCGGGCACCGTGCTCGACGAGTTCGTCGTCGAGCGCGCCGCGCCCGACGACCGGGCCGCGGCCAAGCGCGCCATCGGCCGGGGCGCCGCCGAGTTGGTGCCGCACGGCGCGACGATCATGCTGCTCAGCGGCACGACAGTGTCGGCGATGGTGCCGTTTCTCGCCGGCAAACGGGACCTCAGCGTCGTCACGAACGGTCTGGACATCGCCCACGCGCTCGCGCATCAGCACCGCGACATCGCTGTCACGGTGCTCGGCGGGCAGGTGCACCGCGACCAGATGACGATGATCGGACTGATGGCCGAGCAGAACATGCGCTCGCTGCGCGTCGAGCTCATGTTCGGCGGCGCCTGGGGCGTCGACGCGCGCAGCGGCGCCACCGGCCCGAAGATCGTCCAGGCCGCGGAGCGACGCCACCTGCTCGATCACGCCCAGGAGCTGGTGGTGCTCGCGGATGGGACGAAGGTCGGCCGCACCGGCCCGGCGCTGCTGGCCAACGTCGACCAGATCGGCCGGGTGCTCACCGACGCCGAGGCGCCGAGCGACGCCGTCGCCGAGCTGACCGCCGCCGGCGTCCAGGTCGGCATCTGCGAGTGACGGCGGGGCCGCGGACCTGCAGGCCCGCAGGGGTAGCTCTGGACCTGTGCCACCGCCGTAACACAGGTCCAGAACAACCACTGTGCGCCGGGCCTCAGCGGGAGGTGATCTCGGCCAGCTCGGCGAGATCGGCCTGCGACGGCGACCAGGTGCCGGCCGCGACGTTGCGGCGCACCTGCTCGGCCGACGTCGCGCCCGCGATCACGCTGGACACCGCCGGCTGCGCGGCGAGCCCGCCCATCGCGATGTCCAGCAGTTCGACGCCGCGTTCCTTCGCGAACGAGCCGAGCGCCTCGAGCAGGTCGAACACTTCGTCGGTGAGCGCCGCCTCGCGACCCCATAGCTTGATCCGGCTGTTCGCCGGCGCGTCCTCGCCACGGCGGTACTTGCCGGTGAGCAGACCGCTGGCCAACGGGAAGAACGGCAGCAGACCGATGTCGTAGTGCTCAAGCGCCGGGACGAGGTCGGCCTCGATGCCGCGCTCGAGCCAGCTGTACTGGTTCTGCGCGCTCACGAAACGCTCCAGGTTGCGCGTGCGGGACACCCACTCGGCGTCCGCGACCTGCCAGCCGGCGAAGTTGGACGAGCCGAGGTAGCGGACCTTGCCCTCGCGCACGAGGTCGTCCAGCGCGGACAAGGTCTCCTCGATCGGCGTCGCCGGGTCGGGCCGGTGCAGCTGGTAGAGGTCGATCCAGTCGGTGCGCAGGTTGCGCAGCGAGGACTCCACCGCCCGCCGGATGTAGCGGCGCGATCCGCGCGCGCCCCAGTCCTCGCCGTTGTCGCTGCCGCCCGCGCGGGCCCGCACGTCGCCGCCGAACTTGGTGGCGATCACCACGTCGTCGCGGATCTCGGCGAGCAGCTCCCCGAGCCGCGCCTCGGAGGCGCCATAAGAGTCTGCGGTGTCGAACAGCGTGACGCCCTCGTCGAGCGCCGCGTGGACGACCTCGCGGCTGTCGGCCATGTCCAGCTTCATGCCGAGGTTGTTGGTGCCCAGCCCCACGACAGAGACGACCAGACCGGAGTTGCCGACGCGACGGAAGTCCATGGCTGCGACATTACGCAGCCGCAAGATCGGCTGGCCCGGACGTCCAGTACGTTGCCCGCATGCCGGCGCGCCTGACCGTCCTGTCCGGGCCGTCCGGCGTAGGCAAAGGCACCGTGGTCGCCGCGCTGCGCGCATTGGTGCCCCAGGTGTGGGTGTCCGTCTCGTGCACGACGCGGGCGCCCCGACCGGGGGAGACCCACGGCGTCGAGTACCACTTCCTCGACCGCGCTGAGTTCGGCCGGCTGATCGAGGCCGGCGAGATGCTCGAGTACGACGAGCACTTCGGCAACCTCTACGGCACCATGCGCCGCCCGGTGCTCGAGCACCTCGCAGCCGGCGTGCCGACGCTGCTGGAGATCGACCTGCACGGCGCCCGGCAGGTGCGCGGCTCCGTGCCGGACGCGCGCTTCGTCTTCCTCGCTCCGCCGTCCACCGACGAGCTGGTCCATCGGCTGGCCCGCCGCGGCACCGAGTCGGCGCAGGCGGTGGCCGCGCGGCTGGCGCGCGCGGAAATGGAGCTGGCCGCCGAGGCGGAGTTCGACGACGTCGTGGTCAACAACGACGTGGAGCAAGCCGCCCGGGACGTGGCGGCGCTCGTCATCGCCCCCTGAGAACTACAGCGCGCGCAGAATGTCTTCCACCCGCTGCTTGGCGTCGCCGAACAGCATCGCGCTGTTGTCCCGGAAGAACAGCGGGTTCTGCACCCCGGCGTACCCGGCGGCCATCGAGCGCTTGAACACCACGACGTCGTGCGCCTCCCACACCCGCAGCACCGGCATGCCGGCGATCGGGCTGCTCGGGTCCTCGGCGGCGGAGGGATTGACGGTGTCGTTGGCGCCGATCACCAGCACCACCGAGGTGTCCGGGAAGTCGTCGTTGATCTCGTCCATCTCCAGGACGATGTCGTAGGGCACTTTCGCCTCGGCCAGCAGTACGTTCATGTGCCCCGGCAGCCGGCCGGCCACCGGATGAATGCCGAAGCGCACCTCGATGCCGCGCTCGCGCAGCTTCTTCGTCAGCTCCGCGACCGGGTACTGCGCCTGCGCCACCGCCATGCCGTAGCCCGGGGTGATGACCACCGACGACGCCTCGCGCAGCAGATCGGCGGTGTCCTCGGCGTTGATCTCGCGGTGCTCGCCGTAGTCGGTGTCGTCGGCCGACTTCGCCTCGATCCCGAAGCCGCCGGCGATGACGGAGATGAACGAGCGGTTCATCGCCTGGCACATGATGTAGGACAGGTACGCGCCGGACGAGCCGACCAGCGCGCCGGTGACGATCAGCAGATTGTTGTTGAGCAAGAAGCCCGACGCCGCCGCGGCCCACCCGGAGTAGCTGTTCAGCATCGACACCACGACCGGCATGTCCCCGCCGCCGATCGACGCGACCAGGTGCCAGCCGAGAGCGAGCGCGACGATCGTCACCGCGATCAGCAGCGGCAGGTTCGGGCTGGCGACGAAGAAGGCGGTGAGCACGACGAACGCGGCCAGCGCGCCGAGGTTGAGCGCGTTCTTGCCGGGCAGCATCAGTGGGCTGGACTTGATCCGCGCCGACAGCTTGAGGAACGCGACGATCGAGCCGGTGAAGGTCACCGCGCCGATGAACACGCCGATGAAGACCTCGGCGTGGTGGATCTTTAACAGCGAGCCGGCGAACTCGGTCTGCCCGCTCTTGTGCTCGACGGAGTAGTAGCCGTCCCAGCCGACCAGCACCGCGGCGAGGCCGACGAAGCTGTGCAGCAGGGCGATGAGCTCGGGCATGCCGGTCATCTCGACCACCCGGGCGCGCCAGAGCCCGATCGCGGCGCCGATCACGATCGCCAGCACCAGCAGCACGACGGCGACCGCCTCGGCATGCCTGGTGGCCACGCCGATGGTGGCGGCGAGCGCGATGGCCATGCCCGCGATCCCGACGACGATGCCCTGTCGAGAGGTCTCGTGCCGGGACAGCCCGGCCAGGGCGAGGATGAACAGCAGGGCCGCGACGATGTAGGCGGCGTCGGCGATCGACTGGGCGCTCAACGGGTTCGCCCTATCCCTTCGAGAACATGCCGAGCATGCGTCGGGTCACGGCGAAGCCGCCGAAGATGTTGATGGACGCCAGCAGGATGGCCACGAAGGCCAGCACTCTGATCACCGCGTCGTCGAACGTGCCGAGCTGCAGCAGCGCGCCGACCACGATGATCCCGGAGATCGCGTTCGTGATCGACATCAACGGCGTGTGCAGCGCGTGGTGCACCTTGCCGATCACGTAATAGCCGATGACGACGGCGAGCATGAGCACGGTGAAGTGCTCGGGAATGGGCTGCGGCGCGAACGCCGTCACCAGCCACAGCACCACCGCGCCGACCGCGACGAAGCCCAGCTTGCGCGCCGTCGACAGCGGCTGCTTGGCCGGCTTGGCTTCGGCAAGCGCGGCGGGCTTCGCGGCCGGCGCGGCGGACACTTGCACCGGCGGCGGCGGCCAGGTCTTCTCGCCGTCGCGAACCACGGTGACCGAACGCTGCACGACGTCGTCGAAGTCGAGCACGAGCCGGCCGTCCTTCGCCGGCGTCAGCAGCTTGAGCAGGTTGACGAGGTTCGTCCCGTAGAGCTGGCTGGCCTGCTGCGGCAGCCGGCCGACGAGATCTGTGTAGCCGATGATCGTCACCTTGTTGTCCGTGACGACGACCTCGCCCGCCTTCGTGCCGGCGACGTTGCCGCCCTGCGCGGCCGCCATGTCGACGACGACGCTGCCGGCCTTCATCAGCGCGACGTCCGCGGCGGTGATCAGCTTCGGCGCCGGCCGGCCGGGGATCAGCGCCGTGGTGATGACGATGTCGACGTCGGCGGCCTGCTCGCTGTAGATCTCCGCGGCGCGCCGGTCGTAGTCCTCGGTGGTCGCCTTGGCGTAGCCGTCCGAGCTGGCTTCTTGCTCCACGTCGACCGGCAGGTACTCCCCGCCCAGCGAGCGGACCTGGTCGGCGACCTCGGGCCGCGGGTCGGTCGCGCGCACGATGGCGCCCATGCTGCTTGCCGCGCCGATCGCGGCGAGCCCGGCGACGCCGGCGCCGGCGACCAGCACCTTCGCGGGAGGCACCTTGCCCGCGGCGGTCACCTGGCCGGTGAAGAAGCGGCCGAACACGTGCGCGGCCTCGATCACCGCGCGGTAGCCGGCGATGTTCGCCATCGAGCTCAGCACGTCCAGCGACTGCGCCCGCGAGATGCGCGGCACCGCGTCCATCGCCAGCGCGGTGATCGGCCGGGCGGCGAGCTCCTCGACGAGTTCCGGCTTGAGCGCCGGGCTGAGCAGGCCGATCAGCGTCGCGTGGTCGGCGAGTTCGGCGATCTCCGCGCTGCTCGGGGCGTTCACCTTCAACACGACATCGGCCTGCCAGACGTCGTCGCCGACGATCGTCGCCCCGGCCTCGGCGTAGGCCTCGTCGCCGAAATCCGCGGCGACGCCCGCGCCGGACTGGATCGACACGTCGTAGCCGAGCCCGCGCAGTTGCTCCACCGTCTTCGGGGTGGCGGCCACCCGGGTCTCGCCGGGGGCGGACTCTCGGGGCACTCCTAGTCGCAAGGCTCGCTCCATCGTCGGGTCGGCGTTGCGGGCAATGTAGCCAACCCGCGGCGGGGCGCCCGCTTCGGTGTACGACGGGTCACCGGCACGCTTGGTACCCTAGGGCCGGCTGCCGGAGCGTTCAGCCAGCCGATCCACAAAGAGACGAGAATTGCGTGTCCGATCCAGTGACCACCGCCGAAGGCATCACCAACCCTCCGATCGACGAGTTGCTCGACCGCACCCAGAGCAAGTACGCCCTCGTCATCATCGCCGCCAAGCGCGCGCGGCAGATCAACGCCTACTACAGCCAGCTCGGCGAGGGCCTGCTCGAATACGTCGGCCCGCTGGTCGAGACGGCGCCGCAGGAGAAGCCGCTGTCCATCGCGATGCGCGAGATCAACAGCGACCTGATCGAGTTCAAGCCGTCCGACCCCGCCGCGGCGGAAGCGGTTCCCGCCGAAAGCTGATCTTCGATCCGCCGGGTTCGCGCAAGCGCTCATCGCGTCGGTGGTCACCTTCGTAGGCGGTTCGCGCTGTCTCGGGTCACAATGACGTCGTGAGCCGAGTCGTGCTGGGCGTGGGCGGCGGCATCGCCGCTTACAAGTGCGCCGACCTGTTGCGCAAGCTCGTCGAGGCCGGCCACGACGTCACCGTCGTTCCGACGGCCTCAGCGCTGCGGTTCGTCGGCGCGCCCACGTGGGCCGCGCTGTCCCGCCACCCGGTGGCGGCCGACGTGTGGACCGAGGTCGACGAGGTGCCGCATGTGCGCCTCGGCCGGCGCGCCGACCTGCTCGTCGTCGCGCCGGCCACCGCTGACCTGCTCGCCCGCGCCGCGCACGGCCTGGCCGACGACCTGCTCACCAACACGCTGTTGACCGCCCGATGTCCGGTGCTGTTCGCGCCCGCGATGCACACCGAGATGTGGGCGCACCCGGCCACCGTCGCCAACGTCGCCACGTTGCGGGCGCGCGGATCGGTCGTGCTCGAGCCGGCGAGCGGCCGGCTGACCGGCGCGGACACCGGGAAGGGCCGGCTGGCCGAGCCCGTCGAGATCGCCCAGCTGGCCGAGCTGCTGCTGCGCCGGCCGTCCGCGCTGCCGTTCGACCTCGCCGGACGGCACGTCGTCGTCAGCGCCGGCGGAACCCGCGAGCCGCTGGACCCGGTCCGTTTTCTGGGCAACGCGTCGTCCGGCAAGCAGGGCTACGCGGTGGCCGCAGTGGCCGCTGCGCGCGGCGCGCGGGTCACGCTCGCCGCCGCCAATGTCGAGCTGCCCGACCCGGCCGGCGTGGACGTCGTCCGGGTCGGCACTGCGGCGGAACTGCGCGACGCCGTCCGCAAGGCCGCCGAGGACGCCGACGCCGTGGTCATGGCGGCCGCGGTCGCCGACTTCCGGCCCGTCGACCCGGCGCTGCACAAGATCAAGAAATCGGATTCCGGACCGCCGACCATCCTGCTCGAGCAAACTCCGGACGTCCTGGCCGAGCTCGTCGCCACGCGCCGGGACGGCCAGGTGCTTGTCGGTTTCGCGGCCGAGACGGGGGACACCGGCGCTACGGTGCTCGAGCACGGCCGCGCCAAGCTCGCCCGCAAGGGCGCCGACCTGCTCGTCGTCAACGCCGTCGGGCCTGGCCGGGCGTTCGGCCAGGCCGACAACGCCGGCGTGCTGCTCGGCGCGGACGGCTCGGAGCAGGTGGTGGAGTTCGGCCCGAAGGCGGTGCTCGCCGCCGCGATCTGGGACGCCGTCGCTGCGCGACTTGTGTGATGGGTCGCTGCGCGACTTGTGTGACGGGTCGCTGCGCGGCTCGGGTGATGTCCACGGCTTCCCCTCCACGCCGATAGACTTCGGCGTCCGTTCTTCTCGCACTAGCTGGAGTCTCAGTGGCCCGTCGCCTGTTCACGTCCGAGTCCGTCACCGAGGGGCACCCCGACAAGATCGCTGACCAGATCAGCGACTCGATCCTCGACGCGCTGCTCGCCGAGGACCCATCCAGCCGGGTGGCCGTCGAAACGTTGATCATGACGGGGCAGGTGCACGTCGCCGGCGAGGTGACCACCACCGCGTACGCGGACATCCCGAAACTGGTCCGCGACCGCATCCTCGAGATCGGCTACGACTCCTCGCGCAAGGGCTTCGACGGCGAGTCCTGCGGCGTGAGCATCTCGATCGGCAGCCAGAGCCCGGACATCGCGCAGGGCGTCGACAGCGCGTACGAGGCGCGGGTCGAGGGCAGCGAGGACGCCATCGCCGCCCAGGGCGCAGGCGACCAGGGCCTGATGTTCGGCTATGCCAGCGACGAGACGCCCGAGCTGATGCCGTTGCCGATCTGGCTGGCGCACCGGCTCGCCGAAAAGCTCACCGAGGTGCGCAAGAACGGCACCGTGCCCTACCTGCGGCCCGACGGCAAGACCCAGGTGACGATCGAGTACGTCGACGGCAAGGCGACGCGGCTCGACACCGTCGTCGTCTCCAGCCAGCACGCCGACGACATCGACCTCGACACGCTGCTCAAGCCCGACATCGAAGAGCACGTCGTCCGCCCGGTGCTCGACGCCCTCGATCTCGACACCGAGGGCTACCGGCTGCTGGTCAACCCCACCGGGCGTTTCGTGATCGGCGGGCCGATGGGCGACGCCGGCCTGACCGGCCGCAAGATCATCGTCGACACCTACGGCGGCATGGCCCGGCACGGCGGCGGCGCGTTCTCCGGCAAGGACCCGTCGAAGGTCGACCGCTCAGCCGCCTACGCCATGCGCTGGGTGGCGAAGAACGTCGTGGCGGCGAAGCTCGCGTCGCGGTGCGAGGTGCAGGTCGCCTACGCGATCGGCAAGGCCGAGCCGGTGGGCCTGTTCGTCGAGACGTTCGGCACCGAGACCGTCGACGTCGACAAGATCGCCGACGCGATCACCCAGGTGTTCGACCTGCGGCCGGCCGCGATCATCCGCGACCTCGACCTGAAGCGGCCGATCTACGCCCAGACCGCCGCCTACGGCCACTTCGGCCGCGAGCTGCCGGACTTCACCTGGGAGCGCACCGACCGCGCCGAGCAGCTCGCCAAACTCGCTGGAGAATGATCCGCCGGGTTCGCGGCCCGATCTGACCCCTCGCAAGCTCGGGGCCGTCTCGCGCTGCGACGCTCGCTCCGCTCGCCCGCAAGCTCGCTGCGCTCGCGCGGCGGCGGGCTCTTGCACCCCACGAAATCGCAAAGAACACGATTTCGCGGGGACCCCGCCTGGCGCGAGCGCTCATCGCGTGGGTGGTCCGCTCAAAGGGTCAGGCCCGACTGATAGGCATGCCGGATGAGCAGCGGGGCCGGGGCGGGGCCGGCGGCGTCCCGAACTCCGGCCTCGGTGGACCCGGTGGCGTCGCTATATGTCGACGTGCCGTTGCCGCACCTGGACCGGACCTTCGACTACCTGGTGCCCGACTCGCTGGACGAGCAGGTGCAGGCCGGCTCGCGGGTCCGCGTCCGCTTCGCCGGCAGGCTGGTCGACGCGTACGTGATCAGTCGCAGCCCGGCCAGCGAGCACGAGGGGACGCTCGCCTACGTCGAACGCGCGGTCGGCGCAGAGCCCGTCCTGACCGCCGAGACGACGGCGCTGTTCCGGGCGGTCGCCGACCGTTGGGCCGGCAACTTCGTCGACGTCGTGCGGCTCGGCGTGCCGGCCCGGCACGCGCGCGCGGAATCGGCTGCGGCGCCGAGTCCGGCGGGCGAGCTGCCGCCGGCCGCCGACTCCGGGTTCGAGCGGTATCGGGCCGGTCCGTCCTACCTGACCGCAGTAGGCGACGGGCGACCGGCGCGGGCGGTGTGGTCGGCGTTGCCGGGGGAGGACTGGGCGGCACGCTTCGCCGCGGCGGCCGCCATCGCGGTGCGGGCCGGCCGCGGCGCGATCCTGGTCGTCCCCGACAACCGCGACCTCGCCCGGCTCGACGCGGCGATGACCGCCGCGCTCGGCATCGGCCGGCACGTCGTCCTGGCCGCCGACCTCGGGCCGCCCGAGCGCTACCGCCGCTGGCTCGCGGTGCGCCGCGGGGGCGTCCGCGTCGCCATCGGCACCAGGGCGGCGGCGTACGCGCCGGTCGACGAGCTCGGCCTCGTCGCGGTGTGGGACGACGGCGACGACCTGCACGCCGAGCCGCGGGCTCCGTATCCGCACACCCGAGACATCCTCACGTTGCGGTCAGCGCAGAGCGGGGCGGCGCTGCTCATCGGCGGGTTCGCGCGCACCGCGGAGGCGCAGCAGCTGGTCGCCGCCGGCTGGGCGCACGACATCGCCGCCGACCGGACCACACTGCGCGCCGCGGCCCCGCGGGTGCAGGCGGTGGCCGACGACGTCGAAGTCGCGCGCGATCCCGCCGCGGCCGCGGCCCGGCTGCCCAGCCTCGCCTGGCGCACCACGAAGCAGGCGCTGCAGGACGGCCGTCCGGTGCTGGTGCAGGTGCCGCGCCGCGGATACGTCCCCTCTCTGGCGTGCGCGCGAGACCGCACGCCGGCGCGGTGCGGCGTCTGCTCCGGGCCGCTGGGCTCGGCGGGGTCACAGGCGGTGCCCGCCTGCCGCTGGTGTGGCCGGCCGGCCGCGCAGTGGGCCTGCCCGACGTGCGGCGGTCATCGGCTCCGTGCGCTCGTCGTCGGCGCCGGCCGCACCGCCGAGGAGCTTGGCCGCGCGTTCGCCGGCTTTGCGGTGCGCACCTCCGGCGGCGACCACGTGCTCGCCGACGTCGGGGACGAGCCTGCGCTCGTCGTCGCCACGCCGGGCGCCGAGCCGACGGCCGCCGGCGGGTACGGCGCCGCCCTGCTGCTCGACGGATGGGCGCTGCTGGCGCGCCCCGACCTGCGCGCGGCCGAAGAGGCGCTGCGCCGCTGGATGAACGCCGCGGCGCTCGTCCGTCCTGACGGCGCCGTCATCGTGGGCGCCGACGCCGGTGTTCCCGTCGTTCAGGCGCTGATCCGCTGGGATCCGGTCGGCGCGGCCGTGCGGGAACTTGCTGAACGCGCCGAGCTGGGCTTTCCGCCAGCCGTGCGGATGGCCGCGTTGACCGGGCCGGCGCCGGCGGTCGCCGAACTCGTCGCCGGTTTGTCGCTGCCGGCCGGCGGCGAGCTGCTCGGCTCGGCACCAGTCGCAGCCGCCGGCGTCAGCGGTGAGCCGGCCGAGCGGGTGCTGTTACGGGTGCCGCGCGGCGACGGCGCCGACCTGGCCCGGCAGCTACACGTCTCCGCCGCGGCCCGCTCTGCCCGGCGCTCGGCCGAGCCGGTGCGGATCGAGCTCGACCCGGCCGCGTTGGGCTGACAGAAATGCAGCACTTGACCGTCTGCGGCCGAGGTGCGGCGGTCATCTGCCGATGGAGCGAGGCGTGACACCAGCGATCATCGAGCGATATCAGCTAAAACGCAAACTGTTGACGAAGTGCGCGTGCACAACGCGAGCCTTTGCGAGGTAGTCGCTCGATTCATCAGTAGGACTGACGATCGTTTGCAAGAACAGGATGCGATTGCCAGCCTGGACAGTCCGGATCAACCAAACGTTTGGAATTCGCGGCGGGCTGAACGGCGTGAAGAAAAGGCGCCCTTCGGTTGCCCGGTGTCCCGAATAGGTGAAGGTGCGTCTCTCAAGGACCCTTGCGTCGACTTTCCCGACCTGCTTGAACTGAGAGACGATGGTGTCGAAGAACGCGTCCTGCAACTGTCTACCGACGGTTGGCGAGGCCGTCTTGTACATGGTCGCCGAAATGAGCCCTGAGTTGGAGAGCTGACTCAGGTCGTACGTGTAGCTGGTGACGTTGAGGCCCCGACGTTTCTCAATCTTCGCCGGCACAGCTTCAGGCAACGTGAACCGGACGTTATAGGAAGTGTTGTTGATGGCTGCCCAATTTTGGCTCCGCAATCTGTCGAGCTCATACGCGAGCTCGTTCGGCGAAGCCAGCGAAGGTGGATCGGGAGGTGAGGAGACGTGACGCGATGTGGGTGCGTGAATCGCCGACAAACTGCCTGGAGCAATGAGCCCAGATCGACTGCAACCGCTGATGAGCGCTACGCCGGCCATTGCCGCGGCAATGAGTGGTCTGCGGATAATCACGATCGAGGGTCCCCACCAATTCGACGTCGCCGCTGAATCATCGAGAATCACATCTTATCGTGGGCTCCGCAACTTCGTGCAGTCGCGCGACCCGCACCCTGCGGCCGTTCTTATGCAGTCTCGGGCGCAGAGGCCCGAAAATGACACAAGTTCGGCAGGCGCGCGCCTCCATTGCAATGCTGGCCCAGCCGCGGCGGACGGCGTCAGCTCATCGCGCTGCCGTGCCCAGCGGCGGCGCGCGCGTCGTCGGCCTCGAGCGCGTCCTCGTAGGCGACGTCCTCGCCGGGCGCGGCCGGCACGGCGAGCGCGTCGCCTTCGCGGGCCACCGCCTCGCCGATCGTCTCGTGGTGCTGTTCGCCGAGCGCGTCGGCGTGCACGAACCGCTCGCCGCGCATCAGGGACGCGCCGGCGGCCAGCAGCAGCATCAGGATCGAGGCGCTGAACGCGATGAACAGGCCGTGCCGGAAGGGGTCGGAGATCAGGTTCGGGAAGAAGTGCCCGTTGTAGATCGTGTTGCCGACCGCCGCATGCGCGTTGGGCACCAGCTCGCGGATCGGGTTGTCGCCGAGGAACGCCGCGAACAACAGCCCCACCGGCGAGGCTTGCGACGCCGCGTGCGCGGACGCGGCCGACACCCCGGCGCCCGTCAGCCCGGATGCCATCGCGGCCGGCAGCCGGCTGGCCAAACCCACCGCCATCAGCGTGAAGAAGCCGCCCATCGACAGCACCATGCCGGCGTTCATGCCAGTGGCCCGGATCCCGGACGCCGCGCCCCGCGCGGACGCCGGCACCGCGTTCATGATCGCCGCCGCGTTTGGCGCGGCCATCAGGCCCATGCCGATGCCGTTGAGCGCGAGCAACCCGGCGAACAGCACGTAATTGAAATCGGCCGGCAGCGCGATCAGCCCGACGAACGTCAGCGCCGTCAGCAGCAGGCCGCCGGTCGCGAACGCGCGCGCGCCGAACCGGTCGGACACCGCGCCGGAGGCCGGCCCCGCGATCAGGAAGCCCAGCGTCAGCGGCAGCATGTAGATGCCGGCCCACAGCGGGGTGTCGGCGAAGTTGTAGCCGTGCAGCGGCAGCCAAATGCCCTGCAGCCAGATGATCAGCATGAACTGCAGCCCGCCGCGCGACATCGAGGCGAGCAGGTTGACCGTCTGCCCGGCCGCGAACGCGCGGATCCGGAACAGCTTGAGGTCGACCATCGGGTCGCTGACCTTGGTCTCGATCACGCCGAAGAGCACGAGCAGCGCGACGCCGCCGATGAGCCCGACGAGCACGCGGGGCGCCGTCCAGCCCATGGTGTGCCCGCCGTAGGGCTGCAGGCCGTACACGATGCCGACCAGCAGCGCGATCAGCCCGACACCGAAGGTGAGGTTGCCCCACCAGTCGATGGTCACCCGCTTGGAACGGTCGCGCGGCTTGTCGTGCAAGGTGCGGTAGCCCATCCAGGTGCCCCAGATGCCGAGCGGCACGCTCACCCAGAACACCGCGCGCCAGTCCCACTCCGACAGCACGCCGCCGACGATCAGGCCGAGGAACGAGCCGGCGAGCGCGGACACCTGGTTCACGCCGAGCGCGAAACCGCGTCTGTCGGGCGGGAACGCGTCGGTGATCAGCGCCGTCGAATTCGCGATCAGCATCGCGCCGCCGACGCCTTGCACGACCCGAAGAAGGATGATCTCCAGCGCGCCCGCCGCGCCGCTGTTGGGCACCAGCGCGCAGCCGATCGAGCCGATCGTGAAGATCAGGAAGCCGAGATTGAACAGCTTTGCCCGGCCGTACTGGTCGCCGAGCCGGCCGAAGGTCACCACCAGCACCGCGGTGACGAGCAGGAAGCCCATCAGCATCCAGAGCAGGTAGCTGATGTTCTGCGGCGCCAGCGGATCGAGGCCGAGGCCCTTGAAGATCGCCGGCAGCGAGATCAGCAGGATCGAGGAGTTCAGCGTCGCCGCGAGGATGCCGACCGTCGTCACGGACAGCGCGATCCGGCGGTCGTGGGCGTCTGGAGAATGCACGGTGGTCCCTTCGTTCGTTAGCCATCCTAACTATCGACGGGAGCCGACCGCATCCCGGTCCCATAGTTAGACTCGCCACGTGTCGCGACGACAGGACGGCCGCGCGTGACCGAGCTTGCGAGGTCGCCAATGTGGCCAGCACGCCGTCACCGCCCGACGAAGGAGGGCGCGTGACCGAGCTTGCGAGGTCGCCAATGTGGCCAGCACGCCGTCACCGCCCGACGAAGGAGGGCGCGTGACCGTGCAGCCCATCCGGCTGTTCGGCGACCCGGTGCTGCGCACGGCCGCCGAGCCGGTAGTCGACTTCGACAAGGAGCTGCGCATCCTCGTCGCCGACCTCGAGCAGACGATGGCCGATGCGCCGGGGCAGGGCCTCGCCGCCCCGCAGATCGGCGTCGGGCTGCGGGTGTTCACCTTCAACGTGCACGACTCGATGTCCGGCCACCTGGTCAACCCCGTCCTGCACTTCCCGGACGACGAGGAGCAGGACGGCCCCGAAGGCTGCCTGTCGATCCCGGGCCTGACCTTCGACTGCCGCCGCAAGGCGAACGTGGTGGCGCACGGCCAGAACATGTGGGGCGACCCGATCACCGTCGAGGGCACCGCGATGCTCGCTCGGTGCGTGCAACACGAGACGGACCACCTCGACGGCGTGCTATTCGTCGACCGCCTCGACGCGGAGACCCGCAAGGCGGCCCTGCGGGCGATCCGAGAGGCGGACTGGGCTGGCGGCGCGCGCCCTGTCGTCAAGGTCAGCCCGCACCCCGGCGCGGCCGCCGGCCGATGAGGGCCCGCCCGCACCCGGAGCGCCGGTGAGGCTGGTCTTCGCCGGCACGCCGGCGCCCGCAGTGCCCGCGCTGCGCGCCCTGCTCGACTCGCCGCGCCACGAGGTCGTCGCCGCGCTCACCCGGCCTGCCGCCCGCGCCGGCCGCGGCCGGACGGTGGCCGCCTCGCCGGTCGCCGCGCTCGCCGCCGAGGCGGGCGTCCCGGTGTTGACCCCGGACCGGCCGGCCGACCCGGACTTCCTCGCCGAGCTCGCCGCCCTGGCGCCGGACTGCTGCGCCGTCGTCGCCTACGGCGCGCTGCTGCGCCCGGCGACGCTGGCCGTTCCGCGGCATGGCTGGGTGAACCTGCACTTCTCGCTGCTGCCCGCGTGGCGGGGCGCCGCGCCGGTGCAGCACGCGCTGCTGCACGGCGACGAGGTCACCGGCGCGTCCACCTTCCTGATCGAGCAAGGGCTGGACACCGGTCCGGTCTACGGCGTCGTGACCGAGACCGTCCGCCCCGCCGACACCGCCGGCGACCTGCTCGCGCGGCTGGCGGTCAGCGGCGCGGGGCTGCTGGCGGCGACGATGGACGGCATCGCCGACGGGACGCTCGAGGCGCGCCCGCAACGGGCCGACGGCGTGTCGCTGGCGCCGAAGATCACCGTTGCCGACGCCCGGCTGGACTGGGCACAACCCGGCCGGCACCTCGAACGGCAATCCCGCGCCTGCACGCCGGCCCCGGGGCCGTGGACAATGTTTCGCGGCGAGCGGGTGAAGGTCGGCCCGCTGCGGCTGAAGGTCGCCCGCGACCTCGCGCCCGGCGAGCTGCTCGTCGAGAGGTCCGCGGTGTCGGTCGGCACCGGCTCGCTGGACGTCGAGCTCACCACCGTCCAACCTGCGGGCAAGCGGCCGTTGCCGGCGGCGGACTGGGCGCGCGGCGCTCGCCCGGCGGCGGGCGAGCGCCTTGGCTGACCGGCACGTCGCGGGGCCGGCCGGTCGCGGCGGCTCGGGAGGCGGCTCCGGAGGCGGCTCAGCCAGCGGTCGCGGCGGCAGCCGCGGGCGGCGCTCCGCCCGGCCCGGCGCCAGGCCGGTCCGGGCGGCCCGACCGGCGACCCCGCGGCCGCGGGCCGCCGTCGATCCAGCGCGGCTGGCCGCCTACGAGCTGCTGCGCGGCGTCGCCGCGGACGGCGCCTACGCCAACCTGCTGCTGCCCCGGCTGCTCGCCGACCGCGGGCTCGGCGGCCGGGACGCCGCGTTGGCCACCGAGCTCGGCTACGGCACGCTGCGCGCCGCCGGCACGCTCGACGAGATTCTCGGGCGCTGCGCGGACCGGCCGCTCGCCGACGTCCAGCCCGAGGTGCTCGACGTCCTGCGGCTGGGCGCCTACCAGCTGCTGCGTACCCGTATCCCGCCGCACGCGGCGCTCGCGACGACGGTCGACCTGGCGCACGCGGTCGGCCAGGGCCGGGCCGGCGGCTTCGTCAACGCCGTGCTGCGCAAGGTGTCCGCGCGCGATTGGGCCAACTGGGCCGACGAGCTGTCCGCCGGCGGCGGCCGGCTGCGGACGCTCGCGGTGCGAACGGCGCACCCGGACTGGATCGTCGCCGCCTTCGCCGCCGCGCTCGGCGACGACCTCGACGGCCAGCTCGCCGAGACCGCCCGGGCGCTCGAGGCCGACGAGGTCCGGCCGAGCACCCACCTGGTCGCGTGGCCGGGCCGCAGCGAGCGCGCCGAACTCCTCGACCAGGTGGGCGGCGAGCCCGGCCCTTACTCGCCGTACGCGGTGCGGATGGCCGGCGGCGACCCGGCCGGTGCGGCGGCGGTCCGCGAGCGACGCGCCGGCGTCCAGGACGAGGGCAGCCAGCTGTGCGCGCTCGCGCTCGCCGCCGCCCCGATCGAGGGCCGCGACGAGGAGTGGCTGGACCTCTGCGCCGGGCCGGGCGGCAAGGCCGCCCTGCTCGCCGGCCTGGCCGCGCAGCGCGGCGCCGGGCTGCGCGCCAACGAGCTGCGCGCGCACCGCGCCGAGCTGGTCCGCTCGGTGACCGGGCACTGGCACGTCGACGTCCGGGTCGGCGACGCCCGCAGCTACCCGCCACGCGCGGACGGCTTCGACCGGATCCTGGTGGACGCGCCGTGCACCGGACTGGGCGCGCTGCGCCGCCGTCCCGAGGCGCGCTGGCGACGCACCGCAGACGACCTCATCGAGCTGCAGCAGCTGCAGCGCGACCTGCTCGCCGCGGCGCTGCGCCTGGTGCGGCCGGGCGGCGTCGTCGCCTATGTCACCTGCTCGCCGCACCTGGCCGAGACGGCCGAGGTCGTCGCGAGCGCCGGCGGGCACGACCTCATCGACGCGCGTCCGCTGTTCGGCGGCGCTGCCGATCTGGGCGCCGGCCCGACCGTCCAGCTCTGGCCGCACCGGCACGGCACCGACGCCATGTTCTGCGCGCTGCTGCGCGGCTGACCCGCCGTGCTGCAGCAATCCCGGACGGCTCGGGTCAGTTGCCTCATGCGGTCGGGACGGCCCGGCCTCGAAGGTCCTCCATGTCTGGATGTCGACGATGTGGAGAACTGTCATGAACCTGTCCTTGGGGCCTCGCTGCGCGCGCGCCGGGTATTTCCGGGCTGTCGCCGTCGGAATTGCCCTGCTGGTCGGCGCCGCCGGCTGCAGCAGTTCGCACCCGGCCGCGAAGGACCCGAAGTCCAGCACGTCCAGCACGTCCAGCACGTCCAGCACGTCCAGCACGCCGAGTACGTCGCCCGCGCCGCGGGCTGACGGGCCGGCGAACGTGCTCGACATCGTCGAGCACCACCTGGCGTACTCGATCTCCGGGACGCCGCGTCCCGGGCTCGTCACGATCAAGGTCGACAACGAAGACACCGCGCTGCACGAGACCACCATGGCGCTGCTCAAGCCCGGCGTGACGCTGGCGCAGGTCAAGCGCGCGCTGGCCTCGAAGAATCCGGACAGCGCCTCGGCCAAGCTCGTCCAGAACCCGGACGTCGAGCTGTCGGGCCCGGTGGCGCTCGGCGCGAAGCGGACGGACGCGGTCACGGTGCGGCTCGCCGCCGGCCACTACGCGGTGTTCTCGTTCCTGCCCGCCGCGGGCGGCGGCTTCCAGGCGACAAGGGGCATGGTCGGCGAGTTCACGGTGGCCGGCGCCCCGTCGAACACGGCGCCGACGACGGTCGGCGCCGTCGAGCTCAGGGACACCGGCATCACCCTGCCCGCGAACTTCTCCGCCGGCGGCGTATTCGCGGTGCACAACGCGGGCAAGGCGCCGCACGACCTCACCCTGCTCGCCGTCGGCCGGCTGTCCGCGCTGGCCTTCACCGGGTGCTACCTGAAGAACTTCAGCGCGGACAAGCCGATCGACGGATGCTCCGGCGCGATCGACGGCGGGGTCAGCATGGTCGCGCCGGGCGCCACCGCCTACCTCGACGTCACCTTCCGTCCGGGCCGGTACGCCTACTTCTCGACGTCCGGCAAGACCCCGGTGGCCGACATCAACGCCGGCCTCGTCGGAACCTTCACCGCCAAGTGACCCGACGTCCCACCGGCTGATCGCGACGTTCCGCCCATACCGCGCGACCGAGTCGAGGGCTGATGACAGTGGACAGGTCGGATGCTTCGATGATCGCCATGACCGCGCTGGACGGGGCGCCGCCCACGCCGGGGGAGCTGCGCGCGACCCCGCACCGCGCCGGGGTCCTGGCCGCCCGCGGCCTGCTCGTGCTCGTGCCGGTGGCGTCGGCGGCCGCCGTCGTGCTCCACCTGCACAACGGCGGCACCGACATCACGTCGTGGTGGTATGCGAACGTGACGATGGCGCTCGCGGCCCTGCCCCCGGCCGTCCTGCTGCTGCGCCGGATCCCGGCCAACCCGATCGGCTGGTTGTTCGCCACGTTCTGCCTCTGCGAGTCGCTGTGCGCCGCGGGCCGGGAGTACCTGGTGCTCGGCTACCACGGGGCGGACGTGCCGGGGTGGCTCTGGGTCGGCTGGATCTGCGACTCGCTGTACATCGTCCCGTCGATCCCGATCGCGCTCATGCTGTTCCCCGATCTCGAGTCGGTCTCGCGCGGGGCACGGCTGGCAGTCGGGTTCTCGGTGGTCGGGTTCGTCGTCGGCGAGTTCGGCTTCCTGTTCACGACCGAGGAGCCGTTGACGGTGGACGGGCACGTCTTCGCGACTCCCGGCCTGCAGCTGTTCCCGAACGGCCTGGCCGATCTCGCGTCGACGGTGGGGGAGTTCGCCGCGATCGCGACCCTGCCGCTGGCGATCGCCATACTCGTCGCGCGCTATCGGCGCTCGTCCGGCGAGCGGCGGCAGCAGCTGAAGTGGGTGGTGTTCGCCGGCGTCCTCGCCGCGATCGAACTGGCGACGGAGTTCATTCCCGCCAACCGCTTCGCGGTGCCGGACAGCGCTGTGATGCAGTGTCTGCTGCCCGCCGCGATCACCGTCGCGATCCTGCGGCACCGCCTGTTCGACATCGACGTCGTCATCGACCGCACGCTGGTGTTCGTTGCGCTCACGTCGCTCGTCGTCGGCGCCTATGTGGGTGTCATCGCGCTGGCCGACCTCGTCTTCGGGGAACGGACGCGTCCGGGCCCGGGCTTGATCGCGACGGCGCTGGTCGCGGTCGCGTTCTCGCCCGTGCGGGCTTTGGTGCAGCGACGCGTCGACCGCCTCGTGTACGGCAACCGCCGCAACCCCTACGGCGCGATGACCGAGCTGGGCCAGCGTCTGGAACAGGTCGGCCACGGCGAGTCCGCGGTGGTGATCGACGCCGTCCGCAAGGCCCTCGACCTGCCCTACGCCGCGATCGTCGGCTCGGACGGAGCGCTGCTCGCCGAGACCGGCCAGCGCGGGCCCGGGCCGGCCGTGGAGCAATTGCTCACCTATCAGGGTCGCACCGTCGCGACCATGCTCGTCGAGGCCCGGCGCGGCGCCCAGCTCGACCGGGCCGAACGGCGCCTGCTCGCCGACCTCGGCCGGCAGGCCGGCGCGGTCGTGCACGCGGTTCGGTTGTCCGCCGACCTGCAGTCGTCCCGCCAGCGGCTGGTGAACGTCAAGGAGAACGAGCGCCGGCGGCTGCGTCGCGACCTGCACGACGGGCTGGGGCCCAAGCTGGCCGCGGCCGGTCTCAAACTCGACGCCGCGCGCACCGTCATGGACTCCGAACCCGGCCGCAGCCACGAGCTGATCGGCGACGTGCGCGGCGACATCCGCTCGATGATCGACGACATCCGCCGGCTCGTGTACGCGCTGCGGCCGCCGACCCTGGACGAGTTGGGTCTGGCCGGCGCGATCCGTGAGTGCGTCGACCGGTTCGAGGTGTCGACGACCGACGCCCCGAGCATGACGGTCCAGGCGCCCGAGTCGCTGCCGGCCCTGCCCGCCGCGGTCGAGGTCGCCGCGTACCGGATCGTCAACGAGGCGGTCACCAACGTCGTCCGTCATGCCGACGCCCGGCACTGCCTGGTCCGCCTGCACGCCGACTGCGGGCTGGTGATCAGCGTCCACGACGACGGCACGGGGCTGCCGGCTGGCTGGCGCCCCGGTGTGGGCACCTCGTCGATGTCCGAACGCGCCGAGGAGCTGGGCGGCACGCTGCGGATCGTGACGCGCCCGGAGATCGACGGCACGCAGGTGTCGGTGCGCATCCCGATCGACGGTGCCCGGTGACGTCAGCCGACGACGAGACGGTGCGCGTGCTGCTCGCCGATGACCACCCGATGTTTCGCGACGGGCTGCGCGTCGCGTTGAGCACGCTGCCCGGGATCGAGGTCATCGCCGACGTCGCGAGCGGCGCCCAGGCCGTCGACGCGGCCCGGGAGCACCAGCCCGACGTCGTGCTCATGGACGTCAACATGCCCGATCTCAACGGCATCGAGGCCACCCGGCGGATCGTCGGCGAGAGCCCGCACATCGGGGTCCTGATTCTCACCATGTTCGACGAGGACGAGAACGTCTTCCAGGCCATGCGCGCCGGCGCCCGCGGCTACCTGCTCAAGGAGGCCGACCAGGCCGACATCGTGCACGCGGTGCGGGCAGTCGGACGCGGCAACGCCGTCTTCGGTCCGGCGCTCGCCAAGCGGTTGATCAGCTACTTCGCCGCCGGGCGCGACGCCGCGCTGCCGTTCACCGGGCTCACCGATCGCGAACGGGAGGTGCTCGAGCTGATCGCCCAGGGCCGCGGCAACCCCGACATCGCGCGTGAGCTCGGGTTGACGGTGAAGACCGTTCGCAACCACGTCTCCAACATCTTCGCCAAGCTGCAGGTCGGCGACCGGGCCCAGGCGATCGTCCGGGCCCGCGAAGCCGGGCTCGGCCGGGCCGCCGGCCGTGCCGGCTGAGCAGCAACCTGTCTCCCGCGCCTTCCAGCGCCACGGTGTCCCGAGAGCGGCTCCAGCTCGATGTGGATACGCAGCCGTGGCTCGGACGCCGAGGAAGATCGGCACGCGCGCGTAAACGGGTTGCTGGTCGGCCAGCAGCGGCGTGGCTTGGGGCTCAGGTCGACCAGGCACGCGACGGCGGTCTCGTGCGGTCCGCTCCCGGCGACCAGCAGCGAGTCGTACCAGGAGGCCAAGCTGGACCACGTCTCAGGGAGGTTGGCTGCCGGCTGCGACATCCGCTGACCTCTACCTCGCTGGAGGTTCCAAGCGAACCCGAAAGGGCTTGAGCGTAGTTCAGCGCCGGTCAGCCCAGGCGCGCATGGGCGCACACATCACCGCGAGCACGCTCCCCGCGCGAACACCGCAGGAAGCCAAGACCCAGCACAGCGCAGTCCGCGACGGACGTTCGTAGGCCGGCACTCGTAAAAGTGTGCCGGACTTGGCAAGACGCGAGACGTCGACCGTTCAGGCGGCTTTCGGGTGTCCTCTCCGGCGCTTTCCGTTCGTCCTTCTGGTGAGATCGGGCGAACGACCCGATCAGAGAGAGGGAGCACCGACATGCCGCAGTACGCAGCGCTGATCTACGGCCCCGACATCGAGCCGGCCGAGCTGGCAGACGGCGTCATGGCCGACTACAACCGCTTCGGCGAGGAGAACGCCGCCGTGATCCGCGGCGGGGCCGCCCTGCATCCGACGAGCACAGCCACCACGGTGCGTGTCGTCGGGGCCCGCGGCGGCGACGTCGTCACCAGCGACGGGCTGTACGCCGAGACCAAGGAGGCGCTGACCGGCTTCTACCTCGTCGAAGCCGACGACCTGGACGCGGCCATCGCCATCGCCGCGCAGCTGCCGGCCGCCTGGGACGGCGCCGTCGAGGTGCGACCGGTCGTGGACTTCGGCGGGTGACCGACGCCGCCGGCGAGCTGGCGCAGACCGTCCGGGTCGAGGGCGCGCGCCTGCTCGCGACCCTCGTCCGGACGGTCGGCGACCTGCAGCTGGCCGAGGACGCGGTGCAGGAGGCCGCTGTCCGGGCGCTACGCGACTGGCCCCGCAGCGGCGTCCCCGACCAGCCGCGCGCGTGGTTGACCGTCGCCGCGCGACGCGCGGCAATCGACATCGTCCGCCGGGAGAGCCAGCGCCGGGACAGGGAACGGGACGCGAGCGCGATGGCGCTGACGACGCAGGACGAGCCGGCCGAGGTGCCGGACAGCGTGGTGCGCGACGACCAGCTGCGGTTGTTGTTCGTGTGCTGCCACCCGGCGCTGTCGCTCGAGGCGCAGGTGCCGCTGGCGCTTCGGGTGCTCTGCGGGCTCAGCCCGGCGCAGATCGCCGACGTGCTGCTGACCGGCGAGCCGGCCGTGGCCAAGCGCCTCACGCGGGCGCGGGCCAAGATCGCCCGTGCGGCGATCCCGTACCGCGTGCCGGGCGACGCCGAGCTGCCCGCGCGGCTGGCGGGGGTGTGCGCCGTGGTGCACGCCGCCTACACCGCCGCGCACACGGCGAGCGGCGCCGAGCTCAGCGACGTCGACGGCTGTGTCGAGGCGCGCCGGCTCGCCCGGCTCGTCCACGACCTGCTGCCGGACGAGCCGATGCCCGCGGCGGTGCTGGCGCTGATCCTGCTGACCGAGGCCCGCCGGCCCGCGCGCCTCGCCGCCGGCGAGGTTGTCCTGCTGGCCGACCAGGACCGCTCGCTGTGGGATCGCGCAGCCGTCGAGGAAGGCCGCCAGCTGCTGGCAGACTCGCTGCGCCGCACTGCCGGCCTCGCCGACGCCTATCAGTTGGAGGCGGCCGTCGCGGCCGAGCACGCCGTGGCCGGCAGCTGCGACACGACGGATTGGCGCGAGATCGTCCGGCTCTACGACCTGCTGCTCACCGTGCGACCGACGTCGTCGGTGCGCTTGGCCCGCGCCGTTGCGCTGGCCGAGGCCGACGGCGCGACCGCAGGGCTGCGCGCGCTCGACGACGTCGCGTCGCATCCGCGCCGGGAGGCCGTGCGCAGCGAGCTGCTCGCGCGCGCCGGGCAGCTCGCGGCTGCGGCGGACGCCGCGCGCGAGTCGCTGGCCGCACCGGCGCCGGCGGCCGAGCGGCGGCACCGGGAGCGCCGGGTCGCGGAGTGGACGGCCGCCGCGCAACGCCGTCATTAGACTGCGGCTGGTGACTGAAGGGGCGACAGGGCGATGATCGAGCCGATGATCGCGCCGAGCATTCTGTCCGCCGACTTCGCCCGCCTCGCCGACGCCGCGGACTCCGTGGAGCGCGCCGACTGGCTGCATGTCGACGTCATGGACTACCACTTCGTGCCCAACCTGACGATCGGGCTGCCCGTGGTGCGCAGCCTGCACGCCGCCACCGACCTGCCGCTCGACTGCCACCTGATGATCGAGGATCCCGACCGCTGGGCCCCGGCCTACGCCGAGGCAGGCGCGGCGAACGTCACCTTCCACATCGAGGCGGCGAAGGACCCGGTCGCGACCGCCCGGGCGATCCGCGCGGCCGGGGCGCTCGCCGGGCTGTCGATCAAGCCGGCGACCGAGCTGGACCCCTATCTCGACGTGCTGCGCGAGTTCGACACGCTCCTGGTGATGACGGTCGAGCCTGGCTTCGGCGGCCAGGAGTTCATGGCCGAGGTGCTGCCGAAAGTCCGCCGGGCGCGCGAGGAGGTGCGCAGCGGGCACCTGCGGCTGTTCATCGAGGTCGACGGCGGCATCGACGCGGACACCATCGAGGCGGCCGCCGCGGCGGGCGCCGACGTCTTCGTCGCCGGCTCCGCGGTGTTCAGCGCGGACGATCCGGGCGCGGCGGTCGAGGCGCTGCGCGCCCGGGCCCGCCGCGCCATGCCGGGCTGAGACGATGGCCGTCACCGACACCGAGCTGGCCGCCATGCACCGGGCGCTGGCCCTGGCCGAGACCGTCCGCGGCCGCACCAGCCCCAACCCCGCGGTCGGCGCCGTGGTGCTGACGCCGGCCGGCGAGCTCGCCGGCGAGGGCGCGACCGCGCCCGCCGGCGGCCCGCACGCCGAGATCCGCGCGTTGGCCGAGGCCGGCGACGAGGCGCGCGACAGCACCGCTGTCGTCACCCTCGAGCCGTGCGCGCACACCGGCCGCACCGGCCCGTGCACCGAGGCGCTGCGGGCGGCCGGCGTCGCGCGGGTCGTCTACGCCGTGGACGACCCGACCCCGGCCGCCGCCGGCGGGGCGAGCGTGCTGCGCGAGGCCGGCGTGGACGTCGTGGGCGGCGTTGAGGAGCACGCCGCCGCCAGCGGGGCGCTCCGGCCGTGGCTGCACGCCGTGCGCACCGGGCGCCCGTTCGTCACCTGGAAGTTCGCCGCCACCCTCGACGGCCGGGTCGCCGCCGCCGATTCGACCTCGCGCTGGATCTCCTCCGCCCCGTCGCGAGCCGACGCGCACCTGCTGCGCGCGACCGTCGACGCGATCGTCGTCGGCAGCGGCACGGTCCTCGCCGACGACCCGCAGCTGACCGCGCGGCTCGGGGAAACCCTGGCCGACCAGCAGCCGTTGCGGGTGGTGCTCGACCGCCGGCACCGGGTGCACGACGGCCGGGTGCTCGATTCGGCGGCCGAGACGCTGATCCTGGACACCGCGGTGCCGCGGTTCGCGCTGAAGGCGCTGTTCGACCGCGGTGTGCGACACGTGCTGCTGGAGGGCGGCCCGACGCTCGCCGGGGCGTTCCTCGAGGACCATTGCGTCGACGAGGTGGTCGCCTACCTCGCCCCGCTGCTGCTCGGCGCGGGCCCGAACGCGCTGGGCGAGGCGGGCATCGGAACACTGGTCGACGCGGCCGTGTTGGAGGTCGAGTCGGTGTCGCGCACTGGCAACGACGTCAAAGTGGTCGCCCGGCCCCGCTGGGCCGAGCAGGCGACGGAGGAGTAGCGGTGTTCACCGGAATCATCGAAGAGGTCGGCGAGGTCGTCGATCTGGAGCTGCGCGGGGACTCGGCGGTGCTGCACGTGCGCGCCGCGGCCGTCGCCGACGACCTCGCGCACGGCGCGTCCATCGCGGTGAACGGCGTCTGCCTCACCGTCGTCGGCTGGCAGGCCGGCGAGTCGACCGCGATCGACTTCGACGTCATGGGCGAGACCCTCAAGCGCTCGGTGGTCGGCGGCCTCGCGGCCGGCGACCGCGTCAACCTGGAACGCGCCGTGCGCGCCGACACCCGGCTCGGCGGCCACGTCGTGCAGGGCCACGTCGACGGCATCGGGGTCGTGGTTTCCCGCACAACCGGCAACGAGTGGGAGGCCGTCCGGTTCGGCCTGCCCGCCGAACTCGCCCGCTTCGTCGCCGAGAAGGGCTCGGTGGCGATCGACGGCGTCTCGCTGACCGTCACCGGCGTCGGCCCGGACTGGTTCGAAGTCGGCCTCATCCCCGAGACGTTGCGGGCGACCACCCTCGGGACCAAGGCGGCCGGCGACTCGGTGAACCTGGAGGTCGACGTGCTCGCCAAATACGTCGCGCGACTACTGGAGACCCGGCCATGAGCACGTTGCGGCTCGACTCGATCGACCGCGCGGTCGCCGACATCAAGGCCGGTCGACCGGTTGTGGTCATCGACGACGAGGACCGCGAGAACGAGGGCGACCTGATCTTCGCCGCCGAGCTGGCGACGCCTGAGCTCGTCGCGTTCACCGTGCGCTACACCTCCGGCTACATCTGCGTGCCGGTCACCGAGGCCGACGCCGACCGGCTCGAGCTGCCGCCGATGTTCCACACCAACCAGGACCGCCGCGGCACCGCCTACACCGTCACGGTCGACGCCCGCGAAGGCGTCTCCACCGGCATCTCCGCGGCCGACCGCGCAAGCACCATCCGGCTGCTGGCCGACCCCAAAGCCGACGCCACCGCGTTCTCCCGCCCGGGCCACGTCGTGCCGTTGCGCGCCAAGGACGGCGGCGTGCTGCGCCGGCCGGGCCACACGGAGGCCGCGGTCGACCTCGCCCGGCTCGCCGGTCTGCACCCGGCCGCGGTGCTCTGCGAGGTCGTCAGCGAGAAGGACCCGATCGGCATGGCGCGCGGCGAGGAGCTGCGCGTGTTCGCCGACGAGCACGATCTCGCGATGATCTCCATCGCCGACCTGATCGCCTACCGCCGCCGGTTCGAAAAGCTCGTCCAGCGCGAGGTGCAGGCGCGGGTGCCGCTGCGCTACGGCGAGTACACCGCGGTCGGCTACTCCTCGAGCTATGACGAGCGCGAGCACGTGGCGTTCGTCTTCGGCGAGCTCGGCGCGGGCGAGGACGTGCTGGTCCGCGTGCACTCCGAATGCCTCACCGGCGACGTGTTCGGCTCGCTGCGCTGCGACTGCGGGCCACAGCTGGACGCCGCGCTCGCCGCCGTCGCGCGCGAGGGCCGCGGCGTCGTCCTCTACATCCGCGGCCACGAGGGCAGGGGCATCGGCCTGCTGCACAAGCTGCAGGCCTACCAGCTGCAGGACGCCGGCAGCGACACCCTCGACGCCAACCTCGAGCTCGGCCTGCCCGCCGACGCGCGCGATTACGGCACGGGCGCGCAGATTCTGGTCGATCTCGGCGTCCGCTCGATGCGCCTGCTCACCAACAACCCGGCCAAGCGCGCCGGCCTCGAGGGGTACGGGCTGCACATCACCGGCCGCGAGCCGTTGCCGGTGCACGCCAATCCGCACAACCTGCGTTACCTGGAGACCAAGCGCGATCGGATGGGCCACGACCCCGACTTCATCCTCGAGGACGGCGCCTAATGGCAGGGCACGGCGCGCCCGACCTGCGAGCCGACGGTCGCGGCCTGTCCGTGGTGGTGCTGGCCAGCCAGTGGCACCAAACCGTGATGGATGGTTTGGTGGACGGCACGCGTCGCGCGCTGCGTGAGGCAGGCGTGACGGACGTCGTGGAGCTGCGCGTGCCGGGCGTGTTCGAGCTGCCCGTCGCCGCGGCGCGGGTGACGACCGAGCCCGTCGACGCGGTGGTCGCGCTCGGCGTCGTGATCCGCGGCGGCACCCCGCACTTCGACTACGTCTGCGACGCCGCGACCCAGGGCCTCACCGCGGTGTCGGTGCGCACCGGCGTGCCCGTCGGGTTCGGCGTGCTCACCTGCGACGACGAGCAGCAGGCGCTCGACCGGGCCGGCCTGCCCGGCTCGGCAGAGGACAAGGGCCACGAGGCCGCCACCGCCGCGATCGCCGCGGCGCGCGCGCTCGCGGGCTACCACCGACCCTGACCGGCGCTGACCGACCCTGACCGGCGCTGACCGGGATGGCCGCTATGGTTTCGCCATGGCTGGTTACCGGACGGTAGTCGTCGGCACCGACGGCTCGGAGACCTCGTACCGCGCCGTCGAACGCGCCGCCGTGCTGGCGCAGGACGCGCACGCCGCGCTCGTGATCGCGTGCGCGTACGCGCCCGAGAAGCCAGACCCGGCCGCCCAGGACGTGTTGAAGGACGAGGGTTACCAGGTCGTGGGCTCGGCGCCCGCGGAGGACTCCCTCGGCCGGGCGCGCGACCACGCTGTCGGCGCCGGCGCGGTGGACGTCGCCATCGACACCCGCGCCCTGCCGGGCAAGGCCGCCGAGTCGCTGATCGCGTTGGTCGGCGAGCTCGGCGCGGACCTGCTGGTCGTGGGCAACCGCGGCCTGAACACGCTGGCCGGGCGGCTCATCGGCTCGGTGCCGCAGGACGTCGTGCGGCATTCGCCGGTCGACGTCCTGGTCGTGCACACCACCTGAGCAGCCGTGCCAGACCCAAGCGAAGCGCCCGACGCAAGCGAAGCGCCAGACGCAAGCGAAGCGCCAGACGCGCCGGCGGCCGGCGGCCTCGGCGAGCTCATCGCCAAGGTCGACCAGCACCTGCTCGACGGCGAGCGTGAGTTCACCCGGCACGAGGTCGCGGAGCAGTCCGGGCTGTCGTTGGACGAAGCGCGCATCCTGTGGCGAGCCCTCGGCTTCGCCGCGGTCGACGACGACTCCCGAGTTTTCGCCGCCGCCGACATCGCGGCGCTGCGCAACGTCGCGAAGTTCAAAGAGCTCGCGGGCGTCGACGACGACGTCTTGCACGCCATGACGCGCATCATCGGCCAGACGTTCGCCCGGTTGGCGTCCTGGCAGGGGCAGATCACCATGGAGATGGTCGCCCGCGAACCGGATCTGCTGACGGCGAACGGCGGCGACGGCGTCATCGCGCTGATGGAGCAGCTGACGCCCATGGTCGGCGAGCTGCACGAGTACGTGTGGCGCCGGCAGCTGGCCGCGTACTTCGCCCGGGCCGCGTCCGGCGCGATCGCCGACCAGCGCGCCGAATCGCAGATGGCCGTCGGGTTTGCCGACCTGGCCGACTTCACGGCGTTCACCCGCCACTCGTCCGAGCACGACCTGCGCCGGGTGCTCGGCTCGTTCGAGACCATCGCGACCGACATCGTCGGGTCGAACCAGGGCCAGATCGTCAAGACGATCGGCGACGAGGTGCTGTTCGTCGCCGACGACCCGAGCTCGGCGGCCGAGATCGCCCTCGCGCTCGTCGAGGCCGCCGGCGGCGATCTTCCGCAGCTGCGGGCCGGCGTCGCGTTCGGCGACGTCGTCAGCCGCCTCGGCGACGTCTACGGCCAGACCGTCAACATCGCCAGCCGGCTGACGTCGCTCGCCCGCACCGGGTCGGTGTTGGTCGACGAGGGGATGTCGGCCGCGCTGCGCGAGAGCCCCCGGTACACGCTGAAAGCGCTGCGCCCGGTGTCGGTGCGCGGTTACCACCACCTGCGTGGCCACCGGTTGCGCCGCGCCGAGGGCGGAGCGCGCCGGGCCGACAGCTGAGCCGGGCCGACAACTGAGCCGGGCCAGCCCGCGCCGGTACCCTCGCCTCGAGATGAAAACCTTCGACCAGCTGTTCGCCGAGCTCACCGACCGGCAGCGCGAGCGGCCCGCCGGCTCCGGCACCGTCGCCGCGCTCGACGCCGGCGTGCACGAGCAGGGCAAGAAGGTCGTCGAGGAGGCCGCCGAGGTGTGGCTGGCGGCCGAGCACGAATCCGCTGAGCGGGCGGCCGAGGAGATCAGCCAGCTACTCTACCGTGTCCAGGTGATCATGCTCGGCAAGGGCATCACGCTCGAGGACGTGTACCGACATCTCTAGCCGGTCGGCTAAGTTCCTGATCGCCCGTCAACGAGGAAGCCCATGCTTCGCATCGCCGTCCCGAACAAGGGATCGCTGTCCGAGCCGGCCAGCCAGATGCTGGTCGAGGCCGGCTACCGTCAACGCGCCGACCCCCGCGAGCTCGTCCTGCTCGACGCCGACAACGACACCGAGTTCTTCTTCCTGCGCCCGCGCGACATCGCGATCTACGTCGGGTCCGGCCAACTCGACGTCGGCATCACCGGCCAGGACCTCTTGCTGGACTCCGGCGCGCCCGCCGAGGCGATCCTGCCGCTCGGCTTCGCCGGCTCGACGTTCCGCTTCGCCGCGAAGGTCGACGCCGGCATGTCCGTCGACGACCTCGCCGGCAAACGCGTCGCCACGGCGTATCCGGGGGTGGTCCGCGCCTATCTCGCCCAGCGCGGCCTGACCGCCGAGGTGATCAGCCTCGACGGAGCCGTCGAGACCTCGGTGCGGCTGGGCGTCGCGGACGTGATCGCCGACGTCGTGTCCACCGGCACGACGCTGCGCAACGCGGGGCTCGACGTCTTCGGCGAGCCGCTGCTCACCAGCGAAGCGGTGCTGATCCAGGCGGCCGGCGCCCCCGCAACGCCGCGCGTGGAGCAGCTGGTCCGCCGGCTGCAGGGGGTGATCATCGCTCGGCAGTACGTGCTGATGGACTACGACATCTCCGACGACCTGGTCGAGAAGGCCGTCGCGATCACGCCCGGCATCGAATCGCCGACCGTCTCTCCGCTGCACGAGAACGGCTGGTCGGCGGTGCGCTCGATGGTGCCACGCCGCGACACAAACGCCGTGATGGACGAGCTGTGGGAACTCGGCGCGCGCGGCATCCTCGTCACGTCGATCGCGGCGTGTCGGCTGTGAGCGAGATCGTCCTGACTGCTCGGCCGCGGCGCACCGCGGTGATCGCGAACGCGGCTGCGGGCGTCGCGCTGGCCGCCTTCGTCGTCGTCGCGCTGTTGATGCGCCGGGACAACGCCGGCGCGGTGTTCGGCTACAAGGACCAGCTGTTCACCGTCGTCGTCGGGTTGATCGTCGCCGGCGGGCTTCGGCTGCCGGCCCGGCCGAGGCTGCGCGCCGACGCCGAGGCCGTCTACGCGCGCGGGTACCTCGGCGACTACCGCAAGATCCCGTGGGCCGCGGTCGTCGCCGTCGAGTTCCCGCGCAAGGCGCGGTTCGCGCGGCTGGTGCTGCCGGGCGACGAGGTGCTCGCCCTCTACGCGGTGCAGCGGATGGACCGCGAGCTCGCGGTCGAGAAGATGCGCGGGCTGCGCCAGCTGTTCGCGCAGACGCACCCGGTCGTTAGCTGAGACCGGGCCGATCGAGGGCCCTTGCATGTGACGCGGGTCACTGGCAACTTGAGTAGGCAAAACGGACGATGTCCTACTTAAGGAGGACCTGCAATGTCGCAGCATGCCGCCGAAACCGCCAGCGCGCCGAGCTCTGCTCCCGGGTTTGGCGCCTCGATCTCCGATCCGGGGCCGTTGGGCCTCGCGGCGTTCGCCGCCACCACGTTCTTCCTGTCCGCGGTCAACGCGGACCTGCTGCACGGCACCGTCGAGGCGGGCGTGTTCGGGTTGGCGATCTTCTACGGGGGCATCGCGCAGCTGCTTGCCGGCATGTGGGAGTTCGCGAAGGGCAACACCTTCGGCGCGACGGCCTTCAGCTCGTTCGGCGCCTTCTGGCTCGCCTTCTGGTGGTTCGTCACCCACGGCGTGCCCGCCATGGTGGCGGCTAAGGCCACCGCGACCGACATCAACCACGCGGTGGGCACGTTCTTGCTCGTCTGGACGATCTTCACGTTCTACATGCTCATCGCGTCGCTGAGGACCACGCTGGCCGTGGCGGCGGTGTTCCTGGCGCTGGCGTTCACGTTCCTGTTCCTGTGCATCGGCGCCTACGACGCGTCGACGGGGTGGACGAAGACGGGCGGCTGGCTCGGCCTGGTGACCGCGGTGCTCGCCTGGTACGCGAGCTTCGCCGGCGTCACCAACGCCACGTTCAAGCGCGTCGTCCTGCCGGTCTTCGCCCGGTGAACGCATGCTTTGCCCCACTGTCGCGCGGAACTAGGTTCGAGACATGAGCGAAACACTGTCCAACCTGTCGCACGAGGATCGCCGCTTCCCGCCGGCAAAGGAGTTCGCCGACCAGGCCAACGTGCGCGAGGAGGCATACGACCATGCCGCGAAGGACCGGCTGGCGTTCTGGGCCGAGCAGGCGCAGCGGCTGGCGTGGGAGCAGGAGTGGACTGAGGTCCTCGACTGGTCCGACGCGCCGTTCGCCAAGTGGTTCGTCGGCGGCCGGCTCAATGTCGCCTACAACTGCCTCGACCGGCACGTCGCCGACGGCCACGGCGACCAGGTGGCGTACCACTGGGAGGGCGAGCCGGGGGAGACCCGTGCGCTGACCTACGCCGAGCTCAAGGACGAGGTCTGCAAGGCGGCCAACGCGCTGACCGACCTGGGCGTGCGGTCCGGCGACTTCATCGCGATTTACATGCCGATGATCCCGGAGACAGTCGTCGCGATGCTCGCCTGCGCGCGGCTGGGCGCCCCGCACACGGTGATCTTCGGCGGCTTCTCCGCGACGGCGCTGTCGGACCGGATCACCGACTGCGACGCGCGGGTCGTGATCACCGCCGACGGCGGCTACCGGCGCGGCTCGCCGGCTGCGCTGAAGCCGGCGGTGGACGAGGCGCTGCAGAAGTGCCCGGACGTCCGGCACACGCTCGTGGTCAAACGGACCGGGCAGGACGTCGAATGGACCGACGGGCGCGACGTGTGGTGGCACGACGCCGTCGACTCCGCCTCGAGCGAGCACGAGTGCGAGTTCTTCGACGCCGAGCACCCGCTGTTCGTCATGTACACCTCCGGCTCGACGGGCAAGCCGAAGGGCATCCTGCACACGTCCGGGGGCTACCTCACGCAGGTGGCGTACACGCACTGGGCGGTGTTCGACCTGAAGCCGGACGCCGACCTGTATTGGTGCGGCGCGGACATCGGCTGGATCACCGGCCACTCCTACATCGTGTACGGGCCGCTGGCGAACCGGACGACGTCGTTCATGTATGAGGGCACGCCGAACACGCCGAACGAGCACCGCTGGTTCGAGATGATCGAGAAGTACAAGATCACGATCTTGTACACGGCCCCGACGACGATCCGCACGTTCATGAAGTGGGGCGAGGACGTGCCGGGCGCGCACGACCTCTCCTCGCTGCGGCTGCTCGGGTCGGTCGGCGAGCCGATCAACCCGGAGGCGTGGATCTGGTACCGCACCAACATCGGCGGCGACCGGACGCCCATCGTGGACACGTGGTGGCAGACCGAGACGGGCGCGATGATGATCAGCCCGCTGCCCGGGGTCTCGGCGACCAAGCCCGGTTCGGCGATCGGCGCGCTGCCGGGCATCGGCGCGGACGTCGTGGACAACGACGGCAAGCCGGTGCCGAACGGCGGCGGCGGGCTGTTGGTGCTGACCGAGCCGTGGCCGTCGATGACCCGCGGCATCTACGGCGACCCCGAGCGGTTCAAGGAGACGTACTGGTCGAAGTTCACCGAGCAGGGCTACTACTTCGCCGGTGACGGCGCGAAGAAGGACGACGACGGCGACCTGTGGCTGCTCGGCCGCGTCGACGACGTCATGAACATCTCCGGCCACCGCATCTCGACGACCGAGGTGGAGTCCGCGCTGGTGTCCCACCCGCAGGTCGCCGAGGCCGCGGTCGTGGGCGCCACCGATCCCACCACCGGACAGGGCATCGTCGCTTTCGTGATCCTGCGTGGCGGCGGCCCGACCGAGGACGCCGAGGGCGAGCAGCTGGTCAAAACGTTGCGCAACCACGTCGCCACCGAAATCGGCGCGATCGCCAAGCCGCGGCAGATCATGATCGTCGCCGAGCTGCCCAAGACGCGGTCGGGCAAGATCATGCGCCGGCTGCTGCGCGACGTCGCCGACCACCGCGAGCTCGGCGACGTCACGACCTTGACCGACTCGTCGGTGATGGACCTGATCGGCGAGCGGATGCCGAACGCCCCAGCCGAAGACTGAGTTCGCTGGTCTTGGCCCCGCGGCGGCGGGCACGCTCGGCGTGTCGCGCCGCCCCGGTGCCAACCTGGCTGGCTTTGGGCCCTGACTACGCCGGCAGCCAGCGCGCGGAACGAGTCTCGAGATCGACGACGAGCTCGCCCGCCGGGGTGTGCGAGGTGAAGGTCGAGCCGGCTTCGACACCGAACAAGGTGAAGGTCAATAGGCGCGCGTCCGCCGGCAACGGCCAGTCGCCGCGGCTGCCATGTGTGCTCGGGCCGCCTACGAACGGAGCTATCGCCCCGCCGTCCGTCGGCTCCCAGGGAAGTTCGACATCGGCGTCGTAGCTGACGCCGACCAAGTAGCGGAAGAAGTCGTCGCGGTGCCCTTCGGACACCCCGGGGGTCAGCTCGTATTCGAGCGCGAAGCCCTGGACCGGAGCGCTGTCGGTCGCCGACTCGTCCCAGTCCGATCTGTTTAGCTGGCCGACGTCGCTGAGCCCGCGTGCCACAAAATGGTGTCCTGGGACAAGTTCGCCGCAGTCGATGTCAAAACACAGCAGGAAGGAACGATCGCTGAGCGCGGGGCCGCGGGGCGGGAGCGTCGGTCCGCGGTTCTTCTTCTTCGGCATGGAGGCGAGTCTCTCAGCGACGAATATCGGGTTTAGGGCGGTGAGGGCGTGAAGATCATCCGGCGCGTCGTCGTGTTCGACGCTGAAGACATCGAAGCCGAGAGCCGCTTCTGGGCCTTCCTGTTCAGTTCAGCTCACCGGATCCCGCGGGCCGACACCCAGCCGCTCGGCCAGTCCCATCGCGTCGAACGGCGCGCGCACCTTGACGTCGTTGTCGAAGTGCACCTGCACGTCCAGCCCGGCGGCAAGCCAGCCGCGGATGTCACCGGCCCAGCGGTCGAGCGCCTCGTCGGTGTAGCCGCTGGTGTAGAGCTCGACGTCGCCGTGCAGCCGCAAATAGACGAGGTCGCTCGTGACGTCGCGCAGCAAGGGCCAGCGCCCGGCGGTGTCGGCGATCACGAGCGCTACGTGGTGCTCGCGCAGCAGCTCTGGAAACGCCGGGGTGACGAAGCTCTTGTGCCGCACCTCGAGCGCGTGCCGCAGCGGCCGATCAGCGTCAGTCATGGTCAGCGCCCGGCCGGTCATCCGCTCGTCATGCCGGCGCGCCAGCCAGGATGCCTCGCCGGTCGAGCGCGGCAGGCCGGCGAAGAAGGCAGCCAACCGATCGGCGTCGAAGCCGAGGTTCGGCGGCAGCTGCCACAGCATCGGGCCGAGCTTCTCGCGCAGTGCGAGCACCCCCGACGCGAAGAAGTTCGCCATCGGCGTCTCGACGCCCACCAGCTTCTTCATGTGCGTGACGAACCGCGGCCCCTTGACCGCGAAGGTGAAGTCGGCCGGCGTCTGCTCGCGCCACCGGGCAAAGCTCGCCGGCCGTTGCAATGAGTAGAACGTGCCGTTGACCTCGACGCTGTTCAGCTGCGACGACAGGTACTGCAGCTCGGCGCGGTGCGGAAGCTTGGGCGGGTAGAACACCTTGCGCCACGGCGGATACAGCCATCCGGACGTGCCGATTCGGACGTCGCCAGCCATTCCTGCACGGTAGAGGGCGGCCGGCGTGACGAACGCGCGCTCACCCCGTCGTCAGCCGCTCGGTCAGGAACGCTTTGGCCGCCGGCCAGTCGTCGTCGGTCATCGAGTACTGCACCGTGGTGCGCCATGAGCCGTCCCGCCGGAGCCGGTGCTTGCGCAGTTCCCCTTCCCGAGTCGCGCCGAGCCGGGCGATCGCCGCCTGGGAACGTTCGTTGTGGATGTCGGTGTGCCAAACGACGCGCGCGGCGCCGAGCGTGTCGAAGGCGTGCGTCAGCATCAGCAGCTTCGACTCGGTGTTGTGCCCCCGCCGCCACCACTTCGTGCCCAGCCAGGTGTGGCCGATGCCCAGGGTGCGCAGTGCGGGGAGCACGTCGTAGTAGGACGTGCTGCCCGCGACCTCGCCGGTCGTCGCGTCGAGCTGGACGTAGGCGAACCGCTCGCCTCGCGCCCGGGCGGCGAGCGCGGCGACGATGTCGGCGCGCGCGTCGTCCAGTGTCCTTGGGGCGCCGCTCGTCGAGCCAGCTGAGTTGAGCCAGCGGAACACGGTGTCGCCGTCTTGTCCGGCGGCGGCCAGATAGCCGGTGACGTGCTCGAGCGACAGCGGTTCCAGCCGGATCAACCGCCCGGTGAGGACGGGCAGGGCGAACCACTCGTCGGGGGAGACCACGCTCGCGATCTTGCCAGCTGCCGCCACCTCCATTGGGCGCTGCCGGCGGCCTGCGTGGCGCCGCAGCTGAGCACAGCCCGCGGCCGCGGCGCGACGACTTGTGCTTAGGCTTGCGGCGTGCGACTCACGGAGTTCTGGCGGCGCATGGGCGAGCGCTTCGGCGCGGCTTACGCCGCGAGCCTCGCCGCCGATTACCGCCTGCCGATGATCGGCTCGACGATCGACGACGCGCTGTCCCGTGGGGTCGAGGCGAAGGAGATCTGGCGGGCGGTCTGCGCCGAATTCGAGATGCCGGCGTCGCTGCGCTGACCGGGATTTCCCGGCGGCGTGTCGCCACGCAGATCGAACACGCGTTCGGCTAATCTCTGGCCAGCGGACATCCACAGGACGACTTGAGATCCGCCGGTTGTCCACAACCTGCGCGTCCCAGCCGGTTTTGTCAGAGCCAGTCCCTAGCGTCGAACCTGTCAGCTCATCCGTTCCACCAGCGCGATCCGAAAGGTGCCTGTCATGGCCTCCAGTTCCACCAGCTTCGACCGGGAAAAAGCCCTCGAGGTCGCCCTGGCGCAGATCGACAAGCAACACGGGAAGGGCTCGGTCATGCGCCTGGGCGACCGCACCGCCGTGCCGATGGAGGTCATCCCCACCGGCTCGATCGCGCTCGACGTGGCGCTCGGCATCGGCGGCCTGCCGCGCGGCCGGGTGATCGAGATATACGGACCGGAGTCGTCGGGAAAGACAACGGTGGCTTTACATGCGGTGGCCAACGCGCAGGCCGCCGGGGGAGTGGCGGCGTTCATCGACGCCGAGCACGCTTTGGACCCCGACTACGCCCACGCCCTCGGCGTCGACACCGACTCGCTGCTCGTCAGCCAGCCGGACACCGGCGAGCAGGCGCTCGAGATCGCGGACATGCTGATCCGCTCCGGCGCCCTCGATGTGATCGTGATCGACTCGGTTGCCGCGCTCGTGCCACGCGCCGAGATCGAGGGCGAGATGGGCGACAGCCACGTCGGCCTGCAGGCCCGATTGATGAGCCAGGCGCTACGCAAGATCACCGGCGCGCTCAGCAACTCCGGCACGACCGCGATCTTCATCAACCAGCTCCGCGAAAAAATTGGCGTCATGTTCGGCTGCTTCTCATTCGACACGAGAATCGTCCTGGCGGACGGCTCCACGGAGAAGATCGGAAAGATCGTCGACAACAAGCTGGACGTCGAGGTGCTGTCCTACGACCCGGAATCAGACTCGATGGTGCCGCGCAAGATCGTCAATTGGTTCGACAACGGAATTGCCGATCACTTCCTGCAATTCACGGTGGAGAAGTCGGGCGGGAACGGCCGCGCGCAATTCGCGGCCACTGCGAACCACCTCATCCGCACGCCGGGCGGCTGGCGACCAGCTGGCGAGCTAATGGCAGGCGAGCGAGTGATGGCCACCGAGACGCACCGCCTCAGCGCGCAGCAGTGGCAGGTCGTCCTCGGCTCGCTGCTCGGCGATGGCAACCTCTCGCCGAACCGGAAGGGCCGCAACGGCGTCCGATTCCGGCTGAGCCACGGCGCCAAGCAGCACGAATACCTTGACTGGAAGGTGTCGCTGCTCGACAACATCACATGCAGCCGCCGGACAGACGCGCGAGGTGCGGTATTCGCCGATTTCACCCCGCTCCCGGAGTTGGATGAGCTTCAGCGGGCGGTTTACCTCGGCGATGGCAAGAAGACGGTGAGTTGGGACTATCTGAAAGCGCTAACTCCGCTTGCGCTGGCCATCTGGTTCATGGACGACGGCACGCTCACGGTCCGTTCGAAGGGTCTGCAGACTCGTGCACAAGGCGGCAGCGGGCAAGTCGAGATCTGTGTTGAAGCTTTTACCGAGGGATCACAGCAGCGGGTTGCCGAGTATCTACAAGACACCCACGGGTTGGATGTCAAGATCAGGCGGGCCGGGGCGCGACAGGGAGCGGTCCTTCAGTTCTCGACTGAATCTTCCCGACGTTTCCTTGACCTGGTTGCCCCTTATATCCACCCCTCGATGGACTACAAGCTGCTGCCCGGCCTTCGTGGGCGGTGCACGGTTCAGCCGGACTGGGTGGATGCCGTCGAGCGGCCGGTGCCGGCGAGAATTCTCGATATCCACGTCAAGCCGCGCACCAGGTCGATGCACCGCTTCGACATCGAGGTTGAAGGCAACCACAACTACCTGGTCGACGGGGTGATGGTGCACAACAGCCCGGAGACCACGACCGGCGGCAAGGCGCTGAAGTTCTACGCCTCGATTCGGCTTGACGTGCGGCGCATCGAGACGCTGAAGGACGGCACCGAAGCGGTCGGCAACCGCACCCGCGTCAAGGTCGTGAAGAACAAGGTCGCGCCGCCCTTCAAGCAGGCGGAGTTCGACATCGTCTACGGCGAGGGCATCAGCCGTGAAGGCTCGCTCATCGACGTCGGCGTCGAGCAAGGGCTGATCCGCAAGTCCGGCGCTTGGTACACCTACGAGTCGGACCAGCTCGGGCAGGGCAAGGAGAACGTGCGCACCTTCCTGCGTGACAACCCCGACCTCGCCGACGAGATCGAGAAGCGGATCAAGGAGAAGCTCGGCATCGGCCCACGGCTGGACGAGGCCGGCGCGCCGATCGAGCCGCTGCCGGCGCCGGTCGACTTCTGACGTGCCCCGCGCACTCCGGGCGGCGCTCGCCGCCGGTGAGTACGGCGCACGCCCGGCCGACTCCCGCGACGCGCGCGGCGCCGACCCGGACGTGCAGCGCGACGGCCCCGAGGTGCCTGGCGATCCCGAGCAGCCGCTCGGCGATCCGGAGTCGGTGGCGCGTGCGATCTGCCTGCGCCTGCTTACCCAGCGGGCGCGGAGCCGGGCTGAGTTGGCGGGCGCCCTCGAGCGACGCGGTGTGCCGGCCGAGTCCGCCGCTCGGGTGCTCGACCGGTTCACCGAGGTCGGTCTGATCGACGATCTCGAATTGGCCCAGACACTGGCAGGCGCCCAGCACCGAGAGCGTGGCCTGGCTCGCCGCGCGGTGGCCGCGAAACTCCGCCAGCGCGGCCTCGACGCCGACGCCATCGACCGGGGCCTGGCCGGCATCGACGCCGAGAGCGAACGCAGGCGCGCCGAGCAGCTCGTCGACCGCAAGCTCGTCGCGCTCGCCGGATTACCGACCCCTGTCCAGCAACGGAGGCTGGTCGGCCTGCTCGCCCGCAAGGGCTATCCGTCGTCGCTCGCTTACGAGGTGGTCCGGCAGGCGCTGTCGAGTCGGGCCGAGCCGGCTGCGGACCCGCGCGACGAGCTCGAACTGCCAGCCGACGACCTCTGACGGGAGGTCGCTCGGCTGGTTTGGCGAGACGCTCCAGCCGTCGGCAACACGGGATGGCGGCCGCCTGCCGTCGCCCCAATCGCACCGAGGCGTCGGCTCGTCCCCTTGCGTTGTGCGTCTGGCGTTCATACTGTCGATAAACACCAGAATGCATGTGAGCACTTGACGCGCCCCCCGGCTGCGTCCGAGGTTGATATCCCGGTCCGAGCTTGAGAGGAGAACCGCCACACACGGTGCGCTGATCGCACCGCTTTTGCTCTGGAGAACTAACATCGACCGCGACATCGCGGCCGAGTCACTGCACCTCGATCGTGTTCATTGCCTTCTGGTTCGCGCTGGTTCGCGCGCATCGACGTCAGGAGGCACTGTGCACGGGGTCTGGTACGCCGCAGTCGGTGCGATCTTCATACTCGGTCTACTCTTCGTCGGAGCATATGCCCGACGCTCGACGCCGTCGAAGCACGCGGCTGGTGCGACAATAGCAGCGGAGTCAGACAACAGAGACGCCGACGCCGATCAGCGTCGTAGTGCCGCGTTAGCCGAAGCTGCCGCTGTCCGCGCCGCGGCGAAGACCGAGGCCGACGGGGTGCGCCGCGCCGCCGAGGCCGAAGCCGCCGCCGCCCGCGCAGCCGCCCGGACCACCGCCGACGCCGCCCGAGCCGATGTCGAGGCCAGCCTGGCCCGCGCCCGTGCGCAGGCCGAGACGATCCTCGCGGCAGCCCAGCGCGCCGGTGAGGACCAGGTCGCCAAGCTCACCGAGGAATTGGCGCGCCAGCAGGCCGCGCACCTCGCCAGGGTCGCCCGGCTCGACGAGGCTGAGGCGCGCTTGGACGCGCGCGACAACCGGATGTCCGCCCGCGCGGCCGAGCTGTCCGCGCTGGCCAGCGACCTCGCCGCCAGCAAGACGGACCTGGACGACCGCACCCGCCAGATCCAGGGAGAGCTTGCCGCCCTCGACCGCGCGCGCGTCGAGCATCAGCGCGAACTCGAGCGCGTCGCCGGGCTCTCCGTCGAGCAGGCGAAGGCGGAGCTGCTGGCCGGCGTCGAAGCCAACGCCCGCCGTGATGCCGCCGTCCTCGTCCGCACCATCGAGAACGACGCCCGCGCCGAAGGCACCGGCCGCGCCCGAGCGATCGTCGCCGACGCCGTGCAGCGCGTGGCGAGCGCCCAGACGACCGAGACGGTTGTCAGCGTGCTGCACTTGCCGGCCGACGACATGAAGGGCCGGATCATCGGCCGGGAGGGGCGCAACATCCGCGCCTTCGAGGCGGTGACCGGCGTCAACGTGCTCATCGATGACACGCCGGAAGCGGTGCTGCTGTCCTGCTTCGACCCGGTGCGCCGCGAGATCGGCCGGCTTACCCTCGACAAGCTGGTGACCGATGGACGCATCCATCCGCACCGCATCGAAGAGGCGTATGAGCAGAGCGTCGCCGAGGTCGACGAGCTGTGCCTGCGCGCAGCGCGCGACGCGATCGCCGACGTCGGGGTCGGGGCGATCGACGAGCGGCTCATGCCGACGCTCGGCCGGTTGCGTTACCGCACCAGCTACGGCCAGAACGTGCTTGCCCACTTGGTCGAGACCGCGCACATCGCCGGTGTGATGGCCGCCGAACTGGGCGTCGAGCCGACCCTCGTCAAGCGCAGCGCCTTCCTGCACGACATCGGCAAGGCACTCACCCACGAGGTCGAGGGCAGCCACGCGATCGTCGGCGCCGAGCTGTTGCGCAAGTACGGCGAGGACGAGGCCGTGGCGCACGCAGTCGAGGCGCATCACAACGAGGTCCAGCCGCGCACGATCGAGGCTGTCCTGACGCAGGCGTCGGACACCTGCTCGGCCGCCCGGCCGGGCGCGCGTCGTGAGTCGGTGGAGTCCTACGTCAAACGTCTCTCTCGGATCGAGGAAATCGCGAGTTCCCGGCCGGGAGTCGACAAGGTGTTCGCGATGCAGTCCGGCCGCGAGGTCCGGGTGATGGTCGAGCCCAGTACCGTCGACGATCTCGCGTCGTCGGTGCTGGCCCGCGAGATCGCCAAGCAGATCGAGGACGAGCTCACGTATCCCGGCCAGATCCGGGTCACCGTCGTCCGCGAGTCGCGCAGCACCGAGATCGCGCACTGAGCCGCCGCGGCCGGGCGATGCCAGTCGTCGCTGCGGCGTTGACCGTCGTCGCCGCGGCGCTGCTCGCCGGCTGCACGACGAGCGCCAGCGCCCCCAAACACAGCGACAGCGCAGCGGCGGCCACGGCTGCCGCGGGCACGAGGACCCCGGCCGCAGGCGCCCCGCTGTGCCCCGGGCAGACGCAGACGGCCGCGCTGACCGCCTGTCTGCGAGACGCGCTGGCCGCCTTCTGGACCGCAGAGCTGAGCACATCGGTCAGTGAGCCGGTGCGCATCGCGGCCCGGCCCGCCACCGTGCCGGTGCCCTGCCGGCCCGGGCTGGCGGCCGCGCCGGCGTTCACCTGTCGCAGCGACCTCTCGCTCTACCTGAACAAGGGCATGCTGGCGGCCATCGCCCGAGACGTCCCGGCCGGCCAGCGGATGTACGCGTTCGCGTCGGTGCAGGCGCACGAGATCGGCCACGTGCTGCAGTACCGGCTGCGCCAGCCGCAGATAGAGCACGCCGAGCCGACCGCGGCGCAGACCCGCTACGTGGAGCAGCAGGCCGACTGCCTTTCCGGCGTCTGGGCCTTCCACGCCGTCCGCGAACATCGGGGCTTCAGCGCGGGGACGTTCCTCGCCACCGCCGAACGCCTGCTGACGGCGCTCGGCAGCGGCACCGAGGTGGCGACCCACGGGACGCCCGCGCAACGCGTCGCCGCCATCCGGCGCGGCCTGGCCACCGGCCGGCCGGGGTCCTGCGGCCTGACCACGTTTCGCTGACGGCGCTCGCGCGGCACGTATCCTCGAGCCGTCATGAGCCGCACCTACGAGATCCGCACCTACGGGTGCCAGATGAACGTGCACGACTCCGAGCGGCTGGCCGGTTTGCTGGAGCGGGCGGGCTACGAGCGAGCCGCCGACCGCGGCGGCGCGCCGGCCGACCTCGTCGTCTTCAACACCTGCGCGGTCCGCGAGAACGCGGACAACCGGCTCTACGGCAACCTCGGACACCTCTACCCGGCCAGGGCCGCCAACCCCGACATGCAGATCGCGGTCGGCGGCTGCCTCGCGCAGAAGGACCGCGGCCGGGTGATCGAGAAGGCGCCGTGGGTGGACGTCGTGTTCGGCACGCACAACCTGGCGGCGCTGCCGGTGCTGCTGGAACGTGCCCGGCACAACCGCGCGGCCCAGGTCGAGATCGTCGACGCGCTGCAGAACTTCCCGTCCGACCTGCCGAGCCGGCGCGAGTCCGCGCACAGCGCCTGGGTGTCGATCGCGGTCGGCTGCGACAACACCTGCTCGTTCTGCATCGTGCCGAGCCTGCGCGGCGAGCAGATCGACCGCCGGCCCGGCGACGTGCTGGCCGAGATCCGCGCGCTTGTCGACTCCGGCGTGGTCGAGGTGACGCTGCTCGGGCAGAACGTCAACTCCTACGGCCGGTCCTTCGGCGACCGGCTGGCCTTCGGCAAGCTGCTGCGCGCGTGCGGTGAGATCGACGGTCTCGCGCGGGTGCGCTTCACCAGCCCGCATCCGCGCGATTTCACCGAGGACGTCATCGCCGCGATGGCGCAGACGCCGAACGTCATGCCGCACCTGCACATGCCGATGCAGTCCGGCTCGGACGCGGTGCTCAAGGCGATGCGCCGCTCGTACCGGCGTCAGCGCTACCTGGCGATCATCGACCAGGTTCGTGCCGCCATCCCGGTCGCCGCGATCACCACCGACATCATCGTCGGCTTCCCCGGCGAGACGGACGCCGATTTCGGGCAGACGCTGGACGCCGTGCGCGCCGCCCGGTTCGCCAGCGCCTTCACGTTCCAGTACTCGAAGCGGCCAGGCACGCCGGCCGCGGACCTGCCCGGCCAGGTGCCGAAGGCCGTCGTGCAGGAGCGCTACGAGCGGCTGATCGCGCTGCAGGAAGAGGTCTCCTGGGCCGAGGCCAAGCAGCTCGTCGGCCGCGAGGTCGAGGTGCTGGTCAGCACGGGCGACGGCCGCAAGGACGGCTCGACCGGCCGGGTCTCCGGCCGGGCGCGCGACGGCCGGCTCGTGCATGTCGCCGCGCCCGAGGCCGGCCCCGGCGACCTGGTGACCGCCCGGGTGACGCACGCCGCGCCGCACCACCTCGTGGCCGACGCCGGCGTGCGCGTCAACCGCCCCTGGCGCGGCGCCGGGCCGGCCACGGCGCCGGCCACATTGCCGATTGCGACGCGCTCCGCCGCCGGATCGAAGCCGCTGCTCACGATCGGCCGCGCGCCGACGCCCTGATCCGCCCCCTGCCAGCCTTGTCCTCGCGTCGGCGGCCCAGAGGCCCCCGAAGCGCGGACAAGTTGAGAAATCAGTCCGGCAACAGGGCCTTGCGCTGGGCGACCTCGGCCTCGGCCTTGGCGATCCGCGCGGCGTCGCCGCTCGCCCTCGCCCGGTCAAGCTTCGCCTCGGCCTCCCGCAGCCGGTCCTGCAGCGCGGCCAGGAACGGATTCGACGCCGCGCTGGCCTGGCGCCAACCCGCGTCGACCGCGTCGCGCACCCGCTGCTCGGCGGCGCGCATCTGGTCGTCGAGGCGGCGCATCGAGTCGCGTGGCACGTGGCCGATCTCGTCGAACTCGCCCTGCAGCTCGCGCAGCGCCGACTGCGCGGCCTTGGGGTCGCGCAGATCAAGCCGCTCCGCGCGGGCGATGAGGTCTTCCTTTTTCTTCTGATTCGTCACCTGCTCGGCGTCGCGCGAGCTGAACACCTCCGAGCGCCGGGCGAAGAACGCGTCCTGCGCCGCCCGGAACCTCGTCCACAGCGCGTCCTCGACGTCGCGGGCCGCCCGGCCGGCGGCCTTCCACTCGGCCATCAGGTCGCGCATCGCCGTTGCGGTCTCTTTCCAGTCGGACGACTTCGACAGCTCTTCGGCCCGCGCGATCAGCCGCTCTTTGGCCTGCTTCGCGCCGTCCCGCTCCGTGTCCAGCTGGGCGAAATGCTGCCCTCGGCGCCGGCCAAAAGCGTCGCGGGCTGCGGCGAACCGCTTCCACATCGCGTCGTCGGTCTTGCGGTCGACGCCCTTGATCAGCTTCCACTCGTCGACGATCGCCCGTAGCCGGTCGCCGGAGACCTTCCACGACGTGCCGGCTTCGGCGATCTTCTCGGCTTCGGCGACGAGCCCCTCCTTGGCCGCAATGGCCTCGGCGCGCGCTTGTTCGCGGGCGGCCGCCGCCTCGCCGGCCTTCGCCTCGGCGGCGCCGAGCAGCGCGTCCAGTCGGGTTTCGAGCGCGCTGAGATCGCCGATGACCGCGACGGTGGCGAGCCGCTCCTTGATCGAGTTCGCCTGGTTTCGGGTGCTGGCCGGGTCGCCCGCGCCGGACTCCAACCGGCGCTCGAGCAGCTTCACCTCGGCGGCCAGGTCGTCGTAGCGGACGGTGTAGAAGCGCAGGCCCGCCTCGGCGTCGCCGGCCTGCCAGGAGCCGATGACCCGCTCGCCGTCGGCTGTCGTGACGTAGACCGTCCCGTCCTCGTCGATCCGCCCCCAGTCCGAGCCCATCGCTGCATTAGACACGATTGGTCGGGCGCGGCCCACAAGCGTCTAACCTCGCGACGTGATCACCGCGGCTGACGGCGTGCTGGCCGTGGTCGGGCCGACGGCGACCGGCAAGTCCGAGCTCGCGGTGGCGCTGGCAAAGCGATTGGACGGCCAGATCGTCAACGCCGATTCGATGCAGCTGTATCGCGGCATGGACATCGGCACCGCGAAGCTGCCGCCCGCCGAGCGCGGCGGGATCGAGCACCACTTGCTCGACATCTGGCCGATTGCGAAATCGGCCGCGGTCGCGGAGTACCAGGCGCTGGCCCGGCTCGCGATCGCCGCGATCCACGAGCGCGGCCGGCTGCCGATCCTCGTCGGCGGCTCCGGGTTGTATTTGCGCGGCGCGCTCGACCGCCTCGAGTTCCCCGGCGAGTCGCCGCAGATCCGCGCTCGGCTCTACCGCGAACTCGACGAGCACGGCCCGCAGCCGCTGCACGACCGGCTGGCCGAGCGCGACCCGCTCGCCGCCGCGGCCATCCTGGCGAGCAACGGCCGGCGCATCGTCCGCGCGCTGGAGGTCATCGAGCTCACCGGCGCGCCGTTCACCGCCCGGATGCCCGGCTTCGACTCGATCTACGACCTGGTTCAGGTGGGCTTGGACCGCGCCGATCTGGACGAGCGCGTCGAGCAACGCGTCACGCGGATGATGCGGTCCGGCCTGCTGGACGAGATCCGCGGTCTGCTGCCCCACGGGCTGCGGGCGAGCCCCACCGCCGGCAAGGCGCTCGGCTACGCCCAGCTGCTCGGCTGCCTCGACGACGACGGGCAGGTGGTCGGCGACCTCGACGAGGCGGTCGAGCAGACCGTCCGCGCGACCCGCCGTTTCGCGCGCCGGCAGCGGTCCTGGTTCCGCCGAGACCCGCGGATCCAGTGGCTCGACGCCGCGCGTGCAGACCTCGAGTCGGCCGCGCTGGCTACCCTGAGCGGATGAAGTTGGTGAAGGGGCACGGGACGGAGAACGACTTCCTCGTGCTGCCCGACCTCGACGGCGCGGTGCGGCTCACCGACGAGCTCGTCCGCGCGCTGTGCGACCGGCACGCCGGGCTCGGCGCGGACGGCGTGTTGCGGGTCGTTCGGTGCGAGAACGACCCGGACGGCAAGGAGTTCGCCGCCGACGCCGAGTTCTTCATGGACTACCGCAACGCCGACGGCAGCGTCGCCGAGATGTGCGGCAACGGAATTCGGGTGTTCTACGCATATCTTTCTCGCGCGGGCCTCGTTGAACAGTATGCGGCGGTGGCGACTCGCGGCGGGACCCGACGCGTGCGCGCCCTCGGAGCCGGAGACTTTTCGGTTGCTATGGGTGTGCCCCGGATCCTTGCCGACCGGCCGATCGCCACCGCCGCGCCCCACTCCCCGGGGCGCGGCGCCGTCGTGCTCATGCCGAACCCACACGTCGTCGTGCCGCTGCCCGACCTCGCGACGCTCGCCGCGCTCGACCTCACCCGCGCCCCGGTCGTCGAGCCGCCGCGGCCCACGGGACAGAACGTCGAATTCGTCGTCCGCACCGGTCCGCGCGCCATCCAGATGCGCGTCCACGAGCGCGGGGTGGGCGAAACGCGCAGCTGCGGCACCGGCATCTGCGCTGCCGCCGTCGCCACCGCCGCGACTGATGGCGTCGGCGCCGACGGTCGTCCCTGGCGCGTCGAGGTCCCCGGCGGCGTCTGCGAGGTGGTCTGGCACCCGGACGGCGAAGTCGAGCTGATCGGTCCAGCCGTGCTCGTCGCCGACCTCGAGGTGGACGACGACTGGCTGCGCCGACGCACGCCGAGCCGACGCACGCCGAGATCGCCGTCGGCTGAGCCGCTGCCGCTTTCGGCAATGGCGCCGTAATCGTCTCTGCGGCGCGTGTCACGATGGATTCGATGACCGACACCCATGAGTCCGAGTACTTCGATTCCGCCGACCTCGCCGACCGTCAGGCCCTGCGCCGAGTGGCCGGGCTGTCGACCGAACTCGTCGACGTCACCGAGGTCGAGTACCGGCAGCTGCGCCTCGAGCGCGTCGTGCTGGTCGGCGTCTGGACGTCCGGCACGCTGACCGAGGCGGAGAACTCGCTGGTCGAGCTCGGCCGGCTCGCCGAGACCGCGGGCTCGGTCGTGCTGGACGGGGTGATCCAGCGTCGCCCCAAACCCGACCCGGCCACCTACATCGGTTCCGGCAAGGCCAAGGAGCTGCGCGACATCGTGCTGACGCATGGCGCGGACACGGTCATCTGCGACGGCGAGCTGGCGCCCGGCCAGCTGCGCCAGCTGGAGAACGTCACCAAGGTGAAGGTGGTCGACCGCACCGCGCTGATTCTCGACATCTTCGCCCAGCACGCCCGCAGCAAGGAGGGCAAGGCGCAGGTCGAGCTGGCGCAGATGCAGTACCTGTTGCCGCGGCTGCGCGGCTGGGGCGAGTCGCTGTCCCGGCAGGTCGGCGGCCGGGCGGCCGGGGGTCTGGGCATCGGCGGCCGCGGTCCGGGCGAGACGAAGATCGAGATCGACCGCCGGCGAATCAACTCGCGAATGGCGAAGCTGCGCCGCGAGCTCGCCGGCATGAAGACCGCCCGCGACGTCAAGCGCTCGCGGCGGACCCTGCGCGAGGTGCCGGCTGTGGCGCTCGCCGGCTACACCAACGCCGGCAAGTCCTCGCTGCTCAACCGGCTGACCGACGCCGGCGTCCTCGTCGAGAACGCCCTGTTCGCGACCCTCGACCCGACCGTCCGGCGCGCCGAGACCGGCGACGGCCGGCTGTACACCCTCGCCGACACCGTCGGGTTCGTCCGGCACCTGCCGACACAGCTCATCGAGGCGTTCCGCTCCACCCTGGAGGAGGTCGGCGACGCCGATCTGATCTTGCACGTCGTGGACGCCTCCGACGCCGATCCCGAGTCGCAGATCCGCGCGGTGCGCGAGGTGCTGGCCGAGATCGACGCGCTCGGCGTGCCCGAGCAGCTGGTTTTCAACAAGATCGACAAGGCGACGCCGGAGACGATGCTGCGACTGCGAGCGTTGGCGCCGGACGGGCTTTTCGTCTCCGCGCACACCGGCCGCGGCCTGGCCGAGCTGCGCGCGCGGATCGACCAGCGGCTGCCGCGAGGGGACATTGAGGTCACCGCGCTCGTGCCCTACGACCGCGGCGACCTGGTGGCGCAGGCGCACGAGCGGGCCGAGGTGCTGCAGACCGAGCACACCGGCGCCGGGACGTTGCTGCACGCCCGGGTGGACGCCGCGCTGGCCGAGGCGCTGCGGCCGTTCACCGACGCCGGCGTTGGCTGAGCAGCCAGCTGCTCGCACCCGCCCGCACCGGGCCCTGGCGTAGCCTGGGGCCAACACTGTTTTGCGGCAGGCGTTGGCGGCGGCGATAGGAGAACCGAGCGATGGGTGGTTGGGACGCTCCCTGGCACTGGGTCATTCTCGCGATCGTGGTGATCGCGCTGTTCGGATACAAGAAGCTGCCGGACGCCTCGCGCTCCCTCGGCCGTTCGTTGCGCATCTTCAAGACCGAGATCAAGGGCATGAGCGAGGACGACAAGGCCCGGGCCGCGGCGAAGGACAAGCCGGCCGGCGGCGATGTCCCGGCCGAGGCTCCTGCGCCGCGGGTGCGCGAGTTGCCGCGCGCTGAGGTCGTCCGCAACGAGGCGCCGCGCCCGCGCCCGCAACCCGGCGCGTCGGCCTCGACGGCGACGGATACCGACCGCTGACCGGTCGCCGGTCGGCTCCTGGTTTGCCGGCATCGTCGTGATTGCCGGTGGCGTCGTCCGCGACGCCGTCGTCGCTGACGCCGAGGCTTGCGCCGCTATCTACGCCCCCTACGTCGCCGAGACGGCCATTAGCTTTGAACTCGAGCCGCCCACACCGAGTCAGCTGGCGCAGCGCATCGCGGCCGCCCAACGCACGCACGCGTGGCTGGTGCTCGATGCCGACGGCGTTGTGAATGGGTATGCCTACGCCGGCCCCTACAAGGAGCGCGCGGCATATCGCTGGTCATGCGAGGTGAGCGTGTACGTGGACCTGAACCGGCGTCGGGCCGGCGCGGGTCGAGCCCTCTACGAGGCGCTGTTCGAGCGGCTGGCCCAGCGTGGGTACCGAACCGCGATCGCCGGCATGACGCTACCGAACCCGGCCAGCGAGGGCCTGCACCGGGCGGTCGGCTTTGAACCTGTCGGCGTTTACCGCGGCGTCGGCTACAAGCACGGCCGGTGGCACGACGTCGCCCGGCTGCAACGTCCCCTCGAAGACCTCGATGACCCGCCACCCGAGCCGCGCTGAGACGACTGTCCACAGTGATCGACGATCGCTGAGCTGGCCGCGCCAACGCTCAAATGCGGCGCAGCACCGTCACGACCTTGCCCAGGACGGTTGCTTCGTCGCCGTCGATGGGGGAGTAGGCCGGGTTGTGCGGCATCAGCCAGACGTGGCTGTCCCGACGCTGCAAAGTCTTCACCGTCGCTTCGCCGTCGATCATCGCGGCCACGATCTCGCCGTTGTCCGCCGTCGGCTGCTGCCGGACGACGACCCAGTCGCCGTCGGCGATCGCCGCGTCGATCATCGAGTCGCCGCTGACCTTGAGCAGGAACAGCGTGCCGTCGCCGACGAGCGCTCGCGGCAGCGGAAAGAAGTCCTCGACCATCTGCTCGGCGAGAATGGGGCCGCCGGCGGCGATCCGGCCAACCACGGGCACGAACACCGGCTTTTCCCCGCGCGGGGCGTTGTTGGTGAGAGCCACTGCGCGCCGCGCTGCCTTGCCCCGGCCGGCGCCAGTCTCGCCGGCGCGCACATCCACGGCTCGGGGTCGGTTGGGGTCACGGCGCAGGAAGCCCTTGCGCTCGAGCATCGCCAGCTGATGGGCGACGCTCGAGGTGGACGCCAGCCCCGCGGCCTCGCAGATCTCGCGGATGCTCGGCGGGTAGCCGCGAGTTTCGACTGACTCGCGAATGACGTCGAGGATCGCCTGCTGCCGGCGGGTGAGACCGGTGACCGGGTCGGGCATCTCGGTGACCTTCGGCCGGCCGGGCCCGCGCCGTTCGACGCCGGGCGCATCGGACCGCTCGGCGGCTGTGTCGGGGGCATTGTCGGCGCGCGCCGACTTCGGCGGCCGCCCGCTCGACGACGCGGCCGTGCCTGCCGCGCTCTTGCTCGTGGAGTCCTTCGGCACTGCCATTCCTCTCGCCGGCGACCAGGTGTTTCGAACGCAATGACGGTAACGCCGACACCGCGCGAACTCAAACATCTGTTCGAACGACACGCCGCGGATGTCGCGTCGTCGCCGATGTTTCGCGACGCGGTGGTTTTTGTCAGACCCCGCTGGTAGACATTCGCTCAAGTGTTCGTTCGAATGGATGTTCGATCAGTAGGAGGATGTCATGTCCGTCGCCACGGAGTTCAGCACCGAGTTCGCAGATTCGTTCGCGGCGCCGCGCGCGGAACCCGCCCGCGCGCCGCGGCTGCGCGCCGTGCCCGACCTCGCGCCGTCGGGGCGGGGCGTTCCGGCGGGGCGGCCGGCCCCGGTCGGGCTGCCTGCTCCGGCCGGGCGGGGGTCGATCGCCGTCCTGCATCGGCCGAGCGCGCCGGACCTGGCTGCGCCGCTTCGGCTGACCCGGCGCGGCGTCGTGGTGATCGCGGCGCTGGTGCTGGCCGCCGGCGCGGCGGTGCTGTGGCTTGCGGCGCGCTCGGCAGCCGGCGACGGCGCCGCGGCCCCGTCGCCGGCGGTGCACCGGGTGGTCGTGCAGTCCGGCGACACGCTGTGGTCGATCGCCTCCCGCGTCGCGCCGCAGCGCGATCCGCGCGCGGAAGTGGCAGACCTGGAGAAGGCGAACCACCTGGCGAACGTCGACCTCGTGCCCGGCCAGGCGCTGCGGGTTCCGTAAACAGCGTTTTCGCCGCGCCGCGCCGCGCCGCGCGCCGCGCTTGCGGAAATATGTGCGCGCCTCTACGTTCACCCCTACATCTAGTAGTTACACTGGTGTTGTTCGTCCACAAGTTGGGTTTGGTCGTCCACAGTCGGGCGGTCTGGTCCACACCGCGGTCCCCAGGTTGTCGACAGGACCGTCCACAGCACGAGAGTCGAAAGGAGTCGTCGGTGCGCTGTCCTTACTGCCGATTCGCCGATTCCCGCGTCGTCGACTCCCGCGAGCAGGACGAGGGCCAGGTCATCCGCCGCCGGCGCGCGTGCCCCGAATGCGGCCGCCGGTTCACCACCGTCGAAGAGGCGACGCTCGCGGTCATCAAGCGCAGCGGGGTCACCGAGCCGTTCAGCCGCGCGAAGGTGGTCAGCGGCGTGCGGCGGGCGTGCCAGGGCCGGCCGGTGGACGAAGACCAGCTGGCCAAGCTCGCGCAGGCGGTCGAGGACGCCGTGCGCGCCACTGGCGCCGCGGAGGTGCCGAGCGACGAGGTCGGCCTGGCCATCCTCGGGCCGCTGCGCGCGCTCGACGAGGTCGCCTACCTGCGCTTCGCGTCGGTCTATCAGGCGTTCAGCTCGATCGAGGACTTCGAGAAGGCGATCGTCGACCTGCGGGCCGAACACCGCTCGCAGGCCCCCTAGCCGCCGCTCAGGCTCGCCGCGTGCGCTGGGTTCCGACTCGAACAACGACATACGCGCCGCCACCGACCTTCGCAGTACCGCAGCACCCACTCACATCGCCCCAAAATCACTTCGCCCCCGAAGCAACTCCGGCAGAACCGCCGCAGGAAGGAACTCTCCGCTCATGACCGAGGCCGACGTCTCTTCATCATCCGAATCCGCGTCCCCCGAGTCCGCCCAGGCGCCCAACGGCGCCCGCTCGCGGTTCAAGGCGCGCAAGGGCGCTCAGCCGGACAGCCTGTTCCGGGCCGACGGCCTGCAGGTCGAGCGCGTCTACACGACCCCGGGTGTCCACCCCTACGACGAGGTGACCTGGGAGCGCCGGGACGTCGTGATGACGAACTGGCGCGACGGCTCGATCAACTTCGAGCAGCGCGGCGTCGAGTTCCCGGACTTCTGGTCGGTCAACGCGGCGAACATCGTTACCACCAAGTACTTCCGCGGCGCGGTCGGCACCGATGTGCGCGAGTGGTCGCTGCGCCAGCTGATCGGCCGCGTCGTCACGAAGTACCGGGCGGCAGGGGAGGAGCACGGCTACTTCGCCTCCGGCGCGGACGCCGAGGTGTTCGAGCACGAGCTGACCTGGATGCTGCTGCACCAGGTGTTCAGCTTCAACTCGCCGGTGTGGTTCAACGTCGGCACCACCTCGCCTCAGCAGGTGAGCGCGTGCTTCATCCTTGCCGTCGACGACACGATGGACTCGATCCTGAACTGGTATCGGGAAGAGGGCTTGATCTTCAAGGGCGGCTCGGGCGCGGGGCTGAACCTGTCGCGGATCCGGTCGTCGAAGGAGCTGCTCTCCTCCGGCGGCACCGCCTCCGGACCGGTCAGCTTCATGCGCGGCGCCGACGCCTCCGCCGGCACCATCAAGTCCGGCGGCGCCACCCGGCGTGCGGCCAAGATGGTCGTGCTCGACATCGACCACCCCGACATCGAGGAGTTCGTGTCCACCAAGGCCCGCGAAGAGGACAAGATCCGTGTCCTGCGCGACGCCGGGTTCGACATGGACCTTGGCGGTTCGGACATCACGTCGGTTCAGTACCAGAACGCCAACAACTCGGTGCGAGTCACCGACGAGTTCATGCGCGCCGTCGACGAGGACGCCCAGTTCGGCCTGCGGGCGCGCAGCACCGGCGAGGTGATCGAGTCGGTCGGCGCGAAGGAGCTGTTCCGCAAGGTGGCGAAGGCGGCGTGGGAGTGCGCCGACCCAGGCATCCAGTACGACGACACGATCAACGACTGGCACACCAACCCGGAGACGGGCCGGATCACCGCGTCGAACCCTTGCTTTCCGGCGGATCAGCGGGTCGTTACCGACAAGGGACTGATTCGCATCGGCGACCTTGTGGGGCGCGCGGTCGAAGGCGAGGTCTTCGACGTCTACACCAACGACGTCACCTCCGAGGACGAGCCGTTCGACCGAGTCATAAGCACTGCGCCTACGCGGTACATGGTCACAGGGACGAAGGAGATCCTGGAGCTGCGCTTCACCGACGGCTCGCGTCTGCGCTGCACGCCAAACCACCGGGTGTGGACGGCGAACCGCGGATGGGTGCGCGCCGAGCACCTCGAAGACGACGATCGGGTCGTTCGTTCGTTTCAGTACGCGGCGCGGACCATGGCCGGTGAGCAATTGCCGGCAGCCGCCCTCGCTCGTGCCCGTGCGGCGAGTGGCCGGGCCATTCCGTTGCTCGAGAAGTGGGACGCCGATTTCGCGCATTACCTCGGGTGGTTGGTCGGTGACGGTTGCCTGACTGCCGATGGCGCGACCACCGTTTACGGATCGCTCAGCGAGCAGGGCGACATCATGTCCCGGCACGCCGAGGTGCTCGCGAAGCTGACTGGCGTGACCCGCAGACCGAGCCGTCAAGCCAACGGCACCGTTCAGCTGCGAGCGATGCATACCCAACTTCGCGAGCTGCTTGCCGGCCTCGGCGTGAGTTCCCAGCGTTCGGCGGCCAAGTCAGTTCCGGACGCAGTGTTCGAGGCGCCTGAAGGTGCTCTCGTCGCTTTCCTGCGTGGGTTGTTCGACGCCGATGGGTGCGCCGTCAACCAGGTCGAGAAGGGCACTCGCTACGTCGGTTTGGGCAGCCGATCCGAGGAGTTGCTTGTCGGGGTGCAGCAGTTGTTGGCAAGCCTCGGCATTCGGGCCCGGATCTACCGCACGGGTGTCAAGCAGCAGTCGTTCACTTATCAGCGGGTCGATGGCTCGACCACGTCCTACGCCAGCGACGGTCCGAGCTTTGACCTGCGCATCAGTGGACGGCATATCGCCACCTACGCTGCGTTGATCGGGTTCGATCACGCGGAGAAGATCGCACGGCTGGACACGTTGCTCCAGGAGCACAGCTTCTACGACGTCGACGAGTCGACCCGCCTCGCCTCACGCCGCAGCGTCGGTTTCGAGACCACGTACAACCTCACCGAGCCGCGCAACCACTCTTACATCGTGTCTGGCGTCGTCGTGGCGAACTGCTCGGAGTACATGAGCCTGGACAACACCTCGTGCAACCTGGCGTCGCTGAACCTGCTGAAGTTCCTTGGTCCCAAGAACAGCTTCGACTCGGCGAAGTTCGTGAAGGCTGTCGAGCTGATCATCACCGCGATGGACATCTCGATCTGCTTCGCCGACTTCCCGACCGAGGCCATCGGCGTGAACACCCGAGCCTACCGCCAGCTCGGCATCGGCTTCGCCAATCTCGGCGCGCTGCTGATGGCGTCGGGTCTCGCCTACGACTCCGACGGCGGCCGCGCGATGGCGGCGGCGATCACGTCGTTGATGACCGGCGTCGCGTATCGCCGCTCGGCCGAGCTCGCCGGTGTCGTCGGCCCGTACGAGGGCTTCGCGCGAAACGCCAAGGCGCACGCGCGGGTCATGCGCAAGCACGCCGCCGCCAACGACACCGTGCGCTGGTCGGAGGACTCCGACCGCTCGGTGCTGGCCGTCGCCACCGAGGAGTGGGCGAAGGGCAACAAGATCGGCGAGGTGAACGGCTGGCGCAACGCGCAAGCGTCGGTTCTCGCGCCGACCGGAACAATCGGCTTGATGATGGACTGCGACACGACCGGCGTGGAGCCCGACCTCGCGTTGGTCAAGTTCAAGAAGCTCGTCGGCGGCGGCTCGATGCAGATCGTCAATCAGACGGTGCCGCGAGCGCTGCGTGCGCTCGGGTACCAGGAAGAGCAGGTCGAGGCGATCGTCGAGTACATCGCCGAGCACGGGCACGTCATCGACGCGCCGGGCCTGCGTCAAGAGCACTACGAGGTGTTCGACTGCGCGATGGGCAACCGCACCATCAAGCCGATGGGCCACGTGCGGATGATGGCGGCGGTCCAGCCGTTCCTGTCCGGCGCCATCTCCAAGACGGTGAATCTGCCTGAGACGGCCACCATCGAGGACATCGAGGACGTGTACTTCCAAGGCTGGAAGCTCGGTCTCAAGGCGTTGGCCGTGTACCGCGACAACTGCAAGGTCGGCCAGCCGCTGTCCGCGGGCAAGGAGGCCAAGAAGGACGAGCAGGCCGAATCTTCAGCGGCGCCTGCGCCAGTCACCGTCGTCGAGCACAGACCGGTGCGCAAGCGGCTGCCGAAGTCGCGGCCGTCGCGCACCACGTCGTTCTCGGTGGGCGGCGCCGAGGGCTACATGACCGCCGGCTCCTATCCGGACGACGGCCTGGGCGAGGTGTTTCTCAAGCTGGGCAAGCAGGGCTCGACGCTGGCCGGCGTGATGGACGCCTTCTCGATCGCGATCTCGATCGCGCTGCAGCATGGCGTGCCGTTGGAGACCTACGTCCAGAAGTTCACCAACATGCGCTTCGAGCCCGCCGGCCTGACCGACGACCCGGACATCCGGATGGCGCAGTCGGTGATGGACTACATCTTCCGTCGGCTGGCGCTGGACTCGTTGTCGTTCGACGAACGTGCCGCGCTCGGCATCTACACCGCTGCCGAGCGGACCCGCCAGCTCGAGACCGGGTCGTACTCGCCAATGGAGGAGCAGCAGGGCGATCTCGACCTGGAGTCGCTCGCGCAGTCGGCGCCGATAACGCCGGCTGCGGGCTCGCAGGCGGGGTCGCTCACGGACGACGAGGTGGTGGCCGAGACCGCTGCGCCGGCGCCGTCCGGGGTGCGCAGCTCGACCGAGCTGCTCGAGTCGCTGACGGGCAGTTCCGCCGACGCGCCGCTGTGCATGAACTGCGGCACGAAGATGCGTCCCGCCGGCAGCTGCTTCGTGTGCGAGGGATGCGGCAGCACCAGCGGCTGCAGCTGAGCCGCATCGACCTGTCCGCGGGGGACGGGTCGATTCAGCCGGGAGGGTGAGTGCGGGCCGGGTGCGTCGAGCGCCCGGCCCGTCCGGCGAGATGATCTCGGCCGAGGCATCGGATTGTTGGTGTTTCCGCCGAGATCATCTCGCCGGTTGCGTTCAACGCAGTCGGCGCGCGCGCAGGACCAGGTCTTCGGCGTGGTGCGCGCCGGCGCCGCTGTCCGGTGTCGTTCGCGGCCGCTGCTCGTCCAACTCGACGTCCCAGTCGTCGTCGAGCAGCGCGGCGACCATCGCCGGCCACACGTAGTCCGCCGGGTCGAAGCCGTCGTCGTGCGGCTGATGGGCGTCCATGCCCGCATGGTGCACGAGCAGCAGCACTCCGCCCGGCGCGACGGCCGCGAGCAGGGCCCGCTCGGCCGCGGCGTCGGCGGTGCGCAGCAGCGCCGGGTACTGCGCGGACACGAGGTCGAAGGACGCTGGCGGCAGCGCCGCGTCCGCCAGTTCGGCATGCACCCAGCGAACGGCGACGCCGGCGTCGCGCGCGTGCCGGGCCGCCCGCGAAAGCGCCACGCCCGACACCTCGAGCGCAGTCACGTCCCAGCCTCGGCGAGCCAGCCAGACGGCGTCCGCGCCCTCGCCGCAGCCCACGTCGAGCACCCGTCCAGGCGTCAGCCCGGCGACCTCGGCCACGAGCGCGCCATTGGGCTGGCCGCTCCACAGCCGTTCTTGCTCGGCATACCGCTTGTCCCAAGCCGTGCGCACCGCGGAATCCCCGACGTATCTGTCGATTGCCGGGCCTGCCGGGCCAGGGCCGAAATCGGTCGAGCTGTGCACGAAGTCATCAGTCACCACAACACCGTCGCCCATCGGCGCCGGTGTCGCCACCCATTGGGATGAGAAAGCACCTGGCCCGCGAAGGTTGCTTGAGCATTGTCGTCCAGGACTCGGGTCGCCGGTCAGCTGTCGGCGACGCGGACGACGCCCGACTCGTAGGCCACGATGACGGCCTGCACGCGGTCACGTGCGCCGAGCTTGTCGAGCACGCGCGAGACATGAGTTTTGATTGTCTCGACGCCAAGTGTCAGATGCCGCGCGATCTCGGCGTTGGACAGCCCGCCGGCGACGAGGGTGAGGACTTCAAGTTCGCGCGGAGTCAGTCGGTCGAGACCTTGCGCCGCTGTTCGCCGGCCGGTGTCGACGAACTGCTCGATCAGCCTGCGGGTGAGTTCGGGGGCGAGCAGCTGCTCACCACGCGCGACCGCGTGGATCGCGCCGATCAGCTGGACGCTGGGCATGTCCTTGAGCAGGAACCCGCTCGCGCCGGCGACGAGGGCGTCGTACACGATCTCAGACTGGCTGAAGGTGGTGAGCACGGCGACGCGCGGTCGCGGCATCGGCCCGGCCAGGATGCGCCGGGTGGCCTCGATGCCGTCGACGACGGGCATCTGCACGTCCATGAGCACGACGTCCGGACGCAATCGCGCGGCTTCGGCGACAGCGTCCGCGCCGTTCACGGCCTCGCCGATCACCTGCAGTCCGGCTGCGGCGTTGATGATCATCTGTAGGCCGGTGCGCACCAACTGTTGGTCGTCCGCGATGAGCACCGTCGTCGGCTCGGTCAGCTCGGGAGGCTCGGTCACGCCGGCAGGCTCGGTCACGCCGGCAGGCTCGGTCACGCCAGCGGGCTCGGTCACGCCGGTAGCCGGGCCAGGATCTCGAAGCCGCGCCCGGACGGCCCGGCGTGCAGCTCGCCGCGCAGCGCCTCGACGCGCTCGCGCATGCCGCGCAATCCCGAGCCTGAGCCAGTGACCGCGACGACCGGCACGCTCGACGTGTCGGGACCGCTATCGATGATCCGCACTTCGAGCAGGTCGCCGGCGAAGTCGAGAACCACCTGCACGCTCGACCCGCCCGCGTACCGGGCGGCGTTGGTCAACGCCTCCTGCACCACCCGGTACGCGACGCGCGCAACGCCGTCGGCCACCGGTCGCGACTGCCCGGTCACAGCGATATCGACGCGCAGCCCGAGCACGCGTCCGATCCCGGCCAGCACGTCGAGCGCGGCGCCGTCCAGCGGGGTCTCCGCCCGCGAGGTCTCGGCCAGCGAGGTCTCGGCCAGCGAGGTCTCGGCCACGCGGGCCAGGCCGCTCAACGACTCGCCGAGCTGGGCGAGCGTGCCGTTAGCGACCGCGACGACCGCGTCCAGAGCGGCTCGAGCCTGCCCGGGATCGCGGCTCCACCACGCCCGCGCGGCGCCCGACTGCAGACACACCACCGTCAACGCGTGGGCGCCGACGTCATGCAGGTCGCGGGCGAGTTCAGCGCGCTGCTCGGCGGCCGCGAGGTGCGCCTCGGCCTCGCGCGTGCGGTCCAGCTCGTCGGCGATGCCGCGCAGCTCCTGCGCCCGCACTTCGGCGGACTTCGCGAGACGTCCTCCTGCCCAGGCCAACACCCCCATGACCAGACCCGGGGCAAACCCGCCCAGCGCTCGGTGCGCCGCGGGCGTCGCCAGCGTGATCAGCGCGACGCCCGCGACCAGGACGGCGATGCCGACGCACGCGATCCGCCGGGTGGCCGCGAGACCGACGAGGAAAGGCGTGAGCAACCCCGGCAGCAGCCAGCTCACCGTCGGCGGCAAGGGCGACAGGAAGGCCGTCTGGACAATGGCGGCGGCGAGGAGGAGGACGACGCCCGGCAGCTCTCGCCGGCGCACCAGCACCAACGCGCCGCCCTGCGCGAGTGACAGCACCGCGTTCGCCGCCGCCGGGCCGTGATGGCCGGGCAGCGCCGTCTCGACGGCGAGGGGCACGGCGGCGACGACGAGCGCGACATCGATCAGATCAAACCGTCGACGTGGTCGGGGCGGGGGATCGGCCGAGACAGCAACCGGGACCGAACCAGGCTCGCGCGATTGGGGAGACCGCACGTGGTGCAGCACGCCGAGGACTTCGCGGAGTTCGCCGAGCGCCTCGCGCGCGGTTTGTTCGACGGCCGCCAACCGGTCGGGCACCCGGTCGGGTTCAGATGCCGCCAGCTCGTCGGCGGTCCTGGCGTCGAGGACGACGCGGCGCAGCCGTCCGGCGAGGCTCAGGTCGACGCGGCGCTCCACCCGGTCGCGTTCCCGGGCGCGCGCCACGCGCACCGCGACGCCCCGCCGGATCTCCAGTGCGCGCCGACGCTCCTGCAACTCGGCGACTTGCCGGTTGCGGCTGCCGATCAGCCAGCCGACCAGCGCAGGGGCGAGCACGACGACCGAGTAGAAGACCCCGTCGCTGGCCAACGTGAACCTCGTCGGCTCGAGAACCTGATCAGCGACCGACAACAGCGCTGCTGAGACCGCTCCCGCGACGGCGAGCGGCAGCAGCGGCGCGCGCAGGCCGCTCGCAAGGGACAGCGCCGCGACGACGACCACCGCCGGCGCGCCGCCGGCGAGTCCGCCGCCGGCCAGCGCGTCGATCCAGAGCGCGGCGCAGACGGCCACCAGCGCCGGAAGCAGCCACCGCACGCAACGCAGCTTAAGGCGCGCGGCCGCGGCTCGCGTCCCCCGCACGGGGGATCGAAAATAGCGCAGGGGCGTGACGACACGGACCGCCCCGGCAACCCAGGCTGGTGCCCATGACCACCACCACCACCGAATCCGTCACCCGCCCACACGCCGACCGCGCGTTGCGCGCTACTGCAGCGCTCGCCCTCGTCTCCGGCGGCGCGCTCGTCATCGACACCGTGACCATCGCCGTGCTCAATCGACACTTCGATCCGCTGGACTCGATCCTGTTCCTGGCTGGCTTCGCCGGGCTGTGGCTCACCGCCATCGCCCTGGCCGTCCACCTGAGCGCGCGACGTCGTGGGCGCGCGCGGCTCGCCCTAAGCGCCGCGGTGTTCATCGCCACGGCCGTCGTCCTCGGCGCGGTCGCCGCCGTGTTCGACCAACTGGGCCGGCACGTGTTCGCCAAGACCAACATCGGCCTGCACGGTGAATGGAGCTTCTTCTCGATCGGCGTCTGCCTGCTCGTCGTCGCGGCCTGGGCGGTCCGACGTCAGCGGGAAACGGCCACGCCAGCCCGGTGATCAGGCGCGAAAGTTGGCAGGCCGTTCCGCCGAGGCCGCGGCGAGCGCTTCGACGGTGTGCGCGGCGTCGTAGTCCTTGCCGTACACCGGTGTGCCGGGCTGCTGGCGCCACGACTCGTCCAGCGAGCCGCCGTCGACCGGGTCGAAGCCGAGTTGGTCTACAAGATCGAACACGGCCTGCTTGGCGGGTCCGTCGGCGCCGGCGACGGGCAGCGCGATCCGGCCGCGCGTACCGGCCGGCGCGCCGTTCTCCAACAGGCGCTTCCAGAAGATCCCGTTGAACACCTTCACCACCGGGACGCCCAGCTGCTGCGACACCCACACGCTTTCCGGCAGGCCGTCCTCGATCTCGGCGATAAGCCCGTCGCGCTGTCGGGGGTAGTAGTTGTTGGTCTCGATGACGGCAGCGCCTGGCTTCGCGGTCGAGACGATGCCGTGCGCGAGGTCGGGGACGTTCTTCTGCGGGATGCTGACGATCACCAGGTCGGCGTCCCGGGCAGCCTCGGCGGCCCACACCGCGGTCGCCCCCGTCTCGGCCGCGAGCTCGGCCAGCGTCTCGGGCGCCCGCGAGTTCGCCACGCGCACCTCGTGGCCGAGTGCGCAGAGCCTCCGGGTGAGCGTGCCGCCGATGTTCCCCGCGCCGATGATCCCGATTCTCATATCGGCTCGAACTCGCCTCGGTCGCAGGCCATTCCGGGCCCCGCCCGGGCTTGCAGGCCGCGGGCCCGAACGGACTCAGACGTCGGCCACCTGCGGCGCGACCTGCGTGCCGAGCAGCTCGATCCCGCGCAGCAGGTCGGCGTGGGCGAGCAGCGGGTTCGTCATCTGCAGCGAGACCCGCTCGACGCCGCCGAGTTGCGCAGACACCCTGCGCAGCTTGGTGGCGACGGTGTCCGGGTCGCCGAGGAAGAACGCGCCATCGGGGCCGCTCGTGGCGTCGAACTGCGCTCGCGACGGCGTCGCGAAGCCGCGCTCACGCGAGACCTTGGTGAACATCTGATGCCACCCCGGATAGATGGTGTCCGCCGCGGACCGGATGCTGTCGCCGACGTAGCCGAACACGTGCAGCCCCACCCGCAAGTCCTCGGGCGGATGGCCGGCCGACTCGCCGGCTCGGCGGTAGAGTTCGACGAGCGGGGCAAACCGGCGGGGTTCGCCGCCGATGATCGCCACCATGAGCGGCAGCCCCAGCAGCCCGGCCCGGACGAATGACTCGGGCGTGCCCCCGACTCCGACCCAGATCGGCAGCGGGTTCTGCGCCGGACGTGGGTAGACGCCCTGCCCGCTGAGCGTGGGGCGGTGCCGGCCGGACCACGTGACTCGGGCGGAGTCGCGGATCTTCAGCAGGAGATCCAGCTTCTCGGCGAACAGCGTGTCGTAGTCCGCGAGTTCCAACCCGAACAGCGGGAACGCCTCGGTGAACGAGCCGCGGCCGACGACGAGGTCGATACGGCCCTTCGAGATGAGGTCCAGCGTGGCGAACTGCTGGAACACCCGCACCGGGTCCGCGGCGCTGAGCACCGTCACCGCGCTGCCCAGCCGGATCCGCGAGGTCCGCGCGGCTGCGGCGCCAAGAATCACCGGCGGCGCGGAGTCGTAATACTCCTCCCGGTGGTGCTCGCCGATCCCGAAGGAGTAGAGGCCCGCTGCGTCCGCGAGCGCGATCTCCTCCAAGAGGTGTTCGAACCGCTCCTCGGGGCCGACAAGATGCCCGGTCGCGGGATCGGTCACCGCGGAGACGAAACTGTCCACACCGACGTGCATTGGCATCTCCCTCTGTCGACCAACCGCGGCCGCGGCTGGCGGCGTCGGACCGGACCGCGAGGGAATCGACACGCGTTGGTTGCGCCCCATCGCCGGTTGATCATCGTATATTTACGCCGTAAGCGTTGCGATGGCGGCAGCTCCGGGCCTTCGAGAGGCGAATCGTCGGATGTCAGACGCTGAGCGCGTTTCGGTCGCCTTGGCCGACTTCCGGCGAACCGCCTTCCGTGTCACAGCGATCATCGCCCTCGTGGGCCTCGTCGTGACGAGCGCCGCCACCTGGACGGCGTGGCACGTCGATCGCAGCAGCGAGCATCGCTTGCTGGAGCTGCAGACCAGGCAGGCCGCCGCGGTCCTCGGCTCGACGATCGGCGATATCCAGAGCCCGCTGCGGACGATCCTGGACGTCGCGGCGGCGACCGGCGGCAGCCCGCCGCAGTTCACCCGCTTCATGGCCCCCGACATCGGCGCGCACGGCTTGTTCGCGTCCGCCTCGCTGTGGGTGCGCAGCGGCGACACGGTCGCGCCCGTCGCCTCCACCGGCGGGCGACCCGCATTGCCCGCGACCTCGCCCGCAGCTCATGCGCTTCTGGCGCGCTCGTTCCACAGCGCCACGTTCCTGGTCACCAGCGTCACGGCCGCAGGGTTGCAGCGAATCGGTTACGCGCTGGCAGATCCCGCGGACGGCCGGTTCGCCGTCTACGCCGAACGCGTCATCCCGGCGAATCGCAGGGTGCCGATCGAGAGCAGCTCGGCGTTCGCGGACCTTAATTTCGCGACTTACCTCGGATCGACGCTGAACGCTCGAACGCTGGCGACCACCGACGTGCCAGCGGACAGGTTGCCACTTTCGGGAGACACGGCCCGGGTCGCGATCCCGTTCGGCGACACCACGCTGACGCTGATCGCGGTGCCGAGTCGGCATCTCGGCAGCGCGCTCGCCGGCGAGTTGCCGTGGATCTTCCTGGTCGTCGGCATTGTGTTGACGATCGCCGCGGTGCTGCTGGCCGGCCAACTCGTGCGGCGCAGGCTGCGGGCGGAGGGCGACGCGCAGACGATCTCCGGCCTTTACGACAAGCTCGACGAGCTCTATTCCGAACAGCGCACGATCTCGGAGACCCTGCAACATGCGCTGCTGCCGCACAGCTTGCCGACGATGGCGAGATTGAGCGTCGCATCCCGCTATCTGTCCGGCGCGCGGGGAGTCGACGTCGGCGGCGACTGGTTCAGCTTTCTCGAGCTCGGCGAGTCCCGCTTCGCCTTCGTCGTCGGCGACGTGTCCGGCCGCGGTGTCAGCGCGGCAACGGTCATGGCTCGGCTCCGCTTCACCTTGCAGGCCTACTTGCTCGAGGACCACTCGCCGGAAACCGCGCTCGCGATGTGCTCGAGGCAGCTGGACATCGTCCGCGACGGACACATGGCCACCGTCCTCGTCGGAGTCGGCGACACCGCCACGCGCCGGATCGCGGTGGCGAGCGCCGGGCACTACAGCCCGCTGGTGATCGCGGACGACGGGCCGCGCTTCGTGCCCGCCGCCGTCGGCCCGCCGCTCGGCGTCGAACCGACCTCCTACGCCGCGACCACCTTCGACATGTCGCCCGGCTCGACCTTGCTCGCGTTCACCGACGGCCTGGTCGAGCGTCGAGACGAATCCATCGAACGCGGCCTGGACCGCCTGTCCGCCGCCGCGGCCGCGGACCCGGATCAGACGCTGGACGAACTGCTCAGCTCGGTGCTGTCGACGATGATCGGCAGTGCGGCCGAGGACGACACGGCCATTCTCGCGCTCCGCTGGACCGGGTGAGAGATCGTGGCCGATGAGCAGCACGACATCGCGCGCGTCGACGTCCGGACGAAGCGCGCCGCTGCGTTTGCCGGCGTCGAGCAACAACGTCAAGGCGTCGCCGATCGGGCCGTGGCGCTAGGCCGAGAGATCGGTCCAGACTGCGGTCTCGAGCGCGGCTCACTCCCGCGTGCGCACCGGCGTGATTTCCTCGTAGATGAACGATTTCATGTCCGCGACCGTGGGACTCATGGTCATCTGTCCGCGCTGCACGGCTGAGAGCAGCGCTTCGCGCAGCGAACCGAGATCCTCGAGGTCCAGTTCGTAGGTGGCCACGTAGCCCGTGGCCGGCCCGAGCGCGGGGTCGAGTTGCTCGGCGGACAGCCGGAACCGCCGCGCCGACATCACGCCGGGAAGGCGCAGCACCTCGGGGACGTGGACCTCGTCGTACCAGGCGTTGTACTCGCGGTCCTGGCCGGGCGCGGCGTTGGAGAAAACCAGCAACGTTGCTCTGGGCACTAGATCCCTCTCGGTGGGGTTTGCCAGCCGGGTGGCAGAGCATCGGCGAAGGTCCAGGCGACCGCGAACGGCGCGAGGGCCGCGGTCACGGCATCGCGCACCTCCTGATCCTGCCCGGTGTCGAGGCCGGGCAGTCCGGCGCCGACCTGTATCGTCGCCCGCGCTGACCCGGCTTCGGTGGCCACGGACACCTCGACCGGAATCCGGTGAAAACCCTGGGCGTCCAGCGCGGCTCGCAGGGCCCGGAGCAGCGCGATCCCGGTGGCCCGGGCCCGCAGGTCGGGTTTGTAGATCTTGCCGACCGCGGTCAGCGGGAGGCTGGACTCGATGAGCACCTCGCTCGGTGCGCACACCGGTTCGCTCGCGTGCCGACCGGCGTACGCCAGCAGTGTCGCCGGATCGACCTGCGTCCCCGGACGCAGGGTCACGAAGACGATCGGCACCTCGCCGAACTCCGGATCGGGCCGACCCACGGCGGCCACCGAGGCGACCGAGTCGTGGGAAGCCAGAGTGGCCTCCACGTCCGCCGCTGCGATGTTGTGCCCGCCGCGGATGATGATGTCCTTGGCCCGGCCGGAGAGCCAGAAGTAGCCGTCGGCGTCCTGGCGGCCGATGTCTCCGGTGCGCAACCACCCGCCGTCGAGGAACAGCTCGGCCGGGTCGCCATTCAGGTAACCCGGGGTGACGTTCGGTCCGCGGATGACGATTTGGCCGACCTCGTCGGCCGCGCAGTCGCGGACGTGACGTCCGTCCGCGTCGAGGATCACCGTTTTCATGGCCTGGTAGGGAAGTCGGATGCCGATCGAGCCCGTCTTCGCCCGGCCGTTGCGCGGATTGACCGCGCTCGACGCGGTGGTCTCGGTCAGGCCGTAGCCTTCCAGGATGGCGACCCCGGTCGCGGCCTGGAACGCCCGCAGGGTCGAGATCGGCAGCGGCGCCGTCCCGCAGCTGGCGTAGCGCAGGGACGTGACGTCAGCACTGCCGACCGGAACCTCGAGCAACCGGGACGCCAGCGTCGGGACGAAGGAGATTATCGTCGCCCGGAAGTGTTCGACGATGGGCCAGAACCCGTCTACGACACCCCTGTTGGCCAGGCCCTTGGGCGCGAGCAGGACCATCCGCGCACCGGCCATCAGCGGGGCCAGGAAGCTCATGATGGCCGCGGCCACGTGGAACAGCGGCAGGGTGATCAGCACGACGTCGTCCGGGCGAAGGTCGAACGCGATGCCGCACATCACGGCGTTCGCGAGCTGGTTGCCCTGCGTGTGAGCGACCAGCTTCGGCGCGCCGGTCGTCCCGCCGGTATGGAAATAGGCCGCCACGTCAGCCGGCGTGATCGAAGCGGAGTCGACGCCACCCGGCCCGGGCGCGGCCCGCATCAGCGCGGACAGCGTGGGCAGGCCGTCGACCTCGTCGCACCGGTCGACCGGCACGATCCGCAGGTCAGGTCGCCGGGCGCCCACGTCGAGGGCCTTGCGCCATAGGTGTGGGTCGAGGTCGGGTCCGGCCGCGAGCAGCACCTTTGCCGAACCGGCGCCCAGGATGTCGGCGATGCTCTCGGCCGCGAGCTGCGGATTGATCGGGACGGCTATGCCCGCGGTGGCACCGGCCAGCAACGCGATGACGCTGTCCACGACGTTGGGCAGCAAGTAACCGACCGCATCGCGCCGGGCGACACCCAGACCGCGGAGCACGGCGGTCACGCGCACCACCTCGTCGTGCAGGCGAGCGCAGGTGTAATGCTCCTCGGCGCCGACCACGCTGCCGTGCTGCACACTCAGCACGACGTCGTCCGGGTGCTGGGCCGCCCGCCGGGCGAGCACGTCGTAGGTGCTCTGCAGGCCGTCGAGTCGATCCTGCAAATCGAGGGCCTCGATCGCCACCAGATCCTCGACCGACGCCAGTCGCTCGAACTCCCGGACCGCGCCACCGGTCGGCCGGGCGGTCATGGACGTTCGCCCGACGTGGCCAGCCGGAAGCGGGGCAGGGGAATGGACCGTTCCCCGTCGTTCGGCGACGGGTCGAGGCCGTGCTCGAACGTCACCACCACCGGCGCGCCGATGAACAGTTCGCCGGAGTCGGAGCCGACGACGTTGCTGAAGATCCGCGGGCCTTCGGCCAGCTCGACCAGCGCCACGATGTACGGCGCGCTGGATGCATAGGCACCGGCCCCGCGACGCACCACGGTGAAGGAGAACACCGTGCCGACGCCGGCTGCGTCGAACCATTCCAGGTCCGTGCCCATGCAGGTGGGGCACACCCCCTTGGGGTACCAGATGACCTGCCGGCACGCCGTGCAGCGCGGCAGCGCCAGCTGGCCCCGTTCCGCGGCTGACCAGAAGGGCGCGGTCTCCGGCCAGATCACCGGCCGGGGGCTGGGCAGGGAAAACGCCGCGGCCACCTCAGTCCTCCCGTCCGAGCAGAAGCGTGGCGCTGCCCATTCGAGTGGCCAGCGCGCCGCCGGTCCCGTGCACGAGCGCGGTGTCCAGGTCGGGCACCTGGACTGCGGCGGCGGCCTGCCCGCGCAGTTGCCGCACGGCCTCGATTATTTTCGGCATCCCGCCGCGATTGCCGGGATGGTTGTTGCACAGGCCGCCCCCGTCGGTGTTCACCGGAAGGCGGCCGAACGGCGCGCGCAGGGCCCCATCGGCGACGAAAGCGCCGCCGCCGCCTGGACCGCAGAAGCCCAGGTCCTCGATGGTCTGGATGACAGTGATCGTGTAGGAGTCGTAGATGGAGGCGTACCTGATGTCGCCCGGGGTGAGACCGGCGGCCTCGAAGGCCCGCGGTCCGGAGACGGCGCCGGCCGTGGACGTCAGGTCGACCCGGCCGTTGCCGCCGTGCTGGACGGCTTCGGCATATCCGAGCACCCGCACGCGAGGCCCGCTCAGGGTGCGGGCCACCTCGGCGCTGGTCAGCACGATCGCGCCGCCGCCGTCGGTGACCACACAGCAGTCCAGCCGGTGCAGCGGGTCGGCGATGAGCGGCGAATCGAGCACCTCCTCGACGCTGACCGGCACCCGGAGCAGGGCGTGGGGATTGTGCTGTGCGTGCTGGGACGCGGCGACCTTCACCTCGGCCAGCTGTTCGCTCGTCGTCCCGAATTCGTACATGTGCCGGCGCGCCGCGAGCGCGTAGAGCGCGGGGTAGGTGATGCCGTAGACGTCCTCGAAGCTGGACTCCGGCGCTGTCCCGACTTCCAGTAACAGGTTGGCGGCGGCGTTCCGCCGCGGGGTGCCGGCCTGGGAGATGAGCGCGACGTGGACCCGGCCGTCCGCGATGGCCTGCGCGGCGTGGTTGATGTGGAACAGGTACGCCGATCCACCCGTGTCGGTCGTGTCCAGGTGCGTGAGGTTGAGCCCGAGATACTCCGCAACCGAGAACCCCCCGAAGCCGGGAGCGTCGGAGTCACAGAAGTAGGCATCGACGTCGGACAGGGCCAAACCGGCGTCGCGCAGCGCGCCGACCGCGACCTCGGCGTGCAGCTGGGCCAGCGACGTGTGCGGGATCCTGCGCTCGGGATGTTCGTAGATGCCGCTGATGAACGCCGGGGATCGATCGTCAATTCTCACTCCGGTCGCCGCGCTCCTCATGTCGCAGCACCGGTGGGTCGGGCGCGGGCGGCGGCCGTCGCGGTCGCGTCCACGGCGCCATCGCGGTCGAGGTGGACGCCGTACACCGTCAGGGCGTGTTCCGGTGACACCAGGCCACGGTGCACATCCGACGCCACGTCGCTGACCGCACGGGACAGCGGGTCCCCGAACCCGCCGCCCCCGGAGCTGGCCACGGTGACCACGGACTGGGCGGGCAACTTCATTCCGGACACCTTCAGAAACGGTGCGGAGACGGTGTCCACCACGGCGCTCCCGCAACCGGCCTGGCCCGCCCCGCCGTGGTCCAGACCCCACGGCGGGCAGTGCACCCGGTCCATCGACGCCGAGAGCGTCGCGTCGCTGAGCACGCGGACGGTCTTGGTCATCCCCAGCCCGCCGCGGTGCCGGCCGGGCCCGCCCGAGTCGACGCGGAGGGCCATCTCCTCGACCCGGACCGGGAACAGCGCCTCCTGCAACTCCACCGGCACTTCGAGCGTGTCCCCGTGGCACATCGACCGGAACGGACCCGAACCGTCGCGGTCATCCGCCGCACCCCAGCCCCCGGCCATCGAGGACATGGACTGCCACAGCTGCCCGGTGCGCGGATGCCGTCCGCCGAAGATGTGCCAGCTGTAGTTGCCGTGGTGGGCGGCGGGCACGTCGGCCCCGGCATCGGCCAGCGCGCGCAGGATCGTGTCGACCACGGTCGGGAGGATGTTTCCCGAACAACCCAGCGCTGTGCCTTCGGTGGCGCTGAGGAACGTGCCGGGGCGGGCCACGACCCGCAGGTCCGCGAAGTCGCCCTCATTCGCCGGCGCGTCCGGTGCGAAGAGGTACTTCACGGCCAGCCGAGCGGCGGCCACCGCTCCGCCGTTGAAACCGGCGTTGTGGGCCGAGGGCACCTCGTCGGCCACCGCGGAGAAGTCGACGGCAATGCCCGCGCCGTCGGGGTCGATCACGACTTCGACCTCGACCGCTATGGGCCGGCCCAGGTCCACGCCGTCGTCGTCGAGCTCGGACGTGGCCGAATAGACTCCCGGGCGCAGCCGGGTCAACTGCTTGCGCACGTGGGCCCGCGACTGGTCCCAGGCCCGCTCGATCGCGGCCTCGACGGTGTGCATGCCGTACTGCTCGATCACCTCGGCCACCCGGTCGCGGCCGTAGAGGCAGCCGGCGACCTGCGCCGCGACATCGCCGCGTACTTCGCGGGGAAACCGAGTGTTGGCCTCGAGGATGCGGTACATGTCCTCGGCCCGTTCGCCGCGGTTCCACAACTTCACGGTCGGGTACTGGATGCCCTCCTGCCAGATGTCGGACGCGTGTGGCGCGATCGAGCCGATCACCCCGCCCCCGACATCGAGCAGATGCACGACGATGGCGAAGAACCCGAACAACGCCGGTGGTTCACCCGGCACGGCCGACGCCGCGGCGCGGATGGGCGTGTACATCACGACGTTGTTCAGGTGCTGACCCAGAGTGGCCGGGTCGTTGGAGACGACGATGTCGCCGGTGTGCAGGTTGTCGGTCCCGTAGATCTCCAGACCGTGCCGCACGGCTGTGCCGAGTGCGTTGGCGACGAAGATCGGCAGGCCGCCCCGGGCCTGCGTGATCAGCCGGCCCTGCGCGTCGACGATCCCGACGGCGTAGTCCTTGTAGTCCGCGACCAGCGGTGAGAACGCGGTCTTGGTGATGTTCTGGTCCACCACCTCCGGTATCGCCGACAGGCGCTGGTAGGCGATCTGCAAGGTGATCGCGTCGGGCGTCGATTCCGGCCGCGGCGTTCCAATGGGCCGGCCGGCGCCGAGATCGAGGTCAGCCATCGACGCGCTCCGCAGCAACGTGGCGCAACCACAACTCACCGAAATCGCCGACCCGGACGTGCCAGCCCGGAGGTACCAACGTGGTGGCGCCGTATTCCTCGATCACGGCCGGCCCCGGCATGCCGAACCCGATCCGCAGGTCCTCCCGGCGGATGAAGGGCACCTGCTCGTGCACTCCGGAGTCGAAATGCACGGTGCGCCGGTCCCCGATCGGGACCTCGGCCCCGGCGTTGGCGCCTTGCCACGCGGCCAGACCGCTGGGCGTGAGGTGGTCGGTCAGTGCGGTCACCGAACTGCGCAATACCGTCGTCTCTATCACCGCATCCTCGGCCACGTGGCCGAACCGGCGTCGGTACGTTTCGAGATACCGGCGGCGCAGGTCCTCGACGGTGTCGTCGGGGTACAGGGCGACGTTCAGCTCGTGTCTCTGACCGGCGAACCGCATGCCGACATAGCGTTGGCACGCCTGGTCGGTGCCGGGCATCGCGGCCCCGAAGGCTGCCGTGCTCGCCGCCTCCATGTCCTGGAAATGTGGTCCGGCGGCGTCGATGACGTCCGCACCCAGCGTGACGTTGAAGGTGCGGACGTCGTCGAGGCGGGCGTCGGCGATGAGCATGCCGACCGCGGAGAAGTTGCCGGCCAGCGGTGGGACGATCACCGTCGTCGCACCGACCTCCTCGGCCAGCTTGGCCCCGTGCAGTGGCCCGCCCCCGCCGAAGACGAAGAACGGCAACGAGCTCAAGTCGTAGCCTCGGTCCAGGGAGACCTGCTTTATCCCCGACACCATGGTCAGCGTCGCCATCTCGAGGATGCCCTTGGCCACCGCCGTCACGTCGGCCGGCCCGGCGTACCCAAGCGGATCACCGATCCTGGTGACGATCGCATCCTCGGCGGCGGCCACGTCCAGTTCGAAGTCGCCGTCGAGGAAGGAGCCCGGCGCGATGCGCCCGAGGACGAGATTGGCGTCGGTCACCGTCGGCTCGCGTCCGCCCCGGCCGAAAGCGACCGGGCCGGGGTTCGATCCGGCGCTGCGCGGCCCGACGGACAGGCGCCCTTCGTCGTCCACACTGGCGATCGACCCGCCACCGGAGCCCACTTCGACGATGTCGAGCACGCGGGCTCGAATGGGGAAGCCCCGTTCGTAGCCGCCCACGTGGTAGGTCGCCACCACGTCGTAGGTGCCGTTCTGGACGACGGCGCATTTGGCGGTGGTCCCGCCCATGTCGAAGGCCAGCAACGTATCGAGCCCCAGCGCCCGGGCGAACGCTCCGGCCCCGATCACCCCACCGATGGGTCCCGACTCCACCAACGTGGTGGGCTGGGCGGCTGCCTGGTCGGCCGGCAGGACCCCGCCGTGGGAGGCCATTAGATACAGGGCGCCCCGGAAACCCGCCGTGGTCAGCCGGGTCTCCAGCGCCTCGACGTAGCGGGACACGCGCGGCGCGACGTACGCGTTCGCCACCGCCGTCGAGGAGCGTTCGTACTCATACCACTCCCGGCTGGCATCCGTGCCTGTCGTCACCCAGATCGACGCCGGCAGGTTGGCCCGCAGGATGTCGGCCGTGCGTTGCTCGTGCGCCGGGTGTGCGTAGGCGTTGATGAACGAGACCGCCACCGATTCGACCCCGGCGTCGACGAGTCGGCCAGCCAGCGCGACCACGTCGGACTCGCGAAGGGGCTCGACGATCTCACCGGTCGAGCCCGTCCGCTCGTGCACCTCGAAACAGAGTTCGCGGGGCACCAGAGGGGCGTCGGGGACATAGTCGAGGTCGAATGCGACCGGCCGGTTGCCACGACGCAGCTCGAGAACGTCGCGGAACCCGGCGGTCGTGACCAGTGCGGTCCGTGCGCCGTCGCGTTGCAGGAGGCAGTTGATGACCTGCGTCGTGCCGTGCTTGATCGAGGAAACCCGCTCCAGGTCGATGCCCGCGCCCACCGTGCTGGCCAGCATTCCGACGATCAGGTCGTCATAGCTGGTCAACGCCTTGGCTATGCCGATCCGCCCGGTCGGGGGGTCGTAGACGACCGCGTCTGTGAACGTTCCCCCAGTGTCGATCGCCACGAGGGCGGACCGAACCATGTGTCCCTGCTTCCTGAATCGAGGTGGACCTGCCGGAGTGGGTGGGGGTTCACAGATGCTGCTGTCGCGCTGCGCTGGGGCTCAACGGACCAGGCTCAACTTCGTGCACAGCTCCTCGAGCAGCGCGGGCAATTGCGCCGCGTCGCCGGCCGCGCCGAAGAAGTAGAAGTCCGGTCGCACGATCAGCACCTCGTGCCCCGCGTCGCGCATGAAGGGCAGGTAGAAGCCGTCCACGTCGACCGCCACCTCGACCGGGCTCGGGACGGCGACCTCGGCTCCCGGTTCGACGAACGTCACGACCCGCGCGCGCAGCAACTGCAACACGTCGAGCACCGCCGGCGTGAGCACCGCGCTGAGATCGACCGCGCTGGTCACGAAGAAGCCGGTTCCGAAGACCTCGTCGAATCGGCCGACGACACCTGATCGATCCGCGACCCGGGCCTGGGGGCTGAGTTCACCGGCCGGGGCCACCGGGTGGCCGCCGGCGTCGGTGTGGGACACGCCGGGGCCGAGCACCGGCGGCGGCACGGCCGGCAGAGCCACCTCGGGTCGACCCTCGGCCTTGAGCATGATCTCGTCGCGAGCGGCGACCTCGCCCGGATCCGTGAGGCAGATGACGTTGCCCAGTTCGACGGACATGCCGATCGCGTGGCGGACATGCGCCGCACGTTCGCTCGAGTAGGTGTCGAGCAGGACGTCCCGGGCCCGGTCGGTGAGCACCAGGTCCAGCTTCCAGGCCAGGTTCGCGGCGTCGCGGATGCCTGAGCACATACCCTGCCCGGCGAACGGCGGCATCAGGTGCGCGGCATCCCCGGCGATCATCACCCGCCCGGTCCGCCACTGATTCGCCCACCGCGCCTGGAAGGTGTACACGGTGTGCCGTTCCAGCACGGCGTTGTCCGGAGTCAGGTTCCATGGCGCCAGCAGCCGCCACGCCGTCGACTCGGTGTTCAACTCCTCCGCCGTCTCATCCGGCAGCCGCATGAATTCCCAACGCCGTCGTCCCGGGCCGCCGGACACCACCGTGGTGGGCCGGCTCGGGTGACACATCTGAAGGTTGGCCGGTTTCCATTCGCGTTGCGCGTGCGGGATGGTGTCCACGATGAGCCAGTCGTAGAAGAAACCGAGGTCGGTGACCCCCGTGGCCATCTGCCCGCGCACGAAGCTGTTCGCCCCGTCGCAACCGACCACATAGCGGGCGCACAACGTGGCGCGGCCAGCTGCGGCGTCGCGCAGGCCGACCTCGACGTGGTCGTCGTGCTCGACCAACTCCACAGCCAGCTGTCCGCGATGGACGGCCACCGTCGGGAAGGACGCGGCCCGGGCCACGAGCACGGCCTCCAACGCCGGTTGGGAGAACATGTTCGCGGTCGGCCAGCCACTGGGACCCACCGCGCCCCAGTCGAAATGCAGCAGCGTGTGGCCGTCCTCGTTCTGCCAGTCGTACTCGGCGGACGGCTCACTGATCACCGGCAGGTCGTCGCCGAGGCCGGCGGCGGCCAGGACGCGGGCGATCTCATCGTCAAAGTGGACGGCGCGCGGTCGCGGATAGGACTCGGCCCATCGTTCGACCACCCCGACCTGGTGGCCGTGCTGGGCCAGCAGGATCGCCAGCATCTGCCCCACCGGCCCGTAGCCGACGACGAGGACGTCGCAATCGACGTCGGCCATCAGCGGCCGCCGTGCACGCCGGTCATCAGCCCGGCCAGATCCTCCGGGGCGAGGAAGGACGGCGGTGGCGGCGCCCCCCAGTTGTAGAGACCGCGGGCCCCCTCCCAGGTGCGCGGCGTCCACAGCTCGTCGTCGAGGATGCAGTCCAGATCCGAGTAGTACTCAGAGAAGTTGCCGGCCGGGTCGCGCAGATACCAGAAGAAGTTCGAGCCCACGTGGTGGCGCCCGAGGCCCCAGACATGGCGGCTCGGATCGGTCTCGAGCATCGCGGTGGCACCCCGGCCAACCTCGTCGACATCGTTGACCTGCCAGGACGTGTGATGCAGGAACGCTAGCGGGGCCTGTTGCACCAGGACGTTGTGATGATCTGTGGAGCAGCGCATGAACGCGGCCAGCCCAGGCACGGTGTCGCTGACCTTGAAGCCCAGACCTTCGGTGAAGTAGCGCTGCGAGGCCACCTGGTCGGTGGAGCCGACGACGACGTGACCGAGCTTGCGCGGCTGCACCCGCGTCTCGCGGAGCACACCCGGTGCGCGCACGTTCGGCCGGCCGTCGTGACCGGGGGTGTTGTACGGAGGCGGCGGAGTCTCCTCCTGCACCACGCGGTCGGCGACCTCGACGACGGTCGTCACCTCGGTACCGGGATCGTAGGAGCGGATCTGGGTGGCCGTACGTTTGGCCGGAATCTCGAGCCGAGCCAGGGAGGAGGCGATGCGGGCGATGTCGTCCGGGTCGTCGGCCCCGATGCGCACCTCGAGCAACCGACGCCGCGCGGACGACACCAGCCGCAACTGCTCGCCGCCGTCGGTCGTGGTGAAGCGGCGTTCACCGTCAGGCTCGACGTCGTCGATGTGCGCGGAATCGGGCTGGGTACTGGGATCGAGGCCGAACTCGCCGTAGTACCGGCCGGTCTCGTCGACGTTGGGCACGCCGATGGTGATCCGGGTGAGACGGTGCAGGGCCATGTCGATCTACCCGGCTCTACGCGCTGCGATAGGTCGGGCCGGCGACGAACTCGTTGCGCAATTCGCCCAGCCCCTCGATGTGACTGGTCAGAACGCCTCCCGGGGGAAGGAACCGCTTGGGGTCGCGGGCCACGCCGACGCCGGAAGGGGTGCCGGTGAAGATGATGTCACCGGGTAGCAGCGGGCAGATGGCCGACAACCGGGCCACCAGCTCGGGCACGGTGAAGATCAGGTCGCGGGTACGCCCCAGTTGCAGGACCTCATCGCCGAGCCGGCAGCCCAGTTCCAGATCATTCGGGTCCGTGACCTCGTCGGCGGTCACCAGCGCGGGGCCGACCGGAGCGAAGCCCGGGAACGATTTGCCGAGGGAGAACTGCGGTACCGGCCCGGCCAACTGGACCACTCGTTCCGACAGATCCTGCCCGACCATCAATCCGGCGACGTGGTTCCAGGCGTCGTCCTCCGATGCACACCAGGCGCGCCGGCCGATCGCGACCACCAGCTCGACCTCCCAGTCGACGTTCGGGCTGGGCAGGGAGATGACGGCGGTCGGTCCGGCGATGCAGCTCGGGAACTTCGTGAACACCGCCGGCGCGTCCGGGCGGCCCATCTTGGACTCGGCGATGTGTTCGGCGTAGTTCAAGCCGACCCCGAAGACCTGCCGCGGACTGGGTGTGGGCGCTTCGAGCGAGTCGAGGTCGACGGCGAAGTCGGTCCGGTCGGTGTGGGTCGCAGCCCACTCCCGCAGCTCGTCCCAGAGTTCGAACAGGGCCTGCGGCTCGGCCGGAAACCTCCCGTCGCTCGCCTTCTCGATGTCAAGACCCCCGCCCGAGCCGTCGAGCAGAGTCGTCCGCCCCGCGATGTTGGCGATTCGCATGTTGCTTCTCCGTTGATCGGGGCGCGGCAGAAACCGCACGAGCGCCGCACCGGCTACTCCGGTGGCTCCGCTTCAGCGCCTTCATCGTGCCGGGGACAGATTCGACTGTCAATAGAGAAAAGTTTTTTCGGTCGGTGTTATTATTTTCGGATGGTAAGGCGATCCGGCGGGGAGAGTCTGGCCGTCGACGTGTACGAGCAGATCCGCGTCGACATCTTCAACCGGCGCTTCGCACCGGGTGAGCGACTGCGGCCCGGTGAACTCGGCGAGCGGTTCGGGGTGAGCACCAGTGTCATGCGAGAGGCACTCGGTCTACTCGCGAGCCAGAAGCTGGTGCGCATCGAGCGCAATCGCGGTTTCCACGTCACGACCCTCTCCCGCGAGGCGCTGGCCGACCTCACGATGGCGCGCAAGATCAACGAAGGGGCGGCGCTACGGCTGTCGGTCGAGCGGGGCGGCGTGACCTGGGAGTCGGAAGTGCTCGCGGCCCATCACCGGCTAGCCAGCGAGCCGCTGTACCTCACCGGTGATCCAACGATCCGCAACAACGACTGGGCGGCCGCTCACATCGCCTTTCACTACAAGCTCATCGAGGCGTGCGGCAACCACGTCCTACTCGACATCTGCGTGCGGCTGTCCGACGCCGCCGAGCTGTACCGCGCCTGGTCCGCCAAGACCGAAGTGCGGCGCGACATCGCGGCCGAGCACAAGGCGCTCATGGACGCGGCGTTGGCCAATGACGCCGACCACGCCGTCGCGCTCTTCGAGGCCCATGTCGATCGCACCGCACAGATCCTGCTCAGCGAGGACACCAAGGGCGCGCGAGCGCGTCCGCGTCGAACCGCCAAGGTGACCTGACCAGACCGAGGAGCCTCCCGCGTGACTGAAGGTGTCGTCCCACTCGATCCGCCGGCCATCGATCTGCACGCGCATTACCTGCCCGAACGCTACCTGGCCAGCGCGCGCGCCCACGGCCAACACCAGCCCGACGGCATGCCCGCGCTGCCGGATTGGAACCTGCCCGACGCCATCGACATGATGGACCGGACCGGGATCGCCGCCGCGGCACTGTCCATCTCCTCACCAGGGGTGTCGTTCCTGGACTCGGCCCGCGCTCGCGCCGATCTGGCCCGCGCGGTGAATCAGGATGGCGCTGACGCGGTGGCCCGGTTTCCGGATCGACTGGCCGTGCTGGCCACGCTTCCGCTGCCCTCGGTGCCGGACACGCTCGACGAGATCGACTACTCGTTCGACGTCCTTGGAGTCGACGGCGTCACGTTGCACACCCACTACGACGGCGTGTACCTCGGCGATCAGCGCCTCGAACCGGTGATGGCCGCCCTTTCCGCGCGCGCGGCCCTGGTCACCATCCACCCGGTCTCGCCATGTGACTGGCCGGGCGTGACGTTTGGGCGGCCCCGCCCCATGCTGGAGTTTCTACTCGACACCACAAGGGCCGTGGTGAACCTGGCCCTGTCCGGCGCGCTGGACCGCTATCCGGCAATCCGCTGGGTCGTGCCGCACGCCGGCGCGGCGTTGCCCGTCCTCGCCGACCGGGTCAATCTGTTCGCACCATGGTTCGCCGCGCCGGGGGCACCCGAGGTCGATCTGGTCGCTGCACTCGGCCGACTTCATTACGACCTGGCCGGTGTACCGCTGCCGCGGGCGCTGCCGGCCCTGCTCGCCCTCGTCGGCACGGATCGGATCGTGTACGGCAGCGACTACCCGTTCACGTCCGCGCCGCTGGCCGCCCGGCTCGCCCGCGAGTTGCAGGAATCGCCCGTCCTGGACAACCCGGCCCGGTGCGCCGCCTTCCGCGAGAACGCCATGCGTCTGCTCACTCGGTTCGGGGCCCCGCCGGCTGTATAACGCCGTCGAGGGACAAGACGAGAGGGCCGGTGCCCGGCAACCGGGTGGCGCCGCCGAATGAACGAGCCGATCAATGCTGACTATCGATGACAGAATGCATTTAGTTGCTCAGAATCCTTGACATTGCCGCCTGGCCTTTCCACACTCATCACCACCCGGTGGCGGGGAGAGCCGGTGCCCGGCTAGGGCGAGATGAACCGGCCGCAGGCGCGGCAAGCCTTCTTGAACCAGACCACCGCACGATGTCGCACCCATCCAACACGGAGGCTTGATCACGATGCTGCAACAGTTCCGCCAACACCGACCCGGGGCGAAGATGGCGGTGGTGGTCGCGGCCGTCGCCCTCACCGTGACCGCCTGCAGCAGCAGTGGCGGTGGTGGTAAGACCACGTCGCCGACGGCCGACAGTTCCGCAACGACGAGTTCCGGCGCCGCGACATCCGACACCGGCGCACCGGCGTCCGGTGGCGCGACGTCCCTGGCTGCAATGCAGGCCGACCTGGCGAAGTTCACCGGCGAGGTCACCAGCACCGCGGCGCTCAAGCCGGTAACGGGAGTCAGCAAGCTGAAGGGCAAGACCGTCTGGTACATCCCGATCGGGTCGGCCGTACCGATTCTCAACGCATTCGGGGTTGGCATGAAGGGCGCACTGGACAAGCTCGGCATCAAACTGCAGGTGTGCGACGGAAAGTTCCTGCCGACCACGATGGCCTCGTGCATCAACCAGGCCGCGACCCAGGGTGCCGACGGTGTCGTCACCGGCTACATCGATTATCAGCTCGTGCCGACCGCGTTCGACAACCTGGTCGCCCACAAGATCCCCGTCCTCATCGCCGGTGAGGCGCCCGACGGCGGAAAGACGAACTCGCCGGCGCTCGCCTTCGACGACACCAGCCCGACGATCAACGCGCTGCAGCGGCTGATGAACGAGTCGGTCATCGTCGACAGCAAGGGCAAGGCCAAGGTCCTGTTCCTCGGCGTCACGGACTCGCCGCAACTCAAGGGTGCGGCGGCGTACTCCAAGAAGTTCTACGCGGACAACTGCCCCGGTTGCACGTTCACCGAGATCGACTACAACACGGCCAGCCTCAACAAGTTGCCCTCCCAGGTGAGCTCGGCGCTGATCGCTCATCCGGACACGACCTACGTCGTGGCCGAGGTGGATGCGGCCGGAGCGGGCGCGGTGTCCGGCATCGAGACCGCAGGCTTCTCGAACAAGGTCAAGTTCGCCTCGACCAACGGCGCCCTGGATGCTCTCCAGCGCATCAAGAACGGTGCTGGGCAGTTCGTTGACGTCGGAACGGGTGGAATCTACCTGGGCTGGCAGTTCGTCGACGGCATCGTGCGGATGATGACGGGCGTCCTCCCGGTGAATGGTTTCGGCGTGGTACGCGTCTTCACCAAGGAGAACATCGCCAACCTGACCCTCACCCCCGCCGCCTACGCCACCAATGCTTGGTACGGATCAGACGCCTTCGAGAAGACCTTCCTGACCGCTTGGGGAGTCTCGTAGAGATGTCTTCGGAAATAGCTCGGCTGGAGATACGCGCACTAAACAAGACCTTCGGGCCGGTGCAGGTTCTCACTGATGTCGAGCTCTCCGTTCTGCCCGGCGAGGTGCATGGCCTCGCCGGGCAGAACGGCTCCGGCAAGTCGACGCTGATCAAGATCCTCACCGGTCTCTACACGCCGGACCCAGGCGCGTCCTACCACGTCGACGGCCGCCCGATGCATCTGCCGGTGCGGTGGCGCGAGGTCCGGGCGGCGGGCATCTCGGTGGTACACCAGGATCTAGGCCTCCTCGACCAGCTCTCGGTCGCCGAGAACGTCTGCGTCGGCGGTTTCCCCACGTCGCCCTTGATCGGGCGCATCGACCGGGGGGAGCGCGACCGTTTGGCCGCGCGGACCCTCGACCGCCTCGGAGTCAACGTCGAGCCCGACACGCTGGTCGCCACCCTCAATGCCACCGAACGCGCGGAGATCGCCATTGCGCGCGCCATGCGCGACCACGCCGAGGGAGCGGGACTGATCATTCTCGACGAGTCGACGCGGGCGTTGAGCGGCACCGACCTCACGCGCGTCCACGACCTTTTGCGGCGGATAACCGCCCAGGGAAGTGCGGCCCTGATGATCAGTCACAATCTGACCGAACTGATGGCGATCACCGATCGCATGACCATCCTGCGCGACGGCCGGCTCGCCGGTGCCGCCATGGCCACCTGCGATCTCACCGAGGAGGAGATCGCCCGCCGCATGCTCGGCAGCGCTCTGGCGGCCACCGCGGCCCGCTCGGCCACACCGTCGGCCGCGCCGTCGCCCAACGTGACCGTAACCGGCCTGACGGGCAAGAACGTCACCGACGTCAGCTTCGCGCTCGGCCGCGGCGAGATCCTCGGCATCACCGGATTGCCCGGCAACGGTTACGAGGAGATCCCGTACCTACTGGCCGGGGCGCAATCGGCGAAGGCGGGCCGCATCCAAATCGGCAAAACGACGGTCGACCTCACCCGGGCCGGCATCCGAAGCTGCCTGCGGGCGGGCATCGTCCTCGTCCCCGAACGCCGTGACCGTGACGGTCTGGCCTTCGAGATCAATGTCCGTGACAACATCAGCCTGCCCGGCCTGCGCGGTCGCGGTCACACCTTCTTCGTCGGGCGCCGGTGGCAGCGCGAGGCCGCCGACGCGGCGGTGGATGAGCTCGGCATTCGGCCGCGCACGCCGATGACCCTCGTGAAGCAGTTGAGCGGCGGCAACCAGCAGAAGGTGCTGCTGGCGAAATGGCTGACGCTGGCCCCAACGGTGATGGTCCTGCACGAGCCGACCCAGGCCGTCGACGTCGGCGCCCGGCGTGACATCCTGCACGCCCTGCGCCGCGCCGCGAACTCGGGAATGGCAGTGATCCTGGTCAGCAGTGAACCGGAGGACCTGGCCGCTGCTTGCGACCGCGTACTCATCTACAGCTCGGCGCGCGGAATTCAGGCGGCCGATTCCACGACGCCGGACAATTTGATCAACCAGATCTACGCCGCGCCGGACGCGGACCATTCAGTCGCAGCCGCAGGGAGCCCCGCATGACGCTGTCGGATCAGGGTGACGTGACCACCGCCCACCAGAACATCGTCGACGGCATCGACGGTGCCATGGACGGCGTCGAGCCCGACCGGGCGCGGGACACCGCCCCCGGCCCGACCGGCGCCCATCCGGCGAACGCGGCGCGGAAATCCGGCGACCGGGTCCGCTCCCTCGCCTCCAGGTACGCGCTGCTCGGCGTGTGGATCCTGATGGCCGGGCTGTACGCGGTGATGATGCCGCACAAGTTCGTCAATGTGTCGACCTTTCAGGCAATTTTCGGGTCGCAGTCGGCCTTGTTGTTCCTCGCCGTGTCGGCGCTGTGCACGTTCGTCGTGGGTGAGTTCGACCTGTCCTTCGCCAGCGTCATGGGGCTGTCCGCGACGATCATCCCGGTGCTCTCCACGCTGCACCACGTGAACCTGTTCCTAGCCTGTCTCGTCAGCCTCGGCGTCGCGCTCTGCTGCGGCGTGCTGAATGCGGTCTTCATAGTGAAACTCGGCGTGCCCTCATTGATCGTCACGCTGGGCACCGCGAGCCTGTTTCTGGGGATCGCTGAACTCATCTCGTCCTCGACCATCGTCTCGGTGTCGAACAAGACCTTCACCAAGATGGCCCTGCACAACGTCCTGGGTTTGCCGCTGTCCTTCTACTACGGCCTGATCCTGTGCGCCGGCTTCGCCTACGTCCTGGCCTGGATGCCGATCGGGCGCCACATCGTCTTCGTCGGCGCCAACCGCGAGGTCGCGCGGCTGGCCGGGATCAGCGTCGACCGGATCCGCGCCGGGAGTTACATCGTCGCCAGTCTCGTCGCCGGCCTGGCCGGGATCCTGCTCGTCGCCACCGTGGGCGGGTTCGACCCGACGGCGTCATCGAGCTATCTCCTCCCGGCCCTGGCGGCGGTGTTCCTCGGCACCGCGATCGTCATGCCCGGCCAGTTCAACCCGATGGGGACCTTCCTCGGGATCTACTTCCTGGAGACCGGCATTCTCGGCCTGCAATTGCTCGGCTACACCGGCTGGGTCCAGGACGCCTTCTACGGCGCGGGTCTGGTTCTGGCCGTCACGGTCGCCTGCGTCGTCCGCAGCCGGACCCGCACCGCCTAAATCCCCGTACCACGGCGTCGGGTGTTCCGACGCTCGCCGGTCCACGTCGCGCCACCTTCCTGGAGGATTCCGTTGCGTTTCATCAAGGCCCAGACCCCGCAGGGCCCCCGCGTCGGCGTCCTGCGCGCCGACGGCGTGGTCTCCCTATCGGAGTCGGAGAGCAGCCTCGACGCCCATTTCGGCGACGACGGCGAGGCGCTGCAACGACTGGCCGACCGCATTCAAGCGGCGCCGGCGGGCGAACACGACGTGGACAGCCTGGAACTGCTCAAGCCGGTCGACCCGGTGTCGATGCGCGACTTCATGGTGTTCGAGGAGCACGTCCTGCCGGCCTGGCGGCGTTCCGGGCTGACCCGCGGCCCCGATGTCTGGTACGAGCAGCCCATCGGATACTTCAGCAACGCGGCAAACCTGCGCGGTCCGCGCGACGGCATGGAAATTCCCGGTGGCTCGGCGTCGCTCGACTTCGAGCTGGAAGTGGGCGCGATCATCGGCCGTGAGGTCCGCTCGGCCACCCCGCAGGAGGCGGCCGACAGCATCGCCGGCTTCCTCATCCTCTGCGACTGGTCCGCGCGCGACACGCAGTTCCGAGAGATGGAAGGGCGACTTGGTCCGTACAAGGGCAAGGACTTCGGCTCGTCGTTGGGCCCGATATTCATCACACCGGACGAGCTCGCGGGCCGCCGCGACGGTAACGGCTACGACCTGCTGATGACATCGACGGTGAACGGCCGCGAGTACGGCCACGACCACTGGTCCTCGGCGTACTGGTCGTTCGAGGAGCTGATCTCCTACGCGTCGTGGAACTCCCTGGTCGAACCCGGCTCGCTGATCGGCAGCGGAACCTGCGAAGGTGGCTGCATCCTCGAGCTGTCCATCCGGCACGGGGCTGAGAAGTACCCGTGGCTGGCCGCCGGCGACGAGGTCAACCTCAGCATCGAGCTGATGGGCGACCTTCGGTCGACGATCAGTGCGCCCGGGCGCGGTGCGTGGCCAGGCCTGAAGGCGGCCCCGGCGACCTGACGCTGCGGAATGCATGGAGCACGCGTTGCGGTCGGAGAAATCGCCGTTTCGCGTGGCTTACGCCGCGAACGACTACTACTGATGTCTTACCGATGCTGCGGCAGCGATCACGCGGACACGGTTGTCGAAGGTAGTCACCGTGCTCGCCTGCTCCCCGTCAGCGGGCTGTCCCGACGTGATGGAAGCTGGCGACAACATCGCAAATCCCGCGCCCTGCTATGTGCCCTCCTCGCCCACACCTGACGGATGACGCTTTAGGCAGAGAGGTTCTGTGAGCTACGCTCCGGCCCTTCTCGCGCGTATCGGACCGCACACCGCCATCCGACAGGCTGGACTAAATCAGGGGTCTGTCCGCGCTGCCAGCATCCGTTCAGCTATGCCATCGGCCTCACTGAACCGATCGCACATCGGGGCCGGTGCCTCGCTTCGTTTCACGTAGTTTGCAAGGTGGTCCATTTGACGGACTTCACACGTTGTAGCGCTGGCGCGGTGGCGACGGCCCAGCTTGACAGTCAACCCCGGAAGAAGTGGCTGACCTGCCCGAACGCTCACCCGCGGCGGCGTTGCGCAACAACACTGCTCGGCGTGCGCCGAAGCGGGCTACGGCGATTCCGCCGACGCCGGCGCCGACGAGAAGGGCGGCCAGGGCAATGGCGGAGGCCTGCAGCGAGAAGCCGGGTGCGCCGGCCAATCCGAAGCCGATGAACACGATGTTCCCGGTCATGTTCGCCACGAAGACTCGGCCCAGGGCGAGGATGCTGACCGCGTCCACCATGCCGGTCGAGATCGTCAGCACGAGCAGCAACGCGGGGAGCGGCCCGTGCTGGGATGAGCGACGTAGTCGGCCAGCCACGTCGGCCGGCGCTGCCTCGAGTCCGGCGAGCTCATCCGAGGATCTTGACAGTCGTGGCCGGACCGGCGGTCACGGCCTCCAGCTCGAGGTGCCCTTCCCGCGCTGTCGAGGACTGCACGCGTCTGCGCGAGCAGTCCTCGACAGCGTCCTAGACTCGACTTCGCGATGAGTGCGACGTTGCAGGCCGTGGACCTGGGCGCCGGGCACGGCGCGCAGGTGTTGTTCTCCGGCCTGAACCTGGTGGTGGCGCCGGGCGACATCGTCGGTCTGGTCGGCGCGAACGGCGCAGGCAAGTCGACGTTGTTGCGGCTGCTCACCGGCGAACTCGATCCCGAGCATGGCTCCATCGTCCTCAGCCCGCCCACGGCGACCGTCGGCCACCTGCCGCAGGAGCCGGAACGGCGCCCGGACGAGACCGTGTTGGCGTTCCTTGAGCGGCGCACTGGTGTCACGGCGGCGAACGCGGCGATGGAGTCCGCGGCGGACGCCTTGGCCGGCGGCGCCGACAACACGGCCGACGCCTACACGCCGGCTCTCGAACGCTGGCTTTCGCTCGGCGGCGCCGACTTCGACGAGCGCGCCGGAGAGGTCGCCCACAGCGTCGGCCTCGGCGTCGACCTGCAGACCCCGATGACGGCGCTGTCCGGGGGGCAGGCCGCGCGCGCCGGGCTCGCCGCGCTGCTGCTGTCGCGCTATGATGTCCTGCTGCTCGACGAGCCCACCAACGACCTCGACCTCGACGGACTCGACCGCCTGGAGCGCTTCGTGCAGGGCCTGCGTTCGCCGGCGGTGATCGTCAGCCACGATCGGGAGTTCCTCGCGCGCACCGTCTCGCAGATCGTCGAGCTCGACCTCGCCCAACAGCGGGTCGGCGTGTACGCCGGCGGCTACGACAGCTACCTCGCCGAGCGAGAGGTGGCCCGACGACATGCCCGCGCCGCCTACGAGCAGTACGAGGGTCGGGTTGACGAGCTGAAGGACCGCGCCCAGATGCAGCGCAACTGGATGGCGCAGGGCGTCCGCAACGCCCGCCGGAAATCCAGCGACAACGACAAGATCGGGCGCAGCAAGCGCGCCGAGACGAGCGAGAAGCAGGCGGCCAAGGCCCGTCAGACGCAAAAGATGATGGATCGGCTGGACGTCGTCGAGGAGCCGCGCAAGGAGTGGGAGCTGCAGATGACCATCGCGGCGGCGCCTCGGTCGGGCGCCGTGGTCGCCGCCATGTCGCGGGCGGTCGTGCGCCGCGGCTCGTTCACCCTCGGCCCGATCGACGCGCAGGTCGACTGGGCCGACCGCATCGCCCTCACCGGCGCGAACGGCTCGGGCAAGACGACCTTGCTCGCGGCGCTGCTCGGCCGGATCGCCGTCGACGACGGCAGCGCCGGGTTGGGCTCGGGCGTGCGGGTGGGCGAGGTCGACCAGGCCCGTCGGCTGTTCCTCGGCCGGCTGCCGCTGGCCCGGTCGTTCGGCGAGGCGGTGCCGCAATGGCCGGACGCCGACGTCCGAACGTTGCTGGCCAAGTTCGGCCTCGGCGGCCAGCACGCCACCCGCGAGGCGCGGTCGCTGTCACCCGGCGAGCGGACCCGCGCCGCCCTCGCCCTCTTGCAGGCGCGGCAGGTGAACCTGCTCGTCCTGGACGAGCCGACGAACCACCTCGACTTGCCCGCCATCGAACAGCTGGAGGACGCGATCGAGGCGTTCGGCGGCACCGTCCTGCTCGTCACCCACGACCGGCGGATGCTCGACGCCGTCCGCGTCACCCGGCGCTGGGCGATGGCCGGAGGGCAGCTCACCGAACGCTGACCCGAGACTGCCGGGCCAGCGGTCAGTTCTTGAACAGGGCGCTGTAGGCGTTGAGCGCGGGCTGGCCTCCCAGGTGGGCGTAGAGCACGGTCGAGTCTGGCCCGATCTCGCGGCTGCGGACGAGGTCGATCAGCGCCGCCATCGACTTGCCCTCGTACACCGGGTCGATGATCATGCCTTCGAGGCTGCCGGTCAGCCGGATCGCGTCGAGCGTCGAGGCGACCGGGATGCCGTAGTAGTCGCCTGCCCACCCCTCGAGGACGGTGATCTCGTCGGCCCGCAGGTCGCGGCCCAGGCCGATCAGCTCGGCGGTGTTCCGCGCGATCTTCGCAACTTGCGCCCGGGTCTCGTCGATCTTGGCGGACGCGTCGATGCCGACCACGCGACGAGGCCGATCCTGGCCGGCGAAGCCGGCGATCATCCCCGCGTGCGTCGACCCGGTGACGCTGCAGACGATGATCGTGTCGAAGAAGACGCCGAGTTCCCGCTCCTGCTGCTGCACCTCGTAGGCCCAATTCGCGAAGCCGAGGCCGCCGAGCCGATGGTCTGAGGCGCCGGCCGGAATCGCGTACGGGACGCCGCCCCCCGCGCGGATCTGCTCGAGCGCGTTCTCCCAGCTCTCCTTGAACCCGATGCCGAAACCCGCCTCGACGAGCTCGACGTGCGCGCCCATGATCCGCGACAGCAGGATATTGCCGACCCGGTCGTTGACCGAGTCCGGCCAGTCCACCCAGCTCTCCTGCACCAGACGCGCCTCGAGGCCGAGCTTCGCGGCGACGGCGGCGACCTGCCGGGTGTGGTTCGACTGCACGCCGCCGATCGAGACCAGGTGCGTCGCGCCCTGCGCCAGCGCATCTGGCACGAGGTATTCGAGCTTGCGGGTCTTGTTGCCGCCGAACGCCAAGCCGGAGTTGCAGTCCTCGCGCTTGGCCCAGATGCGAGCGCCGCCGAGGTGGGCGGTCAGCCGCTCGAGGGGATGCAGCGGGCTCGGCCCGAACAGCAGCGGATAGCGCGGAAAGTCGCTCAGTGCCACGTTCGCTCCCCATCAGCCGGGTGGGATTGGTGGCGCAACCGTACGCGGCGTCGGGGTCGGTCAAGGACGGCCGGCGACGCTGCGTGGCGGCTGCCTCCATCGCTCGGCGGAACTGGGTGATCCTGCTGCGGTTGGCCAGGGCCTTCGGCGTCCGCAGCGGCCGCGCGACGGTCACGCGGCGCTGGTGCTGCCGTGCCCGATCGACGACTCGAGGGCGGTGTTGATCTCGGCCAGCCGAGCCTCCGCCGCCGCGAGCTCGTCCATCCGGGCGAAGCGGTGTTCGCTGATCACCCGCTTGGCGTGCTCGGCCGCGTCGTAGGCGTCGATACCGGCGTCCTGCACCTCGACGATGCGTTCCGCCAACCGCTCGTGCCAACGCCGGACCTGCGTGACAACCGATTTCGCGCACGCCGCGGCGCTGCCGCGCAGGAGGGTGAGCGGCAGCTGGAGCTCATCGACCCGCCGATGCGCAAGCGTCACCCGCAACGACACGATGTCGGCGGCCGACGCCGCCCAGCCGCCGACCGGGATGAGCTCGATGCCGAGCCCGCGCCAGGGCGCGCGGATCGGCGCCGGGTCGTCGCTCGTGCCGGGCACTAGCAACCGCTCGCGCATCGCCCGCGCGGCCAGGCGCACGTCCGATTCGGGGTCGCTCCCCACTGCGGTCTTGGCCAGCCGCTCGCGGGCCGCGCCGAGCAGCATCGCCTGCTGGTGCAAGCGGTACTGGCCCTGCTCGGCCGTCGCGAGGCTGGCCCGCGCCTCGGTCAACGACTGCCGGTTGATCGAGCGCAGCAGTCGCAGCCGGGCGACCGCGGCGGCTGCCTGGGCCTGCTCGAGCAGCAGCGCGTTGCCGGTGGCCAGCGCCTTCACCTCGGCGTAGGTGAGCACGGCCTCGCCGAGGTCGTCGACGGATCGGATCGCCGGGTCGGCGCGGTAGAGCTGCTCGATGAAGGCGGCCTTGCGCTGCAGCGTCTGCCACATGTACGCGTCGAAGGTTCCCTTCGTGACGTAGCGGAACACGTCGACCGCGGCGTTGAGGTTGCCCGGCCGGAACGCTCGGCCTTCCCGCTGCTCGATGTCCGACGGCCGCCACGGCGCGTCGGCGTGGTGGACCGCGCGCAGCCGGGGCTGGATGTTCGTGCCCACGCCGAGCTTGTCGGTGGAGCCGATCAGGACCGACACCTCGCCCGACCGGCAGGCGGCGAACAGCCGGTTCCGCTCGTCGGCCGTCGTCGCCTCGTGCACCCACCGCACGCGGTCGGCTGGGACGCCGCGGGCGGCCAGGGCGATGCGCAGCCGGCCGTAGGTCTGCGGCCCCTCCACGCCGGGCGTGCCCTGGTCGCAGAAGACCACCTGCAGCACGCCGGCGACGTCGCTGCCCGGATACGTCTGCTCGGCGTGTTCGTGGTGCAGTCGCGCGACGGCGTCGGCGACCGCCTCGACCTTCGACGACGGCTCGCGCACGCCGACGAGCGGCGGGTCGAGCGCGACGCGGCGCCCGTCGCCGCACACCGCGAGCATGTTGTCGCCGCCCGGCTCGGCGCGCACCCGCTCGCGGCGGATCTTGTCCACCCGCGCGCCGAGGCTGCCGACGTATTCGGCCTGCCCCGGGCTCGGCAAGCAGACGACGGTGTCCTCGCGCCGCTCGGGCCGGTCGAGGCCAAGCTCGTCGGGCCGCAAGACGTCCGAGCACGTCGCGAGCATCCGGCGCAGCTCGGGCAGGTTGCGGATCCGCGAGGGCCGCTGCACCTGGCGGACCGCCGACGCGTCGGGCGTCACCTCGACCACGGTGTCGTATTCGACGAACACCGCGGCCCACGCGTCGAAGTTCTCCACGCCGGCGGCGACGAGCGCGTCAGGCTGGATGAGCGTCTGCCACACGAACGTCTCCGCGATCGTGTTCGACCACGGCGTGCCGGTGAACAACGCGAGGCTGGGCCGCCCGCCGCGCCGCGCGCGCAGGATCTGCGCCTTCAGCTGCAGGTCGGCCGCGCGCTGCGACGAGCCGAGCGAGATGCCCTCCATCCGGGACGTGATCGGCAGCCGCTTGAAGTAGTGCGCCTCGTCGATCAGCAGCAGGTCGACGCCGAGATCGTCGAAGGCCACCGACGGCCGGGGGCGATCACGCACCTTCTCGATCCGTGCTTGCACCGCGGCGATTCGGCGGCGCAGCACCGAGCGGCCGTGCTGCCCGCCACGGCCGCCGCGCAGCTGCCCCTCGAACTCCCCGCGACGCGTGGCCAGCCAGTCGAGCTCCGCTTCGGCGGCCACCGGCAGCGCGCTGAACGTGCCGTGCGGGATGATCACCGCGTCCCAGTCGCCGGTGGCGCAGCGCGCGGCGAGCAGTTCGCGCGAGCGCGCGTCGTCCTCTCCCTGGATCAGGAAACGCCCGAACGGATAGGCCTGCCGAGCCTCGCGGGCGACCTGCTCGACGAGGTGCGCCGGGACGGCGATCAGCGGCTTGCTCGCCAAGCCGAGCCGGCGGGCGGTCAGCGCGGCGCAGACCATCGAGCGGGTCTTGCCCGCGCCGACCGCGTGCGCGCACAGCGTCGCGGGGGAGGAGACGATCTGCGCCACGATGTCGCGCTGCCACGACCACAGCTCGATGCCGTCCGCCAGGCCGGGGAAGGTCAGCTGCGAGCCGTCGTGTCGCCGCACGAGGTGGGTGTTGAAGCGCCGGTTGTATTCGCGGGTCAGCCGGCGGGTGCGCGCGGCGTCCTCCCACACCCAGGTGCGGAAGCGTTCCTGCAGGGCGGTCAACCGCTCCTGCGCGGCGAGGCTGTCCTGCTGATTGCGCACCCGCAGACGCCGGCCGGGCATGGCGACGCTGTCGAACACGACGGGTGACCGGCCGTTCAGTCCAGCGCTCAGCAGGTCGTACGCGCTCGCCCGCGGCGTGCTGTAGAGCCCGAAGGCGCCGACCGGCGTCTTGCCGCTCGGCACGATCTTCCACGACGCCGCCGACGGGAGATGCCACACCTTCACCCGCCCGCCCAGCACGTCGTGGACGAACGCCTCGATGTCCTCGGCCGAGATCCACGGCGCGCCGAGCGACACCGCGATGTCGAGCGGCCCGAGATCCGCCGGCTCGACCTCGGCGAGCGCGGCGATGTTGCGTCGGTAGTGCCGGTCGTCGAGCGCGGCCGCCTCCGCGGCGACCCGGCGGGCGCGGACGTCGCCGGTCAGGTACGCGCGCCGGCTCACCCACTCGCCGCCGCGCTCAGGGTCGCGGAACACCAGATCGCCGAGCGCCTCGATCGCCTGCTCCTCGGTGCGCAGGCCGAGCAGCCCGGCGATCCGGCGAGGGTCGATGCCGCCCTCGCCGAGGCTGATCAACAGCGCCTCGTGCGCGTTGGCGGCGCGTGCGGCGGCAGGGCGGCGGCCGTGCACCCGGCGAAGCAGGATCGGCGCGGGTTCGGCGGCCTGCGTCGCGGTGTCGTACACCTCCAGAGCCATCACCAGGTGGTAGTCGGGATCGCGCCGGAAGCCGCCGAGTTCCGGGCGGCGTAAGCGCAGCTCGGGCAGCCCGGTCTGCGGGTCGAGCCGACCGTCGTGCAGCTCGTGCACGGTGGCGCGGTTCAGCGGACCCCACCGCGCCACGTAGTCGCGGTACCCGTCGGCGGCGCGGGCGCGAGCAGGCGCCACGGTTTCGTCCGGCAGGCCGGCGTCGGCCTCGAGCGAGAGCAGCTCCAGCGTGGCGTCGCGCAGCGTGATCAGCGCGCGCAGCTCCGCGGAGTCGGCGACGTCTTCGATGCCGTCCGGCGCGATCCGGCCGATCCGCCCGCGGCCGCCGTCGACGAGGACGAAGGAGCCTGTGCGCGTCCCGGCGGTCACGTGTTCATTCTCTCGTGCGCCTCCGACACGACAGCAGCGGAACAGCGGCTCGCCCGCAGCCGTTACACTGGGTGCACGGCGGCTATCTCGCCGTATCTCTTGCGGGGCGAGCTGCTCCGCCGGGCCGCACCAGCGTTGCCTTTGCCAGTATGCAAATCGGCAGATCCGCTGATCGAGATCGATGTCGCGCGGCCTCCCTAGTTTGAGGAAATACGTGACTTCGCTCCGCCCTGCTCGTCCCTCTCGTCCTGCGCGCTCGTCTGCTCCGGCCCGCTCGTCTGCTCCAGCCCGCACCCGCGGCCGCAGCGACCGGCCGAACCGGCCCGCCGCGCGCCCCAACACCAACTCCGACAACGTCGCGTTGCGCCTTCTCGACGAGGCGCTCGCCGCCGCCGAGCACCGCCCCGAGCCGTCGTCGGCCACGTTCGCCGAGCTGAACCTGCCGGCGGCGATGGTCGAGGTGCTGGCCCGCGCGGGCATCGAGCGGCCGACCGCCATCCAGACCCTGACCCTGCCCGACGCGCTCGCCGGCCGTGACGTGCTCGGCCGCGCGCAGACGGGCTCGGGCAAGACACTCGCATTCGGGCTGCCGATGCTCACCCGCCTGCAGCACAACCGCGCCGCGCGGCGCGCCGGCGCGCCCCGCGGGCTGGTGCTTGTCCCGACCCGTGAGCTCGCGAACCAGGTGGCCGAGGCGCTGACCCCGATCGCCGGCGCGGTGCGCATGCACGTCGCCGTCGTGGTCGGCGGCGCGTCGATCAACCGCCAGATGGACGACCTGCGTCGCGGCGTCGACGTCCTCGTGGCGACACCGGGCCGGCTGCTCGACCTGATGGAACGCCGCGCGGTCGCGCTCGACGCGGTCGAGGTCGCGGTGCTCGACGAGGCCGATCACATGGCCGACCTCGGCTTCCTGCCCGCCGTCACACGCATCCTGGACGCGACGCCGCCGAACCGGCAGTGCCTGCTGTTCTCGGCGACGCTCGACCGCGGCGTCGGCAAGCTCGTCAGCCGGTACCTCAGTGATCCCGCCGTGCACGCCGCGGGCTCGTCGGCCACCCCGGTCGCCCAGATGGACCACCGCGTCTTCGTGGTCGACCACGAGCAGAAGGTGGACGTCGCCGCCGAGATCGGCGCGCGCCCGGCCCGCACGCTGTTCTTCGTCCGGACCAAGCACGGCGCCGACCGGTTGGCCAAGCAGCTCTCGCGCGTCGGCGTGCAAAGCGTCGCGGTGCACGGCAACTTGAACCAGAACCAGCGCGTCCGGGCGCTCGACGCCTTCACCTCTGGCCGCTCCCGGGTGCTCGTCGCCACCGACGTCGCCGCGCGCGGCCTGCACATCGACGATCTCGACGTCGTCGTGCACTTCGACCCGCCGGCCGACCACAAGGACTACCTGCACCGCTCCGGCCGCACCGCGCGCGCCGGCGCAAGCGGCACCGTCGTGTCGTTCGTCGAGCCCGGCCAGGTGAACGAGGTGGCCCGGCTGCACAAGGCGGCCTCGGTTTCGCCGCTGTCGACGCGGGTCCGTCCGGGCCACGAGGCGGTCCGCGAGATCGCCGAGTCCGGCGACGTCATCGACGTCGTTGCCGAATCCCGTCCGGCGTCGGTTTCTATGCCCGCTCGGGCGCAGCGGCCCGCTGGCAACCGATCGCGCAACTCGCGCCGCCGCTCCCGCTGATCACGAGCCGCTGATCACGAGCCGCTGATCATGAGCCGCTGATCATGAACCGGCGGTGACGGCCTTCAACTGGTCGAAGCCCTGCCGGAGATGATCGACGAACGTGAGCTCGTCGCTGACGCCGACCCAGCGCTCGAAGGCAATCCGGAAGACGGCAATGCCCGCTTCTGCGGCCCAGGGGCCGCCGGCCGGCTCGGTGCTGCACGGCGTGGCCGACGAAGGCGTGCCGCTGCGCTCAATCGCTGATGTGATCGGTCGGCAGTTGGCGGTGCCGGTCGCATCGATCCCGCCGTCGGACGCGGGGGAGCACTTCGGCTGGCTGGCGGGTCTGCTAGCCGCCGACATCCCCGCCTCGAGCGCGTTGACCCGCGAGTTGCTGGGCTGGGCGCCGTCGCACCCTGGGTTGCTCGAGGATCTGGACCAGGGCCACTACTTCCGCGTCCCGGCCGCATAGCCGCGACCGCTGAGCCGCGGCCGCTGAGCGCACGATTCGAGCTTCGCGGCGGAGCTGCATTCTCGTCCGGACCTAGGCGATTTTGCTGCGGTGTAAGGATTTCTCGTGCCGGGCGCTTGACTTCGACGGGTGTTCGACTAATATAGAACACGTGAGTGTGGAACTCGAGGACCGTCCTGCCGGGGACGGCTCTGTGCCGCTCGCGGCGGGGTCGCCGGCCGCGTCGCTGGCGGCGATGCACGCTCAGCTCGATTCGCTGCTCGCGGGGGATCTGTCGGCGGCAGGCGATGAGGCCGTGGTCGAGACGTTGCGGGAGGCCGAACGGCTGCGCCGCCGCCTCGCCGCGCTGGACCACCGGGTGATCGCGGAGGTGGAGCGGCGGGGTGTGGCGCAGGCGAGGGGGTACCGGTTCCCGGCGGAGCTGCTGATCGAGGCGCTGCGGGTGTCGCGGCGGGAGGCGTTCGCGCGGGTCGCCGCGGCGCGGAGCCTCGGGCCGCGGCTGTCGCTGCTGGGCGAGGTGCTCCCGCCGGTCCATCCGGAGGTGGCGTCGGCGCAGGCTGAGGGTGTGGTGTCGGTCGAGCAGTCCCGGATCATCGTCAAGGCCCTCGACCAGCTGCCGGGACACGTGACGGTGGAGGCGGGCGACGGGATCCGGAACGTCCTGCTCGGCTTGGCGGGGGTGTGCGGGCCGGAGTCGGTCGGCAAGGCCGCGCGGCACGCGCTGATCCTGATGGAGCAGGACTGCGCCCCGCCGGAGGCCGACGAGCGCCGCGAGGCCCGCCGCGGGGTGCAGGTGTTCTCCCGCCCGGACGGGTCGTCGCGGATGACGTGGGAGCTGAACCCGGAGTGCACCGAGGCGGTGTTGACGATGTTCGACTCTCTCGCCGCCCCGAAACCGGAGGCCGGCGGGGTGAAGGACCAACGGTCCGGTGCTCAGCGGCGTCACGACGCGTTGCTCGACGCGTTGAAGATGGTCCTGCGCGCGGAGCTGCTGCCTGATGCCGGCGGGGTGTCGACCACCGTGTTGATCACCATCGACCACCAGGCGTGGCTGACGGGTGTCGGGTGCGCGCAGACCGGGCACGGCGGCGTGATCACCGCCCGCGAGGCGGTCCGGCAGGCAGGCGGCGACGCCACCGTCGTGACCGTCGCGCTGGACGACATGCGCGCCGTCACCGCCCTCAGTGGCGAGCATCGGTTCTTCACCCGCCGGCAACGCCGAGCGTTCGCCGCCCGCGACCTCGGCTGCACGTTCCCGGGCTGCCCGGCCCCGCCAGGCTGGTGCGAAGCCCACCACGCGACCGACTACGCGATCACCGGCCAGACCAGCGTCGACGACGGCGGACTGGTCTGCGGCTACGACCACCGCGAACGCGTCCGTCAAGGCTGGACCACCCGCATGATCAACGGCCGGATGTGGTGGATCCCGCCACCCTGGATCGATCCAAACCAGACACCCGTCCGCAACACCCTCCACGACAGACCGTGACCCCCGGTCCGTCCCAGACTTGCGCCTGCCTGCACGCGCTCATCAGTCGCCGACCGCGGCGCCGTTCGCCCAGCCGTGCCAGCGGTCGATCTCGACGTGGACGGTGACGCGCGGGCTCGTCCGGTTGCGATACGGCTTGCCCGTGTAATGCTCCGACAGCCGGTCGATGTCACGCAGCCCGTCGTCGTCGGCCATCGAGACGACCCGGCCCTGGACGCTGACGTGGGTGTACCAATCGCCCTCGGCGAGCGCTGTCAACGAGACGCGCGGGTCGCGCCGCAGGTGCTCTAGTCGCGCTCGGGTGGCGTCCAAACCCAGAAGTATGGTGCCGTCGTCCTCGAGCAGGTACCAGGTAGCCACCGTGACTGGACGGCCGTCTGCGGCGATCGTCGCCATGACGGCGGGGTTGGGCTTGGCGAGCAGGTCGAGAACATCCTGCGGGACGGGCGTGGACGGCATCGCGACGACCTCCGGATTCGGCAACGGCTTCCAGTATCCGCAGCGGGCGCACGACCGAACGGACGAGGGCGGCGGCCGTCAGCGTCAGGTTGGCTGGCAGCGCGCAGAGCAGCAGCAGCTGGGCGCCAGCGTCTTGGAGATCAAGGTCCTCCTGCCTACCACGTGGCATGGCGGTGATGTTGCGCCACCACTCACTTTAGTGTTAGTTGAATTGACATGAAATCCCGGCCGTACGAGATGCGCGCACGCGCCGACTCGGCCGCGGTCACGGCGGAGCGGATCCTCGACGCTGTCGAGCGGCTTTTCTTCGCCGAGCCCGGGCGCGAGCCGACGGTGGCGGCGATCGCCGCGGAAGCCGAAGTGTCCGCGCAGACGGTCATCCGCCGGTTCGGCGGGCGAGACGGCGCAGAAGCTGCCGCCTTCGCCCGCGCGGCCGGGCGGATCGAGGCGCACCGCGCCGAATCGCCGCCGGGCGACCTGCGCGCGGCGGTGGCGAACCTCGTGGAGCACTACGAGAGCGTCGGCGACGGCGTCCTGCGCATGCTCGCCGACGAACATCGCCGCCCGCTCGTCGGCGAGGTCGTCGCCGCCGGTCGCCGCGTGCACGAGAGGTGGTGCTCGCGGGTGTTCGCGGCGACGTTGGCGCCCCTGCGCGGCGGTGCTCGGGCGCGCCGGCTCGCGCAGCTGATGGCGGTCTGCGACGTCTACGTCTGGAAGGTGCTGCGCCGCGACCGGGGCCTCAGCACAGCGCATGTCGAACTGGCGCTGCGCGAAATGCTCGCGCCGCTGATCTGAGAGGAGCTGGCGATGGCTCGCGTGCTGGCCTACACCTCGCCGTCGCGAGGAGACCTGTTCCCGATCGTGCCGGTGCTGGCCGAACTGCGCGCACGCGGCCACGAGGTGCGCGTGCGCACGCTCGACGCGGTCGTCGAAACCCTTCGTCGCCAGGGCTTCGAGGCCGAGCCGATCGCGCCGGAGATCGAGGCGATCACCCACGACGACCACCGGGCGAGAAGCTCGACTGCGGCAATCAAGCGTTCGCTCGCGGTCTTCGCCCGCCGCGCCGCCCTCGAGCGCGACGATCTGCGAACGGCGATCGCGACGCATGCGCCGGACGCGGTGCTGATGGACTTCAACTGTTGGGGCGCCGCTGCGGTCGCGGAACGCGCCGGCCTGCCGTGGGCGCGGTGGTGCTCCTACCCGTTGCCGCTTCCCTCCGCCGGCGCTCCGCCGTTCGGGCCCGGCTTCGCCCCGGCGCGCGGCATGGCCGGCCGTGCTCGCGACCGCGTCCTCGGCCCGGTGATCACCGGTGTCTTCGAGCGCGCCATCCTGCCCGCGGTCAACGCGGTGCGCGCCGCCGAGCAGTTGCCGGAGCTGAGCGGGGTGCGCGACCTGGTCGCCGCGGCGCCCGTCACCCTGGCAATGACAGCGGAGCCGTTTGAGTATGCGCATGCCGACTGGCCGTCGTCGGTCAAGCTGATCGGACCGTGCGCCTGGGAGCCGCCGTCAGCGGCGCCCGCCTGGCTCGAGGAGATCGAGCTGCCCGTCGTGCTGGTGACGACGTCGTCTGAGTTCCAGGACGACGGTCGGCTGGTGCAGGTCGCCATCGAGGCGCTGCGCGACGAGCCCGTCCACGTGGTCGCCACCATGCCCGCGGCCGACCCCGCGCAGTTCAACGCGCATGGCAACGTCCACGTCGTCCGGTTCCTGCCGCACTCAGCCGTCCTCGCACGCGCCGTCTGCGCGGTCACGCACGCCGGCATGGGCGCCACCCAGAAGGCCCTCGCGCACGGCGTCCCGGTGGTCGCGGTGCCCTTCGGCCGCGACCAGTGGGAGGTCGCGCGCCGCGTCGAGGTCGCCGGCGCGGGCGTTCGGCTGCCGTCGCGCACGGCGCTCGGCCGTCGCGGGGCGAGCGCGCTGGCCGAGGCGGTGCGGGCAGCGCGGGAACTGGCGCCGGGCGCGCGACAGGTGGCTGACGCGTTCCGCCGGGCCGGCAACGGCGCGGCCGGCGCCGACGCGGTCGACCAACTGCTCGGCGTCGCGCCGGCCTAGGCGCTGCGCGTCAGAGGCGGGGGTCGACGGGTTCGGACTCCAGCGCCAGCACTGCGAAGACGCACTCGTGCACCCGCCAGAGCGGCTCGCCTCGCGCGACCCGGTCCAGCGCCTCCAAGCCGAGCGCGTATTCGCGCAGGGCGAGCGAGCGCTTGTGGCCGAGCCCGCGCTGGCGCAGCCGGTCGAGGTTCGCCGGCTCCGGGTAGTCCGGGCCGTAGATGATCCGCAGGTACTCCCGGCCGCGGACCTTCAGACCCGGCTGCACGAAGCCTTTGGCGCCGCGGGTGAGGTTCTCGGCCGGCTTCACCACCATGCCCTCGCCGCCGGACGCGGTGAGCGCATGCCACCAGTCGACGCCGGCCGCGAGCGAGCCCGGATCGGTCGTGTCGACGAACAGCCTTGCGGTCGGCGTCAGCGTCTGCGGGTCGGCGGCGACGAGCCGGTCGGCCAGGTCGAGATGCCAGGCGTGCGGGTGCCGCTGGTGGGCCGCGCCTTCGGAGGCGAGGACCTGGAACGGCGCCAGCCGCACGCCGTCCAGCCCGTCGGTCTCCCAGCAGTACCGCCGGTAGGCGTCGGTGAACGCGGCCGCGTTCACCGCCCGCGCCCGCGTGCGCTCGAGCACGTCGACGACCTCGACTCCGTTGGCCGCGGCTTGCGCCAGCACGTCGAGCGCGACGGGCAGCGCCGCGCGGGCCGCGGCGCCGACCGCCGCGTACTGGTCGCGCAGCAACTCGAGCGCCTTCGCGCTCCACGGCAGCAGCTCGGCGTCCAGCAACACCCAGGACGTGTCCAGCTCGTCGAACAGGCCGGCTTGCTCGACGGCGCCGCGCAGGCGTTCGACGAGCGCCCGCTGCAGCTCCGGTTTGAAGAACGGCCGGCCGGTGCGCGTCCACACCGCGCCGATCTCGTCGCCAGGCGCGCCGAACCGGCTGCGGGCCGCTGGCAGGTCGCGGCACACGAGCGCGACTGCGCGGGAGCCCATGTGCTTCTCCTCGCAGACGACGTGGTCGACGCCGTCGGCGCGAAACGCCGCGAACGCCTGGTCCGGGTGCTCCAGCAGGTCGGGCAGCGCGGACGTCGCGACCGGGCTCATCGTCGGCGGCAGGTAGACCAGCCAGCGCGGGTCGACCGCGAAGCGGCTCATCACCTCTAGCGCGGCGGCCGCGTTGTCCTCGCGCACGCCGATGCGATTGAGATAGCTCGTCTCGATGACCCGGCTGCCGAGCACGTCGCCGATGTCGAGCACCTCCGGCTCGCGGCGCGCCGCGGTGGCGGCGAGCTCGGCGTCCGCGTTCGTCGGGAACGGCTTGACCGGCTCGTAGTGGACGCGCTCGGCCGGCACCGACACGATCTCCCGCTCGGGGTAGCGCAGCGCGGTCAGCCGGCCGCCGAAGACGCAGCCGGTGTCGAGGCACATCGTGTTGTTGACCCATTGCGGCGCCGGCACCGGCGTGTGGCCGTAGAGCACCGTCGCCGCGCCGCGGTACTCCTCGGCCCACGGGTAGCGGACGGGCAGCCCGTACTCGTCGGTCTCGCCGGTCGTCTGCCCGTACAGGCAGAAGTCGCGCACCCGGCCCGACGCGCGGCCCTGATACCGCTCGATCAGCCCCGCGTGCGACACGACGAGCCGGCCGCCGTCGAGCACGTAGTGGCTGATCAGCGCGTCCATGAACTTCTCGACCTGGGCGCGAAATTCCGCGGGCTCGCGCTCGAGCTGCTCGAGCGATTCGGCGAGGCCGTGGGTGCGCTGCACGTTGCGGCCGCGCAGGGCGCGCAGCAGCTTGTTCTCGTGGTTGCCGGGCACGCACAGCGCGTCGCCGTCGCCGACCATGCCCATGACGAGCCGCAGCACGCCGGGGGTGTCCGGGCCGCGGTCGACGAGGTCGCCGACGAAGATCGCGCGCCGGTCGTGGTGATGGGCTCCGGTGGCGCGGCCGGCGTCGTCGCGGCTGATCGCGTAGCCCAGCTCGACGAGCAGCGTCTCGAGTTCGGCTCGGCACCCGTGGATGTCGCCGATCACGTCGAACGGCCCGGTGTCGTGGCGCCGGTCGTTGTAGAGCGGTGTCCGCGTGACCGTGGCGGTGTCGATCTGCTCGGCGTCGTTCAGCGTGTGGACGGTGCGGAAGCCTTCGCGCTGCAGGCCGCGCAGCGAGCGGCGCAGCTGGTCGCGCTGTCGGCGCACGACCTGTGGGCCGAAGTCGCGGTCGGGACGCGCGGCGTTGCGCGCGAGGCAGATCGACTCCGGCACGTCGAGGACGATCGCCACCGGCAACACGTCGTGCTCGCGGGCCAGCGCGACGAGCTTGCGACGCGCGTCGGCCTGCACATTGGTCGCGTCGACGACGGACAGCCGGCCGGCGGCCAGCCGCTTGCCGACGATGTAGTGCAGCACGTCGAACGCGTCCGGGGTCGCCGCCTGGTCGTTCTCGTCGTCGGCGACCAGGCCGCGGCAGAAGTCCGAGGAGATCACCTCGGTCGGCTTGAAGACCCGCGCGGCAAACGTCGACTTGCCCGAGCCGGAGACGCCGATGAGGACGACCAGGCTCAACTGGGGCACGGGCAGCTCGCGCGGACGGCTGGCGCGGACGCGCGTGTCGTCGGTCGAGGCGGTCATGCGGTGGCCGCTGCTGTCGATGCGGTTATCGCCGACGTTGGCGCTGTCATCGCGGTTGTCGTTGGCGCTGTCTCGGGGTCGATCGCCGGATGGGCCATGACGTCGAACACCGCCATCTGGGTCGGCGGCCCCACCTCCGGATCGTCGACGCCGACCGGCAGGAACCGCACGGCGTAGCCGTGCGCCGCGGCCACCGACTCCGCCCACTCGCGGAACTCGGCCCGGGTCCACTCGAAGCGGTGGTCCCGGTGCCGAAATCGGCCGGGCGTCAGCGTCTCGTACCGCACGTTGTGCTCCACGTTCGGCGTCGTGACGATCACCGTGGCCGGCTTTGCCTGGCCGAACACCGTGCGTTCCAGCGCGGCCAGGCGGGGCGGGTCCACGTGCTCGACCACCTCCATCAGCACGGCGGCGTCGAGGCCGGCCAGCCGGTCGTCGCGGTAGGTCAGCGAGGACTGGAAGATGTCGAGGCGGGCGCGCTGCTGGTCCGGCAGCCGGTCGAGCTTCAGCTTGCGCGCCGCGACCTGCAGCGCCCGGGCCGACACGTCCGTGGCGACGACTTTCTCGACGGCGCGCTCGGCGAGCAGATCGCGCACGAGCACGCCCTCGCCGCAGCCGAAGTCGCCGACCCGACGCGCGCCGCTGGCGCGGACGGCGGCCAGCACCGAGCCGCGGCGCAACACGTTCAGCGGCGTCGGGCGCTCGGGCTCGGCCGCTTCCGCGGTGGGCGCGACCGCGTTGTCCAGCGACTCCGGCTCGACATCGTCGACCTCGGCGAGCCGGGCGAGCGCCGCGGCGGTGAGCTCGCGTCGGTGGCTGAGGTAGCGGTTGGTGATCAGCGCCTTGTCCGGGTGGCCGGCCAGCCAGTCGCCGCCGGCGCGGACGAGCTTGTCGACCTCGTCGGTGCTGACCCAGTAGTGCTTGCCGTCGTCGAGCACCGGCAGCAGCACGTAGAGGTGATTGAGGGCGTCGGCCAGGCGCAGCGTGCCGGTCAACCGCACGTCGAGGTATCGAGAGTCGCCCCAGCTCGGGAACGCGGGGTCGAGCGACGACGGGGTGGCGTCGAGCGTCCAGCCCAGCGGCTCGAACAGCCGCCGGGCGAGGTCGACTCCGCCGCGGCAGGGGAGCGACGGAACCCTGATCGCCAAGGGGATTGGGGTAGCCGCAAGCTCCGGCCGGGCGGCGCACGTCCCGGTGAGCGCGGTGCGGAACACCTCCTTGATCGCGACGCTGAGCATGCTGGACGCCGCGTAGGGCCGGTCGTTGACGTACTGGCCCAATGCGAAGCCGTCGCCGGACGGGCCGCGTCGGCCGCGGACCAGGCCGATCGCGTCGACCTCGAGCAGCAGCGCCGCCGTGCACCGGTCCTCGGCCGCCTCGGGGTAGAAGACGTGTGCGACCCCGACGGAGAGGTCGAAGGACTGCAGCCGCGCCGGGTGTTTGTGCAGCAGGAAGCCGAGATCGGTGGCGGGGGCCATCGTCGTCGTGACAGTGATCAGCACCCGCCAATCTTCGCCCACGGCAAGTTGGGATTTCCGCGGGCGGTTACGGGCCGCCGCGCCAGTGGTCGATGCGGTTGTGGTCAGGCGTGAAGCCGTTCTTCACACCCCACAGCACCGCTTGCGTGCGGCTGCCAGCGTCGATCTTGCGGTAGACCGAGCGGATGTAGGACTTCACGGTGTTGGGGCTGAGAAAGGTCAGCGCGGCGACTTCGGCGTTGCTCTTGCCCTGGGTGATCAGCGCCAGGATCTCCGCCTCCCGGTCGGTCAGGCCTTCCCGCCGGCCCGGCCAGTCGAGTCCCGCCGCCGCGCGGACCCGCGCCGGTGGCTCGCTGATCACCGTCTCACCTGCGTGCACCGCCTCGAGCGCGGCGACCAGGTCGCGCGCCGGCAGCGTCTTCGACAGGTAGCCGTGCGCGCCACGCTGCCGGGCGCTCTCGATCAACTCCGGGTGGAAGTTCCAGGTGTAGACGACGACGCGCTTCGCGTGCGGGCTCCGGATGAGCACGTCGATCTCGTCCTGATCGGACTCCGCCTGGGCGAAGGAGTCGTAGAGCGCGATGTCCACCGTGTCGTGCAGCGCCTCGTTGGCGTCGATCTCGGCGACCAGCACCCGGTCCCGGTAGGGGTCCAGCATGCTCGCCACCCCGGTGAGGACGACGTCGTAGTCGTCGACCAACGCGACGAGGATCGGCTCGGCTTGTGGGGGCATGCGTCGACGCTAACCCTCCCTAGGGGTGTGTTGCGACATCCCTAGGGGTGCTTTTGTCGGACAGGTGGCTGCATCTCGGTCACGTCAACGGCGCGCGTGCGTCCCTCTTCGAAAGGTGTCACCCATGCTCGGTCTCATCGTCAGTCTCATCGTTGTCGGCCTGATCGCCGGCGCACTCGCCCGGCTGCTGGTCCCCGGCAAGCAGGACATCGGCATCCTGCCGACGATCGTGGTGGGCATCGTCGGCTCGTTCGTCGGCGGCTTCCTCGGTTACCTGATCTTCCACAAGGACAAGGCCAACGGGTTCTTCCAGCCGTCCGGCATTGTCGGCTCGGTCATCGGCGCGATCATCGTGCTCCTGATCTACGTTCGGGTGAGCGGCCGGCACACCGTTCGCCACTGAGCGACCGTGGCCGCGCGGCGCCGTCCGCCGCGCGGCCGACCTCGCGACTGGTGGCGCCTGGAGCGCCGCAGTCGAACCGTCAGTTGAAGAAGCTGCCCAACCCGCCGCCGCCGCCGAGGCCCCCGAGTCCCTCGCGCGGCGTCTCGCCGGGCGCCGTCTGCGCGACCCAGTGGGCAAACGCCTCGGGGTTGCGGGACTGCAACAGCACCCGTCCGGGGCCGAAAAAGTCGAAGACCCAGCCCTCGCCCGACTTCATCGACTGGATCGTCCTGCCCTGCGCCGCCCGGCGCATCTGGAACCGGATGTCCAAGGCGTAGGCGACGACGTGGCCGGTGTCGATGGTGACGTTCTCGCCTGCCTCGAGGTCGATGACGTCGACCGCGCCGTAGACGGACGCCAGCGCCTGACCCTGGCCGCTGGCTCGGAAGCCGAAGCCGCCCTCGCCGCCGAACAGGTTGGCCATGCCGCCCCACTGAGTGTCGATCTCGACACCGTGGCTGTTGGCGATCCAGCTGCCCCGGCGCAAGAAAAACGGCTGGTCCGGCGTGACGTCGATCGACACGGTGTCTCCAGGCAGCACGCCCGCGACATCGACCCACCCGCCCTGCGGCGGCGCCGTGTAGGTCGTGACGAAGAACGAACCGCCACCGAGCACGCTGCGCTTCAGGCCGGTCATGATGCCGCCCTGGGCCTTGGACTCGAGCGCCACGCCTTCGCTATGCGCGATCATCGCGCCGCCCTCGACCCGCATCGGCTCGCCGCCGGCGAGCACGCAGCGGGCGACGGTGAAGGACGGGTTGTGGCGGAGGTTCACCTGCATGGTCGGACATCCTGCCACCGGGCAGTCGTCAGGGGAGTGGGTCGACCGGCGCAGCCGCTGCGACGACGCTGTCCCCGGCGCGGGTGCGGAAATACAGGACGGACCGGCCGGCGCGGCGGCGCTGCACCAGGCCCGCGTCGCGCAGTACGGCCAGGTGACCGCCCACCGAGCCCAAAGGCGAGCCGGTGAGCGCGACCAGTTGGCTCGTGCTGGCCGGTGTGCGCAGGGCCGTCAGCACGGTGGCCCGCGCTGCCCCGAGCAGCCGGCTGAGCGGCTGCGGCGCGAGGACGGTGTCCGCCTCGGCGAGCACCCCCACGCACGGGTAGACCACGGCGTAGCTGTGCGGCTTCGACCAGGCCACCCAACCCGACGTCGCGGTGGTGCAGGGCACGAACGCCAGCTGCGCGCCGGCCAGATCGGCCGGCGGGTAGTCGTAGGCGTTGATCTGCAGCCGGCCGTTGCCCAGCCAGCGCATGCCGGGCCGCAGGTCGTCGAGCGCGGCGGCCCACCCGCCTGAGGTGAGACGGCTCGTCCGCGCCACGATGTCCGCTTCGAGCAGCCGGCGCCTGCGCGGCCAGTCGGGCCGGACGGTGTGCGTCCACACCCACTCCAGGACATCCGAGATGTGTTGCACGAGGTCTATTGCGTGCAACGCATCCAACCTCCGGCCCTGGGCCGCGGCCAGGACGTCCTCATGCGCCCGGGTTGCCGGAGTGGCGCGCATCCGGGCGAGTTCGTCGGCGATCCCCTTGTCCGCTGGGTCCGGCGGCAGGGCCACGAAGTCCGCGATCCACTTCGGGCGCAGCACGGCGTCGACCACCGCCGCGTCCGCCGGGTCGGCAATCCGCTCGCGGTACGCGGTGAGATGCTCCTGCCGCCAAGCCCCGAGCGTCGGGCCGGGCGCGCCGCGGTGCAGCACGGCCAGGGCGCCGACCGATTCGGCAAGCGGCGAAATCGCGAAGCGGCTGTTGGCGAGCTCGTCGACGCCCACGTTCCACAGGCCCATGTTTCGCCTCCGGTCGAAACACTAGGCGATGGGCCGGCGCCTCTCCAGGCTTGTTCCATGCGCACGTATCGAGACCTGTTCGGCCTGAGCGAGTTCCGCGCCCTGTTCGGCGTGTCCTGCGTCCGGTACGCCGGCGGCACCATGGAGGGCATTGCGCTCGGCACGCTCGTCTACTCGCGCACAGGCTCTCCGTTGCTGTCGGCGTTGAGCATGTTCGGCCCGTCGGCTGCTCAGGTGCTCGGGGCCGCCACCCTGCTGTCCTGGGCCGACCGGGTGCGCCCTCGGGCGGCGCTCGTCGGCATCGGGACGGTGTACGCCTTCGTCGCTCTTCTGCTCGTGCTGCCGCTGCCGGTGTGCTGGCTGCTCTCGGTTTCGCTCGTCGGCGGCCTGGTCGGGGCCGTCGGCGGGGGAGTGCAGTGGGGCCTGGTGCGCGAGGTCGTGCCCGCCGACGGGTACCTGCTTGCACGCTCGGCCTTCACCGTCGCAGTCGGCCTGATGCAGATCGTCGGTTTCGGCATCGGCGGCGTGCTGGCGAACGTGATCGGCGCGCGCCCCACGCTGCTGGTCGCGGCCGCGCTGTATGCGGGCTCTGCCGTCGTTTCCCGAATCGGACTGGTCGACCGCCCGAGCCGGGCCGTCGACAAGGCGTCGGTGCGCGCCACCTGGCGCGACAACAGATTCTTGCTGGGGACGCCCGAACGGCGCGCGCTGTATGCCGCGATGTGGCTGCCGAACGGCCTGGTGGTCGGTTGCGAGGCGCTGTTCATCCCGCTTTCGCCGCGCTGGGCCGGATTCTATCTGTCGACGGCAGCGCTCGGCATGCTGGCCGGCGACGTGCTGGTGGCGCGGGTTCTCGGCCCGCGGTCGCGCGGCTGGCTGGCGCCCGCCCTGCGGCTGTTGCTCGCCGCGCCCTACCTGCCTTTTGTTTTCGGTCTGCCGGTCGCGGCAGCGGCGGCAGCGGTGTGCGTCGCCTCGGTCGGCTACGCGGCGGGCCTGCTGCTGCAGCAACGGTTGATCGCGCTGACGCCGGAACATCTGGTCGGCCACGCGCTCGGGCTGCACTCCTCCGGCATGTTGACGATGCAGGCGGTCGCGGCGTCGGCGGCGGGGGCGCTCGCCGAGGTGGTGGCGCCGGCGACGGCCATGACGGTGTTCGGCGCGGTGTCGATCCTGGTGACGCTTGCGCTGACGCCGCGGTTGCGGGCGGGCGATCGATGGCTGGCCGCCGAGCGCTACGGGGCCTCGGTGGCGCCGTAGCGAAGCGACTCGCGACCGGCGCTCAGCCGAGGACGTCGGCGCTCAGCACGACTTCGATCAGCGGGGCGTAGAGCCGCAGCACCGCGAGCGCGTCCGCGTGGCTGGCGTCGCTCGCGCCGGCGCACGCGTCCGCGACCACGCGCACCCGCACGCCGGCGTCCGCGGCGGCGAGGGCGGTCGAGATGACGCAGCAGTCCGTCGAGACACCGGCCAGCAGCAGATCATCGCCGCCGACCCGAGCCGCGAGCTCGCCGCCCCACTTGCCGAACGTCGGCAGCGACACCGCGTTCTCCGCGAACTGCGCGAACTCCTGAACCAGCTGGTACAGCGGCGCGTCGGGCGGCTGGCGGGCGAACGGGAACTGTCGGTAGTACGCCCGCCACGCGCCGGCCGGTTCGCTCGGGGCGACGAACCGCGTGCAGCTCACCCGCGGCGCGCAGGCCTGCGCGAGTCGCGCGATGCGCGGCACGATCTCGCCGAACCGCGGCGTGCGCCACTCGCTCGCCTCGTCGCCGAACACGTGCTGCATGTCGACGATGACGAGGTGATCGCTCACGCAGGCGTCTTCAGCAGCCCGACGTTCTGCTCGACGGGCAGCGACTCCTGCCGCCGCACGCGCTGTCGGTCGGCGAGGAAGGTGACGAGAAAGCCGATGACGAACGCGACCAGCACGCCGATGTTGGCGTATTCCCAGCTGCCGGTCTTGCCGCCGAGGCCGAACGGTGACAACAGGTAGCCCTGCCAGGTCAACCAGCTCGCGTAGGTGTTGACGACCAGACCCCAGCCGAGCGCGGTCCCTACTGCCAGCGCCACCAACGGCAGAACCCGGACGTCTCCGTAGCGTCCGCGCGGCAAGAACAGCTCAGCTTCGGCGTAGTCGCGGCGGCGCAGCGCCAGGTCGGCCAGGAAGATGCCGCACCACGCGGCGATCGGCACGCCGAGGGTGATCAGTAAGCCCTGGAACTGATAGCTGAAGTTCGGCGCATGGAAGACGACGTAGATCGTGCCAGCGACCATGACGAGGCCGTCGATCAGCGCGGCGGCCGGACGCGGCACGCGCAGCCCGGCGGCCAGCAGCGACAGGCCGGAGGAGTAGATGTCGAGCACCGCGCCGCCGATCAGGCCCAGCACGGCGACGATCAGGAACGGCACCAGCGCGCCCTTCGGCAGCTCGGTGGCGAGGGCGCCGATCGGGTCGAGCCCGATGGCCGCGTTGAGCTTGGGCGACGAGCCGGCCAACAGCAGACCGAACACCAGCAGCGCGATCGGCGCGACCGCTCCGCCAAGCGTCGTCCAACCCACGACCCCGCGGCCGGACGAACGGCGTGGCAGGTACCGCGAGTAGTCCGCCGCGGCATTCACCCAGCCCAAGCCGAAGCCGGTCATGAACAGCGCCAGAGCTCCGAGCATGTGTTGCGCCGAGCCGCTGGGGATCGACGACACGGTGTGCCAGTGGATCTTGCCCGCGACCGCGACGATGTAGACGACGGTCAGCGCCGCGGTCACCACGGTGATCACCGCCTGCAGCCGCATGATCAGGTCGAAGCCGAAGACGCCGGCGCCGACGGTCAACACCGCTACGACGATCATTGCCACGACCTTCGTCGTGGTGCCGCCGCCCCAGCCCAGCCGGTCGAAGACCGTCGAGGTCGCAAGGGTGGCGAGGATGACGAGCACCGTCTCCCAACCGACGGTGAGCACCCAGGACAGCAGCGCCGGCACCCGGTTGCTCCGCACGCCGAAGGCCGCGCGGCTCAGCACGAGCGTGGGGGCTGAGCCGCGCTTGCCAGCGACCGCCACCAACCCGCACAGCAGGAACGACACGACGATGCCGAGCACGCCGGCGAGCAACGCCTGCCAGAACGAGATGCCGAAGCCCAATGCGTACGAGCCGTAAGCGAGGCCGAAGATCGACACGTTCGACCCGAACCACGGCCAGAACAGCTGCCAGGGCCGGCCGTGCCGCTGCTCGTCCGGAATGACCTCGATGCCGTTGGTCTCCACCCGGAGCGCGGACGCGTCGGCGCCAGCCGGGCGTCGCTCGGTCGACGAAGTGGTCATCGGTCGCCTCCTCGCGCGGACAGGTTCTCACTCACGTGAGCAGCCGCAAATGTGTCTGGGAGGGCGAACGTAGCGGGTCGCTCAGCCTGCGGCGACCAGGCCGCCCTCCGCGCCGACCTGGTCGAGCAGCAGATCGGTGTCGGCGAACGTCTTCGCGATCACGGTGGTGCGCTTGGCGTAGTGGCCGACCGGATACTCCATCGTCATGCCGATCCCGCCGTGCAGCTGGATCGCCTCTTGGCCGACATGCCGGGCCGAGATGTCGATCTGCGCCTTTGCCGCCCGGACCATCCGGCGGCGCGCCTGGACGTCGTCGTCGGCCAGCGCCAGCCGAGCCACGAGCGCCATCGACCGCGCCTGCTCGAGCGAAACGTACATGTTCGCCGCACGGTGTTGCAGCGCTTGGAACACCGCGATCGGCTGGCCGAACTGCACCCGGGTCTTGAGATAGTCGACGGTCAGCCAGAGCTCGCGGTCCATCGCCCCGACCGCCTCGGCGCACAGGCCGGCGGTGGCGATGTCGAGCACGCCCTCGATCGCGGCCAGCGCGTCGGCCGGCTCGCCGAGCGCGGTCGCCGGCGCCGCCACGAACAGGATGTCCGCGCCGCGCTGGCCGTCCTGCATGCGGTAGGAGTCGCGGCGGATCGCCGACACGTCGGGGCCGGCCTCGACGAAGAACAGGCCGATGTCACCGCTCGGCGTCTTCGCGGTGACCACCAGCTGGTCGGCGCTGTCGCCGCCGACGACGGCGATCTTCTCGCCGCTCACCGTCCAGCCACTGGAGGCTGAGCCGGACGGTGACGCCGTCGCCGCGATGTCGGTCAGCGACCAACGTGAGCGGGGCTCGGCGTAGGCGAACGCGAGCAGGGTCGAGCCGTCTGCCACGCCGGGCAGGATGGCCGCCTTCTGTTCCGGCGATCCGGCGGCCGCGACGAGCGACCCGCCGAGCACGACGGTCGCGAAGTACGGCTCGAGCACCAGGGCGCGGCCGAAGGACTCCATGACGACCGCGAGCTCGTCGACGCCCATCCCGGCGCCGCCGTACTGCTCGTCGAACGGCAGCCCGAGCAACCCGAGCTCGGCGTACTGCCGCCAGAGCTCGCGGCTCCAGCCGTCCGCCGAATTCAGCAGCTGCAACCGCGCGTTCGCGTCGTACTTCTTCTCCAGCATCCCGTTGACGGTGTCGGCGAGCAGCTTCTGCTCGTCGGTGAGGTCGAGATCCACGGTTCGGCTCCTTCTACAACTTCAGGATCGCCTTGGCGATGATGCCGCGCTGCACTTCGTTGGAGCCCGCGTAGATCGACGCCTTGCGCCAGTTGAAGTACGTCGGCAAGGCGTCGACGGCGCCTTCGGGCAGCGGCGCGAAGCCGTCGGGCACCTCGGTGTCCTCGCGGTAGGCCAGCGCGGCCGGGCCGAGCACGTCGACGAGCAGCTCGCTCGCGTCCTGCTGCAGCTCCGAGCCCTTCAGCTTGAGCACCGACGACGTCGGGTCCGGCGTTCCCTTCGGCAGCGACGCCTCGCGCGCCAGCACCCGCAGCACCGACATCTCCAGCGCGGTGGTCTCGATCTCGAGACGAGTCAGCCGGGCGCGCAGCAGCGGGTCGTCGAGGTGCGCGCCGCCGAGCCGCTTGATCCGGCCGATCCGGGTCTTGATCATGCCGACGCCGGCGTTGCTGGTCCGCTCGTTGCCGAGCAGGAACTTCGCGTACGTCCAGCCCTTGTTCTCCTCGCCGACGAGGTTGTCGACCGGCACCCGGACGTCTTCGAAGAACACCTCGTTGACCTCGACGCCGCCGTCGATCAGATGGATCGGCCGGACGGCGACGCCGGGGCTTTTCATGTCGATCAGCAGCATCGAGATGCCGCGTTGCTTCTGCGCGGACGGGTCGGTGCGGACGAGGTTGAAAATCCAGTCGCCGTACTGCGCGAGGGTCGTCCAGGTCTTCTGTCCGTTGACGAGGTAGGAGTCGCCGTCCCGGACCGCGGTGGTCTTCAGCGACGCGAGGTCGGAGCCGGCGTTCGGCTCGGAGAAGCCTTGCGACCACCAGATCTCCGCGCTCGCGGTCTTCGGCAGGAAGCGCTCCTTCAGCTCCTGGCTGCCGAACTGCGCGATCACCGGGCCGATCATCGCGGTGTTGAAGACGATTGGCGACGGGACGTGCGCGAGCGTCATCTCCTCGGCCCAGAGGTGCCGCTGTAGGGGTGTCCAGTCCTGGCCGCCCCACTCGACCGGCCAATGCGGAACCGCCAGGCCGTGGTCGTTCAGCGTCCGCTGCGTGCTTACCACGTCCTCGCGGGTGGGGTGCTCGCCGCGGGCCATGCGCTCGCGCAGCTCGGCCGGGATCTCGCTGGTGTAGAACTCGCGCATCCGCTCGGCGAAGGCGCGATCCTCCTTGCTGAGGGCCAAATCCATGGCGATCTCCTGCGCGGCGGTGTGTCGACGGGGTGCTTCCACGCTACCCGCCGCCTAGATCGCGAGGGCCGGCTGGACCGCTCGACCAAGATCGGCTCGCGTCCCGGCGGCTCAGGACGGGATACTGTTCCCCGCGGTTGCGCATACCTGCGCCGATCGTCAGGGGGCTGGAGCGGTTCTCGGGCCTTTCGCGGGGGACGGAGGAACGGCGCCAGTGGACCGCAAGACATTGCTCGACCTGATCAGCATCCCGCTGTTCACCGGTGTCATCGGCTACATCACCAACTGGACCGGCGTGCTCATGCTCTTCCGGCCGCTGCGCTTCTACGGCTTCCGGGTGCCGGGTCTGCGGGTGTTGTTCCCGCTGCTGCCGCGCCGGGTGCAGGTGCTGCCGCTGATCCGCTACGACGGCCGGCTCGGCTGGCAGGGCATCGTGCCCTCGCGGGCAGACAAGATGGCGAGCATCGCCGTCGACAAGGGGCTGCTGAAGCTGGGCAGCGTCTCGGACTTCTACCGCGAGCTCGAGCCGGATCGCATCGCCGAGCACCTGGCGATGGTGGCGCAGGGCGAGATCCGCGACGTCGTCGAGCACATCATGCAGCAGGAGAACCCGGCCCTGTGGCATGACCTTCCGCCGATCATCAAGGAGGCGGTGTTCGCCCGCGTCCGCGGCCAGCTGCCGGCGATCATCCGCGACATCACCAAGGAGATCGGCGACAACGTCGACCAGCTGATCGACGCGAAGCTGATGGTGATCAAGTACTTCGTCGCGCACCCGGAGCTGCTGAACGAGCTTTTCCTGATCATGGGACGCAAGGAGCTGCGGTTCATGAAGAACTTCGGCTTCTACTTCGGCGTGCCGATGGGGTTCGCGCTGTTCGGCATCCTGCAAGTCTTCCCGCAGTGGTACGTGCTGCCGATCGGCGGCGTGATCATCGGGTGGACGGTGAATTACATCGGCATCGAGATGATCTTCGCGCCCGCGGTGCCGACCTGGTGGGTGCCATGGCGGCAGGGCCTGCTGATCCGCCGCCAGCCCGAGGTGACCAAGATGTACGCCGAGATGGTCGCCGACAAGGTGATCACCTTGCAGAACATCGGCAACGAGTTGCTCACGGGCGCGCGCAGCGACCGCACGCTCCAGCTGCTCGAGGACTCGCTGCGGCCGGCTGTCGACCACGCCGTCGGTCCGGCGCGGGCGGCCGTGCGCGCGGCGATCGGCGGCCGGGAATACGACCAGATCCGGGCCTCGGTCGCCAGCGAGGCGACCGGGTTCGCGCCGATCGCGTTCAACGACGCCGCGTTCAGCAAGAAGCAGTCGGGCAAGATCTACACGTTCATCGCCGAGCAGATGGGGCAGATGAGCCCGCAGGACTTCACCGAGATGTTGCGGGCGGCGATCAAGCAGGACGAGTGGCTACTGTTCTTCCACGGCGCGGCCCTGGGGCTGCTCGCCGGATGGCTGCACCTCGCGATTTTCGGAGTTTGACCTTTGACGAGCGACGACGCCGCGACCGAGTCCATCGATGCCGACGAGGCGGCGCCGAGCGCTGCCCCCGCGGCCGCTGTCCCCGCGGCCGACGCGCCCGCGGCCGACGCGCCCGCGGCCGACGTTCGAGCCACGCCGGCCGGCGACGTCGCACGTCGACCGCGCCCCGGCTCGGCGTCGGCGGTGCGGGCCGGCGTGGCGATGCGCCGGCCGAGTCCGTCGCTGGTGCGGGCGGCGCCAGACGTCGCGCGGGTCGCCGCAGTGTCGGCCTGGCGGGTGTTCAGCTGGTCGCTCGGCGCGACCGTCGCCAGCGCCAACTACGTGGCACAGCGCGCCATCGACGGTGATCCGCCGACGGCGATTCTGCAAGATGCCGCGAACGACCTGCGCAACGTCGCGTGGCGCGCGCTCGGCGTGCGCGAGGACATCGCCCCGCACCGCCCGGCGCCCGACCGCGCAGCCCCGAAACCGTCGACGCCGCAAGATCTGCAGCGGCGCGGCACGGATCTGCTGCGCCGGTCGAACGACGTCCACGTCGTGGAGGACACCCACCCCGCCTTCGCCCGGATCCTGACCGAGATCACCCCCGACGAGGCGCGCATGCTGCGCTACCTGTACCTCGAAGGGCCGCAGCCGGCGATCGACGTGCGCACCTTCCGGCCGTTCGGCATCGGCTCGGTGCTGATCGCGGGCGGGCTGAACATGATCGCCGAGCACGCGGGCTGCCGGAACCTCGAGCGCTCGGCGCCGTACCTGACGAACCTGTCGCGGCTCGGCCTGATCATCTTCTCCAAGGAGCAGGTGACCAATCCGCAGCGCTACCAGGTGGTCGAGGCCCAGCCGAAGGTCACCGACGCGATGAAGCGCGCTGGCCGGATGCCGAAGACCATCCACCGCAGCATTCAGCTGACCGAGTTCGGCCAGGAGTTCGTGCGCACCTGCCTGCCGCTGAACGGCCGGGTCATCCCGCAGCGCTCGCTCGGCCCCGACGAGGGTCGATCTTGATTGTCGCGCTCCGTTCGCCGGCCTGCCAGCGGGCGTGCTTGATCCGCGGGAGCACGAACACCTCGCCCAGCCGCGACCATTCCGATCGACCGAGCCGGGCAAGCGGGTCGACCTTCGTGGGGTCCGGCAGTCCGTCCTCGGCGAGAACGCCACGCGCGACGGCGATGTGCGTGATCTCGCCGAACACCATGACGCAGTCGCCAAGCACGTGCTCGCCGGTCACCCGGCACTCGAAGGCCACGGGCGCGGCCGCCACCCGCGGCGGGGCGACGGTGGCGCTCGACTCGCGCTCGAGGCCGGCGGCGTCGAACTCGCTCGTCTCGACGGGGAAGTCGGTCGCCGAGTCGTTCATCGCGTGCAGCAGCCGGCCGCAGCCGATGTTGAGCACGAACTCGCCGGTCGCGCGGGCGTTCGCGAGGGTGTCCTTCGCGCCGACGGAGGTGAAGCACAGCGTCGGCGGGTCGACGCCGGCGACCGTCGTGAACGAGTGCGGCGCGAGGTTGTCGACACCGTCCGCGGAGATCGTCGACACCCACGCGATCGCGCGCGGGATGAGCGACGCCGTCAGCCACGGGTAGACGCCGCCCGGCGCGTCGGCAGGAGCCATCTCGAGTCGATCACCCATCACGTGCCAGCCAACCAGAGCCGGCGCGTCAGCGGCTGAGCGGGGGACACGGATCGCCGTCGGCGAGGTCGGCGGTGGCGATGACGTGCAGCACGGCGTTGATCAGCGCCAGGTGCGTGAACGCCTGCGGGAAGTTGCCGAGGTGCGCGCCGCTGTGCACGTCGATCTCCTCCGCGTACAGCTCCAGCGGGCCGGCGAGCGACAGCAGCCGCGCGCAGAGCTGGCGGGCGCTCGCGTAGTCGCCGATCTCGCACAGGGCGGACACCAGCCAGAACGAGCAGATCGTGAACGAGCCCTCGACGCCGGTGAAGCCGTCGTCGGTCTCCTCGACGTGGTAGCGCAGCACCATTCCGTGTTCGGTGAGCTCCTCGGCGATCGCCCGCACGGTGTTGACGATGCGCGGGTCGTCGGCCGGCAGGAACCGCACTAGCGGCGCCAGCAGCAGCGACGCGTCGAGGGCCTTCGTGCCGTAATGCTGAACGAGCACGCCGCGTTCGTCGACGCCGTTCTCCAGGATGTCGGCCCGGATCTCCGCCGCTGCCTGCTCCCACTTCGACGCCGCGGCGTCCTGGCCGATGACAGCGGCGAGTCGGGCGCCGCGGTCGGCGGCCACCCAGCACATGATCTTCGAGGAGGTGAAGTGCTGCAGCTCGCCGCGGACTTCCCACATGCCGGCGTCCGGCTCCTTCCAATGCGACAGGGCGGCGTTCACCTGCCGGACGAGGATCGGCCACAGCCGGTCGTCCAGATGATCGTGCGCCTTGCTGTGCAGGTACACGGAGTCGAGCAGCGCGCCCCACACGTCGTGCTGCGTCTGTGTGCTCGCCGCGTTGCCGATGCGCACGGGACGCGAATCGGCATAACCCGGAAGATGGTCGAGCGTGCGCTCGGTCAGGTCGCGCTCGCCGCCGATGCCGTACATGATCTGCAAGTCGCTGTCGTCGGAGGAGTCCTGCTCGGCGATGTCGGCGATGAAGGAGAAGAAGTCGATGGCCTCCCAGTCGTAGCCGAGGGAGTACATGGCCCACAGAGCGAAGGTGGCGTCGCGGATCCAGGTGAACCGGTAGTCGTAGTTGCGGTTGCCGCCGATCGTCTCGGGCAGCGACGTGGTCGCGGCCGCGCAGATCGCGCCAGTGGGGGAGTAGGTCAGCCCCTTCAGCGTCAACGCGCTGCGCTGCAGGTAGCTGCGCCACGGGTGGTCGGGGAAGTCGCCGCGGGCGAGCCAGTGCTGCCAGTGGTGGGCCGTCCACACCTGCCGGCTATAGGCGTCGTCGTAGCTGAGCGGCGGCTCCTTTCGCCCCCACGACAGCGCGATGTAGCGGACGTCGCCTTCCTTGAGCAGCGTCCGGACATTCGCCCGGCTGCCCTCGAAGCCCAGCCGCATGTCGGTGGTCAGCAGCAGGCTGCCGTCCCACTCCGGGCAGATCATCCTGCCCTGGTGATAGACCCTGTCGGTGTACTCCCATCGCGGCGTCGCGCGGCCGTAGTCCGGCGACGGGTCGCACTCGATGACCGTCTGCACCTCGCCCTTCACGCACCGGATCGTGCGCAGCAGGACGTGCTCGGCCTCGTAGTCCGTGGGCGTGCGCCGCTGCGAGCGCGACAGTTCCGAGTCGTGCCGCCACGGCCCGATCAGCAGCGCGTCGCGGACGATGATCCAGCCGGTGTCGGTGCCCCAGCTCGTCTCGAGCACCATCGTCCCCGGCAGGTAGCGCCGGGCGACGGGCACGGTCACGTCCGACGGCGCGATCCGGAAGGTGCCGGCGTGCCGGCCGAGCAGCGCGCCGAAGACGCTCGGCGAGTCCATCCGGGGCAGGCACATCCAGTCGACGCTGCCGCCGGGCGACACCAGCGCGGTCGCCTCGCCGTCGGACAGAAAGCCGTAGTCGCCGATCGGGACGGTGCGCGCGCCAGGCACGGTCGCGTCGCCCGGGGTGATCGCGCCGGTCGTCTCCATGAGCGGTCCCTCCGCCTCGACTGCTGGTGATCAAACGGTAGCGGCGCGCGGCCCGGCGCGGCAGGACCGACGGCTGATCAATCCACGCGCACCGTGCCGCGCGGCGTCTCGAACACCGCGGCGACAAGGCCGGTCTCGCCGTCGTCGACCGGCAGCCAGTCCACCGCGACGCCGTCGAGCGGTTGCGCGGACGACGTGCCGAGAAACGCGTCGACGGTTGCCTCGTCGCCGGCGATCTCCAGCCCGCTGAGGGCGATCGAGCCGCCTAAGGAAGGGTGGTGGCCGTTCGCGACGTCCCACTGCACGAAGAACGGCAGCTGCGGGTCCTCGGCCACGTCGTTGATTCCGATCTGCCGCCAGCGCAGGTCGACGCCGTCTGGACGCCGCCGGTGCCCGGACGCCGCCCGGCGGTTGAGCCGCGACTCGATCGCGGTCAGATCGTCGACGCGCACAGCCCAGGCGAGCCACCCGCCGCCCGCGGCGCTGCGCGCGGCGACTTCGCGGCCGAACGGCGCGCGGTCGGCCGCCGGGTGGTCGAGCGCGGCGACGACCTCGAGGTAGCAGCCGTGGGCCAACGCCAGCACGAAGTTGCGGGTGCCGAAGGCCGGGTGCAGACCGCCGTCGGAGAACGAGGCGCCGAGGCGGGACCCCAGTCGCTGGGCGCACGCGCCCAGGCCCTCCGGACCGGCGGCGTAGGACAGGTGGTCGAGCTGCATGGCGCAATCGTGGCGCACCGCGACGGGTGCGGTCCCGGCGGGTCGAGGTGTGGACGGGCGCTCGGCCGGCGGGCGCCGGGTCAGCCGGTGAGCAGATCGAGACCGGCGTCGCGGGCGGCGCAACCCGCGCCGCCGATCGTCGACCACGCGGCGGCGACGTCGTCGGCGCGCTCGACCGTGCCGCCTGCGGCAACGCGGGCGATGAGCGCGGCCGCGAGTCGGCCCTTTGCGTGCTTGCTGACGTAGCTGATCACGCCGTGCCCGCCGCGCGGCAGCGGCGACAGAACGCGCACCTCGACCACCTGCTCGGCGAGCGCGCCGCGCGGGCGCCACATGGCGGCGTAGTCGCTCGAGCGCAGGTCGATCACGAACTGCGTCCGCAGGGCGGCGTCGAGCATCGGCGCGAGCCGCGGTCGCCAATAGGTGGCGGCGACGCCGAGGCCGGGCAGCGCCGCCTTCGCCGGCACCCGGTAGTCCGGTGTCGCCTCGTCGCCGCGCACCACGCCGAGCAGGCCGGAGAAGATCAGCACGCTGCGGTGCGCGATCTTCCGTTGCGCCGGGGTCATCCCGGGGTAGTCCAGTCCGTCGTAGACCACCCCTGAATACCGGCGCAGCGCGGGGACGGTGGGCGAGGTCAGCACCCGGGCGTCGGCCCGCAGCGCTTGCGCCATGACGCCCGCCGGCAGCAGCAGCGCCTCAGCCGCGGCGTCCGCGTCGCCTTCAGCCAGCCGGGCGACGGCGGACGCCACCTCGGCGCGCGGCTGCGCCAGCGGCCCGGCGATCCGGGTGCCAAGCGGCCGGCCGCGGCCGCCGGGGTGCTTAGCCTCGCTCGGCGGCAGCAGGAGACGCACGGTCGCGAACGGTACGCGAGGCGGTACGCGAACGGGCTGCGAACCGATCGGCTCGACCCGACCTGGCGCCGCGATGAGAACGACGCGACCCAACCCCTTGTCCTCACAGCTCCCGCATCGGGCACTGCTGGGTAAAGCACAACCTTCGACCGGAGTGTTCCTCCCGGCGCGGAGCCGGTTTCCCCGTGCCGTTCGGGAGAGGAACCCTCGTTGACTGACGTGATCGTCCGGGCGCGCCGTCTCGTGACTACCCGCCCGTGGCTGAGCGTCGCGGTGCTGGTCGTGGTGGGCGCCGGCATCGCGTCCGCCTTCGTCTTCGGCGGCAGCTCGTCCGCCGCCACGTCGACCGCCGCGGCCACCCGACTCGTCGCGGCCAGCACCGGCACGGTCAGCAAATCGGTGTCCGCGACCGGCACCATCGCACCGGCCCAGCAGGACGACGTCGACTTCTCCTCCGCCGCCGAGATCACGTCCGTCCGGGTCGCGGTGGGCGACCGGGTGACCAAGGGCCAGGTGCTCGGCACCATCGACCCGGTCAGCCTCAAGGCCGACCTCGCCCAGGCGCGCTCGACGCTCGCTCAAGCCGAGGCGACGCTGGTGAGCGCGCAGGACGACTCCAGCTCCACCACCGCGCAGCTCGACGCAGACGCCGCGACCGTCACCAGCGACAAGGCCGCAGTCGCCTCGGCGAAGACCGCGCTGGCCGAGGCGACGTTGCGCTCGCCGATCACCGGCGTGGTCGCCGAGGTCAACGTGACCAAGGGCGACCAGTCCGCCGGATCCGGCGCCAGCTCGTCCGCGAGCACCGGCGCCGGATCGTCGTCAGGCTCGGGCAGCACGTCACGATCCTCGACCGGCGGCACCGGCACCGGCAGCGGCACGGGCACGGGCACGACGTCCACCACGAGCACCTCCTCCGCCAGCGGCGACTTCGTCGTGATCGGGACGAACAGCTGGCGAGCCACCGTCGACGTCGACGACACCGAGGTCGGCTTGGTGAAGAAGGGCCAGCAGGCGCAGCTCATCACCGACAACGTCACCGGCACCGCCTTCGGCGTCGTGTCGTCGGTCTCCGTCCTGTCGTCGAGCTCGTCCGGCGCGGCGTCGTACCCGGTGACGATCGACATCACCGGATCGCCAGCCGGGCTGCACGACGGCGCCGCGGCGACGGTGTCGATCATCTACCAGCAGGTCGCAAACGCCTTGACCGTGCCGTCGCTGGCGATCCACACCAAGAACGGCGCGTTCTACGTGACGGTCTCGAAGGGCGGCCAGAAGGTCGAGCAGGCGGTGAAGACTGGGATCACCTCGGGCGTCACCACGCAGATCACGTCCGGCCTGTCATCCGGTGACGAGGTTTACGTAGACGTGCCGGCCGCGGTCGGGACGCGCACGGGCACGGGCACCGGACGCGGGACCGGCGGGTACCCGGGAGGCTTCGGCGGTGGCTTCGGCGGCGGGACCGGCGGCGGCGGTGGGTTCGGCGGCACCGGCGGCACGGGGACCGGCGGCACGGGGACCGGCCGATGACGACCAGCGCCACCGAGGCGACCGCGGAGGCGGAGCCGTCCAATGAGCCGGCGCCGATCATCGCGCTGCGCGAGGTCCGGAAGGTCTACCGCAGCGGCAGCCTCGAGGTCGAGGCGCTGCGGGGCGTCACCCTGGACATCGCGATGGGGGAGTATGTCGCGATCACCGGGCCGTCGGGCTCCGGCAAGTCGACGCTGATGCACATTCTCGGCTGTCTCGATGTCGCGTCGAGCGGGTCCTACCACCTCGCCGGCGAGGACGTCAGCGACATGGACGAGATCGACCTGGCCGAGGTCCGCAACCAGCGCATCGGCTTCGTCTTCCAGCAGTTCCACCTATTGCCCTCGCTGACCGCTTTACGGAACGTGGAGTTGCCGCTGGTGTACGCGGGGGTGCCCCGTGAGGAGCGGCGCGCCCGGGCCGCCGAGGCGTTGGCGCGCGTCGGCCTGGACGACCGGCTAGACCACCGGCCGGGCGAGCTGTCCGGCGGCCAGCAGCAGCGCGTCGCAGTCGCCCGGGCGCTGGTCACGGAACCCGCGATGATCCTGGCCGACGAGCCGACGGGCAACCTGGACTCCCGGGCGAGCGCCGAGGCGCTCGGCTTGCTCGACGAGTTGTGCGCCGCCGGCCGGACGATCGTGCTGATCACCCACGATCGCGACGTCGCGGTCCGCGCGCAACGGATGGTCCGGGTGCTGGACGGGCTCATCCAGGTCGAGTTCGAGGGCGCCGCGTGAACTGGGCGGAGACCGTGCGCACCGCGCTGCAGGCGGTCCGCTCGCACCGGATGCGCTCCGGCCTCACTGTGCTCGGCATCCTGATCGGCATCGCGACGGTCGTGCTGTCGGTGGGCCTCGGCGAGGGCACGAAATCCTCGGTCAGCAACCAGATCAGCGCGCTGGGCAGCAACCTGCTCATCGTGTCGCCGGGCAGCACCACGAGCTCCTCAGGCGTGCGCGGCGGGTTCGGCTCGGCGTCGACGCTGACGGTCTCGGACAGCACAGCGCTGTCGAACGCGTCCGCGGCGCCGGACGTCCGGGCCGTGGCGCCGACGCAGAGCACGTCGCTGGAGATCGACAATGGCGGCACCAACTGGACGACCTCGGTTGTCGGCACGACCTCGAGCTGGCTGTCGGTGCGCGCCCGCACGCTGTCGAGCGGCCGCTTCCTGACCGCGAAGGATCAGGCCGACAGTGCGACGAACATCGTGCTCGGCCCGGACACTGCTGACGAGCTGTTCGGCGCGCGGCTCGACCCGGTGGGCCAGTCGGTCACGATCAACGGCATCTCGTTCACCGTGGTCGGCGTGCTGAAGTCGGCCGGGTCCGACTCGTCGAGCAACCTCGACGACACCGCGCTCGTGCCCCTGTCGACCGAGACGCAGCGGCTGTCGTCGAGCTCGTCGCGCAGCGCGCTGTCGGACATCTTCGTGGCGGCGAAGTCGGGCGGCACGATCTCGGCCGCGTACCAGGAGATCGACGCGATCCTGCTGGCCCGGCACTCGATCACGATCGCGTCAAGCGCGGACTTCACGATCACCAGCCAGCAGTCGCTGCTGTCGACGGCGACCTCGGTGAGCAGCACGCTCACGATCCTCCTCGGCGGGATCGCGGCGCTGTCGCTGCTCGTGGGCGGCATCGGCGTCATGAACATCATGCTGGTGTCGGTGTCCGAGCGGACCCGCGAGATCGGGTTGCGCAAGGCGCTCGGCGCCACGCCCGCGCTCATCCGGCGGCAATTCCTCGTCGAGGCCTCGACGCTCGGACTCGTCGGGGGCGCCGCGGGTGCTGCGTTGGGCATCGCCGGCGCGGTGATCCTGCCGCACTTCATCGCCAACGACATCACGGTGTCCGGGGCGGCTGTCGGCGGGGCGCTCGTGGTCGCCGTCGCCATCGGCCTCATCTTCGGCGTGTATCCCGCCGGCCGCGCCGCCCGGCTCGCGCCCATCGACGCCTTGCGCAGCGAATGACCGACCGTCCCCTTCTCGAACTCCAGTCCCAGCAACGAAGGATCGCCATGCGCCAGCATCTTCCGTCCCGCCACGTCGTCCTCCTCGGCGTCGCCTGCGCCGCCGCCGTGGCGACCCTCGCGGCCTGCAGCGGCTCGTCCGGCGGCAGCGGGTCGTCAGCCGCGACATCCCCGGCGGCCGGCGCGGCCACCTCGCCGGTGGCCGGATCCGGCGGCGGGACGGGGAATGGGTCGGGCAGCGGGTTCGGCGGCGCACGCTCTGCCGCGGCCGGCGTGATCGCGGCGAAGAACGGCTCGACGTTGCAGGTGCAGAACACCTCGGCGCAGACCGCGGTCACGTACTCGGCCAAGACGGCGTTCACGGCCCAGCAGACCAGTTCGCTGTCCGCGGTCAAGCCCGGCGTCTGCGTCGTGGCAACCAGCGCGTCGACGACCCCGGCTGGCTCGACCCCGTCGGCGGCGACCCGGGGCGCGGCCCGTTCGATCACCGCGACCACGGTGCGGGTGCTGGCCGCTGCCAACGGGACGTGTGCGGGCTTCGGCGGCGGTGGCTTCGGCGGCGCTGGTGACGCCCGCTCCGGCGGTGGTGGATTCCCGAGCGGCGCCCGACCCTCCGGCTTCCCGTCCGGCGCCCGGCCCTCAGGGGGTCGTGCGGCCTTCGGCGGCTTCGGCGATATCGTCACTGGCAAGGTTGCCTCGGTGTCCGGCGACACGATCACGGTGACAGCGACCGATCGCCGCGGCGCGAGTTCGTCCAGCGCCACGACGACCACCGACACGGTGACCGTCACGGCGAAGACCGCGTACACCGCGACGGTCAAGGCCACGAGCGCCGCCGCGACAGTCGGCAAGTGCGCAGTCGTCCAAGGGTCGGCCGACTCGAGCGGCGCGGTGACGGCGACCGCCATCGCGCTCAGCGACAAGACGAACGGCACCTGCAACGCCTTCGGCCGGGCAGGTCGCTGATGGCGGACGTGGTCGCGGCGCGCGCCGCTCGCCGACGCGCCCGCCGCAAGCGGTTGATCATCATCGTCGTGGCCGCGGCCGTCGTGCTCGGCGGCGCCGGCACGGCCTGGGCGATGAGCGGCTCGAGCGGGCCGGCGTACCGCCTGGCCACGGTGAGCCGGGCGAGCGTCCAGCAGACTGTCGACGCCGACGGCTCGCTCGCTGCGCGTGACACGGCCGCGCTGAGCTTCGGGGCGTCGGGGACCGTCAACTCCGTCCGGGTCGCGGTCGGCGATCATGTGACGGCCGGCCAGACGCTCGCCACGATCAGCACGTCCGACCTCACCGCAGCAAAGACGTCGGCGCAAACCACCCTCGAGCGCGCCCGGCAAACGCTCGCCGACGACGAGGCGGCGCAGGCGGCCGGCACGAGTTCGTCATCCGCAGATTCGTCATCTGCAAATTCGTCATCGTCGGGCGCGAGTGGTTTCACGGCCACGACCACCGCCGTCCGCCTGACGAGCGCGCTGACGCCCGCCTCGCCGCGCCCGACGCCCACCAGCGGCGGCACCGCCTCGCCGCGCCCGACGCCCACCAGCGGCGGCACCGGCTCGAGCGGCGGCACCGGCTCGAGCGGCGGCACCGGCTCGAGCGGCGGCACCGGCTCGAGCGGCGGCACGTCAGTCGCGAAGGCGCAACGCCAGGTGGTCACCGCTCAGTCGGCGCTGGACAAGGCCATCGACGCCGAGAAGGGCGACGTCGCGACCCTGGTCGCCAACTGCGCCACCGGGTCGGACACCGTGACGACGACCGCAGTGGCCGGTGCCACTCACACCATCGCCGGATCCGTCGGCTCGCAGGACTCGGTCGTCACGCTTGCCGGCCCGGACGCCAGCGGCGCGCAGCACGTCGACGCCGGCGGCCAGTACTCCTTCGCCGGCCTGACCGAGGGCGCGACGTACCACGTGCAGATTGCGCGCACCGACATCGGCGACGGCGCCGCCTGCGCCCGGTCGGCAACGGCCGTCGCGAGCGATCAGCAGGCGGTCGACAGCGCTCGGTCGGCGCTCGACAACGCTTTGTCGGCTCTGACCAAGGCGATCGGATCGCTGAGCAGCGGCAGCACGAGCACCGGCACCGGCAGCAAGAGCGGCACGGGGACCGGCACTGGCAGCAAGAGCGGCACGGGGACCGGCACCGGCAGCGGCAGCTCCAGCACGCGGTCCAGCAGCTCGGGGTCGAGCACCGGCTCGGGGTCGTCTGCCGGCTCGTCCGGCGTGACCGTCACCGCCGAGCAGATCGCCGCCGACCAGAAGTCGATCGACGCGGCAAAGGCCGCCCTCGCCGTCGCCCAGCACAACATGCGGCTGGCGACCCTGACGTCGCCCATCTCGGGCACGGTGGCCGCACTCGACGTCGCCAAGGGCGACTCCGTCAACGGCTCGACCGCGGTCACCGTCACCGGGTCGGGCACGCTGTCGGTGACGGTCGACGTCGGCATCGCCGACATCGACGCGGTGAAGGTCGGCCAGAGCGCGCAGATCATGGTCGACGGCCGCTCTGCCGCCGTGCCGGGCAAGGTCAGCCTGATCGGCTTGACGAACGCCTCGAGCAGCACGGGATCCTCGGCGGCCTACGCGGTGACCGTCGGTCTCGACCACGCCGATCCCCGCCTCTACGACGGGATGGGCGCCAGCGTCGCCATCGACGTCGGCGCGGTGAGCGGCGCGGTGACGGTGCCCATCTCGGCCGTCCACTCGCTCGGCGCCCGGCACTTCGTCGACCTCGTCCAGGGCGGCAAGGCCGAGACGACGCTGGTCACGACCGGCGTGCAGGGCGCCGACCGGGTGCAGGTCACGGCCGGCCTCAAGGTCGGCCAGCAGGTCGTGATCGCGGACCTCAACGCGGCGTTGCCGTCGTCCGGCTCGACGACGAGCGGCCGGACGACCCTGGGTGGTCTCAACGGCGGCTTCGGCGGTGGAAGCCGGACGGGCGGCTTCGGCGGCGGCGGGTTCGGCCGGACCGGCGGTCGCTGAGCGGCGGAGGCCTGGGCCGGACTCGTGACCCGGCGGGCGGCTCGGTCAGTGGCGGCTCGCGGCCAGCTCGCGCAGGCGCGGCCACGTCGCCTCGAAGCCCGAGTGCAGGCGCAGCCCGGCAACGTCTTCCAGCGGCCACCACGACACAGCGATGCTCTCGCCGTTGACCGGCCGCACAGCGAGTTCCGGCGCGCCCCGCGCGATGATCGTGGTGTAGCGCCAGCCGCCGTGCTCGTCGACGAGCTCGCTGATCGGCGTCACGGCCGCCGGGTCCAGCGAGGTCTCCTCGGTGGCCTCGCGCAGCGCCGCGGCGATGGGATCCTCGTGGCTGTCGCGGGCCCCGCCCGGCACCGCCCAGCTGTCGCCTTCGTGCGTCCAGGCAGCGCGGTGCTGCAACAGCACCCGCATGCCGTCAGTGACCAGCAGGCCAGCCGCGCCGAACAGGCCCCAGTGGCGATGGCCGAGGGAGCAGACCACCCAGCCGTTGCCGTCGCCGACCATCACGTCCCACCGATCGGATAACCGCCGCCGCCCCGCGTGCGGGACGAGTACGAGTATGGACGTCGGCCCGCCAGGTCGCCTCTCGGCGGAAGGCCGCTCGTGGCGGCGAATGTGGGACCGGGGGCCATGGATCGGGCCGACGTCGATTTCCACGTTACCCGCTGTGCGCGTGAGATTGCCGACGGCGACCGATCATCTGCACGCGGTTTGTCCGCCGTACGCTGCACGTATGGCGCAGCGGACATCGGCGGAGCGGGCGGCATGACGTCCGACGACCAGCCGCGGCCGCACCGACCCGCCCGGTACGCCGACCTCACCGAACTGATCGACGCCGCCGGCGGGGAGTCCATCGGCTCTCGCGCGGAGATGGCCGCGGCGACCGCGGAGGTCGTCGTGCGCGCTGGCCGGACCCCGGGCGACGGCGCCCGGTTCGTCGGCCTCGCCGACCGAGTCGGCCTGGACACCCTCGCCGCGCTGTGGCGCGACGCCGACCCGGTGAGCCTGCCCGGCGCGCTATGGGCGCTGTACCTGCTGCGGCAGTGGTGCCACACCTCCGGCGACGAAGTGGCCCGCCTGTGGCGCCTAGGCGAACCGCTCGCACCCGCCGAAGCTGCCGTGGCCGGCGTCGCCGACTATGCCGACGTCGCGGCGATCCGCGACGCCGCCGACGCCGTGCTTGCCGGCGTGTACCAGGGCGACCTCGCCGTCGCGCTCGAGCGGGCGGCGGCGTTCTTCCGGGTCGTCGCCACTGGCCGGCGGGCCCTGTCGCCCGCCGAGTCGACGACGGTCGGCGACACGCTGACAGCGGACGATTCGGCACTGGCCGACGAGGCGGCGCTGGCGGCACTGGACGCCAGCGGCCGCGCGGACGCTGCCGACGCGCTCTGGGCCGAGCGCAACGAGCGCGTCGCCGCCGCGCTGTCTGCCGCGGCCGCGAAGTGGCGGCAGGGCACGCTGCGTTGACCACCCTGCGATAACACCCTGCATTGACCACTCGGCGGACTGCGCCTCGCCGCGGCGCCGGATAGCACACAGCTCCGACACCGGACCCCGCGTCGTGCACAGCGCGGCCGACCGTCCACATCTTCGATCCAGAACCGCCGCGCCCGCTGGTTCTCGGCGACCGTCGTCGGCATGACCATCCCGACGACACAACGCATCTCCGGCCCGGCCGAGCTCGTGCAGGCCATTCCTTATCTGCTCGGCTTCCATCCCACACGAAGCCTTGTGCTCGTCGGCCTGGACGCCGGCGTGCTCGTCGTGACCGCGCGACTCGACCTGCCGGACGTGCTGGGCTCCGACGCGGTGCGAGACACCGTCGGCGCGATGGCGGCCGGCGGCGCCTCGACGCTGGTTGCCGCGGTGTATGACGACGCGCCGGGGCTGCCCGCGTCGCTCGACTCGGTGACCGCGGCCGCCCGGATACTCGCCCTGCTGGACGTCATCGCCGCCGCAGCGGAGCGGCACGGCTGCGATCTGCTCGACGCGCTCTGCGTCGCGCACGGCCGCTGGCGGTCGGCGATGTGCGCCGGTGCCGATTGCTGCCCGGCCGACGGCGAGCCGCTGCCTGACGCTCCTTCCGCCTTCGCCGCCGCCGCGACAGTCGCCGGGGTTGTCGCGCTGCCTGACCGGCAGTCGCTCGCGCGCTCGCTCGAGCCGGCGCCGTTGCTGGAGCGCAGCGCGCTGTTGCCGGCGATCGCCGAGGCCGAACGGGCGGCGCTCGCGGCTGGCCTCGGCGGCCAGGGCGCGCAGCACGGCCGGTCGGCGAAGCGGGCGATCTTCGCCGCCGCCCGAGCGGCGGACACGCCCGGCTGGGCCGGGCTGGCGGCGGCACAAGTGGCGCGTTTCGCAGTCAGCCTCGCCGACAACTCGATGCGCGACGCGGTGTGGGCGGCCGTGGACCACGGCCGGCTCGACGGCCGGCCCCTGTGGCGGGAGCTTGCCCGCCGGGCGCCCGCGCCATACGACGCTCCGCCGCTGCTGCTGTTCGGCTGGGCCTCCTGGCGCGCGGGGGACGGGGCCCTCGCGGGCATCGCGGCCGAGCGGGCGGTCGCCAGCGACCCGAGCTACTCCGCGGCCGACCTGCTGCTCGGCGCATTGTCGTGCGGGGTCAACCCGAACAGGCTTCCCCGGCTGCGCTCGCACGGCCGTGGCCGAGCGTCAGCCGACGGCCCTGGTCGAGCCTCAGCCGACGGCCGTGGTTGAGCTGCGGTGGCGCCGCGATCGGTCTGCCGGGGCTTCGAGCTATAGCGGCGCGGCGCTCGGCGTCACTGGACGGGGCAGCTCGGAAAGCCCGGTCAACGCGTCATCGACCGCGGCGGCGCACGCGCGTCCCTCGGCGATGGCCCAGACCACCAGCGAGGCGCCGCGGGTCGCGTCGCCGCAGGCGAAGACGTTGTCGGCGGTGCTGCGCCAGCCGTCGTCGATGCGCACCGTGCCGCGGCCGGGCACCTGGTCCGCGCCGAGCGCGTCGAGCAGCTGCGGAACATCGGTGCCGACGAAGCCCGCAGCGATGAGCACGAGGTCGGCGGGCAGCTGCTCCCGCGAACCCGGCATCGAACGGAATTCGCGCCGGCCACCTACGCGGACAATCTCCACCTGCTCGACGACCACACCGCGCACCTGCCCGTCGTCGTCGCCAACGAAAGAGACGACTTCGCGGGCCCACGCTTCGTGGACGCCCTCGTCGTGCGCCGGCGAGGATCCTCGCGTGCTCGGCGCCGACGGCCACACCGGGTTGATCAGCCCGATCCGCGCGGCCGGGCGCGGATTGTGATCCAGCACGGTCACCGACCGCGCTCCTTGCCGGTTAGCGGTGCCGAGGCAGTCGGCGGCGGTGTCGCCGCCGCCGATGATCACGACATGCTTGTCCGAGGCGTCGATCGCGGGCGAAGCGATGTCGCCGGCCTGCACGCGGTTGCCGAGCGGCAGATAGTCCATCGCCTGGTGCACGCCGGCGAGATCGCCGCCCGGATTGGTCAGCTGCCGCGGCGCCAGCGCGCCGACCGCGAGCACGACGGCGTCGAAGTCCTCGCGCAGCCGGCCGACGTCCGCCGGGCCGATGTCAGTGCTGACGCGGAAGACGGTGCCCTCGGCGGTCATCTGCTCGACGCGTCGGTCGATGATGTCCTTGGGCATCTTGAAGTCCGGGATGCCGTAACGAAGCAGGCCGCCGATCCGGTCGTCGCGCTCGAACACCGTGACAGCGTGGCCGGCGCGGCTCAGCTGCTGGGCGGCCGCGAGCCCGGCGGGCCCCGATCCGACGACGGCCACCCGGGCACCGCTGCGCTCGGCCGGCGGCTGCGGGGTGACCGAGCCGGTCTCGAAGGCCTTTTCGACGATCGAGATCTCGACCTGTTTGATGGTCACCGGGTCGGTGTTGAGGGCCAGCACGCAGGCGGCCTCGCAGGGCGCCGGGCAGATCCAGCCGGTGAATTCCGGGAAGTTGTTGGTCGCGTGCAGCCGCTCGCTCGCGCTCGCCCAGTCGCCGCGCGCGACGAACTCGTTCCATTCCGGGATGAGATTGCCGAGCGGACAGCCGCTGTGGCAGAACGCGACGCCGCAGTCCATGCAGCGGGCGGCCTGCTCGCTGACCGTCTCGTCCTTCGCGCGCAGGTAGATCGGCTGCCAGTCGCGCACCCGCTCGCCGGCGGGACGTTTCGGCGTGTCCACACGCGCGTGCTTCAGAAAGCCCTGCGGGTCGTAAGCCACCGGCGTCCTCTCGGCTCGAGCCCGGCGGCAGCCGGACGGTCGTGCGCGTGCGACGCGCGGTCGTGGTCACGAACTGCGGCGGAAGGGGGTGTCGACGCGGACGGCGAGGCGGCGGTGACTCGCGACGGCGACAGTTTACGTCGGAGCGCGGAGCGCATTGTCCGCCCGGGTGTTCGGGCCACTCGGACGCCGCTGGGCGACGATGATGGCGCCGGCGCGGCTTCAGGCGACGAGCACGAACACGTGATCTGCGATGTGCTGGTCGAACGCCACGCGGGAGTCGTCGTCGAGGGTGACCTCGACGCCCAGCGGCGCGGCGGCGACCCGCACCTCGCGACCTGGGCGCAGTCCGGCCACATCCAGCCGGTGCATGAGCGCGGCGTCGTTCTGCAGCTGTTCGCTGATGCGGTCGACCACGACGCTGCCGACCGCGTCGACGGCAGCGGTGCTCAGGCTCACCAGCGCCCCGCCGGGAGTGGTGCCGAACGGCAGGCCGAGCTGGTCGAGGCCGGGAATCGGATTGCCGTGCGGGCAAACGAGCGGCTTGTCCAGCAGCGCGAGAATCCGGCGCTCGACCTTCTCGCTCATCACGTGCTCCCACCGGCACGCCTCGATGTGCAGGTCTTCCCACTCCAGGCCGATCACGTCGGCCAGCAGCCGCTCGGCCAACCGGTGCTTGCGCATCACGCCGATCGCCTCGCGCCGGCCGGCGTCGGTGAGCTCGAGATGACGGTCGTCGGCGACGTGCAGCAGCCCGTCGCGTTCCATCCGGGCGACGGTCTGGCTCACGGTGGGCCCGCTCTGGCCGAGCCGCTCGGCGATTCGGGCGCGCAGCGCGACCACGCCCTCTTCCTCCAACTCGAACACCGTGCGCAAGTACATCTCAGTGGTGTCGATCAGATCGCTGTGGTGGCTCATCGACACCTCCCTGGCTCGCGGCGCGACCCTGCGGGGCACGTTCGCGCCACCATCCTATTCCGCGCGGAGCCCGAGCCATGCCGGGCCGACGCCCGAGCCGGACCGGACCGACCGAACAAATTCGGAGGCTCAGGCCTCGAGGTAGTCGCGCAGCACTTGCGAGCGGGACGGGTGCCGAAGCTTGGCCATCGTCTCTCGCTCGATCTGCCGGATCCGCTCGCGAGACAGCTTGAACGCGCGACCGATCTCGTCGAGCGTCTTCGGCTGGCCGCCGTCCAGGCCGTACCGCATGCGCACGACCTCCGCCTCGCGGGCGTCCAGCGTGTTCAACACGTCCTGCAACTGGGCGCGCATGAGGCCGCCCTCGACGACGGTCTCGGCCGCCGAGGTGGCGCGCTCGTCGGCGATGAAATCGCCGAGCGAGGCGTCGTCGTCCGCACCCACGGTCTGGTCCAGGCTGACCAGGTCGCGGGAGAGGTCGATGAGCTCGCGGACGCGCTCTTCGGTGATGTCCAGCTCGTGCGCCAGCTCGGCGTGGTTGGCCTCCCGGCCCAACGCCTGGTTCATCTCGCGGCGGATGCGCTGCAGCTTGTTGACCTGCTCGACGAGGTGCACGGGGAGCCGGATCGTGCGCGATTGGTCGGCCATCGCGCGGCTGATCGCCTGCCGGATCCACCACGTGGCGTAGGTGGAGAACTTGAAGCCCTTGGTGTAATCGAACTTCTCGACCGCCCGGATCAGACCCAGGTTGCCCTCCTGGATCAGGTCCAGAAACGGCATGCCGTGGCCGGTGTAGCGCTTGGCCAGCGAGACGACCAGCCGGAGGTTCGCGCGCAGCAGATGGTCCTTGGCCCGCTCGCCGTCGAGCACGACAGCGCGCATGTCCCGCTTGCGGGCGGCGGTGAAGGTGTTCGGCGCGGTCAGCAGGTGGCCGGCGTAGAGCCCGGCCTCGATGCGCTTGGCGAGCTCGACCTCGTCGGCGGCGGTCAGCAGCGCAACCTTGCCGATCTCGTTGAGGTAGACGCGCACCAGATCGGCCGACGCCGCGACCTCGTCGAGGTCACGCAGTTCGGGCGTGGGCGGCGACGCGACGATCTCCTGGTGCTGGCTGTCGTCGACATCCGCCGGCGGCGACGCGGTGGTAGCAGTAGCGGCCGGCCGGGCGGACTTGGCACGGGCCGTTTTCGCGCGGGCGCGTGGGGCGGGCGCCGTGCCGGCCTGCTCGTCGACCTCGACCGCACCGGCGGTCGCCGACGTGCGGGCGCTGCGGTGGCCGCGGGCGACCCGCGACTCAGACGACGCGCGCGACGCGGTCGCACCACGGCGGGCAGCCGACGGAGCCGGTGCGTTGCGAGACATTGTCACTGGTTACAAACCACCTTGGGAGCAACTGAGTTGCGATCTATCGGACCTGTCCAGATACGTATTCGTGCCGAACGGGCTCGCGGTTTCGTGATTCCGGTTTCGTAGTAGACAACGTGTCGAACGGCCCAAAATGTTCCCGGACTCGGAGTAGCCGGACGGGTCGCAGATGGCGCTCACAGCTCGAGCGAGACGGTGAATGGCCCGTCGTTGATCAGCCCCACCTGCATGTCGGCACCGAATATGCCGGTGTGCACTGGCGTGTTCAGTGTACGCAGCTCGTCGACAAATGCCGCGACGACCGGCTCGGCGAGCCGCCCGGGCGCGGCGGCCGACCAGCTCGGCCGACGCCCTTTGCGGGTGTCGCCGTAGAGCGTGAACTGGCTCACCACGAGGATCGACGCGCCCGGCACGTCGGCCACGCTGCGCTCGTCGCGAAGCGCCCGCAGCGCATGCGTCTTGCGCGCCAACGCCGCCGCCTGCGCCGGGCCGTCGCCGTGGGTGACGCCGATGAGCGCGAGCAGGCCCGGGCCTATCCGCGCAACCTCTTCACCGCCCACCTTGACCCATGCTTCGGCGACGCGCTGCACCAGCACCCTCATCGGTCCGGCCCCCTCCGTCTGTCTTCCTCGTCGGTCTGGCATTCCGGCAAACCGTGCACCGCGTCGACGGGCGGCCGGCGAGCGCGGACCGCGGGCGACGCCCGCTGCGCGGGTGGCAACGGGGAGCCGAACACGTGTCGATCTTGACAGTCCGCGGACGAGCTTTTGCCGACATTCGGTGCCACGATGGGACACATGCGCCGCCCACCTGAATCGGAGCCGGTGCTCATCACCTCGGCCCCGGAGAGCGGCGACGACGAGTTCGACCGTCGCAAGCGCAAGTACGCGATCATGATGTCCTTGCGCGCGGTGTGCGTGATCGCCGCCGCCGCCACCTATCGCGTCTCGATCTTGTTGGCGCTGGCTTTTGTCGTGGGCGGGATGGTGCTGCCGTGGTGCGCGGTCATCATCGCGAACGACCGGCCGGCCAAGCGGCGGCCCGCGCAAGTGCCTTTTCATCCCGAGCTGCTGCGCGAGCGGGCGCTGCCGGCCGGCGACGACGACCGCACTGTGGACGGCTGACCGCTCGACGTTCGTTTCGGGCACAATCGACGACGTGTCAGACACTCAGGTCCTGGAGTCGCCGAGCACGTCGGAGACCGACACCGGTCCCGACATGTTCCATTACGTCCGCAAGAACAAGATCGCCGAGAGCGCGGTGATGGGCACCTTCGTCGAGGCCCTGTGCGGCGAGGTGTTCCCGGTGACCAAGACGCCCAAGCCCGGCTCGCCGGTGTGCCCGGCCTGCAAGGAGATCTACGAGAGCCTGCGGTCCTGAATCGCGGCCGTCCGGTCGGCGCCGGGATTTTGCGCTGAGGGGGTGAACACCTGCCAGTTGCGCGGGTCCAGCACCCGCGGCGGCCGGGCCTTCGCCGGTTTGCGCTGCTCGACGGCGGCGTTGAATTCGGCCCCCAGCAACACGCCGAAGGCGAGGACGAAGAAGAACAACAGCGCGGCGATCGGCGCGGCCAGCGCGCTGTAGGCGTGGTTGTGGTCCAGGACGAAGCTGATGTAGCCCCGCAGACCCGCCGACCCCGCCAAGAAGACGAGCAATGCGAGCAGCGCGCCCGGCAGGCCCCGATGCCAGGGCAGCCGCCGCGGCGGCGCCAGTTTGTAGAACGTCGTCAGGCCGAGCAGCAGGAACAGCACCAGGACGGGGTAGTAGCCGGCTTCGATCACCGCGCTCACCGTCGCGCGTTGGGATCGCGGCGCGGCACGGCGCAGCAGGTCCGGCCCGAGCACCAGCATCGGCAGCAGGAACACGCCCAGCACGACGGCCCCGAGGAACAGCCAGAGCGCCAGCAGCCGGCTGCGCACCGGACCCCGCAGGTCGCGCTGGTCGTACGCGATCGCGATGGTGTTGACGAAGGTCGCGGTCGCCGACGAGCCGGCCCACAGCGCGAGCACGAAGCCGATGCTGACGATGTCGGCGCGGTCGCCATTGAGCACTTCGCGCAGGGTCGGGCGGATGACGTTCTGCATAACCTGGTTGCTGAAGGCGTGGCGCAGCGCGTCTTCGATCTTCGTCTCGGTGCGGTTGACAGTGCCCGCGCCGAACAGCCGCGACATGTAGCCGAGGCTCGCGATCAGCGCGAGGAACAGCGACGGCAGGCTGAGCAGCTGCCAGAACGCGGCCTCCGCGGACAGCCCCAGCACCCGGTGCTTCCAGGCCATGATCAGCGCGCGCTTGAGCAGCCCCGGCGTCACGCGCGCCGCGCCCAGCACGCGCCGGAATAGGGGCATGGGCTCCAGTGTCCCAGCGGGCGGTCCCGGCGGCGTCCTGCGCGCTGCGCCCGGCGTGCCGAGGAGCGAGCCGTCGGCCGCCCCGACTAGGTTCGACCCCGGTGCCTGTGCTTCGTTGCGCGGGCGCCGCAGCGCGTCCGGGCGGACGCATCCGCCGGCACGCGAGAAGGGTCCGACCTCTGTGGCAGCGCCTCGCGAGATCGTCGCGCCGCGCCTGCGCGGGTGGCAGGCGGACGCCCTCGCCCGCTACCGCGCCGCCCGCAGCCGCGACTTCCTGGTCACCGCGACGCCCGGGTCGGGCAAAACCACGTTCGCGCTGACGCTGGCCGGCATGCTCGTCGCCGAGCGCGTGGTCGACCGGGTCATCGTCGTCTGCCCGACCGACCACCTCCGCACGCAGTGGGCGAACGCGGCCGCCGCAGCGGGCCTGCCGCTGGACCCGACGCTGAGCAACGCGGTCGGCCCGGTGCGCCCGGACCTGCGCGGCTACGTGACGACGTACGCCCAGGTCGCCGCCAAACCCGCGCTGCACGCGGCGCGGGCGAGCGCCAAACGCACGCTGGTGGTCCTGGACGAGGTCCATCACGCCGGCGACGGGCTGTCCTGGGGCGACGCGGTCGCCTCGGCGTTCGAGCTGGCCGCCCGCCGGGTGTGCCTCACCGGCACGCCGTTTCGCACCCGCGCAGAGGAGCGGATCCCGTTCGTCCGCTACGAGGCCGAGCCGGACGGCGGGTTGCGCAGCGTCGCCGACTTCGGCTACGGCTACCGCGAGGCGCTGCGCGACGGGGTGGTCCGGCCGGTGGTGTTCGCGGCGTACACGGGCACGTCGCGCTGGCGCAACAGCGCCGGCGAGGTGATCGCCGCATCGCTGACCGAGACCAGCACCCGCAGCATCGAGGCGACCGCGTGGCGCACCGCGCTCAGCCCGCGCGGGAAGTGGGTGCCGCACGTCATCGCGGCGATGGACGGCCGGATCACGCATCTGCGCGCGCACGGCATGCCCGACGCCGCCGGGCTCGTGCTCGCCAGCGACCAGGACGACGCCCGGGCCTACGCCGCGATCACCGAGCAGGTGACGGGGGAGGCGCCGGTCGTGATCGTCTCCGACGACCCGAAGGCGAGCGCGAAGATCGACGCGTTTGCGAGCGGCGACCAGCGGATAGCGGTGTGCGTGCGGATGGTGTCCGAAGGCGTCGACATCCCGCGCGCGGCGTGCCTCGCCTGGATGACGTCCTACCGGACGCCGCTGTTCTTCGCCCAAGGCGTCGGCCGGGTCGTACGCGCCCGCCGGCCGGGCGAGTCGGCCACCGTCTTCCTGCCGGCTGTGCGCCCGCTGCTGACGCTCGCGGCGGAGTTGGAGCAGGAGCGCGACCACGTCATCCCGCCGCCGTCGCAGGAGTCCGAGACGCTGCTCGACGCCGAGCCCGTGGAGCCGGCCGAGCGAGCGGCGGACCGGACGGAGCTCGTCGACGCCGACGCCGCCTTCGCCCACGTGCTGCACGGCGGCCGAGCGGTCGTCGCGACGCCGTTGAGCGCGGACGACGAGGACTACCTCGGCCTGCCCGGCATCCTGTCGCCGGAGCAGACGGCCGCCGTGCTTGCCCGCCGGGATTCCGACGCCCGGCGACGCGCGGTCGACGCCGGCGCACAGCCGGCGCCCGAGCCGTCCGCCGAGGCTGTGGCGTGGCGTGCCGGGGCGGAGCTGCGTCGCGAGGTCAATCGGCTCGTCGCCGTGCTCGCCGCACGCACCGGAGCGCCGCACGGACGATTGCACGCGGAATTGCGCCGCGCGGTCCCGGGACCGGTGTCCGCCGCCGCCGGGGCGGATGTGCTCGAGCGGCGGCGTGACCACCTGATGGCGCTGCTCGGCGGCTAGTGTCGGATGTGGCCTGCGCGCCCGTTCGCCCCGTTCGCCGTCCGCGACGGCGTGCTCGGGCGTGGGCTATTTCACGCGACGGGGTTTCGGGAATCCGGGTCGGGGTAGTACTGGTTACACCAGCTGTCGGGTAAATCCCGTCACAGGTGTTGCAAGAAGGTTTCGTCTGGCGAGTGTCGTCACCGCGACCGTCGATTAGATGGTTACCTGGGGAAGCAACAAAGAACGGGTAGCGACAAGTTGCCCCGCCAGCTGAGAGAGGTGCTGACGTGTCCACGACGATGTCACTGACACCGCTGACCGCTACCGACCGCTGCGACCGGTGTGGCGCGCAGGCGTACGTCCGCGCGACCATGGAATCCGGGTTCGATCTCCTGCTCTGCGCCCACCACTTTCACGACAACGAGATCCGGCTGCGCGAGATCGCGGTGTCGATCCAGGACGAGTCCGAGCGGCTCGCGGTCGTGCCGGCCACGGCGGCGCTCGAGGAGCGCTGAACGCATACCGCAACGCGTATGGCCCCTGCCCTTCTGGGCGGGGGCCGTTTCGTCTGCGGGCTCTCGGGTGCTCGGGTGCTCGCTGTCGGCTGGTCGCCGCGCCCGACACAGCCCCCGTCGCCGAGACGACGAGGGCGGTGCCGAAACACAGGAAGTCTGGCTGCTCAACCCTCCCGCGCCAACGAAGTACCCCGGACGGACGTGCGCTAATTGCCCGGGGCAACGCGGACGCTCGCATCGGTCAGCTGACGACCACGACGAGCCGGCCGGTGACATGGCCGGCCTGACTGGCGCTGTGCGCCGCAGCCTAGGCCAACGAGGCACCTGGGAGACGGCGGTCAGATGCGCCGGCTGATCGCCGAAATCTGCTGCCGACTGATTGCGACCGCTCGCGGCGCCAGCAGGTCGAGCTGCTCAGCGGCAATCGCCAGCTGCACAAAGATGTCCGCGGTCCCACTGTTCTTGCCCGGCACCCCGCGCAGCGCCGCGGTGAGGTCGATCGAGATGTGGATGCCGTCGATTCCGAAACTCACCTGACAGGGCGCCGCCGGATCCTCGCGCAGAGCTCCGTCGATCGCGATGAACTGGCGATACGCCACGGTCAGGTGATCTGCGCTCACCACTGCCGAGCCGCGGAGCAGGCGCACCGCGCGCGAGACCTGGTTGCGTCCGGGGATCCGCAGGTCCGTAGCCGACGCGCGAATCCGCACGCGTTGGGCATACACGATCGTTCCAGCGGCTGCGCCGAGCTCGGCGAGCGGATCTGGCCGACGACGGAACACGGCCGCGAGACTATCGCCGGCTCGGCCGTCCGGCCTTCACCCCGTTCGATCGGCTGGTGGATCTTGGTAGGCGGCCAAACGGGGTGACAAGACGGGCCGAGGACGTGCCGATGCTCAGTCCAGGTAGTCGCGCAGGACTTGCGAGCGGGACGGGTGGCGCAACTTCGACATCGTCTTCGACTCGATCTGCCGGATCCGCTCGCGCGTGACGCCATAGACCTGGCCGATTTCGTCGAGCGTGCGCGGCTGGCCGTCGGTGAGGCCGAAGCGCAGCTTCACCACGCCCGCCTCTCGCTCGGACAGCGTCTGCAACACCGACTGCAGCTGGTCCTGCAGCAGGGTGAACGACACGGCGTCCACGGCGACGATCGCCTCGGAGTCCTCGATGAAGTCGCCGAGCTGGCTGTCGCCTTCGTCGCCGATCGTCTGGTCGAGGCTGATCGGCTCGCGCGCGTACTGCTGGATCTCCAGCACCTTGTCCGGCGTGATGTCCATTTCTTTCGCGAGCTCTTCGGGAGTTGGCTCGCGGCCGAGGTCCTGCAACAGCTCGCGCTGGATGCGGCCGAGCTTGTTGATCACCTCGACCATGTGCACCGGGATGCGGATCGTGCGCGCCTGGTCGGCCATCGCCCGGGTGATCGCCTGCCGGATCCACCAGGTGGCGTAGGTGGAGAACTTGTAGCCCTTGGTGTAGTCGAACTTCTCGACCGCGCGGATCAGACCCAGGTTGCCTTCCTGGATGAGATCCAGGAACGCCATGCCCCGGCCGGTGTAACGCTTCGCCAGCGACACGACCAGCCGCAGGTTCGCCTCGAGCAGGTGGTTCTTGGCGCGCTCGCCGTCGCGGACGATCCAGCGCAGGTCGCGGCGCATCTGCAGGACGAGCTTCTCGCCGGACTCTTCGGCCTGCCGGATGCGCTCGGCGGCGTAGAGACCGGCCTCGATCCGTTTGGCGAGGTCGACCTCTTCTTCGGCGTTGAGCAGCGCGACCTTGCCGATCTGCTTGAGGTAGGCGCGCACCGAGTCCGCGGACGCCGTCATCTCGGCGTCCTTGCGGGCCTGCCGCAGCGCCTCGGACTCCTCTTCGTCGTCCCAGGTGAACTCGGTGCTCTCGCCGGCGGCGTCGGCTGCGGCGCCCTCGACGGCGTTCTCGTCGACCTCGTCGACAACGGCGTCCGCAGCGGCGTCGGCGGGCAGTTGCGCGGTGTCGATCGGGTCGACCGGCGCGTCTCCGGCGGTCTTCGGCGCCGCGGTCTTCGGCGCCGCGGTCTTTTCGGGGGCGGCGCTCTTGGCGCTCTTCGCGGCCGGCTTGGCCTTCGTCACGGTCGCGGTCGCGCGCTTGGTGGCGCTGGCCGCCGGGACGGAACGGGAGGTGACGGACGCGCTGTCGGCGCTGAGCACGGACTCAGAAGACCGCTTCGTTGAAGCCACGGGTTGCCTTTCACCACGAGAGAGCGCGGACGAATGCCCAAGACGCTGTTGTCGACGCCCCGGGGGAGACGCGACTGGTGCGGGGCATCCGGCAGTCTGTTGGTTGGCTCATCGGTCGAGTCCAGATCGTGCGCAGGCCCTCGGACCATATTGTACTGCGACCGAGGCGGCGACCCGATCGATGCGCGGGGCAGCCGGACTGTCCGTGCGACACGATCGCCTGCCGCAGCAATCGCCCGACGCCGCGTACGACACGGCTATTCGCCCAGCCGCTCGACCGCTGCGATCGCCGCGCCGACGATGCCTGCCTCGTTCAGCAGCTGCGCCGGCACGACCCGGGTCTTCAGCTCAAGCAGCGGCACCCACTTCTCGGCGTTCTTGCTGACCCCGCCGCCGACCACGAACAGATCTGGGCTGAACAGCCGTTCGACGTGCTGCATGTAGCGGTTCACCCGCTGCGACCACTTGCGATAGGACATGCCGTGCTCGTCGCGCACGGATGCCGCGGCGCGCCGCTCGGCGTCGTAGCCGTCGAGCTCCAGATGGCCCAGTTCGGTGTTTGGCACGAGCACGCCGTTCATCAGCAGCGCGCTGCCGATCCCGGTGCCGAACGTCAGCAGAATGACGACGCCGTCAACGCCCTTGGCGGCGCCGAACCGGGCCTCGGCGATCCCGGCGGCGTCCGCGTCGTTCAGCACGATGACCTCGCTGCCCTCGCCGACAGCGTCGGTGAAGGTCTTGTCCGCGTCCGTGCCGACCCACGTCGGGTCGACGTTCGCGGCCGACTGCGCGACCCCGTGCTTGATCACCGCCGGGAAGGTCGCGCCGATCAGGCCGCGCCAGTCGGCCCCGCGGACGAGCTGCACCACGACCTCGCCGACCGCCTCGGGCGTTGCCGGCCTCGGCGTTACGATCCGCGCGCGTTCGGTGAGCAGGGTGCCGGTGGCCGTGTCGACCAGCGCGCCCTTGATGCCGGTGCCGCCGATGTCGACACCGAACGCCTGACCCGCGCTGCTGCCCGACGTCATGCTGTCTCCTCGTCCAACACCGGCGGCGCAGGGGTGTCTGCTCGCACGCGGACCCTATCCCGTCGAGATCAGCGCCGGTCATGCTGCGATGGGCACATGATGGAATCACCGGCGGCATCGGCGGCCGAACTGGGCGACCTGTGCCGCGAGCTGGCGCTCGGCGCCGCCGCACTCGTCCGCGCCGCCCGCCGCGACGGCATAGCGGTCGACGCCAAGAGCACGGCGACCGACCTCGTCACCGACGTCGACAGGGCGAGCGAGCGCTGGCTGTCCGAGGAGCTCGCGCGGCGCCGGCCGGGCGACGCGATCCTGGCCGAGGAGGGCGGCGCCCTTGGCGCCCCTGGCGTGCGCGGCGGCACGCGCTGGCTGCTCGATCCGATCGACGGGACGGTCAACTTCGTGCTCGGCATCCCGCACTACGCGGTGTCGGTCGCCGTCGAGGTGGACGGGGCGGTGGTCGCCGGCGCGGTCGCGAACCCAGCCTCCGGCGAGACGTTCACGGCCGTCTCCGGTTCCGGCGCGTACCTGGACGGCGTCCGGCTGGGGGCGCGCCGAGACGTGTCGCTGGCACGGGCGGTGCTCGGCACCGGGTTCGGCTACGACGCGGCGCTGCGCCGCCGTCAGGTCGCCGTCGTCGCGCCGCTGCTGCCGCAAGTGGGCGACATCCGCCGGCTGGGCTCGGCGGCGCTCGACCTGTGCTTCCTCGCCGCGGGCCGTTTGGACGGCTATTTCGAGGCCGGTCTGCACGAGTGGGACCACGCGGCCGGCGGGCTCATCGCGGTGGAAGCCGGCTGCGCGATCAGCGGGTTGCGCGGCCGCCCGCCGTCCGGCCGGCTTTACGCTGCGGCCGCCCCGGCGCTGGCCGGCGAGCTGTTCGCCGTTTTGGCGGCGCTGGGCGCGGACGACGTCGGCGCCTGACTCAGCAGGTTTGGCGAGCACGTCTGAGCGAGCACGTCTGAGCGAGCACGTCTGAGTGGGCAGGTCTTGATCAGCAGGTCTTCGCGGGCGTCGGCGGGCCGGAAACCAGATGCGCCTTCTTCAGCGCGGCCGCCACGGACGCTGCCGACGCCACCCCGCGATAGGCCTGGCCCAGTGACACGACCACGGTCGCCGACGACGTGGTCTGCGGCACAAGCGTCGCGCCGGGGAAGTAATACTCCAGCAGCGTCGCCGCCGGTTTCTGCGCCGCGGAATAGCGGATCTGTCCGACCGTCTTGATCTTGTTGAACAACTTCTTCTTGTCGTTGACGGCTGGCTTGGGCACGAGGAACCCCGCGGTTTCCAGCGCGGTGCGCGCCTTGCCCGCGATGCCGGTGCGATTGGTTGAGTTCAAGACCTCGACGGTGACGGACTTCGCCGCCGGCAGCTGCGCGGCCGGTGCAACCGACGGCGTCGGGCACGACGAATGCGTCGGCTTGGCCTCGGTCGCGCCGCTGCTTCGGTTGAGCACGCGCCACCACACCAGGGCGGTGAGCAGCAGCAGCGCGACCAACGCGATGACCGCCGGCAGCGGGCGTCGCGTCACGGTGCTCGCCACGGGCTGCGACCTCCTGACGTCGGGGTGGGCGAATCGTAGCCGCCGAGACGCCGGGGATGGCGTTGCCGACCCCGTCGCCGGGCCGAAACATCGCCGAGGTAGGTTTCCGCGGCCCGGTGGTTCGGCCGCACGACGTGTCGACCCTCCGGAACGCCCGCAAACAGGTGAGAGTCCCGAGCGCGGGCGGGCACAAAAGAGCACCCTCGAACGTTGCAGCGCGAGACGACCCGGAAATCGCGCCGAGATCGATCACGAGAACACCGTGGGATGAGCCCACAGAGGAGTTGACCACCGCATGGCGACTGACTACGACGCCCCCCGCCGCGGAGACGTCGATGAGCTGAACGAGGATTCGATCGAGGAGCTGAAGGCGCGCCGCGCCGAGGCGCAGTCGGGCTCGATCGACGTGGACGAGACCGAGCTGGCCGAATCGCTCGAACTTCCCGGCGCCGACCTGTCCAGCATGTCGGGCGAGGAATTGACCGTCCGCGTGCTGCCCAAGCAGAGCGACGAGTTCACCTGTTCGTCGTGCTTCCTGGTGCACCACCGCAGCCGACTGGCCCGCGAGCGCAACGGCCAGCCGATCTGCCGCGACTGCGCCTGATCTCGGGCGACTGACCTACAGTCCGGACGTGAGGCTGACGCCGCCGTCGACCACCAACGTCTGGCCGGTGATCCACGCGGCGTCGGCGGAGGCGAGGAATGCCGCTGCCGCGCTGATGTCCTCTGGCACCCCGAGCCGGCCGAGGGGGTAGCCGGCCGCCGCGCCGGCCTCGTCTGCCTCGTACAGCGCGGCGGCGAACTTCGTCTTCACCACCGCCGGCGCTATCGCGTTCACCCGGACCTTCGGCGCCAGCTCGCCGGCGAGCTGCACCGTCAAGCCGATCAGCGCCGCCTTGCTCACGCCGTAGTACGCGATGCCCGGCGCCGGCGCGATGCCGGCGACCGAGGCCATGTTGACCACCGCGCCCGGCCGTCGATCACCCAGGCCGGCGGCGAGCGCACGGCGTGTCCAGGCCAGCGCCGACAGGACGTTCACATCCATGATCTTGCGGGCAATCGCTTCGTCCAGCTCGGTGAGCAGACCATAGGCGGGATTGATGCCGGTGTTGTTGATCAGCACGTCCAGCCCGCCGAGCTCGCGCACCGCGGTGTCGACAGCGTCCTGCTGGTGCTCTGGGTCGTCGGCCCGGCCGGCGACGGTGAGCACGCCGTGCTCGCCGATCTCGGCCACGGCCGCGGCGAGGCCGGCTGGCTTGCGTGCGGTGATGAGCACCTGCGCGCCCTCGTCGCGCAAGCGGCGCGCGATCGCCAGGCCGATGCCGCGGCTGGCGCCGGTGACCAGCGCGACCTGGCCGGCGAACCGGCGGCCGTGCTCAGGAGAGCTCATGGCCCGGCAACCGCGTGACTCGACACCGCATGACTCGACAACCTAGCGGGCGGCGCGCAGCGCCCCGACGAGCCGGTCCGGGTGGCGGGTGCTGACCACCCAGTACGGCGTCGGGTCGTCCTCGTCGTCGATCCAGACCTGGACGCCCGGCCCGATCCACGGCCGGATCGAGACGTGCGCGGCCGGGTCGCCCTCTCGGCCGACCACGCGCCGCAGGGTCGGCCCGTCCAGGCCGATCGAGCCGGTGACGTAGCGCAGCGGAAGGTGCGCCCCGCGCACGCGCAGCTCGCCTTCGACGACCTCGACCCTGGCCCGGCCCAGCCACCACACGATGAGGACCGAGGCGGGCAGCAGGGTGCTGTACGGGATCCAGTCGGTGAGCGGAAGGCCGCCGATGTGGAATTCCGCCGCCAACACGGTCGCCACGCCGAGCGCGACCAGGTACCACCACCACGGTGTGCGCAGCGTCTCCCGGTAGACGTCCACGGCGCCGTCAATCTGACGGCCGTCGCTGCCCGCGTCCATGCGGCCGAGGGTAGCCTCAGCGCACGTGACCACAGCCCCCAGCGCGCCTGACGCTCAGCCGATCCGGGTGCTTGTGCGCCGCGCCGATCCGGACGTGCCGTTGCCGGCCTACGCGCTGCCTGGCGACGCGGGCGCCGACATCCACGCCGCGGCAGACCTCACGCTCGAGCCGGGCGAGCGGGCGGTGCTGCCGACCGGCATCGAGATCGCCCTGCCCGACGGCTACGCCGCCTTCGTCCACCCCCGGTCCGGACTCGCCGCGCGCGCCGGCCTCGGCCTGGTGAACGCTCCCGGCACGATCGACGCCGGGTACCGCGGGGAGATCAAGGTCGTCGTCATCAACCACGACGTCCGCGCGCCGCTGCGGCTGGCCCGGGGCGAGCGGATCGCCCAACTGGTCGTCCAACGCGTGGAGCAGGCGCAGTTTGTGGAGGTGGACGAGCTGCCCGCCTCCGTCCGCGGCCGCGGCGGGCACGGCTCGACCGGCGGCGCCGCCGCGCTCAGCGGCCAATCGAGTGCCGCGGCGCTTGCCGGACAGCTGCCGGACGGGCCGCGCTGATGCCGGGCCGACGCAGGCAGAAGCGGACCGACCGCTCCAAGCTCGACGCCACGCCGCCCTGGGAGACCCGGGCGCGGGAGGAGATCGCGGCGACTACCGGTCCGTTCGACGAGCGCGACGCCCCCGATGACGACGTGGAACGGGTGGACCTCGGCGCGCTGCGGGTGCCGGTCGTCGAAGGTTGCGACGTGCGCCTCGACCTGGACGAGAACCAGCAGGTGATGTCCGCGACGCTCGCGACGGCGGAGGGCACCATGCAGCTCGGCGTGTTCGCGGCGCCGCGCAACGAGGGCATCTGGGACGACGTGCGCGCCGAGATCGCCGAGTCGATGGCCGGCCCGCGCCGCACCAATGCCACGGAGCGCGACGGCCCGTTCGGCGTCGAGCTGCACGGCACGCTGCCTGCCGACGGCGGCGGCACGGTGCCGGTGCGGTTCCTCGGCGTCGACGGGCCGCGCTGGTTCCTGCGGGCGCTGCTCGCCGGACCCGTCGCGACCGACGCGGGCAAGGCCGCGCTGCTGGAGGACGCGCTGCGCCAGGTCGTCGTGGTCCGCGGCGGCGAGCCGCTGCCGGTGCGCGAGCCGGTCCCGCTGCGCCTGCCCGAGGGCATCGAACTGCCCGAGACCTCGTAATCGCCTTATCCTTGGTCTCGTGGGACATCGCCTCTCGCTCCTCTCCCGGCTGACGGCCAGCGCGCAGCGTCTGGACGCCGTCGAGCTGCAGGACGATGTCGTCACCCGTCGATGCACGCCGACCAGCGAGGTCTGCCGCGGCACGGCCACCCAGGTCGTCGGCCGGCTGCGCGAGATCGTCTACACGCCGAGCGAGACGGTCCCGACCCTCGTCGCCGAGTTGTTCGACGGCTCGGCTGCGATCGACCTCGTCTGGCTGGGCCGCCGCCGGATCCCCGGCGTCGAGCCGGGCCGGCGGCTGGTGGCCCGTGGCCGGATCGGCGAGCACAACGGCCGGCACGCGATCTACAACCCGTACTACGAGCTGTTGCCACCGATTGCATGACTGCCTCCGAACAGGATCGACGCGAACAGGATCGGCGCGACCAGGATCGACGCGCGCAGCTCAAGGAGAGCTACCGCAAACAACTCGTCGCCGGCATCGGCGGGTGGTCCGGCGCGCTGATCGCCGCGATCCCGACGGCGGTGTTCGTCGTGGTGAACGTGACCACGTCGCTGCGTCCGGCGATCGCCGCCGCGGTCGGTTCGGCGCTGCTGCTCACCGCCTATCGCTTCGTGCGCAAGCAGCCGGTCCAGCAGGCGCTGTCCGGGCTGTTCGGGGTGGTGATCGCCGCGGTCATCGCCGCCCGCACCGGGCAGGCGCGCGGCTACTTCCTCGTCGGCATCTGGACGAGCTTCGCCTACGCCGTGCCGTTCGCGGTGTCGGTGGTGCTGCGGCGTCCGCTCGTCGGCGTCCTGTGGGAGTTCCTCGACCCGACGCCCGCGCCGGGCGCCGCTGAGGCGGCTGACCGGCGCGCCGACGACGCGGCGGGAGAGCCGGTCCCGACCGCGACGGACCAGCAGTTGGACGCTCCGGAGGCGCCGCCGTGGCACAAGCGCCGGCCGCTGCTGCTCGCCTACACCTGGGCGACGCTGGCCGGCGTCGTCGTCTTCCTCGCCCGCGGCTTCGTGCAGCTGGCGCTCTACGGCGCGAACGCGACCGGCTGGCTCGCCTTCGCCCGGATCGCGATGGGCTATCCGCTGTTCATCGCCGCCGTCGGCTTCGCGTTCCTGGTGGTCACCCGAGCCCGCCGAGCAGGCAACCCCGGCGTTGGTGCCTGAGCTGGTCGCGAAAACGGCCCGAAACGCGACCAGCTCAGGCGCCAAGGCAGGGGTCAGGTCGGGAGGACGGCGCGGCGCAGCGCTTGCTCGGCGTCGGGCAGGCAGACGAACAGCAGCTCGTCGCCGCCTTCGAGCGGCTCCTCCGGCGTCGGGGTGATCACCCGCCGGCCCCGGACGATGCCGACGAGCGCCGCCTCCTTGGGCAGGTTCAGCTCGCGCACCGGCCGGCCGGAGCAGGCCGCGTCGTCGGGCAGGGTGAGCTCGACGAGGTTGGCCTGGCCCTCGCGGAAGCCGAACAGCCGCACGATGTCGCCGACCTCGACGGCCTCCTCGACGAGCGCGGCGAGCACCCGGGGCGTGGACACCGCGACGTCGACCCCCCAGGCCTCGGTGAACAGCCACTCGTTGGCCGGATGGTTGATCCGGGCCACCACGCGGCGCACCGCGAACTCGGTCTTGGCCAGCAGCGACACGACGAGATTGGCCTTGTCGTCGCCGGTGGCGCCCACCACGACGTCGCAGTTCTCCAGGTGGGCGTCCTCGAGGTTCGCCACCTCGCAGGCGTCGCCGACCAGCCACTCGGCGCCCTTGATGCGGTCCGGCAGGATCTTGGCGGGGTCCTTGTCGATGAGCAGCACCTCATGCTGCTTGCTCAGCAGCTCCCGGGCGATGGACCGGCCAACCGCCCCGGCGCCGGCGATGGCGACCCGCATCAGCGGCCGGCCTCGGGCCCGGCGGACGCGAGGTCGGTCAGCGTGCCGCGCTCGGCGTCGGCGCTGAGCATGTGCAGGGTGTCGCCGGACTGGATGACGGTGGAGGGCACCGGCAGTTGGCCCTTGCCGAACCGCGTGAACAGCGCCGCGCGGGCGCCGCTTGCCGCCTCGAATTCGGCGATGGACCGGCCGACCCAGCCCTCGTGCGGCGACACCGCCAGCATCGCGATCTCGCCGCTCGGATCGCGCCACGCCTCGGCCGTCGTCTCGCCGAGCACGGCCTTGAGCAGCCGCGACGCCGTCCACGGCACGGTGGCGACGGTGGGGATGCCCAACCGCTCGTAGACCTCGGCGCGTTTGGGGTCGTAGATGCGGGCGACGACTCGCGAGACGCCGAACGTCTCGCGCGCCACCCGCGCGGCGATGATGTTCGAGTTGTCGCCGCTGCTGACCGCGGCGAACGCGCCGGCCTGCTCGATGCCGGCCTCGACGAGGGTGTCGCGGTCGAAGCCGACGCCAGCCACCTGGCGGCCGGGGAAGTCGTCGCCGAGCCGACGGAATGCGAGCGGCTCCTGGTCGATGACCGAAAGGGTGTGGTCGAGCGGAGCCAGCGCCAACGACAGCGCGGCGCCCACCCGGCCGCAACCCATGATGACGATGTGCACGCCGCGAGCTTGGCATGCGCGCGGCCGCAAGCGCGAAAGCGGGTCCAGCGCACGTATTGTGCGGGTCGTGGCCGTCCTTCCGCGCGTGCTGAAGCGCCTGATCATCGGCCGGCCGATGAGTTCCGAGAGCGCTGGGCACACGTTGCTGGCCAAGCGCCTCGCGCTGCCGATCTTCGCGAGCGACGCGCTGTCGAGCGTGGCCTACGCCACGCAGGAGATCATGCTGGTGCTCACCGTCGGCGGCACGGCCTTCCTCTACCTCGCGCCGTGGGTGGCGGGCGCCGTCGTCGTGCTGATGGCCGCGGTCGTCGCGTCCTACCGCCAGCTGGTGCGCGCGTATCCGACCGGCGGCGGCGACTACGAGGTCGCCACGAAGAACATCGGCCGCTCGGCCGGCGTCGTGGTCGCGAGCGCGCTGCTTGTCGACTACGTCATGACGGTCGCGGTGTCCGTGTCGTCCGGGGTGGACAACATCATCTCGGCGGCGCCGTCGCTGCACGGCGCCCGGGTCGAGATGGCGGTCGTGTTCGTCGTGGTGCTGGCGGCGGTGAATCTGCGCGGCCTGCGCGAGGCGGGCCTCGCCTTCGCCGCGCCCACCTACCTGTTCGCGACCGGCGTGTTCATCATGATCGGCACCGGGCTATACCGGACGATCGCCGGCGACGCCCCCGTCGCCGAGAGCGCGAAATACCACATCGAGACCCAGCACGGGTACGGGTCGCTGACCTTCCTGGCGCTGATGTTCTTCACCCTGCGCGCGTTCTCCTCCGGCTGCACCGCGCTGACCGGCGTCGAGGCGATCGCGAACGGCGTGCCGGCGTTCAAGCCGCCGAAGGCCCGCAACGCGCAGAAGACGCTGGTGGCGATGGGCCTGATCGCGGTGACGATGTTCATCGGGCTGACGGCGCTCGCGCTGATCGCGAAGGTGCGCATCACCGACCCGACGTCCTCGAGCTGCCACTTCACGAACATCGCGAAATCGGTGTGCGAGCACCAGCCGCAGCGCACCGTCATCGCGCAGGTGGCCAGCGCGGTGTTCGGCGGCCCGCATTCGGTCGGCTTCTTCTTCATCCAGGCGACCACCGCGCTGATCCTCGTGCTCGCCGCGAACACCGCCTTCAACGGCTTCCCGCTGCTCGGCTCGATCCTGGCGCGGGACAAGAACCTGCCCGCCCAGCTGAACAACCGCGGGGACCGGCTGGCCTACAGCAACGGCATCATGATGCTCGCGGTGGTCGCCGGCTTCCTGATCTGGATCTACCACGCCGACGTCACCCGGCTGATCCAGCTCTACATCATCGGCGTCTTCACCTCCTTCACCTTGGGCCAGTCGGGCATGGTCCGGCACTGGAACCGGGCCATGCGCACGGAGCGCGACCCGAAGGAACGGCGCCGGATTCGCAGCTCGCGCATGATCAACGCCTTCGGCGCGACGCTCGCCGGGGTCGTCCTCGTGATCGTCGTGATCACCAAGTTCGACAAGGGCGCGTACCTGGTGATCATCGCCATGCCGATCCTGTACGCGGCGATGCGCGGCATCAACAAGCACTACACCCGGGTCGCCAGCGAGCTGGCCACCGAGGACACCGGGCTCACGCTGCCATCGCGCTACCACTCCGTGGTACTCGTCTCGAAGGTGCACAAGCCGACGTTGCGGGCGTTGGCGTTCGCGAAGGCGACCCGGCCGGACACCCTCACCGCGCTCACCGTGAGCGTCAACGACGAGGACACCCGGGCGCTGCTCGCCGAGTGGGAGCGGCACGACCTGCCGGTGCGGCTGACGGTGTTGGAGTCGCCCTATCGCGAGGTCACCCGGCCGCTGATCGACTATTTCCGCAAGCTGCGCGCGGACCGTCCGCGCGATGTGGTCAACGTGTTCATCCCGGAGTACGTCGTGGGCCACTGGTGGGAACAGCTGCTGCACAACCAGTCGGCGCTGCGGCTGAAGGGGCGGCTGCTGTTCCAACCGGGCGTGATGGTGACCAGCGTGCCGTGGCTGCTGGACTCCTCCGCCAGCGTCACCCAGCGCTCGGAGCGGCGCGACGGCAAGGACGTCTCGCCCGCGGCCAACCCGTCGTCGGTCGCGATCAACGACGAGGCCACTCCGATCCGCAGTGCCTAGCCGTCCGCACGCCCGCCGCCGCCGAGTTGTGCTCGCTTGGTCGGGCGTCGGCCCGACGACGCGCGGACAACTTGTGGTGGGGGCAGGGACGGCGGCCCACAGTGGTTGACGGGCCGCTGCTCGGGGCCGAGCTCGAACTGGACGTGGGCGCGCCCGCGGCCGGCGGGGCCTGCGTGGCGCGCGAGCCCGGCGGCCGGGTCGTGTTCGTCCGGCACGCGCTGCCTGGGGAGCGGGTGCGCGCGCTCGTCACCGAGGACCGCGGCGGCTCGTTCTGCCGGGCCGACGCCGTCGAGGTGCTGCGCGCCTCCGCGGACCGCGTGCCGCAGCCGTGCCCGCACGCCCGGGCCGGCGGCTGCGGGGGCTGCGACTGGCAGCACGCGACCGGCCCGGCCCAGCGGGAGCTGAAGGCGACGGTGATCCGCGAGCAGTTTGCGCGCATCGGGAGCCTGCGGCTGGACGACCAGCTGTTCGGCGGGGTCGAGGAGCTGCCCGGCGGGCTGCTCGGCTGGCGCACCCGCGTGGCCTACGCCGTCGACGGCGCCGGCCGGCTCGGCCTTCGCCGGCACCACTCGCACGAGGTGGAGCGGCTCGAGCGCTGCCCGCTCGGCGCGCCCGGGGTGGGCGACGCGCCGGCGCTGGGGGACACCTGGCCGGGGCGCTCCGGCCTCGAGCTCGCGCGCGGCGACGAGCCGGCCGTCGCCGTGCTCGGCCACACGCCCGGAGGCGGCCGGCCGGGTCAGGTGTCGCGGGCACGGGGCGCCCGCCGGCCGGCCCGCGGCCGGCGGCCGCCGGACCGGGTGCAGCTGATCGACGGCCCGTCGGCGTTGCGACACGCGGCGCTCGGCCGAAGCTTCCAGGTTGCCGCCGCCGGCTTCTGGCAGGTGCATCCGGCCGCCGCCGAGACCCTCGCCACGGCCCTGCTGGCCGCCGTGGAACCGCGGCCGGGGGAGACGGCGCTCGACCTGTACGCCGGCGCCGGGCTGCTGACCGCGGCGCTCGCCGAGGCCGTCGGCCGCGACGGCAGCGTGCTGGGGATCGAGGCCGACCCGCAAGCAGTGGCCGACGCCGCGGCGAACCTGCGCGACCTGCCCTGGGCGACGGTGCGTCGCGGCCGGGTCGGCACCGGCTCGGGCGGCGAGCTGTGGCCGGCGCACGTCGACCTGGTCGTGCTCGACCCGCCGCGCACGGGCGCCGGGCCCGACGTCATGCGGCGGATCGCGGCGACGCGCCCGCGCGCGATCGGCTACGTCTCCTGCGACGCGGGCACCCTCGCCCGCGATGTCGCCGCACTGCGCGAGGCGGGCTGGACGCTCGCCGCCCTGCGCGCGTTCGACGCGTTTCCGATGACCCAGCACGTCGAATGCCTGGCCACCCTGCGCCCCGCGCCCGGCGGGTGAGCCGCGCGCGAGGCGTCCTGCGCCGTAACATCGTCGCTGTGACTCGAGTGCTCGATGGCGTCGGCGGGCCGGCCGACCTGCGCGAACTCGGCCCTGAAGACCTCGCCGCGCTGGCGACCGAGATCCGCGATGTGCTCGTGCAGACGGTCGCGCGCACCGGCGGCCACCTCGGCCCAAACCTCGGCGCGGTCGAGCTCACCATCGCGCTGCACCGGGTCTTCGACTCGCCGACTGAGCCGATCCTCTGGGACGTCGGCCACCAGGCGTACGTCCACAAGATGCTCACCGGCCGCGCCGGGCAGATGGCCTCGCTGCGGCAGGCCGGCGGGCTGTCCGGCTATCCCAGCCGCGAGGAGAGCGAACACGACTGGATCGAGAACTCGCACGCCTCGACCGCGCTGTCCTACGCCGACGGGCTGGCGAAGGCGCACGCGGTGCGCGGCGACCGCCGCCCGGTGGTCGCGGTCGTCGGCGACGGCGCCCTGACCGGCGGCATGTGCTGGGAGGCGCTGAACAACATCGCGGCCGCCGACCGACCGGTCATCGTCGTGGTCAACGACAACGGACGCTCCTACTCACCGACTGCGGGCGGGCTCGCCGAGCATCTCGCGGGCCTTCGGCTCAAGCCCGGGTATGAGAAGGTGCTCGGCCACGTGAAGGGCACCCTCGGCCGCACGCCCGTCGTCGGCCCACCTCTCTACGACGCGCTGCACGGCGTCAAGCGCGGGTTGAAGGACATGCTGCAGCCGCAGGGCATGTTCGAAGACCTCGGCCTGAAGTACTTCGGCCCGATCGACGGCCACGACATCGCCGCCCTGGAGACCGCGTTCCGGCTCGCCCGCGGCTTCGACGGGCCGGTGATCGTGCACTGCGCCACCCGCAAGGGCTATGGCTACCCGCCGGCCGAGAACGACGAGGCCGACCAGATGCACCAGTCGCGCGGCTTCGACCCGGCCACCGGCCTCGCCCGGGCCAGCAGCGCGCTCACCTGGACCTCGGTGTTCGGCCGGGAGCTCGCCGAGCTCGGCGAGCGGCGCGACGACATCGTCGCCATCACCGCCGCGATGTGCGAGCCGACCGGCCTCGGCGAGTTCGGCCGCCGGTTCCCCGAGCGCTGCTACGACGTCGGCATCGCCGAACAGCACGCAATGACCTCGGCGGCCGGGCTGGCCGCTGGCGGCCTGCACCCGGTGGTCGCCATCTACGCCACCTTCCTCAATCGCGCCTTCGATCAGCTGCTGATGGACGTCGCGCTGCACCGGCTGCCGGTCACCGTCGTGCTCGACCGCGCAGGCGTCACCGGCGAGGACGGGCCGAGCCACAACGGCATGTGGGATCTCGCGCTGCTCGGCATGGTGCCCGGCCTGCGGCTCGCGGCGCCGCGCGACGCGGCCACGCTGCGCGAGCTGTTCGCCGAAGCTGTCGACGTCTGCGACGGCCCGACCGTCCTGCGCTTCCCGAAGACGCCGCTCGGCGGCCCGGTGCCGGCCAGCCGCCGCGTCGGCGAGGTGGATGTGCTCAGCGAGCCCGATCCGGCCGCGCCGGTCGACGTGCTCGTCGTGGCCGTCGGCGCGCTGGCCGCCGACACCCTGGAGGCGTGCGCTGCCGTGCGCCGCGCCGGCTACACCACGCGCGTCGTCGCGCCGCGCTGGGTGACCCCGCTCGACCCGGCGCTCGTCGAGCTTGCCCGCGGCGCCGCGCTCGTCGTCACCGTCGAGGACGGCGTGGTGGTCGGCGGCGTCGGCTCGCGGGTCGCCCAAATGCTGCGCGACGCGGGCGTCGACGTTGCGACACGCGAGATCGGGATACCGGTACGGTTTCTGCAGCACGGCACCGTGGCGCAGGTGCGGGCAGCCGTCGGGCTGACCGTCCAGGACATTGGTCGACGCATCGTGGAATGGGCGGCCCTGGTGTCGCGGGCAACGGCGCCCGGCGACGACGCGGACGTCTCCGCGGGCCGCGCGATGGGCGGCGCCGACCGGCGACTGGCCGGCGACTGAGCAGCGGACTGACCGGGAAACGGGGAGGCGTCAGGTGCGAATCCTGGTCGTGGAGGACGAAGTGCAGCTTGCCGAGGCGGTGGCCCGCGGGCTGCGCCGCGAGGGCATGGCGGTCGACGTCGCCACCGACGGCGACGAGGGCTATCGCAAAGCGGCGCTCACCCGGTACGACGTCGTCGTGCTCGACCGCGACCTGCCGGGCATGTCCGGCGACGACATCTGCCGCCGGCTGACCGACGAGGGCGTGCTGACCCGCGTCATGATGCTGACTGCGAGCGGCACCGTCGAGGACAAGGTGACCGGCCTGGCGCTCGGCGCCGACGACTACCTCGCCAAGCCGTTCGCGTTCGCCGAGCTGGTCGCCCGGGTGCGCGCGCTCGGCAGGCGCACGACGCCTGCTGCGCCGCCGGTGCTGAGCGCGGGCGACGTGGAGCTCGACTCCTCGAAGCGGACGGTCACCCGCGGCGGTGAGCTGGTCGACCTGACCCGCAAGGAGTTCGGCGTGCTGGAGACGTTGCTGACCGCCGCGGGGGCGGTCGTCAGCAGCGAGGAGTTGTTGGATCGCGTGTGGGACGAGAACGCCGACCCGTTCACCACCACGGTCCGGGTCACGATGATGACGCTGCGCCGCAAGCTGGGCGAGCCGCCGATCATCGACACCGTCGTCGGCTCGGGGTATCGCATCGACCCGTCCGTTCTCTCCGGGGGCAGCGAGGGCGCCGGGTCGATCCCGTGAGGTTCTTCCGCCCGACGCTGCGCGTGCGCATGGCGTTGCTTTATGGCGGTCTAGTCCTGCTGGTCGGCGTCTCGCTGCTGTTCACCTGCGTGATCCTGCTCGACCGAGCCATTGCGCACCTGCCCGTGTACGACACGACCCACGGGCCGCTCACCATCACCGACTCGAACGGCCATCGCCTCCAGGTCGCGAACTCCCTGGGCGACGCCCAGAGCAACGCCACCAGCTACCTGCTGCACACCGGGTTGATCTACTTCGCGATCATCGCCGTCGTCGGCACCACCGCGGGCTACCTGCTCGCGAAGCAGGCGTTGCGACCGATCGCCAAGCTGACGCAGACCGCCCGCGCGCTGTCCACCGAGACCCTCGACCAACGGATCAACCTCGGCGGCCCGGACGACGAGCTGCGCGAGCTGGCAGACACCTTCGACGACATGCTGGCCCGGCTCGACGCCGCCTTCGACAGCCAGCGGCTGTTCGTCGCCAACGCCAGCCACGAGCTGCGCACGCCGCTGTCGGTGATCCGCACCGAGCTCGAGGTCACCCTCAGCGACCCGGACGCCGACCGCGAGGAGCTGCGCAGGATGGGCGCGGTCGTCGCCGCGGCCACCGAACGCGCGCAGCGGCTGGTCAACTCGCTGCTGACCCTCGCCCGGCTGCAGGCCGTCGGGGGCGGCGAGCTCGAGGTGAACGAGCCCGTCGACCTCGCCCGCCTCGTGCCCTCGACGCTGCACGCCGTGGCCGCCGAGGCCGAGGCGAAGGGCGTCCGGATCGAGACTGAGGTCGAATCTGCGGTGACCACCGGGGATCCGCGGCTGCTCGAGCGGCTGATCGGGAACCTGGTCGAAAACGCCATCCGGCACAACGTCCCCGGCGGCTGGCTGCGCGTGACCACCGGCCACACCCCGGACAAGGTCTGGTTGCACGTGGCCAATGGCGGCGCGGTGATCCAGACCGACGTGAACACTTTGTTCGAGCCGTTCCGCCGCGGCGGCCGGGTGCGCACGGCCACCCGGGGCGCCGGGCTCGGCTTGGCGATCGTGCGGATGATCGTCGGCGCGCACCGCGGCAAGCTGCAGGCGGCCGCCCCACCCTTCGGCGGCCTCACCGTTCGGGTCGAGCTGCCCCGCGACCGCGACGAGCCGGCTCAGCGCGCCCACGCGGTCACGGCAGGTAGTACATCGGGTTTGGGATCTTGAACCGCTTCTCCGCGTAGCCGCCGACGAGGTCGCTGCGCTGGTCGCCGAAGTTGGCGACGATCGTGTACCCGAGTGATTCGATGTGCTTGCGGGTCAGGGACTTGTACTCGATCGTCGTGCAGGTCGGCGCGCAGGACGACAGCCATGGCCTGGTTTGGTCCTTCAGGAACAGCCTGCCCTTCGGCGCCGCGGGGAAGCCGACCTTGGTGAGGTTGCCCGCGGTCGCGGCGCGCAGCTTCGCCGCCCGGCCGGTGAGGAAGAACAGCGTGTACCCGCGCGCCCTCGCGTACTTCGCGAGCCTCGGCATGTGGAACACGGCCGGGAACGCGCGCGCTCGCACGAACTGGGCGCTCTTGGCCGGGCGGCGGACGAAGTTCGTGTCGATCTCGAAGTTGTAGGTGTTCAGCGAGGTGTCGTCGACATCGAGCACGATCGCCCTGCGGTGCGTGTGGCGCTGTCTCGCCGCGTTGAGATAGCGCTCGGCCCGTCTGACCAGGGCCGCCATTTGCTTCGCGTAGGCGCCGTTCGCAGCCGGCACGTGTCGAGCCGTGCCGTCCGGATTCCGGCCCGCGACGGTGTCGCCGTAGTAGGCCTTGATCGCCGCCTTGACCTGGTCGATGTTCTGGATCTGGTTGGCCCGGGTGGGGTGCTTCGGCGGTGCTGGGACGGCGCGTGGCGCCGCGTGCGCTGACGCAGTATGCGGTGACGCCGCGTGCGCTGACGCCGTGTGCGCTGACGCCGGTCGCGAGCGCGCCGGACGTTGTGCGCCGGCCGATCCGGGCGTCGCCAGGACGAGGGTGACGACCGCGGATAGCGCCGCGGCGCCCAGGCTGGCCAACGCGGTGGGCGACCGCAACGTGCGAAGCACGGACATGACGACGGCTTTCAGTGGCGGGGCGGGAACCTGCACCCTCTCAGGTCGGCGCGCCGGCCGACGAGCTCGGCACGCCGGGGTTGCCCCACAACATTGGTTGCTCTACGGTAACCGTTACCGATGAGCAACCAAGCACAGGCGAGCGAGGCGTTCGACGCGTTGGGCGATCCGATGCGCCGCCGGATCCTCGAGTGCCTGCGCGACGGTCCGTGCCCGGTGGGCGAGGTGGCGCAGCGGCTGCCGATCGGGCGGCCGGCGGTCAGCAAGCACCTGCGGGTGTTGGAGGGCGCGGGGCTCGTGGAGCACGCCACGAAGGGGACGCGCAACCTCTACGCCCTCGCGCCGGATGGGCTGGCTGGGGTGCAGCAATGGCTGGTGGGGACGTGGGGCGACGTGCTCACGTCCTTCGCCCGATACGTCGAAGCAGAGGAGAGCTGATGTCCGAGGTCGCACCTGTTCGCCGCGAGGTGATGGTCGCCGTCGACGCGGCGCGGGCCTTCGCGCTGTTCACCGACCGGATCGGCGCCTGGTGGCCGGTGGACCGGCTCAGCGTGCTGACCGGCGAGGTCGCGTTCGAAGGCGACGAACTCGTCGAACGGCTCGGCGACCGGTCGGCCGTCTGGGCCGAGGTCCGGGAATGGGATCCGCCGCGCCGGGTGCGGCTGAACTGGCACCCCGGCGGGTCGGCCGACTCGGGCACCGACGTGGAGATCACCTTCATCGAGCAGGACGGCCAGACGCTCGTGCGACTCGCGCACAGCGGATGGGAGCGGCACGCCGATCCGGCGGCAGCGGCGGAGGAGTACGGGCATGGCTGGCCGCTCGTGCTGGACGAGTACGCCGGAGAGGTCGCGCGCGCGGAGGCGCCCGATCGCTGGTTCGCGCTGGTGCACCGGCCCGGCCCGGCGATGCCGGCCGGCGAATCGATCTTCGCCCAGCCGGCCTTCGCCGAGCACCTCGCGTTCATCGCTCGCCTCGCCGAGCGCGGGCTGCTCGTCGCAGCCGGGCCGATGCTGGACGAGAACGGCGCCGGCATGACGGTGGTGCGGGTGCGTCCCGAGCACGGCGAGGTGGACGTCGAGGCGCTCGCCCGCACCGACGACCAATGCGTGGCGCAGGGCTTCCTCACCGTGACGGCTCGTCCGTGGCAGGTCGTCCTGACCGGCTGATAAAACAATACGATGCGATGGCAGACGAACTCGTCGACTCAGACGCCTCAGGGACCGACCCGATCGTCCTCTGCGGCTGGATCGCCGAACACCGATCCGAACTCTGCGGTCGCCACGCCAACGAACTCGACCGGCACTTCCGCATGAGGCCGCCCTTTGCGCAGCTAACGCTGTTCCCTCGTGCGGTCGCCATCGGCGCTCTGTCGGCAGGAGCCGCCGGCGGCATCGTCGGGCTGGTGATCGGACTGTTCACTTACCCGCCGACAGCGCCGTTCGCTGTCTTCGAGCTCGGATTTCCGGCCACGATCGTAGGGGCTGTTTGTGGACTCGTGATCGGATCGATTCTTGTTGCCATTCGACGATCCGGCCGTCCACGCCGACCCTGAAGGCATTCTCTCCTGGTTTCGTGTTGCTCGTTTTCGCCGCAATTTTGGACGTCACGGGACCAGGAGAAGCGAGGGTGCGCGCGGCTGGTGGCGCGATCAGCGGTCAGGCGTGCGGCGTCAGGGCGGCGGCGAGCGGGCCGGCGGTGAGCTCCACCTGCCACGGACGCGCGCCGAGTTCGGCCAGCCGGTCGCGCACCGCCTCCTCGGTGGCCGGCGCGGGCGGCTCCCAGCAGATCCGACGCACGACGTCGGAGGCGACGAGGTTCTGCGCGAGCACGGCGTGCTGCTCGGCCAGCGCGGCGACCGCCTCGCGGGCGGCGGCCAGCCGGGCAGCCGCCGCAGGATCGCGTTCGCGCCAGCGCGACGGCGCCGGCATGCCGTCCCCGTTGCCGGCGGTGATCGGCGGCAGCTCGCTTTCCGGCAGCTCCTGCGCCGTGCGCACCGCGCCGAACCAGCGGTCCAGCCGGCGGCGCTGACGCGGCCCGCCGAACACCGGCAGACCGGCGAGATCGCGCGGCCGCGCCGGATTCGACTTCGCCGCGTCGATGATGGCCGCGTCCGGCAGCACCCGGCCCGGCGCGATGTCCTGCTCGGCGGCGTAGGCGTCCCGGGCCGTCCACAGCGACTTGACGATCGCGATCTGCCGCCGGTTGCGCAGCGCGTGGATGCCCGACGTTCGCCGCCACGGGTCTGCGCGCGGCGGGTTCGGCGGCGCGACGCGGACCGCTTCGAACTCTTGCCTGGCCCAGTCCAGCTTGCCGGCTCGCTCGAGCTCGTCGGCGAGCAGGTCGCGCAGCTCGACGAGCAGCTCGACGTCCAGCGCTGCGTAGGCCAGCCAGTCCTGCGGCAGCGGACGCGTCGACCAGTCTGCCGCCGAGTGCCCTTTCTCCAGCCGGACGCCGAGGTGCTGTTCGACCATGGTGCCGAGCGCAACTCGCTCGACGCCCAGCAGCCGGCCGGCGAGCTCGGTGTCGAACAGCGCGCTCGGGGCCATGCCGACCTCGGCCAGACAGGGCAGGTCCTGGTTGGCCGCGTGCAGCACCCATTCGACGCCGTCCAGCGCCGCGCCGAGCTCGCCGAGGTCGGGCAGCGCGATCGGGTCGACCAGCGCGGTGCCGGCGCCGGCGCGGCGCAGCTGCACCAGGTAGGCGCGCTGGCTGTACCGGTAGCCCGACGCGCGTTCGGCGTCCACCGCGACCGGGCCGGTCGCCGCGCGCAAGGCCGTGACGAACTCGGCCAGCTGCGCGGCCTCGGTGAGTGCCGCCGGGATGCCGTCGCGCGGCTCGCGCAGCACCGGCACGTCGGCCCCGCTGTCGGCAACCCTGTCGGCGTCAGCCCCGGCCGCGTCAGCCCCGGCCTCGTCGACCGGGTCGACCGGGTCGGGGGCAGCGTCGGTCACGGTCCGGTCGAGGACAGGATCGTGACGCCTTCAGGTGGCAGGCCGGCGGCTGTGCACAGCAGGTCCAGGTAGGCCTGCAGGTGCGGGGTGAGATCAGCGTCGTCGGCCGTCCAGGAGGCGCGCAGTTCGAACTCGACGTCGGTCTGCGGGCCGTGCAGGTCGCCAAAACGCGTTGACGTCTTCTGGGTGACCGTGCCGCCGGCGGCACGGTAGGCGGCGCCGCGTTCGTCGAGCGCGGACCGCAGCCAGCTCCACCCGACGGTCGGCAGCATCGGATCGACCCCGATCGACTCGTCGAGGGTGGCCGAGACGAACGCGACCAGGCGCAGCACGCCGTGCCAGGCCTCGTGCCCGTCGGGATCGTGCAGCAGCACCAGCCGCCCGGTCGCGCCGTCCAGGGCGTCGTGCGCGCCGAGCACGTCGGCGCTGACCGCATAGCTGTACGGCGCGAGGCGTTGCGGCGCGCGCAGCGGCTCGAGGCGGACCTCGCGTCGGACCGGCGCGTCGAGCAGGCTCTGCACGGCGCGCCGGAAGACGTCCGGCCCCGGCCCGGCCTCGCTCGGCGTCGGAGGGGGCGGCGTGAAGTCGCCGGTGGTCACGCTGTTCATCATCCGGCGCAGCGTCAGGCTGCGCGACGGGCTGGCGCAGGCCGGCCGATCTCGGCGAACAGGGGAGCGTCCAGCAGCAGGGCGGTGCCGCACTCCACGCACGCGCGGTCGGGGCAGCGGTCGCCGTGCCCGTCCGGGCATGGCGGAGCCTCGGCGAGACAGTCCCGCTCGCAGGCGGGGCAGTACAGCAGGGAGAGCTCGGTGGTCACGGCGCGGCTCCTTTCTCGCATGCGGTGCCAACGTCGCACGAGGGCCTGACAATCTCAGTCAGGCGCGCCGAACACGCGTGCGACGATGGAGGCGATGACGACCCCTGCCACCCACGGCGCAACCGCCGCCGGCCCTGCCGACAGCCCCACTGGCGGGCCGGCCCGTGGCCCTGCCGGCGCTTCGCTGCTCGTGCGCGCCGCGACCGGCCGGCCAGGCCCCTACCCGCCGGTGTGGTTCATGCGTCAGGCCGGCCGCTCGCTGCCGGAGTACCGCGCGCTGCGCGAGGGCAGCTCCATGCTCGACGCGTGCCGCACGCCCGATCTGATCACCGAGATCACCTTGCAGCCGGTGCGCCGGCATGGGGTCGACGCGGCCATCTTCTTCTCCGACATCGTGGTGCCGCTGGTCGCCACCGGCGTCGGCGTGGACATCGTGCCCGGCGTCGGGCCGGTCGTCGACGAGCCGATCCGCGACCGGGCCGCGGTCGAGCGGCTCCGGCCGCTGACGCCCGACGACGTCCCGTACATCACCGAGGCGGTTCGCACGCTGACGCGCGAGCTTGGCTCGACCCCGTTGATCGGCTTCGCCGGCGCGCCGTTCACCCTGGCGAGCTATCTCGTCGAAGGAGGTCCGTCGCGCGACCATGCGCGCACCAAAGCGCTGATGCACGACGACCCGTCGTTGTGGCACGCGCTGCTGGAGCGGATCGGCGGAATTGCCCGGACATACCTCGCCGTGCAGATCGACGCGGGGGCGTCGGCCGTGCAGCTGTTCGACTCGTGGGCCGGCGCGCTGTCGCTCGCCGACTACACCGAGTTTGTGCTGCCGCACAGCCGTGCCGTGCTCGAGCCGCTTGCCGGCTCGGTGCCGCGCATCCACTTCGGCGTGGGCACCGGCGAGCTGCTCGTCGCGATGCGCGGCGCGGGCGCGGATGTCGTGGGCGTCGACTGGCGGGTGTCGTTGGACGAAGCGGCGCGCCGCCTCGGCCCGGGCGCGATCGTGCAGGGCAACCTCGACCCGGCGCTGCTGTCGGCGAGCTGGCCGGTGGTGGAGCGCGCGGTGCGCCGCGTCGTCGCACAGGGCCGCGCCGCAGACGGGCACATCTTCAACCTCGGCCACGGCGTGCCGCCGGACACCGACCCCGAGGTGCTGACCCGGATCGTCGAGCTCGTCCACTCGCTGGCATGAGTTCGGCCCGGCTGGTGGTCGTCGGCGGCGGCATCTCCGGGCTGGCCGCGGCCTGGCAGGCTGCCGCCGCGGGGCTGTCGGTGACCGTCCTGGAAGGCTCGTCGCGGGTCGGCGGCAAGCTGGCTGTCGAGCAGGTCGCCGGCGTCTCGGTCGACGTCGGCGCCGAGGCCCTGCTGACCACCCGGCCAGAGGGCGTCGCGCTGCTCGCCGACGCCGGCCTGGCCGAGCAGCGGATCAGCCCGCTGACGACCGCGGCGCAGGTCCGCGCCGGCGGCGCCACCCATCCGCTGCCGGCCCGCACGATGATGGGCATCCCGTCCGACGCCGACGCGCTGCGGGCGTCAGGCGCCGTGTCGGCCCAGGCCGTCGCCGCCGTCGCCGCCGAGCCCGAGCTGCCGCCGCTGCCGTCGCTCGTCGACGACGTCTCGGTCGGCCGGCTGGTGCGCGAGCGGCTCGGCGCGGAGATCGCCGACCGGCTCGTCGAGCCGTTGCTCGGCGGCGTCTACTCCGGCCGGGTGGACGAGCTGTCGCTGCGGGCCACCGTGCCGCGGCTGGCCGAGCGCCTGGCGGCCGGCGGATCGCTGGTCGAGGCGGCCGCCGCGGCGGCCGGCGCGGGCACCCGGCCTTCGGCCGGCCCGATCTTCACCTCGTTGCGCGGCGGACTCGGCCGGCTGCCCAACGCGTTGGTCGCCGCCGGCGCCTTCGACGTGCGTCTTGGCGTCACCGCGCGGGCGTTGCGGCGCACCCCGACCGGCTTCGCGCTCGACTGCGGGCCAGCGCCGGACCCGGAGCTGATCGAGGCCGACGCCGTCATCGTGGCGTTGCCGCCGGCCAAGGCCGCCCGGTTGCTGCGCGAGGTCGCGCCGTCCGCCGCTGCCGAGCTCGCCGGCATCGAGACCGCGAACATGGCGATCGTGTCCTTCGCGTTCGCGGGCGTGACTGCGCCCGCCGGCAGCGGGCTGCTCGTCGGCGCGGGGGAGCGGCTGGCGACCAAGGCCATCACGCTGTCGTCGCAGAAGTGGCCGTTGGACACCGAGCTGCTGATGTTGCGCGCGTCGGTCGGCCGGGCCGGCGAGTCGCAGGCGCTGCGCTTCGACGACGCGGACCTCATCGAGCTGGTGCGCCGCGAGCTGCGACCGTTGCTGGGCGTCGACGCGCAGCCGGTGGACGCCCGGGTGACGCGCTGGGGCGGCGGCTTGCCGCAGTACGGAGTCGGCCACCTCGAGCGGATCGCCCGCGTGCGCGCCGCCGTCGCCGCGGTGCCGGGCCTGGCGGTGTGCGGGGCGGCGTTCGACGGGGTCGGCGTGCCGGCGTGCGTCGCGGCGGCCCGCGCGGCGGTTGAGCGCGTGCTCGCAGCCGCTCCGGCAGGAGGACAATGAGCGGATGGTCGACGGGAAGACTGCGCGCGAGCTGAACAACGTCATCCGCTACACCGCCTGGTCGGTGTTCAAGGCGGTCCGGCCGTTGGGCGAGGACCGGTCCGCTTTGGCCGACGAGGTCGGGCAGTTGTTCGACGAGCTCGCCGCGAAGGACGTCGTCGTGCGCGGGAGCTACGACCTTTCCGCTCTGCGGGCCGACGCCGACCTGATGGTGTGGTGGCACGCGTCGACGGCAGACGAGCTGCAGGAGGCCTACTCGCGTTTTCGCCGCACCGCGCTCGGCGGCCACCTGGAGCCGGTGTGGTCGAACATGGCGCTGCACCGCCCGGCCGAGTTCAACAAGAGCCACGTGCCGGCGTTCCTCGCCGACGAGCAGCCGCGCGCGTACGTCTGCGTCTACCCGTTCGTGCGGTCCTACGAGTGGTACCTGCTGCCGGACGCCGAACGTCGGGCGATGCTTGCCGAGCACGGCCAGATGGCGCGCGACTACGCCGACGTGCGCGCGAACACGGTGTCGTCGTTCGCGCTCGGCGACTACGAGTGGCTGCTGGCGTTCGAGGCCGACGAGCTGCACCGGATCGTCGACCTCATGCGGCATCTGCGCGGCTCGACGGCGCGGCGGCACGTCCGGGAAGAGGTGCCGTTCTACACCGGCCGGCGCCGCTCGGTCGCCGAACTCGTCGACGCCCTGCCGTAGCCCGCGGGGCGTAGCGCGCGGGGCCGGTCAGCCAGCGGGTCAGCTGGCGGGCTCGTCCTCGAAGACCATCGAGATCGAGTTGATGCAGTAGCGCAGGTCGGTCGGGGTGCCGTAGCCCTCGCCGGAGAACACGTGGCCGAGGTGGCTGTGGCAGTTGGCGCACAGCACCTCGGTGCGCGACATGCCCCAGGCGCGGTCGGTGCGTTCGATCACCCGTTCGCCCGCGAGCGGGGTGAAGAAGCTGGGCCAGCCGCAGTGCGAGTCGAACTTGTGCTCGCTGCGGAACAGCTCCGCGCCGCACGCTCGGCAGCGGTACACGCCGACGCGGTGGTTGTCGGTGTACTCGCCGGTGAACGCCCGCTCGGTGCCGGCCTCGCGCAGCACCTCATACTCCTCGGGCGTGAGTTCGGCGCGCCATTCCTCGTCGGTCTTCGCGACGGGCGCGGGCGGCAGATCCTTGGTCGACTTCATGCCACGACGGTACCCACGGTTTAGAAGGTTTGGACGATGCCGATCGCGCCGTAGATCAGCGCCAGGGTGACGCCGATCAGGATCAGCCACACGACCACCTTGGCCGCCGTCCGGCGCGGGCCGCTGAGCCGGCTCAGGCCGGCGCCGAACGCCGCGAGGTTCTGCAGCTCGCCCTCGGCGGAGTTCGGGTTGGCCGTGCGGCCCCACGCGCCGTCGATGTAGGGCGCGCGGCCTGGCCCGTCGTCGTCGCCGGGGCCGTCGATGCGCTCGTCGATCCGCACGCAGGTCAGCCTAAACCTCGGGTCGAGGACGTCAGCCGGCCGAGCGGGACGCGCGCGAGGCCGTGAGCGGCGCCTCCGGCGCCACGTTCTCGGCGTCGTTGACCGCGGCCAGCACCGGGGAGTGCGCGAGGACGAAGACACCCGCGCCGACGGCGACGGCGCCGAGCGTCGCGCCGAACAGCCATGCGCCGGTGCGGGTGATCTCGCCGAACACCAGGACGCCCCACAGGATCGACACGAGCGGGTCCATCAAGGTGAAGCCGGGCTGCGCGGCCAGCAGCGGCCCGACGTGCAGCGCCCACTGGACGAGCACCAGTCCCAGCACGCCGAAGCTGATCGCCGTGTACGTCTGCCAGGTCGTCAGCACGCCGACGAGGCCGTGCTTTTCGCCCTGCGCGATCGTCTCCTTGATCAATGTCGCGGTCAGCCCGAAGCTCGTGCCGGCCGCCGCGCCCAGACACGCCGTGCGCCACAACGTCCGCCCGCGCTGCGCGACAACCACCAGCGCGGCGATCGTCGCCGCCGTGCTGCCGCCCGCGGCCGCGTACAGGAAGTGCGAGACGTTGGTCTCGTCGCCCGGGCGGGGGTTCAGGAACGCGACGAGCGCGATCATGCCGGCCGTCATCGTGAGGATGCCGGTCCACTCGGGCCGGCCGAGCGGCGAGGCGAACACCCGCGAGGCGACGAGCAGCGTCAGCGGCACCTCGAGGGTGATGATCGGCTCGACGGCGGACAGCTGCCCCAACCCCAGCGCGATCGCCTGCAGCACGAACGACGACACCAGCCCGCCGAAGCCGATCAGCCAGGTGGGCCGGTGGACGAGATCCCACAGCAGGCGCAGCCCGAACGACTGGTCCGGGCCGGCCTCCAGCCCGGCCTTGCGCTGCATGACGTTCGCCAGGGCGTTGCCCATGGCCGCCAGCGCGGCGAGGACGTAGCTGAGCAGGGTCTGCCACATCAGTTCGAGCGCGCCTGCCGGACGAGCGTTCGGCCGAAGTCTTTGGTCAGCGCGAGCCCGCGGTGAGCGTCGTCGAGCACGTCGGCGAACGCCGAGACGAAGCGGTCGACCTCGCGCTCGCCGATGATCAACGGCGGGATCAGCTTGATCACCTCGATGTGGTCGCCGGACACCTGGGTGAGGATCCGGTGCCGGTGGAACAGCCCGTGCACGACGGTCTGCGCGAACAGGCCCTTGCGGGCGAGCTGCAGAGCCGTCCAGTGGGCGCGCAGCTTGCGGTCTTGCGGCTTGCGGAACTCGATGCCGATCATCAGCCCGCGGCCCCGGACGTCGCCGATCAGCTCGTACCGCTCGGCGAGCGCCGCCAGCCGGGTGCGCAGCTCGTCGCCGATGCGGCCGGCGTTGGCCACCACCTCGTCGCGGTCCATGACGTGCATGGTCGCCAGTCCAGCGGCCATCGCCTGGTTGTTCGAGCCGAACGTCGAGTCGTGCACGAGCACGCGGTCCATCGACGAGTAGACCTTCTTGAACACCGCGTCCGAGCCGAGCGTGGCGCCAACCGGCACGTACCCGCCGGACAGCGCCTTCGCGACCGCGACGAGATCAGGTTTGACGCCGTCGTGGTCGTAGGCGAAGAAGTCGCCGGTGCGGCCCATGCCGCACTGCACCTCGTCAGCGATCAGCAGGGCGCCGTGCCGGCGCAGCAGGTCGTGCGCCGCGGCGAGGTAGCCGGGCGGCGCCACGGCGACGCCTTTGCCCTGGATCGGCTCGACGAGCAGGGCGGCCACGCCGCCGCGGCGCAGCTCGCGCTCCAGCGCGGCCAGGTCGCCCAGCGGCACCGCGGTGTCCGGCAGCAGCGGCCCGAAGCCCTTGCGGAAGGAGTCCGCGCCGTTGACCGACAGCGAGCCGGCGGTCAGGCCGTGAAAGGCGTGCGCGCAGTAGAGGATCCGCTTGCGCTTCGTGGCGTAGCGCGCGAACTTCAACGCCGCCTCGACGGCCTCGGTGCCGCTGTTGCTGAAGTAGACGCGCTCGAGGTGCGGCGCCTTCGCGAGCAGTTGCTCGGCTAGCGGGCCGGCGAGCGGCGGCGCGTCGAACTGGGTGAGGTCGGCCAGGCCCATGTCGACGACGTCGTGGATCGCCTGCCGTACCTCCGGATGGTGCCGGCCGAGGGCGAAGACGCCGAAGCCGGACAGCATGTCCAGGTAGTCCTGGCCGTCGGCGTCGTAGAGGTAGGCGCCGTCCGCGCGCGTGTAGACCTTGTCGAAGCCGATCGCGTGCAGCATGCGGGGGAGCTGGGGGTTGAGATGGTCGCGGTGCAGCTCGTAGCGCTGCGCGCCCTTGACGCGCAGGACCTCCGCCAGGTCGAATCGCTCGCCCATCCGCAACCTCCTGGCCCCTCGTCGTCCGACGTGATGCACGCTAATGGATCGCAGGGCCCGGCAGCCGCTGCCCCGAGGTCTGGAACTGTGTCTGATATACCGATGCCCGGGGAGGTTACTTAGCTTGGCTAACTTGTCGCACGCGCCTGCGGAGGCCGTTCCGGCCGACCGCCCCGCCGTGCTGCGCGACCGCCCCGCCGTGCTGCGCGACACGGCTGCCCGCTCGGCGGCGCAGGCCGTGGCGGAGAACTTCCCGGTGGCGCTTCGGCTGCTGCCGCGCGGGCCGCGCGGCCAACTCGCCCGCGTCTACGCCTTCGCCCGGTTCGTCGACGACGTGGGCGACGAGGCGCCGGGCGACCGGCGTGCCCTGCTCGCTGACATCGCCGCCGACCTGCGCGCCGCCGAGGCCGAGGGCGCCGCGAGGGCCGAGGGCGCCGCGAAGGCCGAGGGCGCCGCCGGCGCCGGCCCGCAGCTGGCGCCGGTGGTCGGGCTGGCCCCGGTACTGGCCGCCGGCGTGCCGGTCCAGCCCTTCCTCGACCTCGTCGCGGCCAACCTGCAGGACCAGGACGTCGTCCGATACGCCACCTTCGACGATCTGCTCGGCTACTGCGCGCTGTCGGCCGCGCCGGTGGGCCGGATCGTGCTCCACCTGGCCGGGGCGGCGACGCCGGCGAACGTCGCCGACTCCGACGCGGTCTGCGCCGCCCTGCAGGTCCTGGAGCACTGCCAGGACGTCGGCGAGGACGCCCGCGCCGGCCGGATCTACCTGCCCGCGGCCGAACTGCGCGCCGCCGGCGTCGCCGAGGCCGCGTTGCGCGGACGGGTCACCGGGCGCCCCCTGCGCCGGGTCGTCGCCCGCCAGGTCGACCGCGCGCACGGCCAGCTGCTCGACGGCCGCGGGCTCGTCGCCCGGCTGTCGGGGTGGTCGCGCGTGGCCGTCGCCGGTTATCTGGCCGGCGGCCTCGCGACCGTCGACGCCCTGCGCGCAGCCGAGCACGGCGTGCTCGAGGAGGACGTGCGGCCGGCGAAGGGGCGCACGGCGATCCACGCGCTGCGGCTGATCGGAGCCCGCCATGGACGCTGAGCCCATGGCCGTCGAGGCCGCCTACGCGACCTGCGAGCGCATCACTCGCGAGCAGGCGCGCAACTTCGCCTGGGGCATCCGGCTGCTGCCCGAGCCGAAGCGACGCGCGCTGTCCGCCGTCTACGCGATGGCGCGACGCGTCGACGACATCGGCGACGGCACGTTGCCGGCTGAGGACAAGCTGCGGCTGCTCGCCGACGCGCGCGAGGTCGCGCTCGCGCCTGGCGACCATCTCGATGACGAGGTGGCCGTCGCGCTGGCCGACGCCGCCGGCCGGTTCCCGATCCCGCTGGCGGCGTTCGGCGAGCTCGTCGACGGCTGCGAAATGGACGTCGCCGGCGTCAGCTACGACACGCTCGAGGACCTGGTGCGCTACTGCCGCAATGTCGCTGGCTCGATCGGCCGGCTCTCGTTGGGCGTCTTCGCGCCGCCACTGTCGACGGCGGGCTTCGCCGACGCCGCCCGGCTGGCCGACGAGCTAGGCGTCGCGCTGCAGCTGACGAACATCTTGCGCGACATCCGGGAAGACCTCGGCAACGGCCGGCAGTACCTGCCGAAAGAGGATCTCGCGCTGTTCAATTGCGAACTCCGTACCCTGCCGGATGGCACGTTGGACCCGCAGAACGGCGCGCTTGCCGAGGTGATCCGGTTCGAGGCGGCGCGGGCCTGGGGTCGCTACGACGAAGGGCTCCGGCTGCTGGCCGTGCTGGACCGGCGCAGCGCGGCCTGCTGCGCCGCGATGGCCGGCATCTATCGCGAGCTGCTGAACCGGATCGCGGCCGACCCCTCGCGGGTCATGCGCGAGCGGACCTCGCTGCCGACGCGGGACAAGCTGCGCGTCGCCGTCGGCGCGCTGGCCGGGCAGAGCCGTCGTGGCTGAGCCCACGGTGGTCGTGGTCGGCGGCGGGCTCGCCGGCATCGCCGCAGCGCTGCGCGCGGCCGACCGAGGGTGTGCGGTGACGCTGCTCGAAAGCCGGCCGCGGCTCGGCGGCGCGGCGTTCTCGTTCCGGCGCGGGGAGCTGACCGTGGACAACGGCCAGCACGTGTTCCTGCGCTGCTGCGCGGCATACCGGTGGTTCCTCGACCGCGTCGGCGGCACCGAGCTCACCACGCTGCAGGACCGGCTCGACATCCCGGTGCTGGCACCGGGAGGCCGCTCGGGCCGGCTGCGGCGCACCTCGGGCGTGCCTGCGCCGGCGCACCTGACCGCCGCGCTGGCCGGTTACCGGCTGCTCAGCGTCGCCGACCGGGCGCGCGCGGTCCGCGGCGCGGTGGCGCTGCGGCTGCTCAACCCGGCCGACCCCTCGCTCGACCGCCGGACGTTGGGGGAGTACCTGCGCCGGCACGGCCAGAACGACGCGACCATCGCCGCGCTGTGGGGCATCGTCGCCACCGCCACACTCAACCTCGGCCCGGACGACGCGTCGCTCGCGCTCGCCGCCAAGGTGTTCCGCACCGGGCTGCTGGACTCCGCCGCCGCGGCCGACATCGGACACGCCACCGCGCCGCTCGGCGAGCTGCACTCCGTCGCGGCGGGCGCCGCGCTCGCCGGCGCCGGGGTGGCCGTCACGCTGGGCGCGCGGGTGGAGACGGTCGGCGGCGGACCGGTCGTGCGCTTCCGCGCCGACGGCAGCGTCCGGGAGGTGCGCCCGGACGCGGTGGTGCTGGCGGTCCCGCCGCGTGAGCTGTTCGCGCTCGCCCCCGCCCTCTCGGGCACCGCCGCCGCGCCGGCGCGTCAGCTGCAGACGGCGCCGATCGTCAACGTGCACGTCGTCTACGACCGGCCGGTGACCGACCTGCCGTTCGCCGCGGGCGTGGGGACGCCGGTGCAGTGGGTGTTCGACCGCACCGAGTCCTCCGGACTGCGCCGCTCGCGCCCGGGCGGCCAGTACCTCGCCGTCACCGTGTCGGCGGCCGACGACCTCATCGACGTGCCCGCCCGCGCCATCGTCGACCGATTCGTCGCCGCGCTCGCCGAGCTGTTCCCGCGGGCGCGGCGGGCCGAGGTGCTGGACGCGTTCGTCACCCGCGAGCGGCACGCCACGTTCCGGCAGGCCGCCGGCACCGCGCCGCTTCGGCCCGGCCCGGATTCCGGGCTGCCCGGCGTCGCGCTCGCCGGGGCGTGGACGGCGACCGGCTGGCCGGACACCATGGAGAGCGCGGTCCGCAGCGGCGTGGCAGCGGCGCAGCACATCCTCGGCGTGGCATCCTCCGACCTCGTGGAGTTCGCGGCGTGAGCAACCCCACGATGAGCGAGATGTCGACTGTGCCGGCGATCGTCGCCCGCGCCCGCGGCCTCGTCGAGCCGGCGTTGCGCGCCGCTGTCGGCGCGCTCGGCGACGAGCAGATGCGCCTCGTCGCCGGTTACCAGCTCGGCTGGTGGGAAGCCGACGGCACGCCGGTGTCCGGCGGCGGGGGCAAGGCGATCCGGCCGGCGCTGGCGATCCTGTCCGCCGAGGCGGCCGGTGACCCGGCGGCCGGCGTGCCGGGGGCCGTCGCGGTCGAGCTCGTGCACAACTTCTCGTTGTTGCACGACGACATCATGGACCGCGACGTCGAGCGTCGGCACCGACCGACGGGGTGGGTCGTGTTCGGCGAAGGGCAGGCGATCCTTGCCGGGAACGCCATGCTCACCGCCGCGATCGAGGTCCTGCTCCGCGACGGCGCGCGCTCGCGCTCGAGTCTGCCGCTGCTGATGAGCACCGTGCAGGAGCTGATCAGCGGCCAGTCGCGCGACCTCGCGCTGGAGCGCCGCCAGGACGCGACAGTCGATGACGTCGTGCGGATGGAGCACGGCAAGACCGCGGCGCTGATCTCATGCTCTGCGGCGATCGGCGCGCAGGCCGCGGGGGCCGCGCACGACGTCGTCGACGCCCTCGCCGAGTACGGCCAGCTGGTCGGTCTCGCCTTCCAGCTCGTGGACGACGTCCTCGGCATCACCGGGGACCCAGCCGTCACCGGCAAGTCGGCGTCGTCGGATCTGCGCGCTGGAAAGCGCAGCGCGCCGGTGGTGGCCGCCTTGTCCGCCGGTGGCGACTCGGCCGGACGGCTCGCCGAACTGCTGGCCGGCGGTCCGCTGCAGAGCGAGGAACAAATCGCGCTGGGCGTGCGCTTGATCGAAGATGCCGGGGGCATCCGCTGGGCCAACGCCGAAGCTGAGCGATTGTTGGATGCCGCGGCGAAGGTCTTACGTGCCGCCGATCTCCCGGAGGACGCGAGTGCGCAGTTCGAGCGGATGTCGGCGTATTTGGTGCGGCGGGCCCGGTAGCGTTGTCCGGCCTTGAGTTGAGGGGAGCAGCGTGACCACCGCCAGCAAGCGCGACGGCGACGTCGAATTCGTTGACGACGTCGCGGACGCCGTGGCCCGGGCGCAGCAGCACCTGCGTGATCGGCAGGCGCCCGCCGGATGGTGGAAGGGCGAACTGCGGACCAACGTCACCATGGACGCCGAGGACCTTCTGCTGCGGCAGTTCCTCGGCATCGTGCAAGACGACGAGCTCGACCAGGCCGCACGGTGGATCCGTTCCCAGCAGCGCGCCGACGGGACGTGGGCCAACTTCGAGGGTGGTCCGGGGAATCTGTCGACGACCGTGGAGGCCTATGCCGCGCTTCGGCTGGCCGGCGACGAGCCCGACGAGCCCCACATGCGGGCCGCCCGCGAGTTCGTCCTCGCCGGCGGCGGTCTCGAAGCGAGCCGCGTGTTCACCCGTATCTGGCTCGCGCTGTTCGGCGAGTGGTCGTGGGACGACCTGCCCTCGATGCCGCCGGAGCTCGTGCTGCTGCCGTCCTGGGCGCCGCTGAACAAGTACGACTGGGCGTGCTGGGCCCGTCAGACGGTAGTGCCGATCACTGTCGTCGCGACGATGCGCCCGGTCCGGCCGTTGCCATTCCGGCTGACCGAGCTCCGCGCCGGCACGGGCGAGCAGCGCCGCGGCGGCCTGATCGCGCAGGGCTTCCACATGGTCGACAAGGCGCTCAAGCTTTATGACCGCTCGCCGATCCAGCCCGGTCGGGAGTTCGCGCTGCGCCAGGCCGCCGAGTGGATCATCGCCCGGCAGGAGGACGACGGCGGATGGGGCGGCATCCAACCGCCGTGGGTGTATTCGATTCTCGCGTTGCACCTGCTCGGCTATTCACTCGAGCATCCGGTGCTCGCGGCGGCGGTCAACGGCCTCGACATGTTCCTCGTCCACGAGACCACACCAGACGGTATGGTCCGGCGCCTCGAGGCCTGCCAGTCGCCGGTGTGGGACACCTGCCTGACCGTCATCGCGCTGCTCGACTCGGGCATGGCCGCCGACGACCCCGCTGTCGTCTCGGCCGTCGACTGGCTGCTCGGCGAGGAGATCCGGGTCAGCGGCGACTGGGCGGTGCGCAGGCCGGGCCTCGAGCCAGCCGGCTGGGCCTTCGAGTTCGCCAACGACGGTTACCCGGACACCGACGACACCGCCGAGGTCGTTCTCGCGTTGCATCGGGTCGAGCACGCGCTGCCGCACGTCAAGCCGGCGATGGATCGCGGAATCGCATGGGTGGTCGGAATGCAGTCACGCGACGGCGGGTGGGGCGCCTTCGACGCCGACAACACCCGCCGGCTCGTCGAAAAGGTGCCGTTCAGCGATTTCGGCGCGGTCATCGACCCGCCGTCGGCCGACGTCACCGCGCACGTCGTCGAGATGCTCGGACACCGCGGACTCGCCGACGGCCGGCCCACCCGTCGCGGGGTGCGCTGGCTGCTCGACGCCCAGGAGCCGGACGGCGCGTGGTTCGGCCGCTGGGGCGCGAACTACGTCTACGGCACCGGCGCCGCCGTGCCGGCCCTGGTGGCGGCCGGCGTGGCACCCGACGACCCGGCGATCACCCGCGCGATCGCCTGGCTGGCCGAGCACCAGAATGCCGACGGCGGCTGGGGCGAGGACCTGCGCTCCTACACCGACGACGCCTGGCGCGGCCGGGGCGACTCGACCGCGTCGCAGACCGCATGGGCGCTGCTCGCGCTGCTGGCCGCCGACCCGGACCACCCGGCGGTGGAACGCGGCGTGGCCTGGCTGGTCGCCCAGCAGCGCGCCGACGGCGGCTGGGACGAGGACCTGTACACCGGCACCGGCTTCCCCGGCGACTTCTACATCAACTACGAGATGTACCGCCTCGCGTTCCCGCTCAGCGCGCTCGGGCGCTGGCTCGACTACCAGGACGCGGGCCCCGGATGAGCGTCGACCTGCTTGTCGTCACCGCGCTGCGCAGCGAGTACCAGGCGCTGCGCGGCCGGGTGCCCGAGGCGCGGCTGGCCCGGTGCGGCATGGGTCCGGTGAAGGTCGCGCGGTGGCTGCCTGAACTGGCGCGCGACCTGCCGGCAGTGCTGGTCGTCGCGGGCGTGGCCGGGGGCCTCGACCCCTCGCTGCGGCCAGGCGACGTCGTGGTCGCCAGCGAAGTGCGCGACGCCGCCGGCCGTATCACCCTGCGCGAGACCGCGCCGCTGGTCGCCGAGCTGCGCGCCCGCGGCCTGCGGGTGCAGACCGGTCCCATCCTCAGCCGGGACACCATCGTGGGCGGCCCGGACGAGCGCGAGCGGCTGGCCGCCACCGGCGCGCTGGCCGTGGACATGGAGTCGGCCGCGATCGTGCGGGCGGCGCACGAGCACCGTTCGGACACCCCGCGGCCGATCGCGGTGGTTCGGGTGATCGTCGACACCGCGATGACGCCGTTGGTGCGGCCGGCCACTGTCACGGCCGGAATCAGGGCGCTGCGCAACCTCGCCCGCACCGGACCGGCGCTGCGCCGATGGGCCGAGCTGGCCGGGCCGCGCACGATCGTGCTCGCCGCGCCGCGCTCGTTCTGCGCCGGCGTCGACCGCGCGATCGACATCGTCGACGCGGCGCTCGAGCGCTACCCGCACCCGATCTACGTGCGGCGCCAGATCGTGCACAACGCGCACGTCGTCCGCGATCTCGAACAGCGCGGCGCCGTCTTCGTCGAGGAGCTCGACGAGGTGCCCGACGGCACCACGCTCGTCTTCTCCGCCCACGGGGTCGCGCCGGCCGTCCGGGCGGAGGCCGAGCGGCGCGGGCTCAAGGTCATCGACGCCACCTGCCCGCTCGTCGCGAAGGTGCACGCCGAGGCGCGCCGGTTCGCCACCCGCGGCGACACGGTCGTGCTGATCGGCCACGACGGCCACGACGAGACCGAAGGGACCCTCGGCGAGGTGCCCGGCAAGATCACCCTGGTCGAGACCCCGCAGGACGCCGAGCGCGTGGTCGCCGAGGATCCCGACCGGGTCGCGTTCCTGATGCAGACGACGCTCGCGATCGACGACGCCGCGGCCACGGTAGACGTGCTGCGCCGCCGATTCCCGCTGATCGCATCCTCGGCCACCGACGACATCTGCTACGCGACGACGAACCGCCAGGCTGCCGTGAAAGCCATCGCTGGCAACTCGGACGTCGTCATCGTCCTCGGTTCGGCGAACTCGTCGAACTCGCTGCGCCTGGCCGAGGTCGCAGCTCGCGCCGGCGCGCCCGCGCACCTCGTCGACGACGCCACGGCGTTGCTGCCAGAATGGCTCGTCGGCGCCCGGACGGTCGGTTTGACCGCGGGGGCTTCCGCACCGCCGCACCTCGTGGACGAGGTCATCGGCACGCTGCGGGCGTTGGGTCCCGTCGAGGTCGTCGAGCAGACGGTCGCGCGGGAAGAGATCACATTCACCCTCCCGAAGGAGGTCGCTCAGTAATGGCTGTTCCGATCAGGCAAGCCGTGCGTATCGGTTGGTACGCGATCAACCAGCGCTATATCAAGAAGCGGGACAAGTTCCCGCTCGTCGTCGAGCTCGAGCCGCTGTTCGCCTGCAACCTGGCGTGCAACGGCTGCGGCAAGATCCAGCACCCGCACGAGATACTGCGCCAGCGCATGCCGGTCGAGCAGGCCGTCGCCGCGGTCGAGGAGAGTGGCGCGCCGGTCGTCTCGATCGCCGGCGGCGAACCGTTCATGCACCCGCAGATCGACGTCATGATCAACGAGCTGACCAAGCGCAAGAAGTACGTCGTGCTCTGCACCAACGCCGAGCTCGTGCGCAAGCGGTTCGACCGCTTCGACCTCAAGCCGTCGCAGTACCTGTCGTTTGCGATCCACATCGACGGCCTGCGCGAGCGGCACGACGAGTCGGTGTCGAAGGAAGGGGTGTTCGACGAGGCGATCGAGGCGATCAAGTTCCTCAAGGACAAGGGCTTCCGGGTCACCACCAACTCGACGTTTTTCAACACCGACACGCCGCAGACGATCATTGACGTGCTGAATTACCTGAACGACGACATCAAGGTCGACAGCATGATGCTCTCGCCGGCCTATGCGTATGAGAAGGCGCCGGACCAGGACCACTTCCTGGGCGTCACCGAGACCCGCGAGCTGTTCAAGAAGGCGTTCGGCGACGGCAACCGCAAGCGCTGGCGGCTCAACCACTCGCCGCTGTTCCTCGACTTCCTCGAGGGCAAGCGGGAGTTCGCGTGCACCGCGTGGGGCATCCCGTCCTACTCGCTGCTCGGCTGGCAGAAGCCGTGCTACCTGATGTCCGACGGGTACGTGAAGACGTACAAGGAACTCGTCGAGACGACCGACTGGGACAAGTACGGCCGCGGCAGGGACGAGCGCTGCAACAACTGCATGGCGCACTGCGGCTACGAGCCGACCGCCGTCCTCGCGACGATGGGCTCGCTGAAGGAAGGACTGCGCGCCCTGCGCGAGCAGGGCTGACCTGCCGCGCCTCTGCACCGATACGGGGGCTCGCAACCTCGACCAGGTCTATTGCTCGATCCGGGGTTGGGACAAAGGTTCGCTGCACGCGACGCTCAACTGGCGGGAAACTCGGCCGATGGTGTCTCGGTGCGACTTGGCCGAGATCCGTTGGTGTCCGCAATGCCGGACCTCCGCCCTCGTCCAGATGTCGCACCCCGGCGCTCGGCCAAGCAGTCATGGCGGCTCGCTCTCGTCGTGGTGACGGCTCTGGCCGCCCTTGCCGCCACGGCTTTGTCAGGCGAACGGAGCGACGCGGCCCGCTTCGTGCCCGCGCAGGGCGAACGTCCGCTGAGCGCGGCCGCCGCCGCGTCGCGCGACCACCTCGTCACGCCGCGCGGCGCATCCGCGAAGGCCCAGCTCGCCGCGAAGGCCCAACTTGCCGCGAACGCCCCGGACCCCGCGAACGCCGTGGACGCCGTGACGGCCTCGGGCATCGTGCCGCGCGCTGCGGTCCGCACGATGTCGTTGGACGCGCCGATCCAGCATGGCTTGACGGCCCGCCAGGAACAGGCTCTGTCGGCGCGGCTGCTGAGCGCGTACAAGGCCCCGGCGACGGCACAGAAGTCCGAGTACTGGACACCGGCCATGGGACGCAGCGCGGTCAGGCGGGCCGAGTCGTGGCTCGGCCTGCCGTATTCCTGGGCAGGTGGCAACGCCGGCTCACCGACCGCTGGGAAGTGCGACCCGGGCAGCGGCGGCGACCTCGACTGCCACGTCGTCGGCTTCGATTGCTCGGGCCTGGCGATGTACGCATGGGGGGCGTACCTGTCGCTTCCCCATTTGGCCGCTGCGCAGCGTTCTGCCGGCGCCTACCACCCCACTCGCAAGCAGCTGCTGCCCGGCGATCTGGTCTTCTTCTCCGGGTACCTTTCCGGCGGCACGGGGCACGTCGCGATCTATGCCGGCAAGGGGATGGTCATCGAGGCGCCGCAGAGCGGCTCGGTGATCCGGCGCGCCGCATTAGCCGACCTGATCGCGCAGGACGGTGTCTACCGGGGCGCCGTCCGGCCGTTGACCGGCCAGACGCCGACGCTGACCGCGCCCCGCGCCGCGGTCCCGCTCGCCGGTGGGACCGTCACGTTGCATGGCACGCATCTTGCGGGCGCGGCGGCGGTACGGGTCGGCGGCGTCACGGTGCGCCGATTCGCACGTCACTCGGATTCGACCATCGTGTTCCGCGCACCTGCGCACCACGCCGGCACGGTCGCCGTCAGGGTGACGACGCCGTGGAAAGCCACGTCACGGCCGGTGAGCCTCGCCTACACGCGCCCGCGCCCGCGCCGCGCGCCGGTCGCCACGCCGAAGCCGCCGGTCGCCACGCCGAAGCCGCCGGTCGCCACGCCGAAGCCGCCGGCCGCGCCGAAGCCGCCGGCCGCCACGCCCAGGCCGCCGGTCGCCACGCCCAGGCCGCCGGTCGCCACGCCCAGGCCGCCGGTCGCCACGCCCAGG
>NZ_CAXULP010000001.1:748481-936347 GCF_964251945.1 uncultured Jatrophihabitans sp.
CCGCCGGTCGCGCCGCCTTCTTGACGATGTCAGTTCGGTGGTGCGTTAGGCGTTCAGTGGTGCGATTCAACGCGCCATCGAACGCCTAACGCACCACTCAACGACGGCGCCGGGCCGCACTGGCAGGCTCAGGCGGCGCGGCGGGCGGCGGCCTGCTCCGCGCGGGTCGCGGCGAGCAGGTCGTAGCGCTCGGCGACACCCGGAAGGTGGTGGCCGGCCAGGCTCGGCGAGCGGCCGATCAGCACCACGCCGCCGACCATCGCCACCACGCAGATCGCCTCGACCGCGAGCCCGGCCACGCTGACGGACATGACGTCGCCGAGCAACGTCACGCCGAGCAGGATGCCAGCCAGCGGCTCGGCGGCGGCGATCGGCGGCAGCGACGCGTCCAACCGCGCGGCCTTGAAGGCACTCTGCGAGAGCAGCAGGCTCAGCACGGCGGCGCCGACGACGACGTACAGCCAGGGGCTGTAGAGCACGGCCGCCGCGCCATGCCGGTCGGCGGCGGTCAGCGCGGCGCGGGTGCCGGCGTCCTGCAGACCGAGCAGCAGGCCGGCGCCAAGCGCGAGGAGGACCGACTCGGCGACGAGGCCGCGGCGCCTGCCGACCGCCACCAACACCGCCACGACGCCGACGACTGAGCCGACCGCCAGCACGAGGACGCCCAACGACGGCTCGGGCGCCGCGGTGCTGCGCGGGCGGGCCACCGCGATGAACACGCCGAGCGCGGCGGACAGCAGCACCGTGCCGGCGATCTCCTGCCAGCACATGCGCCGCCGGGACAGCAGGTTCGCGAAACCGAGTGCGAACAGCAGGCTGGTGGACAGCAGCGGCTCGACGAGCGCGACGCTGGCCAGCCGCAACGCCAGCCCGGCCAACACCTCGCCGACGATCATCGCGCCGATGCCGGCCCACCAGGCCGGGCGGCGCATCAGGCCGGCCAGCAGCCGAAAGGACAATAGATTCGCCAGCTCGGCGGTGGCGGCCACCCGCTGCTGCAGCACATATCCCAGCCCGAGCAGCATGGCCGCGGCGACCCCGACGACGAAGACCACGAGGGTCAGCGTCCAACTGCTACGGGCGATTTTGCGGGCATTGGTCGAGTATCAGCGATCTTGTCGGGCCGCCTGGGTCGACGGACGGGCTCTTCGGAAGCTCCTACTGCTTCTCAAGCTACCCACGGTGTGCCGCTTTCGACCGAGAGTGACCGCGCGCGATCTCCGAGCTTCCTCAGCCGCACGCGGCGGCCGCGCTACCGTGCGGGCATGCCGGCGCCGAGTGTGGAGGTCGAGGTCGGGCCGCACCGGGTGCGGATCAGCAATCCGGACCGCGTCTACTTCGCCACCCGGGGCGAGACGAAACTCGACCTCGTCAACTACTACCTCTCGGTCGGCGACGGCATCGTGCGCGCGCTACGCGAGCGGCCGTGCATGCTGCACCGCTATCCGGAGGGGACCGACGGCCAGAAGATCTACCAGAAGCGGCTGCCGAAAGGCGCGCCCGAATGGGTCGAGACCGTCCAGGTCCGCTTCCCGTCCGGGCGCACTGCGGACGAGCTGTGCGTGACCGAGCTGGCGGCGGTGGCGTGGGCGGTGCAGATGTCGACGGTGGAGTTCCACCCGTGGCACTCGCGGCGCGCGGACACCGAGCACCCGGACGAATGGCGCATCGACCTCGACCCCGGGCCGGGGGCCGACCTGGAGTCCTGCAAGTCGGTGGCCGGCGTCGTGCACGAGGTGCTGGACGAGCTCGGCGCGGTCGGCTGGCCGAAGACGTCGGGCTCGAAGGGCATCCACGTCTACGTGCGGATCGAGCCACGGTTCGGCTTCCGCGAGGTGCGGCGCGCGGCGCTGGCGTTCGCGCGCGAGGTGGAACGGCGCGCGCCCGATCTGGTGACGACGGCCTGGTGGAAGGAGGAACGCGGCGACGGCAAGGTGTTCCTCGACTACAACCAGAACGCACGGGATAGGACGATCGCGGCGGCGTACTCGGTGCGCGGTAAGCCGTGGGGTCCGGTGTCCGCGCCCCTGACGTGGGACGAGCTGCCGGACGTCGAGATGAGCGACTTCACGATCGCGACCATGCCTGCGCGGTTCGCGCGGCTGGGCGACCTGCATGCCGGGATCGACGACGCGGTGTTCGCCTTGGAGTCGCTGCTGGAGTGGGCCGAGCGCGATGAGACCGATCGCGGCCTGGGCGACGCGCCGTACCCGCCGAATTTCCCGAAGCAGGAGGGCGAGCCGCCGCGGGTGCAGCCGTCGCGGATGAACAAGGCCAACTGGGGCGGTGACGGTCACCGCGTCGGGGACGTCGAACCCCAGCAACTCGAGTGAGTCCGCCCAGATCGCCGAATTCGCGCGCAGCTTGTCACTCCGAGATGCCGGCTGAGGACACCGGCGGAGCTGGTCCTGGCCACGCGGCCGGGGTCGTACGGATCTCATTGGCCCTGGTCGGCCGGGCGGGCTCACTCGGCGTCGTACCGGTGATAGGTCGGCGTCATCTTCTCGTCAGGATCGAGCCGACCCAGGATGGCCTCGGTGATCGCGGTCAGTTGCCGGATCTGTCGCGGCGAGAGGGCGGCGATCACGTGCTCGCGGACATTGGCGACGTGGCCGGGCGCCGCGCGCACGACCGTCTTCCGTCCCGCAGGCGTGAGCCGGACGTTGGTCGCCCGAGTGTCTTCCGGACAGGGAAAGCGCTCCAGCAAATCTCGGTGCTCGAGGCGGCTCACGACATGGGAAAGCCGAGACAGGGTCGCGTTGGTCTGCGCGGCCAGCGCCGTCATCCGCAGAGTGGCCCGAGGCGCCTCTGACAACATCGCCATCGCGTAGTACTCGAAGTGCGTCAGGTCCGCGTCACGCCGAAGCTGACCGTCAAGCACCCCGGGAAGAAGCTCGACGAGGGCGGCCAGGCGTACCCACGCGGCCCGTTCCTCTTGAGTCAGCCACTCGGTGTCCACGGCCGCATTCTGCCAGGGAGCAGTTGAAGCTTCAAGTGTTTTGCGCTAACGTAATGGTTGAAGCAACAATCAAACCCTTTCCGCTCGACGAGGAGCACGGCATGACGCACATCAGCATCATCGGAACCGGCAACATGGGCCGGGCCATCGCGGGCCTCGCCCGCAAGGGCGGCAACACGGTCGAGGAATTCAACAACGAATCCCGTGCCGACGAGGTGGTTACGGGCGACATCGTGGTCCTCGCGGTGCCCTATCCGGCGGTGGCCGACGTGATCGCCAAGCGCGCCGACCAGCTCGCGCGCAAGATCGTCGTCGACATCACGAATCCGCTGGACTTCGAGACGTTCGACTCCCTCACGGTTGCGGCCGATGGCTCTGCCGCCGCCGAGATCGCGGCCGCGCTGCCGCAATCGCGGGTGCTGAAGGCGTTCAACACCACGTTCGCCGCCACTCTCGCCTCAGGATCCGTTGGGCCGGTGCCGACGACGGTGCTCATCGCCGGCGACGACGCGGAAGCCAAAGCGCTCCTGTCCGACGTTGTCGCAGCCGGCGGCCTCAAGGCCATCGACGCTGGCGCGCTCAGCCGGGCTCGTGAGCTGGAGGCGCTTGGCTTCCTGCAGCTCACCCTGGCGGTCGGCGAGAAGGTCTCCTGGACGGGCGGTTTCGGCGTCCTCGCCTAGTCAGCTCAGCACAGGCTGTCGGCGGGCGCGGACAGGCAGCCGTCCGCGCCGCGCCAGCCCACATTCAACCGCGCACCGCGCTCGGCAAACCCAGCCGAGAAGCCGTCTTTCGAGGAGGCAGACATGTCAACACCGCGAAGCTCGTCGACCACCGCGGTTGCGGACAGCCGTATCCCCGCTCAGCATCCATTCGCCGCGCACTTGGGCCGAGCGGCCGCGGCTGAGCGCGCCGCAGCCCATCGCGCGTGGCACTCCGACGATGGCCCGCTGCCGAGCCTCTACATCAGCCACGGCGCCCCCATGCTGTTCGAGATGGCCGACTGGATGACCGAGCTCCACGCGTGGGCTCGCGCACTGCCGAAGCCGAAAGCGATCCTCATCGTCTCGGCCCACTGGGAAGCCGCGCCGCTGAGCATCAGCAGCAGCCGACCCGCCGAACTGGTCTACGACTTCGGCGGCTTCGACCCGATGTACTTCGCCATGCGCTACGACACGCCAGCGGCCACCGAACTCGCCGAGCAGGTCGCCAAGCTCATGCCGCACAGCGAGCCAGTCCACGAACACCGGACGCGCGGCCTGGACCACGGCGCCTGGGTGCCGCTGAAGATCATGTATCCAGACGCTGACATTCCGGTGCTCCAGCTCAGCCTGCCCACCCACGATCCCGCTCGATTGGTCGACCTGGGACGCCGTCTTCGCGGGTTGCGCGAGGCGGGGGTGCTGGTGATCGGCTCGGGCTATATGACACATGGCTTGCCGTATCTCGACTGGCGTCGACCGGACAACGTCCCAGGCTGGTCTTCTGACTTCGACTCCTGGGCTGCAGACGCGCTCTCTCGCGGAGACGTCGACGAACTCGCCGGATTTCGCACGAACGCTCCCGGCATGCCGTACGCGCACCCCACCGTCGAGCACTTCACGCCGCTGTTCGTGACGCTCGGCGCGGCCACCGACCCCGCAGCGGTGCCGGCCACCGCCATCGGCGGCTTCGCCATCGGGCTGTCCAAGCGCTCGCTCCAGGCTGCCTGAACAACCGGCCGTTCAACGTAGGCCCGGGTCACGGACGAGGCGCTCACCGATCTCGGCTGAGTCCGGCCCCTTCGATGACCCTCTACGGCGAAGGGGCGCGGGCGCCGGCTTGGCCGAAGGTTTGCCGGACGAGCGCGCGCAGCCATTGGTGGGCGGGGTCGGTGTTGTAGCGCTGGTGCCAGGCGCTGATCGCGACCAGCGGCGGCAGCCTCACGGGCACTCGTCTGGTCTGCAGTCCGAGCCCCGCCATCAGCGGCGTCGCCGTCTCGGCGGCGATGGTCGTGATCGCGTCGCTGGCGTGGACGATGAGCAGCGCCGCGGCGATGGTGGGAACTGCCGCGATGACCCGGCGCCGGTGTCCCTGGGCGCGGAGGGCGTCGTCGACGTGATCGTGCAGGCGTCCTCGACGAGTCACGACGACGTGCTCGGCGGCGGCGTATCTCCTGGTCGTGAGACGTCCGCTGAGCAAAGGATGATTCGCTCGCAGCACGACCTGGAGCTGGCCGGCGCCGAGGACTTCGTGGCGTATTTCTGGTCGGGTCGGCTCGCTGGCCCCAAGTTCGAGATCGACCCGTCCCTGTCGCAGGTCGCTGGTGTCGGCAGGCCCTTCGGCCAGGAACCGCAGCACGACGCCGGGGGCGTCGCGGGGGAGGGCCTGCAGCAGTGCCGGCGCCATCGAGGTGATCAGCGCGTCGTGACCTTGAATGGTGAAGGTGCGCTGCAGCGTCGCAAGATCGAGTCGGTGGTCCGGGCTGAGGACGGCCTCGGCGTCGCGCACGAGCAGGTGCACCTGCTCGCGGACCGTCATCGCGTAGGGCGTCGCAGTCATGGTCCGCCCCGTGCGGACCAGGATCTGATCGCCGGTCAGCGCGCGGATCCGGCCCAACGTCCGGCTCATGGCCGGCTGCGACAGGTAGAGCCGGTCCGCGGCGCCCGTGACGCTGCCCTCTTCGAGAAGGGCGTCCAACGCCGTCAGCAGGTTCAGGTCCAGATGCATACAGGTAATAGTACGGGTGCAAAGAATGCATTGGCGGTCAGGCCAGGTGGTCCTTATCGTTCGACAGACAGGACTCGCCGGGGGAGCCGGTGTGTCACCGAACGAGAGGAACAACTGATGTCTGACGAGTACGCCGCCGTGCTGCCCGAGGTGGTCGCTGCGGTGCACGCCGCCGGCGACCGGCTGCGCGAAGAGTTCGCCAGCACGCGAGCGCCGCTGACCCGCGATGGTGTCTATGACGCCATCCACCGCATCGACCAGAAGTCGCTGGCGGTGTTACGTCCACGGTTGGCGCAGGCTCGGCCCGGCGCCGGGTGGGTCGAGGACGAACTCGATGACGGCCCGCTGCCCGCGGGCGAGTGGTGGGTGATTGATCCCGCGGAGGGCGCGATCAATCACGTCCAGGGCATCCGAGAATGGGCCACGAGCGCCACCCTGGTTCGGGACAACGAGCCCGTCCTCACCGTGGTGTACGTCCCGCTCGAGGACGCGACCTACACCGCGACACGCGGCCACGGCGCCTTTCACAACGGCACGCGCCTGCGCGTCTCCGCCAAGACCGAGTTCCGGGCCGCGCTGGTCGGCACCGGGCAGGCCAGCCCCCGGGAGAGCACCGAGACCTTCGAGCTGATCGGGCGCACCCTTGCCGCGATGATGGGCGCCGCCGGCCTGACGCGATCCGCAGTGCCCTCGACCCTGCAACTCATCCACGTCGCCGCCGCTCGGATGGACCTCTTCTGGCAACACAGCGCCGTCCGCTCCGGATTGCTCGCCGGGGCCCTGCTCGTGCAGGAGGCCGGCGGAACGGTCACCGCGATCGACGGCCAGCCGTGGTCGCTGCACAGCCGTGATTTTCTGGCCGCGGCGCCCGGGGTTCACGAGGCCGCCGTCGACCTGCTCATGACCTCACTCGCCGACTCGCCCATGCCGGCGCGCTGAGCCGGCAGGTGAGGGATTCTCATGCGTATCGCCGTCCTCGGCGCCTCCGGCGCCACCGGCCACCAACTTGCCAGGCAAGCCTACGAACGCGGGCACAGCGTCACCGCCATCGCCCGCGACCCTGACCGGATCGACCTCCCGAACGATCAGCGAATCACCCGGATCGCCGCCGACGTGCACGACCACGACTCGATCGCCCGCGCAATCGCCGGCGCCGACGTCGTCGTCTCCGGCCTCGGCCGCCGCAAAGGCGATCAGAGCAGCACCTTGCTCGCCGGCGCGCGTGCGCTGACCGCCCGGCCGGGCGCGCGGGTGATCTGGCTCGGCGCCTACGGCACCGGGAGTTCCGCCCAGGCCGCCGGCCTGCTCACGCGTTCGCTGCTCGGGCTCGTCCTGAAAGCCGAACTGGCCGACAAGACCGCGGCCGACCAGGCCGTCCTGGCCGCGAACGGCACCGTCTTCCACGCCGCCCGGCTCACCGACGGCCCCCTGGTCCCGCATCGGCGCGTCCCGCTGGCAGACGCGCCGAAACGGATCGTCCCTCGAGCGATCAGCCGCGCGACCGTCGCCGCAGCCATGCTCGACGAAGCCGAGACGCCCACCGGCGCCGCCCAACTCCTCATCCCGCTCAGCAGCTGAAGTCCAGGCGCGGATTCGCTTCTCCTGGTTCCGTGACGTCCATTTCGAGGCCGCCAGCGAACGCCACCGAACCAGGAGAAGGGACGGGCGCCAGGCTTAACTTGATTCGATCCAGAAAAGGGACAAGGATGGGGACGTGCCCACAATCGCCGACGCCGAGCGCATGCTCCGCGACGCCGAGCTCCGGGTCACCCGTCCTCGCTTGGCGGTCCTGACCGCCGTCCACGAGCGCCCGCACGCCGACACCGAGGCGATCATCGGCCTCGTCCGCGCGGAGATCGGCGAGGTCTCCCATCAGGCGGTGTATGACGTGCTGCGCGCCCTCACCGCCGCCGGGCTGGTGCGGCGCATCGTGCCGGCCGGCTCGGTCGCCCGCTACGAGGCGCGGGTGGGCGACAACCACCACCACGTCGTGTGCCGCTCGTGCGGCGTCATCGCCGACGTCGACTGCGCCGTCGGCGCCACGCCCTGCCTGACCGCCGAGGACGACCACGGCTTCGTGATCGACGAGGCCGAGGTCGTCTATTGGGGCGTCTGCGCCAGCTGCTCGGCTGACTCGACCACAGCCCCGACCCCAACCCGTTCCTGAAACCGAACCGTCCGCAAACCCCGAAGGGAATTCACCAGTGTCCGAGCATCATCCTGACGCAGTCGTCCGCGAGATGAACGAGCCGGAGGCGAGCGACGAGGCCAAGTGCCCGGTCGCCCACGGCCGTCGCCCCTACCCGGTCGAGGGCGGCAGCAACCGCGACTGGTGGCCCAACCAGCTGAACCTCAAGATCCTGCGCAAGCACGCGGCGGCCGCCAACCCGCTGGACGCCGACTTCGACTACGCCGCGGCGTTCCAGACCCTCGACCTCTCGGCAGTCAAGGCCGACCTCGAGCAGGTGCTGACGACCTCGAAGCCCTGGTGGCCGGCCGACTTCGGCCACTACGGCGGCCTGTTCATCCGGATGGCGTGGCACAGCGCCGGCACCTACCGCATCGACGACGGCCGCGGGGGAGCGGGCGCGGGCATGCAGCGCTTCGCGCCGCTCAACAGCTGGCCGGACAACGGCAACCTCGACAAGGCCCGCCGCCTGCTCTGGCCGGTCAAGAAGAAGTACGGCAACGCGCTGTCCTGGGCCGACCTGATCGTGCTGGCCGGCAACGTCGCGCTCGAGTCGATGGGCTTCGAGACCTTCGGCTACGCCGGCGGCCGGGCCGACGTGTTCGAGCCGGACGAGGACGTTTACTGGGGCCCGGAGGAGACCTGGCTCGGCGATGACCGCTACACCGGCGACCGCGAGCTCGAGCAGCCCCTGGGCGCCGTCCAGATGGGCCTGATCTACGTCAACCCCGAGGGCCCGAACGCCAACCCCGACCCGCTCGCCTCCGCCCGCGACATCCGCGAGACGTTCGCCCGGATGGCGATGAACGACGAGGAGACCGTCGCGCTGATCGCCGGCGGCCACACCTTCGGCAAGACGCACGGCGCAGGTGATCCCGACCAGTTCGTCGGACCGGAGCCCGAGGGCGCGCCAATCGAGCAGCTCGGCTTCGGCTGGAAGCAAGGCCTGCGCACCGGCGCCCTCGGCGACGTCATCACCAGCGGTCTCGAGGTCACTTGGACCTCGACGCCGACGCAGTGGAGCAACGGCTACTTCGACAACCTGTTCGGCTTCGAGTGGGAGCTGGAGCAGAGCCCGGCCGGCGCCAACCAGTGGGTGGCTAAGGACGCCGAGGCCACCATCCCCGACCCGGACGGCACCCCGAACAAGCGCAAGCCGACGATGCTCACCACTGACCTCGCGCTGCGTTTCGACCCGATCTACGAGCCGATCTCCCGCCGCTTCCACGAGAACCCGGCCGAGTTCGCCGACGCGTTCGCGCGCGCCTGGTACAAGCTGACGCACCGCGACATGGGCCCGATCCAGCGCTACCTCGGCCCGGAGGTGCCGCAGGAGGAACTGCTCTGGCAGGACCCGATCCCGGCCGCCCCCGGCGAGCTGGGCGACGCCGACATCGCCACGCTCAAGCAGCAGATCGCGGACTCCGGCCTGACCGTGTCGCAGCTGGTGTCGACGGCGTGGGCCGCGGCCTCGTCGTTCCGCATCAGCGACAAGCGCGGCGGCGCGAACGGCGGGCGCATCCGGCTCCAGCCGCAGAGCGGTTGGGAGGTCAACCAGCCCGACGAGCTGGCCACTGTCATCCGCACTCTCGAGGGCATCGCGCAGTCGTCGGCCACGCCCGTCTCGTTCGCGGACGTCGTCGTGCTGGCCGGCGCCGTGGGCGTCGAGCAGGCGGCGAGGGCCGCCGGTGTCGAGGTCACCGTGCCGTTCACCCCGGGCCGCGGCGACGCGACCCAGGAGCAGACCGACACCGAGTCGTTCGCCGCTCTCGAGCCCAGGGCCGACGGTTTCCGCAACTGGCCAGGCAAGGGCAACCGGCTGCCGGCCGAGTACCTGCTCGTCGACCGCGCCAACCTGCTCAACCTCAGCGCTCCCGAGATGACCGTGCTCGTCGGCGGCCTGCGGGTCCTGGGCGCCAATACCGGCGGCTCCAAGCACGGCGTGCTCACCGACCGGGTCGGCGCGCTGACCACCGACTTCTTCGTGAACCTGCTCGACATGGAGGTCCAGTGGTCGTCGGTCGGCGACGAGTCGGACAGCTTCGAGGGCAAGGACTCTTCAGGCGCCGTGAAGTGGACGGGCACCCGCGCCGATCTGGTGTTCGGCTCGAACTCCGAGCTGCGCGCCGTCGCCGAGGTCTACGCCCAGGACGACGCCAAGGAGAAGTTCGTGCGCGACTTCGTCGCCGCGTGGGACAAGGTGATGAACCTGGACCGCTACGACGTCGCGTGATCGCCGCCGAGCGGCCGGCTTCGTGCCGGCCGCTCGGCGCGCGTTAGATCCAGCGGCTCGACTGGGGGCGCCGTCACCACGGCGCGCCGGCCTGAACGAGCTGCTGGCCGCGCTCGTAGTCCTCGTCGTGGTCGACGGTGAGCACGCCGACGACCACGCCGTCTTTGCCGTGCCAGACGGTGAACGCGCCGTTCGGGTCGGCGTCGACCCGGACGTCGTCGAACCCGTCGCTCCAGGCGCAATACTTCAAGGTACGGTCGCCGATGGTCGACCAGAAGCCCGGCGGCTCGCTCCAGCGCCCGTCGTCGCCGGCTGCGTTGCGCCCGGCTATTTCGCCCATCGTCATCGCGTCGCCCCAGTGCTCGACCGAAATGGCCCGGCCGGCGCTCGCGTTGTCGGCGTGCGCGACATCGCCGGCGGCGAACACACGGTCGCCGGTCGTGCGCATCGACGCGTCCACCCGCACGCGGCCGCGCTCGATCGCCAGGCCTGCGGCGACCGCCAGCTGAGCCTGCGGCCGCACGCCGGTCGCGAACAGCACGAGGTCGGCGCCGAGCGAGCGGCCGGTGTCGGTGCGCACCTCCGCAGCGGACAGCTGCGCGACGCGCTCGCCGGTGATCAACGTGACGCCCGCGGCGCGCAGCCACAGCGCGATGCGCTCGGCCGCCCAGTCGCCGAGCCGCGCCTGGTGCGGACGCTGCTCGCTGGTGAGCAGCGTGACGTCGAGGCCCCGGGCGGCGAGCGACGCCGCCGCCTCGCAGCCGATGAACCCCGAGCCGGCCACCACCACGCGATCCGCGGTCTCGGCGGCTTTGCGCAGCGCGTCGGCGTCGCGCAGCGAGCGCAGGACCATCGCCCGTGGCTCGTCCGCGCCGGGGATCGGCGGACGGATCGGGACTGAGCCGGTGGCGAGCACGCACGCCGCGTAGGGCAGTCGGCGGCCGTCGTCGAGCGTGGCCGCGCGCTCGGCGACGAGCAGCTCGGCGACGCGCCGGCCAAGCAGCAGCTCGATGTCCCGCTCGGCGTAGAAGCCGTCGTCGTGCAGCGCGGTCGAGGCGGCGTCCACCTCGCCGCGCAGGAAGTCCTTCGACAGCGGCGGACGGTTGTAGGGCGGGTCGATGTCGGCGCTGACGATCCGGACCGGGCCGGCGCCCCCGTGCTCGCGATAGGCCTCGGCGGCCGAGACGCCGGCCGGCCCGCTGCCGATCACCAGCAGCCCGTCGACAGTCACCACCTGATTGTGGCGCCGCTGCCGAACGCCTCGGCGCGCCCCGGGGGTCAGCGGCGGCGCGCGGACGCGAGCGACAGCTCGTTCAACGGTATGTCATGGCCCTGCTCGCAGCGGACGGCGACGTGCGCCTCGGCGCCGCACTCCGCGTGGCCGAGCCGCAGCGGGCCGCGGCCGCCGGGGGACAGGTACTTCGAGCCCCACTCGAAGAGCCCGAGCACGGCCGGCAGCAAGTCGCGGCCCATGTCGGTCAACCGGTACTCGTGCCGGGTGCGCTGGCCAGGATCCTGGTAGGGCTCGCGGCGCAGCAACCCCGCCGCCGTCAGTTCCCGCAGCCGGGCGGCGGCGACGGTTTCGGTGACGCCGACGCGCTCGGCGAAGTCGTCGAAGCGGGTGGTGCCGTAGAACGCCTCGCGCATGATCAGCATCGCCGACCGGGTGCCGATCACCTCGAGGGCCTTGCCGACCGGGCAGCGGTCGGCGCGCCACGCCGAGCGGTTCGCCAGGGCGCCTTCGAGGATGGCCGTGTCGTCCGTCATAGGCTCCAACCTAGCTTGCGTCACCCATAGTCAGCCAGTTAGCTTGCTGACTATGGCCAATCCAAGTCAGCGCCCGGGCGTGGTCCTTGCGGTGCTCTCGCTCGCCGCGTTCATGGCGAGCCTGGACGTGTTCATCGTCAACGTCGCGTTCGACGCCATCGGCGCCGATTTCCCCGGCAGCACGCTGTCGCAGCTGTCCTGGGTGCTCAACGGCTACGCGATCGTCTACGCCGCGCTGCTCGTCCCGGCCGGGCGGATCGCCGACCGATACGGACGCAAGGGCGGATTCCTGATCGGTCTGGCGGTCTTCACCGCCGCCAGCGCCGCATGCGCGGCCAGCGAAGGCATCTGGTGGCTCGTCGGCTTCCGCGTGCTGCAGGCCGCCGGCGCCGCCCTGCTGACCCCGGCGAGCCTGGGCCTCGTCATCGCGGCGGCGCCGCCCGAGCACCGGGCCCGCGCAGTCCGCGTCTGGGCGGCCACGGGCGCGCTCGCCGCAGCGCTGGGCCCCGCGGTCGGCGGCGTGCTCGTCGAGGCGTCCTGGCGCTGGGTGTTCCTGGTCAACGTGCCGATCGGGGTCGTCGCGCTCCTCGCCGCGGCCGCATGGGTGCCGAGATCCCGCGACGAGTCGGTCACCAAGATCCCGGACGTGCGCGGCGCGCTGCTGCTGGCGGTGGCGATCGGCGCGCTCACCCTCGCCCTGGTCGAGGGCCCATCGTGGGGCTGGGGGAGCGGACGCCTCGGCCTCGCCTGGGCGGTCGCCGCCGCGGGCCTGGTCGGCTTCGTGCTCAGCTCGCGGCGGCACGACGCGCCGATCATCGAGCCGGCCCTGCTCCGGGTGCGCGCGTTCGCCTGGTCGAACGCCACGGCGCTGCTGTTCGCGGTGCCGTTCGCGGCGGCGCTGCTGACCAACATCTTGTGGATGCAGCAGGTGTGGCACTACTCCGCCATCCGCACCGGGTTCGCGATCGCGCCGGGGCCGCTGATGGTGCCGGTGTTCGCGGCCATCGCCCACCGTCTTGCCACGCGCATCCCCATCGGCTGGATCGTGGCCGCAGGCTGCGTGCTCGTCGGCGCGGGCGGAGTCACCACGTCGCTGCTGGTCGGGGCGACCCCGAACTACGCGGGCAGCGTGCTTCCCGGCTGGCTGATCGGCGGCGTCGGGGTCGGGCTGGCGCTGCCCGCCATCCTGTCCTCCGCCACCGCGGACCTCCCGCCGGCGCGCGCGGCCACCGGCAGCGCGATCGTCAACATGAACCGGCAGATCGGCACCGCGCTCGGCGTCAGCGTCGTCATCGCGGTGTTGGGCACGCCGATCGGCTACGCCGCCGCGCATGCGGCGTTCCAACACACCTGGTGGACGGCGGCCGGCGTCGCGATCCTGGCCGCCGTCGCCGCGCCGGCGATGACCCCGAGGGCGCCCCTCACCGGCGGCCAGGCCGCCGAGGTCGCGCAACCGCCGGCAACGGCGAGAATGGCCTCGCCTCACCGTTGAGCGCGCTCAGACGGTGATGAGCACGATCGCGCCAGCCGCCAGCGCCAGGCCCGCCTGCTGAGTGCGGCTCACGTGCTCGCGCAGCACGGTGACCGCGAGCAGCACGGTGGTCGCCGGGTAGAGCGAGGTCAGCACGCTCGCGATCGACAGCAGCCCGTGTCGCGACGCGAGCAGGAAAAACAGGTTGGCCAGCGCGTCGCACGTCCCGGCAAGGACGACGATGCCCAGCACGCGCCCGCGGATCGACTCGATCGCGCCGCGCGCCTTCGCCAGCGGCACGATGATCAGCGCGGACGCGTAGCGCGAGAAGACGAGGGGCCACAGCCCGGTGTCGTGGCCCGCGCGGGCGAGGAAGACGAAGTACAGCCCGAAGCCCAACCCGGACAGGAAGGCCAGCGCCAACAAGCGCGGGCTCATCCGCCCGCGCGGCGCGTCCTCGGCGCTGCGGCTCACCAGGACGACCGCCAGCAGCCCGAGAGCGATGCCCGTCCAGGCCAACACGTGCGGCCGCTCGCCGATCGCCACGCCGACCACCACCGGCACGATGGCGGCGAGCACGGCCGTCACCGGCGAGACGACGTTGATCGGCGCCACCGTCATCAGGCTGTACATGAGCAGCACGCCGAGCACGCCGGCCAAGCCGCCGAGCACGCCGAACCCGGCCGCCCGCCCGGTCAGCGCTCCTGGGAAGAACGGCAGCATCGCGGTCATCAGCACGGCGCCGACCGGATAGCTGACCAGCAGGATCGTGATCGCCCCGCGCCGTCGGGAGGCGATGCCGCCGGTAAAGTCGCCGATCCCGTACAGCACGGCGGCCACCAGACCCAGCACGACAGTCACGATCGGCACACGCTAGCGGGCGCGCTGTCGTCGGCCCGCGGACGCGGGACTACGGCTTGGTCAGCGTGAATTGGGCGACGTCCAGGTAGCCGGTGCGAAAGCCAGCCTCCGAGTACGCGAGATACAGCGACCACATCCGGCGAAAGGTCTCGTCGAAGCCGAGCGCGTCCACCGCCGCCGCGTGCGCCTCGAACTTCGTGCGCCAGCGGTGCAACGTCTCGGCGTAGTGCCGGCCGAAGCTGTATCGGTCGGCGACTCGCAGCGTGGTGTGCGCCGCGAGCGTGCGCTCGATCGCCTCGACCGAGGCGAGCTGCCCGCCGGGAAAGATGTACTTGCGGATCCAGGTGTAGGTGTCCTTCGTGGCGAGCACCGTGTAGTCGTCCTGCAGGATCGCCTGCAGGCCCACCCGCCCGCCGGGCTGCAGCACCCGGTCGATGGTGCGGAAGTACTCGTTCCAGTGGTTGGCCCCGACGGCTTCGATCATCTCGACGCTGACGACGGCGTCGTAGCGGCCCTGCGCCTGCCGGTAGTCCTGCAGCAGCACGTCGACGCGGTCGGACATGCCGGCCGCGGCGATCCGCTCGCGGGCGAGCTCGGCCTGCTCCGTGGAGATCGTCAGGCTGGTGACGTGCGCCCCGCGGCCAGCCGCCCGCAGCGCGAGCTCGCCCCAGCCGGTGCCGATCTCCAGCACGCGGACGCCCGGGCCGACGCCGGTTGCGTCGAGCAGCCGGTCGATCTTTCGGCGCTGGGCGTCGGTCAACGCCTCGGCCGAGCCCAGCGGCTCGCCGTCGAACACCGCGGAGGAGTAAGTCATCGACTCGTCGAGGAACAGCGCGAACAGGTCGTTGGACAGGTCGTAATGCTGGTGGATGTTGTCGCGCGCGCCCTCGATGGTGTTGTCGTGCGCGTGTGGCTGCACGCTGAGCACGGCGTTGCGCAGCCGGTGCAGCATCGGCGGCACCATGTCGCGCATGTTCGCCGCGAAGGCGGACAGCACGGCCGGCAGGTCGTCGGCCGTCCAGTCGCCGGCCATGTAGGCCTCGCCGAAGCCGATCGTGCCGGTGGCGCCCACCCGGGCGAAGAAAGCGTCCGGGCGCACCAGCCGCATCACCGGGTCGGCCCCGGTGCCCGCGCCGTACCAGCGGTCCTCGGGCTCCGCCACGCGCAGCGGCAGCCGGCCGGCCGCGTGCCGGAACAGCCGTCGGGCAATCGCCGCGCGGACGGGGGAGCGCGGCACCGCGGCGATGTCCGCCCAGCGCTGCGCATCGATCGGACGCGTCTGCAGCACTGGGCGCTGCGGTCGCTCGGTGGCGGTCATCGCGGTCTCCTCCTGCCGGCCCGCCGTCAGACGACGAGACGGGCGGTTCCGGCAAACACTTTCGCTAGTACGTTCGCTGCGTCGCCGCCGACGGTTTCGGCGGGCGGCACGGCACACAGCGTGGCAAGAACGAAGCCAGCGCTCAAGCGGTGCCACAGCCGCGGCCGGCGCAGCATCGGATGGCGCTCGCCGCGCAGGCCCACGTAGCCGACCTCGTCGGCCACGCGGTTCGCCGCGGCGGCGAAGTCCTGCGAGTTGGCCGGGCTCGTCGTCCGGTCGGCGTCGCCGTGCACGATCAGCACGCGGCGGCCGGCCAGCTGGTCCACCGGGTCGCCGGGCTCGATCCACGGCGCGAGCCCGACGACCGTGCGCACCGGCTCGGCGCCCGCGGCGTAGACGGCTGCACGGCCCCCCATCGAGTGTCCGACGAGCGCGACCGGCGCGCCGGGAAACCGGTGCGCGAGCTGCCCGACGGCCCATTCGACGTCATGCACCGGCGAGCGCCGGGCGCCGTTCCACCCGCGGACGAGATAGCGCAGCCGCGCGACTGCTAGCCCGTGCTCGCGGCCGACCCGGCGCAGCTCGCCGGCGAACGGGCGCATGCGCAGCACCGCGAGCTGGTTCGCGCGCACCGGCGTGACACCGTCCTCACGGCCGCCGTGCAGCACGAGCGCCACGGCGCGGGTGTCGCCGGCTGGCTCCCATACCCCGAGGTACGGCGCGCGCGAGCCGGTCACCGGCAGACCTTCCCGGCCGGCGGCAGCGTGTGCGAGAGCAAGTAGGCGTTGACGTAGTCGTCGACGCAGCTGGAGCCCTGCTCGTAGGAGGTGTGGCCCGCGCCGTTCCACGACAGCAACCGCGCCTTGCCGAGCACCCGGGCGAGGTCGATGGCGCCCTGGTACGGCGTCGCCGGGTCGTGCAGGTTGCCGAGCACCAGGATGGTCCGGGACGCTGTCGGCGCCGTCGGCCTGGGGGGCACCGAGCGCTTCGGCTGCCACGCCTGACAGGAGAACAGCGACGGCGCGTTCACCAGGCCGAACATCGGGAAGTCCTTGATCCATGCCTCGGCGGTCGCGCGGACGACGGCGTCCGTCGGGCCGGGTTTGGAGTCGTTGCAACTGATGGCGTTGAACGCGTCCTGCTCGTTGGTGTAGGCGCCGCCGGCGAGCCGGTCGTTGTAGCCGTCGGCGAGCTGCAGCAGGCCTTGGGAGTCGCCGCGCGCGCCCTGGATCAGCGCCGTCCCCAAGGACGGCCACAGCCGCTGGGAGTAGAGCGCGTAGAGGACGCCGGTGAGCACGAGGTTCGCGGTCGCCTTGCGGGTCTCTCCGGAGGTCGCGCTGGGGATCGGCGAGCGGCGGGCGGTGGCGGCGATGTCGTAGACGGTCTCGCGCGGATCGGCCAGCGAGCTGCAGGGCGTGTGCTTGTGGCACCACACGGCGAACTGGTCGAAGGAGTTCTCGAAGCCGCGCAGCTGTTCGGTGGCCGCCTTCAGATCGTCCTCGACGGGGTCGACGGCGCCGTCGAGCACCATCACGTTGATCTTGTCGGGGAACAGGTGGGCGTACTGCGCGCCCAGCTCGGTGCCGTAGGAGGCGCCGAAATAGTTCAGCCGAGGATCGCCCACAGCCTGCCGGATCTGGTCCAGGTCGCGTGCGGTCTGCACGGTGTCGAAGTCGTCGAGCGCGCTGCCGTACTTGGCGAGACAGGCCTGCGCGAACATCTTGGCCGCGGCTTTCGCCTGCGCGACGCCGGCTGCGGTGCGCATGTCCGGTGACGCAGCGGCACGGGCGTCCTCCTGGCTGTTGGTGAGGCAGCGGACCGGCGTCGAGGCGCCGACGCCGCGCGGATCGAAGCCGAGCAGGTCGTAATGGTCGAGCACCTGTTGGGACAGCTGGACGGAGTCGCTGAGCGCGAACTCGAGGCCGGAGGCGCCCGGGCCGCCCGGATTGAGTAGCAACGACCCGTCGGACCGCGTGTTGCGGCTGTCGTGGATGCGCAACAACTGCAGGCCGATGCGCGGGCCGGCCGGCTTCGCGTAGTCCAGCGGCACCTGGATCGTCGCGCAGTCGAAGGACAGCCGGTCGAATCGGGCGGCCGGCCAGGCCCCGCTGCGCAGACCCAACTGGTCCTTGCAGTCGGTGAACTCGGCCTTGCCCTGGGTCGGCGTGGCCGGCGCCGGAGACGACCCGGGCGAGCTTGACGACGGAGTTGCGGGCGCCCGGGACGACGCGACCGAGCCGCGACCGGTCTCCACCGAGGTGCACGCGCTCACCGTGACCAGGACGGCGGCGCCGACGAGCGCCGCGACCGGACGAAAGGCTCGAGCGCGACGCACCCCAGCACGGTACCCAGGCAAGCGGCGCAGCCGGTTGGGGCGGCTCGATCCGCAGGCGGGCGCCGGCGCCGCCCGGGCTGCGCTCAGGTGTAGCGGCGCTCGATGGTGGCGCGGGCCGGCGCGCACGCCGCCCAGAACTCCTTGCCGAAGGACGACAGCTGGACGGTGCGCCGGACGATCCGGGCGCTGCCCAGCCGATTCTTGTCGATGTCGGTCCGTGCGGCGCGGACCGCGTCGTCGCGGGTGAGCATGTCGTACTGGGAGACGAGCTCTTCGCTTGCCGGACCGAACTCGATCAGACCGAACTGGGCGAGCCGGCTTAGGTAGGTCGGCCCGCGCTCCTGGGTGGCGAGCCCGGCGGCCCGGCCTACGCTCGACACGTTGGCGAGCACCGTGCGAGCACTCGAGCGGCCGAGCTGTTTGGCCACTACGTCGACTGCCGCGAACGGCTCGCCGCCGGAGAGCTTGGCGAGGATGCGCGCCTCGTCCGGGACGAGCTGGCTGACGATCGAGCCGTACAGGTAGTCGCGGCCGCCGGTGGCGTCCCGCGCGCTCGAGCGCTGCAGCAGCTCGGTCATTGCCGAGCGCAGCGGCTCGGGGTCGTCGCCGGAGTTGTGCACGAGCATCATGACGCGCGATTCCTCCGAGGTCGCGCCGGTGAACAGCTGCTGCGGGATCTCCAGCAGGCGCAGCACCTCGACCGCGGCCAGCTGGCGCAACCGCTGGGCCTGCTGCTCCACCAGGTTGATGCCGGGGATCTGCCGGGCGATCCGCCACCCGGAGCGGCCGAACAGCCGGCCCACCCGGGCGGCGGTGACGATCGCCCCGGCGCCGGCTGATCCGTTCACCCGCTCGGCGCGACGATTGTCGGGGGTGGGCTTCGCCACGGTCGAGCCGGCGTCGGCTGCCGAGTCGTCCCGGCTTTCGGCCACGTCGGTGCCCCCGGCTGTCGGTGTTGCGCGGATAAGTGCCCGTTGAGGATAAGGGTCTGTCCGCGGCGCCGCTGGTCGACCGTTGGCGCGCAGGCCTCGGCCGGCCCGATCTACCCCGGCACGGATCTAACGTCGCTTAGCGGTGATCGCGCGCCGCGCTCGACGGTTCGCTCCCCGGCGAGGCAGCGCGTCGGCCTTGCCGAGCTTCGACCGGATGAAGTTGAACGCCGTCAGCAGGCCGAACAGGAGCTGCCTGCCAACCCAGGAAACGAATTCAGAGATCGGCTCGAAGATCAGATCGAAGAGCACACACCGATATTAGGGTGGACGCCGGGCAGGCTGCGTCGCTCTCCGGCTTCGTTCAGCACGCAGTGGGCGTCGGCTCTGGATCCACCTGATCGAACACCTCCACGATGATCCCGCTACGCACTTCCGCGACAGCGGCCCCACCCGCGAGTTCCGTGTCGGCACCCAATACCTCTTCCGCGCCAAGCGCCACCGCGCCGGCGACGGGATGTCCAGCTATCCCACCCCCACGGCGCGGGCCTTCTGGACGCAGGACACGATCACTTTGTCTCCGGGTCTATCGAACGAGGTCCGTCGTCGTCGACGGCCTCTTCGGCGCGCAAACCCGGAGTGCTGCTCGTTGTCGGGGTCCGCCCGGTAGATCCGACGTGGTCGCTCGTCGTTGACGTGGCTGCCCGGCCGACAAGGATCTTCTTCTCGAGGAAGGGCCAGTTCTCGACAGTCGAGATCACGTGTTCCGGACCCGAAGCGGATCATGTCGCCGACTTGGATCGAGGTGATGGCACGGGGCTGATGGGTGACCGCGCCGACTTAGCGCCCATCCTCGACGGCGGTACCTTCGCCGCCGAGCAGTCAGAATGACCCGATGAAGCTGCCCGTCATGCCGCCCGTTGCTCCGATGCTCGCGAAAGCAGTCCCGACAATCCCGCCCGGAGCGTCCTACGAGCCAAAATGGGATGGCTTCAGGTCGCTGATTTTCCGGGACGGCGACGAAGTCGAGTTCGGCAGCCGTAACGAGAAGCCGATGACCCGGTACTTTCCCGAGCTGGTCGAAGCGGTCAGGGCCGAGCTGCCCGAACGGTGTGTCGTGGACGGCGAGATCGTCATCGCCACCGACGCAGGTTTGGACTTCGAGGCGCTGCAGCAACGCATCCACCCCGCCGTCTCGCGGGTGACGATGCTGTCGCGGAAGACCCCGGCCTCGTTCATCGCATTCGACCTGCTCGCGCTCGGCGACGATGACTACACCGGGCGTCCGTTCGCCGAGCGGCGCGCAGCCCTCGAAGCTGCGCTCGCCGACGCGAAGGCGCCGATCCACCTCACTCCGACGACCACCGATCTCGACGTGGCCAACCGCTGGTTCGTCGAGCTCGAGGGCGCACACCTCGACGGCGTCATCGCCAAGCCGCTACAGGGCACCTACCAGCCCGACAAGCGCGTCATGTTCAAGATCAAACACATCCGCACCGCCGACTGCGTGCTCGCTGGCTTCCGCTGGCACAAGACCTCCACCGAGGGCCAACCGCTGGTCGGGTCGCTGCTGCTCGGCCTCTACAACGACGAGCGCAAGTTGCAGCACGTCGGCGTCGTCGGCGCGTTCACCGCCAAGCGCCGCGCCGAACTTGTCGACGAACTCGAACCCCTGCTGCTGGCCGAGGGCGAGGACCACCCCTGGCAGGAGTGGGCCAGCGCCGACGCCCACCAGAGCCAGCGCCTACCCGGCAACGTCAGCCGCTGGAACGCCACCAAGGACCTATCGTTCGTCCCGCTGCGGCCCGAGCGGGTGCTCGAGGTCAAGTACGAGCACATGGAAGGCACTCGATTCCGCCACCTCGCTCACTTCGTCCGCTGGCGCGACGACCGCACCCCGCAGTCCTGCACCTACGAACAGCTCGAGCAGCCGCTCACCTACGCCCTCGACGACATCGTTCCCGGCCTCGGAGCAGATTTGGGTGCAAACTCCGCATAGCTGGCCGACCCGTCATTCGACATCGTGTCCTGGAGGTTGTCGCAGAACGGCGTCCTCGCGGGTATCCGCTGGCGCAAGACCCTCCACCGACGCCCATTCACCTGTCGACGAACTCGAACCGCTGCTGCTCGGTGACGCGGCAGCACCTACGGCAGGAGTGGGCCAGCGCCGAGGCCCGCCGAAGGCGGCGGCTGGCTACGTCAGCCGGAGGAACGCCAGCAAGGACCTGTCCTTCGTCCCGGGTGCATACCGGATGGTATACGGCTTGATAGGGTGGCAGGGTGAGCACTCAGGTGGCTATCCGACTGGACGAACGCGAGCTGGCGACACTCGATGAAGAGGTCGCCGCGGGCCGAGCCGCCAATCGGTCGGACGCTATTCGGCGCGGCATCGCCCGCCTGCAACGGGATCAGCGATATCGCGGCGAGGAGGCAATCCTCGTCGAACTGGCTCGGCGCGGAGAGCCCGTCTACCCCGACCTGGCCGGCACGCTGGAGCTGCCCAGGCCGACGTTGGACTGATGCGATCGATCGCGCTTGTCCAGCTGGACAAGCGCCGACCAGCGTTGATCTTAACGCGGCGGTCGAAGCTGCACCTGCTGACGTGGCTGACCGTCGCCCCGATCACCAGCACCGTGCGGGGAATCGCCAGTGAGGTTTCGGTCGGTCCACGCAACGGCCTGGATCACCCCAGCGTCGTGAGCTGCGACAACATCACCACCGTGCGGGCCAGTGCCGTAGGGGACACCATCGGCTTGCTCTTCGACGACCAAGAGCCCGCTCTCGCCCGCGCGATCAGTGATGCTTTCGAACTCGACCTCGATTAGCCGTCGGGTTAAACCGCGCTTATCGCGCTCAGACGCCGACAGCGGCGAGAAGGGCCGACGCGCCAACCGCGTCCGGCTTGCGCAGGGACGAGCGGCCGCGCTGCCAGGCGCCGAGCACGTGCTCGGCGAACCGGTTGTCGACGTGCAGGCAGGCGGCCGCGCCGAAGACGATGTCCTCGATCAGCTGCGGCTCCGCCTCGGCGAGACCGCCGCAGAGGTCGTGCGCCGCGAGCTGTTCGTGCAGCGCGTCGGCGGTGACGTGCTCGTCGTAGAAGCGGCACATCTCGTCGTCGCCGCCGAGCCGGCGCAGCCCCTTCGCATATCGGCGGCATGGCGCGGACGACGTCATCTCATACGCCGCGAGGTGGCCGACGAGCGCGCCGCGCAAGTCGCGCCGGAGCCCGAACATCGACATGACGTTGCTGATCGCCAGCGTGATGCCCGGGACGGCGTCGACGTACGCGCCGTACGCGTCGCTCAATCCGAGGCCGCGAAGCAGGCCGCGGTACAGCTCGTAGTGCATGCGGGTCTCGTCGCCGCGGCCGTACTCGTCGATCTGGATCTCGACGAGCGCGGCCTTGGCGCGGCCGGACAGGCGCGGGACCGCCCAGGTGTGCGGGTCGGCCTCCTTCAGCTGGTAGACCGAGCGTTGCGCGGCGAACTCGGTGAACTGCGCGAGGGTGGCCTTGGTCTGGACGAAGCGCGCGACTGAGGGCCCGTCGTCGCCGTCCACCAGGGCGCGCAGCCGCTCGGCGACCGGCGCCTGGCTCGGCGGGACGAACGACTCGCGGCGCAACGCCGCGAGCAACTGCTCCTCGAGCGCGCGGCGCACCGCGATGACCGGCGGCGCCCATTCCATTGTCTCGGCGACGTCGTCGAAGCCGCGATAGTGCAGCTCGAAGCAGATCCACAACGCCAACTGCAGGTCGTCGTCGCCGATCGGGTCCGCCGGCATGCGCAGACCGGAAACCGCCGGCAGCAGCGACAAATCGGGCCGGCGCAGCGCGTCGACCAGAGCCTGGGTGAGCGGGCCTCGCGGTTCGGGCAGCAGCATCGCGTCTCGTTTTCTGCGTCTTCACATGCGCTTCCGGCTTTTTCGAACGCGCAGTCCGCAAATACCCCAATGACATCTGCTGGAAACGTGGCGGTGACGGGGTAGGCAGTAGGCATGACGACCGCGACCAATCCCGTGGCCGGACCCCGGCAGCTTCAGTTCGGCCCGTTGCAGATCGAGTACGACGAGCGCGTGCTGGCCCCGCGGCCGTGGACGTTTGCGCAGAGCTCGTGGGCGGCCGAGCTGGCGCCGACGCTGCCGGCCGGCCCGATTCTGGAGCTCTGCGCGGGCGCCGGTCACATCGGCCTCGCCGCCGCGGTTCTGGCCGACCGCGACCTAATCCAGGTGGACGCCAATCCGGCCGCCGTGGCCTACGCGATCGCGAACGCCGCCCGCAGTGGTTGGTCCGAGCGCGCCGAGGCGCGGGCCGGGCAGTTGCAACACGCGCTGGCAGCGGGGGAGTCGTTTCCGCTGATCATCGCCGATCCGCCGTACCTGCCGAGCGCCGACGTCAAGCAGTGGCCGGACGACCCGGTGCTCGCCATCGACGGCGGCGAGGATGGCCTGGCGCTGGTGCGCGACTGCCTGGCTGTCGCCGCGGCGCACCTGGCGCCGGGTGGCGAGCTGCTACTGCAGGTCGCTGGTCCGCAGCAGGACCGACAGGTGGCGGCGCTGCTCGCGGCGAGCCCTGCGTGGGGGCTGCGCCGCATCGAAGTTCGGGTCGTCGACGACGCCCGGGCGATCACCCGGATCGCGCGAAACGCCTGCTGAGTTTCGCCAGAACTCGCGGCCGATGTCGTCGCGGGTGCTGGCGTCACCTGCGTGCGGGCGGGCGGGCGTGCGGGCGGGCGGGCGTGCGGGCGGTCAGCGGCCGACGGCGTAGCGCAGGAACAGCGCGCCGTCCTCCTCGAGCAGGGCGCGCAGGGTCAGCTGCCGCGCCGCCGCCCATTCCGGCCCGGCGAGCACCCGGCCCGCGCCTGGGCCAGCCAGCATCGGCGACACCGTCAGGCACAACTCGTCCACCACGCCGGCGGCAGCGAACGCGGCGAACACGGTCGGGCCGCCCTCGGCGAGGATTCGGGTCAGGCCGCGGCGCTCCAGCGCCGCGCGCGCACGAGCCGGCTCGACGTCGTCCGCGCCGCAGTCGAGGAGGTCGGCGACCTCGGCCAGCGCCGCGCGCCGGTCCGCGGGCGCGCTCGCGCAGGTGAGGACCAGCGTGCGCGCCGGCGCGTCGACGGCGAACAGCGGCGAGCCTGGGTCGAGGCGCAGGCTTCGGCTGGTCACCGCGATCGGCAGTGCAGCGGCGAGGCCGTGCTGCTCGCGAACGGCCGCGCGTTGCTCACCTAGCGTGATGGCTCCGTAACCCTCCGCAGTCGCGGTGCCGGAACCGACCAGCACCACGTCGGCGAGGTCGCGCAGCGCGGCGAACACCCGGTTGTCCCCGGGCGTCTGCAAGCCGGCGGATTTGCCCTGCGCGGCGGCGGCGCCGTCGACCGAGGCGATGAAGTTCACCCGGACGCCGCCGCGCTCGAGCCAGCCGTCGGCATACACCGCATGGATGTCAACGTCGTCGGACGGCTCGGGCAACAGCACGCGCACCGGGCCAGCGTAGGTGCGCTGGATCAGCCCGCTGCCGCGGCGTCCTAGGTTGGCGTGGTGCCCCAGCGACTCGTCGACCGCCCGGCTGACATCGACGCCGAGCAGTTGATCGCCGGGCTTGCGCCGCCGCCGCTGTTCGCCGACGCGCGCTTCGACACCTACCGGCCCGCGCCCGACCAGCCCACCCAGTCGGCCGCGCTCGCGCAGACTCGCGCGTTCGCCGGCGCCGTCCTTGGCGGAGTCACACCCGGCCGCTGGCCGCGTCGACGCCCGCGGGAAAGCCCCGGCGGCATCTATCTCGACGGCGGCTTCGGCGTCGGCAAGACCCACTTGCTCGCCGCCGCCTGGCACGCCGCGCCCGAGCCGAAGGCCTACGCGACCTTCGTCGAGCTCACCCACCTCGCCGGCGCGCTCGGCTTCGGCCAGCTGGTCGCGCGGCTGTCCGGCCTGCGGCTGCTCGCGATCGACGAGTTCGAACTCGACGATCCGGGCGACACCGTCCTGGTCTCGACACTGCTTGGCAACCTCGCCGAGGCAGGGGTCGCGCTCGCCGCGACGTCCAACACGCTGCCGGATCGGCTGGGCGAGGAGCGATTCGCGACCGAGGACTTCCTGCGGGAAATCCAGGCGCTCGCCGCCCGTTTCACCGCCGTGCGAGTGGACGGGCCGGACTACCGGCATCGCGGCGACCCGGCCGCCCCTTCGCCGCTGTCCGACGACGAGGTGCGCGCCTCGACGAGCGCGCCCGACGCCAGCCTGGACGACTTCGACGAGCTGCTGCGCCGGCTGGCCCAGTTGCATCCCTCGCGTTACGGCGCGTTGGTCGACGGTCTGCGCGTCGTCGGGCTGCTCGGCGTCCACACCGTCGAGGACGAGTCGGTGGCGTTGCGGCTGGTGGTGCTGGCCGACCGGCTCTACGACCGCGGCATCCAGGTGCGCGCGTCCGGGGCGCCGCTCGACCAGCTGTTCGCCGAGCGGATGCTCGCCGGCGGGTACCGGAAGAAGTACCGCCGCGCGATCAGTCGGCTGACGGCGCTGGCCCGCGAGCCCGGCGAGGAGGGCGGACGCCACGATGGCTGACCGACGACGGGTCCCGGTGCCGCAGGTGGTCGAGCAGGCGCTCGACGCCGCCCTCGACCGCGCGCTTGCGGTGCAGCGGCCGGTGGTCCTCGCGCACCTCGACCGAGTCCGGCGCAAGCACCCCGCGACGACGCCCGCGCAACTCGTCGACCGCCTCGAACACCAATACCTGATGGCCGTCGTCGGCCTCGGCGGCGCGTCGGGCGCCGCGGCGGCGTTGCCCGGCGCCGGCACTGCGGCGGCCCTCGCGTCCGGCGCCGCGGAGATCACCGCCTTCGTGTCGGCCTCGGCGATGTTCGTGCTGGCGCTCGCCGAGCTGCACCAGATCCCGGTCAGCGATCCGCAGGTGCGGCGGGCGTTGGTGCTCTCGGTGCTAGTCGGGGAGGGCGGCGTCGCGGCGCTGCAGGACGCAGCTGGCCACCGGGTCGGCGCCGACGTCCGCTGGGCGCACGTGCTCGGCAAGCGCGCGGCCCCGGACAAGGACAAGATCACCTCGCTGAACGGCTATCTCGGACGGTTGCTGCTGCGTCGAATGGGCACCCGCCAAAGCGCCTTGCTGGTGGGACGTGCGCTGCCGCTCGGCATCGGCGCGGCGATCGGCGCAGGTGGCAACGCCGCTCTCGCCCGCACCGCGATCCGGTCGGCGCGCGCGGTGTTCGGGTCGCCGCCGAAGTCGTTCCCGCCGAAAGTGGTGGACGCCTAGCCGAAAATTGGGCAGGTTCGTTCACGCAAGCAGTCGACTGAAAGAGGTGACCGGCGATGTTCGTCGTCGTGCTGACCGACCCGGGCGAGCAGCTGATCGGGCCGCGTGCCGTGGGTCCGTTCGACGATTGGGACAGCGCGCAAGCCTGCGCGAACGCCCTCACCGAAACCTGGGAGATCGATTCGGGCAAGGCGCCGACCGCCACCGTGGTGCGGATCGAGGCGCCGCAGCCAGGCGTCGTCGTCGGCGAGATCCAGTAGCGCCGGCGACCGCCGGGCCGGGGAGTGCTTGGATAGCACCATGACGGACCCGACGGAGCCGACCGAGCCGGCCTTCGCCGAACTGCTCGACCTGCTCGGCCGGCGGTGGACGCTGCGCATCCTCTGGGAGTTGCGCGCGGGCGTGCTGCCGTTCAACGAGCTGCGCAAGCGCGCGGGCGGGTTGAGCCAGAGCGTGCTCGTCACCCGGCTCACCGAGTTGTTCGGCTCAGGCCTCGTCGCCGACGTCCGCGGCGGATACGAGCTCACCGCGCGCGGCGCCGCGCTCGCCGTCGAACTCGGCCGGCTGCACACGCTGGCCGGGCAGTGGGCGACCGACTAGCTCTCGGCCCTGCTACGGCACCGCCCGCTGTCATGGTCTGCGCACGTCATGGCGGCCAGCGGGCATGACGGCGGCGACTCTCAGGTCCGCAGCACGGCCGCCGACTGCGGACCGAGGACGAGCGCGTCATCGCCCGGGGTCGCGTCGCCGGTGACGACCAGCAGCTCGCCGCCGGCCACCGGCACCGAGTGCGCGACCTCCGAGACGTTCGCCGCGATCTGCAGGGCGCCGCGACGCACCACGATCCAACGCTCGTCATCGTCGAAGTCGACCGACACGTGCCGCAGGTCGGAGTCGCGCAGGTCGGCCTCGGCGGCACGCAGCGCGATCAGCCGGCGGTAGAGCGCGAGCACCTCGCCGTGGCCGCCCTCGTCACGCTCGGACCACTTCAGGATCGCGCTGCGATACGCCTCGGGATCCTGTGGGTCGATCATCTCCTCGGTGTTCCAGCCGTGTCCGGCGAATTCCTCGACGCGGCCTTTCGCGGTCGCCTCGGCGAGCTCCGGCTCGGGGTGCGAGGTGAAGAACGGCCACCGGGTGGACGCCGCCCATTCCTCGCCCATCCAGAGCATCGGCGTGAACGGCATGGTGAGCAGGAGAACGGCCCCGACGCGCACGAGCGCCGGCGTGGTCAGCTCGGGCAGCCGGTCGCCGACGGCGCGGTTGCCGACCTGGTCGTGGTTCTGCAGGCACACGACGAACTGCCAGCCGCGCACGACCGCCGGGTCGATCGGCGTGCCGTGGTCGCGGCCGCGGAACGTCGAATACGTCCCGTCGTGGAAGAACCCATGCGTGTACGTCTTGGCCAGCACGTGCATCGGCCCGAAGTCGCAGTAGTAGCCCTGCGTCTCGCCGGTCAGCGCGGAGTGCAGCGCGTGGTGCACGTCGTCGTCCCATTGCGCGGCCAGTCCGTAGCCGCCGTCCTTCTGCGAGTTGATCATGATCGGGTCGTTGAGGTCGGACTCGGCGATCAGCGGCAGCGGCCGGCCGACTTCGGCGGACAGCGCCTCGACCCGCGACTCGAGCTCGGCGAGGATGTGCGTCGGCGAGCTGTCCTGCAGCGCGTGCACGGCGTCGAGCCGCAGCCCGTCGATGTGATAGTCGCGCAGCCACATCAGCGCGTTGTCGAGGATGAACTCGCGCACCGCCGGTTCCTCGACGTTCACCAGGTCGCCCCACGTGTTGCGCCCGGTCTTCAGGTACGGGCCGAAACGCGGCAGGTAGTTGCCGGACGGGCCGAGGTGGTTGTAGACGACGTCCTGGATCACCGCAAGCCCGCGCGCGTGCGCCGCGTCGACAAACCGCTTCAGCCCGTCCGGCCCGCCGTAGGGGGCGTGCACCGCATACCAGTCCACGCCGTCGTAACCCCAGTTCCAGACGCCGTTGACGGCGTTCACCGGCAGCAGTTCGACGTGCGTGACGCCGAGGTCGACCAGGTGGTCGAGCCGCTCGATCGCCGAGTCGAAGGTCGCGCCCTCGGTGAAGGTGCCGATATGCAGCTCGTAGACGATCGCCGCGGTGAGGTCGCGCCCGGCCCACCCGTCGTCGTGCCACCTGTAGGCGGACTGGTCATAGGCGCGGCTCGGCCCGTGCACCCCGTCCGGCTGCCAGCGGGACGCCGGGTCGGGCACGGGCTCGTCGGAGTCGTCGAGCAGGAACGCGTAGTCGGCGCCGAACGGGACGTCGGGAGCTGTCCACCAACCGTCGGCCTCGGCCGTCAGCGGCGTGTCCGCGCCGCCGGTGCGCAGCGCGAGCGACGAGACGTTCGGAGCCCACACGCGCTGTGCCATGCCGCATTCCTGCCCGCGCCTTTCGCGGCGGTAACCGGGGCGTGTCACGATCGAGGGATGGCATCGGTGACGATCAACGCCAGCGGCGACGCTTCTCCAGACGAGGCGTGGGACCGTTATCTGCATCCCGCACGGTGGCCGGACTGGGCGCCGCAGATCACCGGCGTCGAAGCGGAGTCCGACGAGCTGGCGCCGGGCGTGCGCGGCAAGGTGTGCGGCCCGCTCGGGTTGTCGGCGAAGTTCACCGTCGACGCGGTGGACGAGCGGCGCCGCGCCTGGTCGTGGACGGTGCGCCGCTGGCCGGTGACGCTCCGGCTGCAGCACGGCGTCCAGCCGCACGACGGCGGCAGCCGCACCTGGTTGACGGTCGAAGGTCCGCTGCCGTTGGTGATCGGCTACGTGCCGCTCGCGCATCTCGCTTTGCGCCGCCTGGTCGCGCGTTAGCCTCGCGCGATGACGCAGAGCGTGCGCGAAGCACTGGCCGTGCGGCCGGGGCCGGTCAACCTCGCCGGCTACCACTCGGCGGCGCGGCCGGTGCAGCAAACTGGAAAGCTGCGCCATGACATCGACGAGCTGAGCTTGCTCCAGCAGCAGCTGTGGGCGATGGGCACCGCCGGCGACAAGCGGCGGGTCCTGTTGCTGCTGCAGGGCATCGACACCGCGGGCAAGGGCGGCGTCACCAAGCACGTCGTCGGCGCGCTGGGCCCGATCGGCGTGCAGTACACGGGCTTCAAGGCGCCGACGAAGGAGGAGCTGCGCCACGACTTCCTCTGGCGTATCCGCAAGCAGCTGCCGCCGCCCGGCGTGCTCGGCGTCTTCGACCGCTCGCACTACGAGGACGTGCTCATCGTCCGCGTGCACGAGATGGTGTCGGCGGCGACGTGGCGGGCCCGCTACGACATCATCAACGACTTCGAGGCCGAGCTGGCCGGCGACGGCATGACGATCATCAAGGTCTTTCTGAACATCAGCTTCGACACGCAGCGTGAGCGGTTGCTGCGCCGCCTCGACCGGCCCGACAAGCACTGGAAGTTCAACGTCGCTGATCTCGACGAGCGTGCTTTGTGGACCGAGTACCAGACCGCTTACTCGGACATGCTCGAGAAGTGCAACACCGCCCATGCGCCCTGGTACATCGTGCCGAGCGACTCAAAGGGCTACCGCAATTGGGCGGTCGGCGAGATCTTGCGGGAGACGCTGGCAGAGCTCGACCTGAGCTATCCCGACCCGGCGCTGGACATCGCCGCGCTGAAGGAGCGCCTGGCCCCGCCGCACTGAGCGCCGACAGGCACAGCGCGCCGGCAAGGATAGATTGTGCGCGATATATTGCCCGCAAGCTATCTGACTAGCAGCGCCACCGGATAGACCGCGAACAACTCGGCGAGCCGCACCGCGCCGTCGCCGAAGGACCGGCCGGTCAGCACGTCGGTCGCAGCGGCATCGAGTTCGAGCACCGTGTCCCGCCACCCGCCGTCTCGTTCGAGGGTCGCCGGCAGCCGGGTGGCGACAGTGATGGCGCCGCCACGGTCGAACGAGAGCGCATGCGCGGCGCCGGCCCCGGAGGCGCGCAGCGGTGTGTAGCCGGTGAACAGCTCCGGTCGTTGCTGGCGCAGCCGCAGTGCGCGCGAGGTGACCCACAGCTTCGCCGCGCCGCTCGCGTCGATCGGCGGAGGGGACCCGTCGGAATCCAGCTTCTCGAGCAGCGCCCGAGTGCTCGCGAAGTCGACAGCGCGCCGGTTGTCCGGGTCGACGAGCGAGTCCTCCCAGAGTTCGGTGCCTTGGTACACGTCAGGCACGCCCGGCATCGTCAACTGCACGAGCTTCTGGCCCAGCGAGTTCGACCAGCCATAAGGCGTGATCGTGTCGACGAACGCCGCCAGCGGCTCGCTGACCGCCGGATCGTCGTACGCCGCGTCGACCGCGCGGTGCACCGCGGACTCGAACTCGTCGTCTGGGTCGATCCAATTCGTCGACTGCGCGGCCTCGCGCATCGCCTTCTCGGCGTACGCGTGCATGCGATCGCGCTCGATCAGGCCGGCGCCGGCGAACGTCTGCCACAGCAGGTAGGCGAATCCGAGATCTGGCAGGGGCGCCGCGGACAGCAGCCCGCGCACCAGCCGCGACCACTCGCCCGGCAGCTCGGAGAGCACCGCGAGCCTCGCCCGGACGTCCTCGCCGCGTTTCGTGTCGTGGGTGGACAGCGTGGTCATGCTGAGCGGGGCGCGGCGCTGGCGGTCAGCCTGCGCGTCGTGGAAGCGCTGCGCGTCCACGCCGAAGTGGTCCGGGTCGCCGCCGACCTCGTTGAGCGCGATGAAGCGGCTGTAGCGGTAGAACGCGGTGTCCTCGACGCCTTTCGCCATGACCGCGCCGGACGTCTGCTGGAACCGCACGCACAGCTCGTCGGCCGGATCGGCCAGCCGCGCGGACAGCGCGCCGATGGCGTCGGCGAGGTCGGGCCGGGCGGCCTGCGCCGCCTCGATCGCCGAGGCCAGGACGTCCGCGCCGGTCGGGACGTAGGAGCGGTACACGGGGAAGCGCACGGCCAGTTCGGCCAGCGCCTCGGCGGCGTTCTCGACGGAGGGCGCCAACCGCGCGAGGCGGGAGATCTCGGCCTGCAGGATGGTGGACACGCCCTGCCGCTTGCCGGCGGCGACGTGGTCGGCACTCGTCCGCGTGTCGCCGGTCAGCTCGCGGTACAGGTCGGTGAAGGTCTCTTCGGCGGCGGTGTCGACGAACACGCCGCAGACCTCGCCGAGCGCCTCATAGCCGGTCGTGCCGTCGACCGGCCACTCGTCCGGCAGCTGCTCGCCGGCCTCGAGGATCTTCTCGATCAGCAGCCAGCCGTCCTCGCCGAGCAGCCCGCGCAGCCGTTGGAAGTAGCCGAGGGGATCCGCGAGCCCATCGGGGTGATCGACGCGCAAGCCTGTCACGCCGTCTTCTGCCACCCACCGCGTGATCTGCTCGTGCGTCGCGTCGTAGACCTGCTTGTCCTCGACCCGGAGCCCGGCGAGGGTGCTGACGGCGAAGAAGCGTCGGTAGTTCTGGTCGGTGTCCGCGCGGCGGAAGTTCACCAGCTCGTAGTGCTGGTGCGCGAGCACATCCGCGCCGGTGTCGCCATCCCTCGGCTCGGTGGCCGGGGCAATCGGGAAGCGGTGCTCGAAATAGCGCAGCTCGCTAACCCCCCCGGGCGACGCGACGACCTCGAGTTGGCTGTCCTCGAACTCGTCGCCGAGCACCGGCAACAGGATCCGCCCGCGCAACCAGTCGATGTCGAACCAGCGGGCATAGGCCGAGCCGCGGCCGAGCTTCAGCAGATCCCACCAGGCCGGGTTCTCCGCCGGCACCGCCACGCCGGTGTGGTTCGGCACGATGTCCACGACCAGCGCGAGGTTGCGGGCGCGCGCGGCGGCGAGCAGCCGGGTCCAGCCGTCCGGGCCGCCGCGCTGCGGGTCGACGGTGTCGAAGCCGATGACGTCATAGCCGTGGTCCGAGCCGTGCGACGACGGCAACAGCGGCGAGCAGTACACCGCGCCTGCGCCGAGCCCTGCGAGGTAGTCGCACGCATCTGCGGCGGCGTGCAGATCGAACGATGGCCGTACTTGCAGACGATATGTCGAGCTGGGCGGCACTTACTCGCCCACTCGGGTCAGGACAACGACGGCGCGCGGGCCGACCGACACGGTCTCGCCCGCCTTGACGAGCGTTCCCTCGCTGTCGTTCGTCATCGTGTCGATCACGATCTGCCAGTTCGGCCCGTAGTCGTCGGTCGGCATCGTGAACCCGATCGCCTCGTCGTGGGCGCAGAAGCACAGCAGGAACGAGTCGTCGACGACCCGCTCGCCGCGCGCATCGCGTTCGGCGATGCCGTTGCCGTTGACGAACACCGCGATGCTCCGGCCGAAGCTCGCGCCCCAGTCGTCCTCGGTCATCTCCCGGCCGTCCGGGGTGAACCAGGCGATGTCGGGCACGCCGCCGCGCCGCCGGCTCGGCCGGCCGTCGAAGAATCGCCGCCGGCGGAACACCGGGTGGTCGCGGCGCAGCGCGGACACCTTGCGGGTGAACTCCTGCAGCTGTCCGTCGACGTTGCTCCAGTCGATCCAGGTCAGCTCGTTGTCCTGGCAGTAGCCGTTGTTGTTGCCCAGCTGCGTGCGGCCGAGCTCGTCGCCGTGGCAGAGCATCGGCACGCCCTGGCTGAGGAACATCGTGGCGATGAAGTTGCGTTGCTGCCGGTGTCGAAGCGTGCGGATCTCGTCGTCGTCGGTCTCGCCCTCGACGCCGCAGTTCCAGGACCGGTTGTGGCTCTCGCCGTCGTTGTTGCCGTCCTCGTTCGCCTCGTTGTGCTTCTCGTTGTAGGAGACGAGGTCGCGCAGGGTGAAGCCGTCATGCGCGGTGACGAAGTTGATGCTGGCGACCGGCCGGCGTCCCGATCCCTGGTAGAGGTCGGCCGAGCCGGTGAGCCGGGCGGCGAACTCGCCGACGGTGCCGGGCTCGCCGCGCCAGAAGTCGCGGACCGTGTCGCGGTACTTGCCGTTCCACTCCGTCCACTGCGGCGGGAAGTTGCCGACCTGGTATCCGCCGGGTCCGACGTCCCACGGCTCGGCGATCAGCTTCACCTGGCTGACGACCGGGTCCTGCTGGACGAGGTCGAAGAACGAGGACAAGCGGTCGACGTCGTAGAACTCGCGGGCGAGGGTCGCGGCGAGGTCGAAGCGAAAGCCGTCGACGTGCATCTCGAGCACCCAGTAGCGCAGCGAGTCCATGATCAGCTGCAGTGCCTGTGGCTGGCGCACGTTCAGCGTGTTGCCGGTGCCGGTGTAGTCCATGTAGTACCGCGGGTCGTCCTCGACGAGCCGGTAGTAGGCCTGGTTGTCGATGCCGCGGAAGGCGAGCGTCGGGCCCAGGTGATTGCCCTCGGCGGTGTGGTTGTAGACGACGTCGAGGATGACCTCGATGTCGGCCTCGTGCAGCGCGCGGACCATCGCCTTGAACTCCTGCACCTGCCCGCCGGGGGAGCTGCTGGAGCTGTACTTGTGATCGGGCGCGAAGAACCCGATGGTGTTGTAGCCCCAGTAGTTCGCCAGCCCCTTGTCGACGAGGAACGAGTCGTTGACGAAGTGGTGCACCGGCATGAGCTCGACGGCGGTCACGCCGAGCCCGGCCAAGTGCTCGACGATCGCCGGGTGCGCGATGCCGGCGTACGTGCCGCGCAACTCGTCCGGCAGCGCGGGATGGGTCTGGGTGAGCCCCTTGACGTGCGTTTCGTAGACGACGGTCTCGGCGTACGGCCGGCGCGGGGGGCGGTCTACGCCCCAGTCGAAGAACGGGTTCACCACGACGCACTTGGGCAGGTGGGTCGCCGAGTCGTCGTCGTTGCGCGAGTCCGGATCGTCGAAGTGGTAGCCGAACAGCGACTCGTCCCACTCGATCGTCCCGTCGATCGCCTTGGCGTACGGGTCGAGCAGCAGCTTGTTGGGGTTGCAGCGCAGCCCCTGGTCGGGCTTGTACGGCCCGTGCACCCGGTATCCGTAGTGCTGACCCGGCTCGACGCCCGGCAAAAAGGCGTGCCACACCCAGCCGTCGACCTCGAAGAGCTCGACGCGGGTCTCCGTGCCGACCGCGTCGAACAGGCAGAGCTCGACCTTTTCCGCCACCTCGCTGTACAGAGCGAAGTTGGTGCCCGACCCGTCGTACGTCGCGCCAAGCGGATACGCGGCCCCTGGCCAAATCTGCACTGCTGCTCCCGGTGATCCTCTATCCCGACGGACCCGGCGGGTTTCGCTCCAGCCTGCCACGTACGTCGGCCGGTCGAAGTCCTACCCGGTCATTCAGCTCGCGTATGCGGCCAACCGGTGTGACGGCGCCGGGCGGCAGACATCGCGACGGACGCGGCGAGCCCGGCCAGCGGCACCGCGACCACGCAGGCGAGCGCCGCCACGCCGACCCACGGCAGACTGCCCGAGGTGAATTGGAAGCCGGTGCGCAGCTGTCCGCCTGCCGTGCCGCCCTGGGCAGATGCGAACGCTGCGTGAAAGTTGTCTGACGTAGATCTCACTTGCAACACGGTGACCGCGACCACGCCGGCCAGCAGCGACCCGCCGCAGAGCAGGGCAGCCACGCCCATGCGCCGCCGATCGAGCAGCGCGGCGGCCGCGGCGAGGCCTAGCAGCAGCGCAGCGGCCCAGAACAACACTCCGTAATTGACGCCGTGTTGACCGGTCGCGCTGCCGCGAATTCGGCCGAAGCCGTCCACCGTCGTAGTGGCGCCGGCGAATTCCGATCGCGCGCCGTAGCCATACAGCGCCCGCGATGGGGCGACAACTGCAAGAATCGCGGCTGCCAGCAGAAGCGCCGGCTGAGCGAGCCAGAGAGCCGCGGCCGTTCGGACGAGCCCGTGCGGCGCAGGCGAGCTGCCGCCAGCTGCGGCCGTCGCCGATGCGCCGGCGAGCTCGTGATCCGCTGGGCCGGGGTCGAGGAACTCGATCTCCGTCATCACATCAGTGTGCGTCGGCGTGGGTGGGCGTGGGTGGGCGTGGCTGGGCGGCGGGGCGAAGCTGGGCGGCGGGGCGGGCACGATGTCAGACCCGGCTCGTACCGTGGGGGCATGCGCGTCCGCACCGACATCATGCCGAGCACCGGCAAGTTCGAGGTCATCTCCGACTTCGAGCCGTCCGGCGACCAACCGGCGGCAATCGATGATCTGGAACGCCGCATCCGCGCCGACGAGCGGGACGTCGTGCTGCTCGGCGCCACCGGAACCGGCAAGTCGGCGACCACCGCGTGGCTGATCGAGCGGCTGCAGCGCCCCACCCTCGTGATGGCGCCGAACAAGACGCTCGCCGCGCAACTGGCGAACGAGCTGCGCGAGATGCTGCCCAACAACGCGGTCGAGTACTTCGTCAGCTATTACGACTATTACCAACCCGAGGCCTACGTCCCGCAGACGGACACCTACATCGAGAAGGACAGCTCGGTCAACGACGAGGTCGAGCGGCTGCGGCACTCGGCCACCAACTCCTTGCTCACCCGGCGTGACGTCGTCGTGGTTGCCACCGTGTCCTGCATCTACGGCCTGGGCACGCCGCAGGAATACGTGGACCGGTCCGTGCGGCTGCGCGTCGGGCAGCAGATCGAGCGCGAGGCGATCCTGCGGCACCTGGTCGAGGTGCAGTACAGCCGCAACGACCTCTCGTTCACTCGCGGCACCTTCCGGGTGCGCGGCGACACCGTCGAGATCTTCCCGGTGTACGAGGAGCTCGCGATCCGCGCGGAGATGTTCGGCGACGAGATCGAACGGCTGTACTACCTGCACCCACTCACCGGCGAGGTCGTCCGCGAGGTCGAGGAGGTGTTCGTCTTCCCAGCCACGCACTACGCGGCCGGCCCGGAGCGGATGGAACGCGCGATCCGCGGCATCGAGAAGGAGCTCGAGCAGCGGCTCGCCGAACTGGAGAGCCAGCACAAGCTGCTCGAGGCGCAGCGGCTGCGCATGCGCACCAGCTACGACATCGAGATGATGCGCCAGGTCGGCTTCTGCTCGGGCATCGAGAACTACTCACTGCACATCGACGGCCGGGCGCCCGGCAGCGCGCCGAACTGCCTGCTCGACTACTTCCCCGAGGACTTCCTGCTCGTCATCGACGAATCACACGTGACCGTGCCGCAGACCGGCGGCATGTACGAGGGCGACATGTCTCGCAAGCGGATGCTCGTCGAGCACGGCTTTCGGTTGCCGTCGGCGATGGACAACCGCCCGCTGAAGTTCGAAGAGTTCACCGAGCGGGTCGGCCAGACCGTCTACCTGTCGGCCACGCCGGGCAATTACGAGCTCGGCCGCACCAAAGGCGACTTCGTCGAGCAGGTGATCCGGCCGACCGGCCTCGTCGACCCGGAGATCCTGGTCAAGCCGACGAAGGGCCAGATCGACGATCTGTTGCACGAGATCCGCGAGCGCGCCGAGCGCAACGAGCGGGTCCTGGTCACCACACTCACCAAGAAGATGTCCGAGGACCTCACCGACTACCTGCTCGAGCAGGGCGTTCGGGTGCGTTATCTGCACTCCGAGGTGGACACCCTGCGCCGGGTCGAGCTGCTGCGCGAGCTTCGGCTCGGCGAGTTCGACGTGCTGGTCGGCATCAACCTGTTGCGCGAAGGCCTCGACCTGCCCGAGGTGTCGCTGGTGTCGATCCTCGACGCGGACAAGGAAGGGTTCCTGCGGTCCGGCACGTCGCTGATCCAGACGATCGGCCGCGCGGCCCGCAACGTGTCCGGCCAGGTGCATATGTACGCGGACACCGTGACGCCGTCGATGCGCAACGCCATCGAGGAGACGACCCGGCGGCGTGAGAAGCAGGTGGCCTACAACCGCGAGCACGGCATCGACCCGACACCGCTGCGCAAGCGGATCGCCGATATCACCGACATGCTGACCCGCGAGGCGGCCGACACCGCGGAACTGCTCGGGACCGGCGCGGTGCCCGTGGGCGGGTCCGGCCGGTCGCAGTCGCGCGGCAAGTCGCCGGCGCCGGGGCGGGCCGGCCGCGGCGTCTCCGGCGGCGTGCTCGGTGTCGGCGCGCACGCCGCCGGCGGGCTGGACGTCGCGGAGATGCCGCGGGCGCAGCTGGCCGATCTGATCCAGCAGCTGAACGAGCAGATGCTGTCCGCGGCGCGTGAGCTGCAGTTCGAGGTCGCGGCGAGGCTGCGCGACGAGATCGGGGAGTTGAAGAAGGAGTTGCGCGGCATGGACGTCGCCGGTGTCGGCCGCTGACCAGTGAACCGGTCGGATGCCGCTCAACCACCGGCGCCCGACCTGGCGGGCCCATCGCGTCCTGCCGGCCGGCCAGAGCCGCCGAGGCGTCGGCTGAGCCCGGCCGCGGTGCGCCGCACGTGGTGCACCAGCCGCTCGTCGGCCGCCCGCTCGCTGACGGTCGTCGCCGCCACCGCCGCCACCGGGTGGCCGGCGTGGTCGAAGACCGCCGCGGCGACCGAGCCGAACCCGGGCGTCACCTCGCCGTCCTCCGTCGCGTAGCCGAGCCGGCGCGCCTCGATCAGCCGCGCCCGCAGCGCGGACGGCGACCGCGGGCCGGCGTCGGTCCGGACCGTGAACGCGGCCGCCGACGGGAACAACGCCCGGACGTGCGCGGCCGGCAGCGACGCGAGCAGCGCCCGTCCGCTTGCCGTCGACTGCGCGGGCAGCCGCACGCCGACGTCGGTGACCAGCGCGGGCAGCCCGGGGGCGCGGTCCTCGATGACGTAGACGACCTCGGCGCCGGCGAGCACGGCCAGATGCGCCGACGCGCCGCTGCGGTCCACGAGCTCGGCCAGCGGCGCCCGGGCCGCCCGCTGCAGCGGCGCCTGCCGGGAGTACCCGCTGCCCAGTTCGTAGGCGGCGAGGCCCAGCCCCCAGCGCCGGTCCTCGGGCAGGTGGGTGACGTAACCGTGGTCAGCCAGCGTCGCCAGCAGGTGGTAGACGGTCGAGCGCGGCAGGCCGAGGTCGCGCACGACCGCGGCCGCCGTCACCGGCGCCGCCTGCCGGCCTAGATAGTCGAGCACCTGCAGCGTGTGGCGGGCGGCGGGCACGTCGGACACCGCTCGAGCCTAGAACCAGAGTCTGGGATACGAGACAGCGAATCGTGTCGGGGCCGTCCGCGGGGGGTCCGGCTGGTGTGGAATGGGCCGACGTGATCACCCGGCAGTGGAGGTAGGCATGGACGGCGCACGACCGGTTCGCGCGGCGCGCGGCACGACCCTGACCGCGCGCAGCTGGCAGACCGAGGCGCCGATGCGCATGCTGATGAACAACCTCGACCCGGAGGTCGCCGAGCGCCCCGACGATTTGGTCGTCTACGGCGGCACCGGCCGCGCCGCGCGCAACTGGGCGAGCTACGACGCGCTCGTCCGCACGCTGACCACGCTGCAGCAGGACGAGACGATGCTCGTCCAGTCGGGCAAGCCGGTCGGCGTCATGCGCACCCACGAGTGGGCGCCGCGGGTGCTGATCGCGAACTCGAACCTCGTGCCCGACTGGGCCAACTGGGAGGAGTTCCGCCGGCTGGAGAGCGCGGGGTTGACGATGTACGGCCAGATGACGGCCGGCTCGTGGATCTACATCGGCACGCAGGGCATCCTGCAGGGCACCTACGAGACCTTCGCCGCGGTGGCCGCCAAGAAGTTCGGCGGCACGCTCGCCGGCACGATCACGCTCACCGCCGGCCTTGGCGGCATGGGCGGCGCGCAGCCGCTCGCCGTCACGATGAACGGCGGCGTGGCGATCTGCGTCGAGTGCGACGCCACGCGCATCCAGCGGCGCATCGACCACGGCTACCTGGACGTCCAGGCGAAGGACCGCGACGACGCGTTGCGCCTGGCCGAGCAGGCCAAAGCCGAACGCCGCCCGCTGTCCATCGGCCTGCTCGGTAACGCCGCCTCGATCGTGCCGCAGCTGCTCGCCAACGACGCGGCGATCGACATCGTCACCGACCAGACCTCGGCGCACGACCCGCTTTCCTACCTGCCGATCGGCGTGGAGTTCGACGACTGGCACGACTACGCCCAACGCAAGCCCGAGGAGTTCACCGGCCGCGCCCAGGCGTCGATGGCCCGGCACGTCGAGGCGATGGTCGGGTTCCTTGACAAGGGCGCGGAAGTCTTCGACTACGGCAACTCGATCCGCGGCGAAGCGCGCACCGCCGGCCTCTCTCGCGCCTTCGACTTCCCGGGCTTCGTGCCGGCCTACATCCGCCCGCTGTTCTGCGAGGGCAAGGGCCCGTTCCGGTGGGCGGCGCTGTCCGGCGACCCGAAGGACATCGCCCGCACCGACCGGGCGGTCCTCGAGCTGTTCCCGGAGAACGAGTCGTTGGCGCGCTGGATCAAGATGGCGCAGGACAAGGTCCACTTCCAGGGCCTGCCGGCGCGCATCTGCTGGCTCGGCTACGGCGAGCGGGACAAGGCGGGCGTCGCCTTCAACGACCTCGTCGCCAAGGGCGAGATCAGTGCCCCGCTCGTCATTGGCCGCGACCACCTGGACTGCGGCTCGGTCGCCTCGCCCTACCGGGAGACCGAGGCGATGGCCGACGGCTCGGACGCGATCGCCGACTGGCCGCTGCTGAACGCGATGGTCAACGTCGCCAGCGGCGCGTCCTGGGTGTCGATCCACCACGGCGGCGGCGTCGGCATCGGCCGCTCGATCCACGCCGGCCAGGTCTGCGTCGCCGACGGCACCGCGCTTGCCGGCCAGAAGATCGAGCGGGTGCTGACCAACGACCCAGGCATGGGCGTCATCCGGCACGTCGACGCGGGCTACGACCGCGCGGAGGACGTCGCGGCCCAACGGGACGTCCGGGTGCCGATGAGCGAGAGCGCGTGACGGCTTTCGACACGATGTGGGCCGAGCTCGAGCCCATCGGACGCGCGGCGGACACGGGCGGTTACCGCCGCTACGCCTGGACGCGCGAGGACGCCGCGCTCCGCGAGTGGTTTTCGAGCACTGCGGCGGACCGCGGGCTGACGGTCACGCTGGACCGTGCCGGCAACCAATGGGCGTGGCAGGGCGATCCGGACGTCGAATCCGGGCTGGTGCTCGGATCGCACCTTGACTCCGTTCCGGACGGGGGCGCGTTCGACGGCCCGCTCGGGGTCGTCTCCGCTTTCGCCGCTTTGGACGCTCTGCGCGAGGACGGCTTCACGCCGTCCAAACCAATCGGCGTCGTGAACTTCGGCGACGAAGAGGGCGCTCGGTTCGGCGTCGCCTGCGCCGGCTCGCGGGTGTTGACCGGCGCGTTGACCGCCGACCGGGCGCTCGGGCTCACCGACGCCGACGGACGGACGTTGGCCGACGCGCTGACCGCCGCCGGACGCAATCCCGCAGACCTCGGCCCGGACCCGGAAGCCGTCCGGCGGGTCGGGCAATTCGTCGAGTTGCACGTGGAACAGGGCCGCGGCCTGGTCGACCTCGCGCACCCGATCGCGGTGGCGAGCGCGATCCGCCCGCACGGCCGCTGGCGGATCGAGCTGCCCGGCGAGGCCAACCACGCGGGCACGACCCTGCTGGCCGACCGGCGCGACGCGATGGTCGCGCTGGCGAACCTGGTGCTGACTGCCCGCGGGGTCGCCGAGCACGTCGGCGGGGTCGCGACGGTCGGCAAGGTCCGGGTGCAGCCGAACGGCGTGAACGCGATCGCCTCGTCGGTCACCGCCTGGCTGGACGCGCGCGCCGCGACCGAGGAACAGACCCGCGCCGTCGTCGCCGGCGTCCAGCGGGTGGTCGCCGAGCTCGGCGGCACGCTGCACGAGGAGTCGTGGAGCGGCGCAACGACATTTCCGCAGCCAGAACAGCTGGCCGGCATCCTGGGCGGGGCGCCGATCCTGGACACCGGCGCCGGTCACGACGCCGGCATCCTCGCCGCGGCGGGCGTTCCGGCCGGGATGCTTTTCGTGCGCAACCCGACCGGCGTCTCGCACTCGCCTGCGGAGTTCGCAGATCGCGCGGACTGCCTCGCCGGGGTGGACGCGCTGGCCATGGTCGTGGAACGGCTCGCCACATGAGCTCCTGGTTTGCCGATTACGCGCTGTTACCAGATGGGCTCGCCCGGGACGTGCGGTTCGACGTCATAGCAGGACGACTACGGAGCGTCACCGCAGATTCGAACGCCGACGACGCGGAACGGTTACCGGGAGTAGTTGTTCCAGGTTTGGCGAACTGCCACAGCCATGCGTTCCACCGCGCCTTGCGCGGACGCACCCACGCGGCGGGCGGCACGTTCTGGACCTGGCGAGAGCAGATGTACGCCGTCGCGGCCCGGCTCGATCCGGACCGCTACCTCGACCTCGCGCGCGCCGCCTTCGCCGAGATGGCGCTTGCCGGCGTGACGACGGTGGGGGAGTTCCACTACCTGCACCACGGGCCGGGGGGGCAGCCGTATGTCGACCCGAACGCGATGGCGGAGGCGCTGCGGCACGCCGCGGCAGACGCCGGCGTCCGGCTCACGCTGCTGGACGCCTGCTACTTGATCGGCGGACTCGACGCCAACGGCCCGCGGCCGCTCGACGACACGCAACGCCGCTTCGCCGACCTCGACGTCGACGCGTGGGCGGCCCGCGTGGGCGGACTCGCCGAGTCGCCGGGGATGCGCGTCGGCGTCGCCGTGCACTCGATCCGCGCCGTGCCGCGCGCGGCGCTGCCGACGATCCGCGTGGCGGCAGACGGCCGGCCGCTGCACGTCCACCTGTCCGAACAGCCGGCGGAGAACGCCGCAAGCCTGGCCTGTTACGGCGCGACGCCCGCCGCCGTGCTCGATGACGCCGGGCTGCTCGGGCCGCGCACGACCGCGGTGCACGCCACGCACCTCACCACGGAGGACGTCGGCCTGCTCGGCAGCACGTCGACTACCTGCTGTATCTGTCCGACTACTGAGCGTGATTTAGCTGACGGCATCGGCCCGGCCCGCGCGCTCGCGGACGCCGGCGCCCCGCTCTCGCTGGGCAGCGACCAGCATGCGGTCGTCGATCTCTTCGAGGACGCTCGGGGATTGGAAATGCACGAACGTCTGACAACGCAGCGTCGCGGCCGGTTCACACCCGCCGAACTCTTGGCGGCCGCGACCCGACACGACAGCCTCGGCTGGCCGGACGCCGGAAGGCTCGCGCCCGGCGCTCGCGCCGACCTGGTGGCCGTGCGGCTGGACACCGTCCGGACGGCGGGCTGCGACCCCGCGCAGGTCCTCTACGCGGCGACTGCGGCCGACGTCGACACCGTGGTGGTCGACGGCGAGCCGGTCGTCCGGGCCGGCCGGCACCGACTCGGCGACGTCGGCCGGCTGCTCGCCGACGCGATCGGCGCGCTGCGATGAGCACCGTGCGCACCCCCGCCACGACCACACTCGTCACCGGCATCGCCGAGCTGGTCACCAACGACCCGACGCTCGACGGCTCGCCGCTCGGCCTGCTGGCCGATGCCGCCGTGGTCGTCGCCGACGACGTGATCGTCTGGGTCGGCCCGGCCGCCTCGGCCCCGGCCGCCGACGACCGGCACGACGTCGGCGGCTGTGCGGTGCTGCCGGGTTTCGTCGACAGCCACACCCACCTCGTCTTCGCCGGCGACCGGGCTGCGGAGTTCGCCGCCCGGCTTGCCGGCGCGCGGTACGACGGCGGGGGCATCGCCAGCACGGTCGCCGCCACCCGGGCCGCGGGCGACGCCGAGCTGCGCCGACTGGTCGCCCTGCGGATCGCCGAGGCGCGCCGGCAGGGCACCACGACCGTCGAGGTGAAGAGCGGTTACGGCCTGACTGTCGGCGACGAGCGGCGCGCGCTGCAGATCGCGGCGGAGCTGACGGCTGAGACCACCTTCCTCGGCGGGCACGTGGTGCCGCCGGGCAGCGACCGGGACGAGTACGTACGGCTCGTCGCCGGCGAGATGCTCGACGCGTGCGCGCCGCACGCCCGCTGGATCGACGTCTTCTGCGAACCGGCGAGCCCGCACGCCTTCGACGGCGACGAGGCGCGCGCGATCCTGCTCGCCGGCCGTGCTCGCGGGCTCGGCCTGCGGGTGCACGGCAACCAGCTGTCCGCCGGCCCAGGCGTCCAGCTCGCCGTGGACCTCGGCGCGGCGAGCGTCGACCACTGCACCTACCTGGCCGACGCCGACATCGACGCGCTGGCCGGCGCGGACACCGTCGCGACTCTGTTGCCGGCCGTCGAGTTCTCCACCCGCTCGCCCTATCCGGACGCCCGCCGGCTGCTGGCCGCCGGCGTCCACGTCACGCTCGCCACCGACTGCAACCCGGGGACGAGCTACACCTCGGCGATGCCGTTCGTGATCGCGCTGGCGGTCCGGGAGATGGGCATGACGCCGGGGGAGGCCGTGCATGCCGCCACCGCCGGCGGCGCCGCGGCGCTGCGCCGAAGCGACATCGGCCGGGTTGTCGTGGGCGCGCGCGCCGACTTGGCGGTCCTTGACGCGCCCAGCCATCTGCACCTGGCCTACCGGCCCGGCGTCCCGCTCGCCCGCACCCTCGAGCTGCCCCGCCGCGGCCGCACCTGACGGATTCACCCGACGAACCCAGCTGCGCCGGCAGCAGGCGCAGGCGGACGGCCAGCTGCAGTTCCTCAGCCGCGCGCGCTGGCCGCTGGCCTAAATTGGCGACGTGCAGACCGTCTCGCTGTCGTGGCAGCACAGCGGCGAACTCGCCGCCGGGCTGGCCGTCGTCGGCTCGGCGCTCGCGCTCGCCCGCGACCGCCGGTTGCGGGCGGCCGGCGCGTTTGCCCGCGAAACCGCCGTGATCGCGGTGCTGTACGGGCTGTGGCAACTGGCTGGCGACCTGTCGACCGTCAACGTCGACGGCGCCTTTCGGCGCGGGCGTTGGATCGCGCGATTCGAGCACGACGTGTTCCTGCCGTCCGAACACGGCGTGCAGCGGTTGATCCTCGGACACCCGCTGATCGTGCAAGGCGTCAACCTCTACTACGACACCATGCACTTCACGATGATGTTCGTCTTCCTCATCTGGCTGTTCGTCCGGCATCGCGACCGGTACCGGCCGGTGCGCCAGGTGATGGCGTGGACGACGCTCGCCTGCCTGGTCGTGCAACTGGTGCCCGTCTCGCCGCCGCGCCTGACGTCCGGCCTCGGCATCGTCGACACCGCCATGGCGTACGGCCAGTCGGTGTACGCCGAAGGCTCGCCGTTCGACCAGCTGTCGGCGATGCCGTCGGTGCACGTGGCGTGGGCCGTGCTCGTCGGCTGGTACACCTGGCGCATCGCCGAGAGCCGGTGGCGCTGGCTCGGGCCGGCGCACTCGGCGATGACGGTGTTCGTCGTCGTGTCGACCGGCAATCACTGGTGGCTGGACGGCATCGTCGCCACGGCGTTGCTCGCTGCCTGCGCCTGGGGCGTCGCCGGCGCCCGCGCAGCTTGGCGCCTCGCCGTCCAACGTTGGGGCGAACGCACCACTGTTGATCACGATCTGGTAGGCATTGCGCACGCAGAGTAAACGACTTCTCCGCTGTTGCGGCCGATCCGGGCCCAAAGTCCCGTGACAACCGCGGCGTCGGCGCCGATTAAAGATGACGTGAACGGTGGGCTGCGCGCGGACGCCGGTGAAGCGATCACCCGGCCATGCGTGCCGGAGAGCGTGGCGGCGCTGCGCAGCTGGGTCGTCGACCGGCTCGCGGTGCGGGCGCCCGCCGCTTCGTCCGGCTTGGTCGAGGACGTGCGGCTGATTGTCAGCGAATTGGCGACCAACGCCGTCCGAGCCGGCGGCAGTCTCGTGACAGCGCGCCTCGAGATCGGCCTCGACGCAATCGTCGTCGGCGTGGAGGACGACGCGCCCGGGAGGCCGCACCGACGCGAAGCCGCGCACACCGACGTCGCCGGTCGCGGCCTGGCCATCGTCAGCGTGCTTGCCGAGGAATGGGGTGTGCGGTCCACCGCGCAAGGCAAGCTGGTCTGGGCGTCGGTGGCCCGCCGCTGAGCTGACAGCCGGTCAGCCGACCGTCAGCGGGTTCAGCCGACCGTCAGCAGTCAGCCGACCGTCAGCGGTCAGCGTCGGTCACACCCGCGCTACCCGTCATGCCTCGCGCGACCGCGGCCGCCTCGCCGCGGCTGCGCACGCCCAGCTTGGCCATGATGTTCGACACGTGCACGCTGGCCGTCTTCGCGGTGATGTACAGCTGGGCCGCGATCTGCCGGTTGCTCCGGCCTTGGACGACGAGGGCGAGCACGTCCCGCTCGCGGTCGGTCAGCGCGCCGAGGCCGCCGCGCGCCTGCCGGCCGTCCTTGCCGGCGGCCGAGTCGCGGCCGCCGGCCAGCGCGGCGAGTTCCGCGACGAGCGGCCCAGCGCCCATCGAGCGGGCCGCGGGCAGCGCGAGGCGTGCCTGCTCGGCCGCCTCGCCGGGCCGGCCGACCGCGCGCAGCACCGCGGCGAGCCGCGCGCGAGAGGTGGTCACCTGGCGGAGGTTGCCGTAGTCGAACAGCTCGACCGAACGTCGCCAGAGGCCCACGAGCTCCTCAGCCGGCGGCGGGTCGACGCCGGTCAGCCAGCGCAGCCGGGCCTGCTCGGCGTCGAGGCGCTGCAACCACGCCAGCCCTTCTGGGCCGAGCTGCCGCCCGGGTGGCACCGCCCGCTCCACCGTCGTGCGCGCGTCCTGCGCGTACCGGGCGCCGGTGGCGGCGAGCTGTGCGTGATCAGCCGCCGACGCGTGTGCCGCAGCGGTGTTCAGCACCGCCAGCAGCCGGGCGGACAGCTCTACCCGCACCAGGTTCCACTCGGTCAGCCAGATCCGGGTGAGGACGGCCACGAGGTCGTCGAGCACCCGCCGGGCGGCCTCGACGTCACCTGTCTGCTCGTAGACCTCGAGCGCGGCCATCACCGAATACAGCGCGATACGACCCTCGCGCACCCAGTAGGGCCGCAGCGCGAGCGCGAGGTCGGCGGCTGCGAGGTCTCCGCGGCCGGCCCGCACCTGCAGATCGACGGACTCGAGCACCGCCGCGGCCAGCTCCGGCGGACGGTCGCCCTCGTGCCGCACCGCCGCTCGGGCGGCGTCCCAGTCGCCGCTGGTGTAGTGCACGAGGCCCGACATCGACCGGGCGACCACCGCGAAGGCCTCCCACGGCCGGCCCAGCTCGGCGGCGCGCCGCACGATCCAGTCGAAGTCCTCCAGCGCGGCCGGCAGGTCGCCGGTGTCGTGCCGCTGACTGGCCAGGCTGAAGCGGCTGCGCATCTCCGTGCCGTGGTCGCCGGCCGCCCGGGCCCGCGCGGCGACCTCCTCGAGCAACCGCGCCGCCTCGTCCCGGTCGCCGACGAGCCGCTCGAACATCGCCAGCGTCATCTCTGCCTCGGCGACGACGGCTGGATCGCCGACGACCCGCGCGACGCGCAGCGCTTCGCGGGCTAACCGCTCGCCGTCGACCTCCATGCCCATCATCCGCACGACCCGCGAGCGCTGCGCCAGCATCAGCGCGAGCAGCCGGGTGGGCGGCTCGCTGGGCGTCAGGCGCACCGCCTCGGCGCTCTCGGCGAGGGTGTCTTGATCGATCTCGCCGCTCAGCGTGGCGCGAACGGCCCCGTACAACAGCTTCGCGCGCACCAGGTCGGGCGCGTCGGGCGGCAGCGTCCGGATGGCCGCCCGGGCGAGGTCGAGGCCCCGCTGCCAGCGGCCGGCGCCTTCAGCGGCCTCAACGATGGCGAGCACGAGGTCTGCCGGGTCGGCAGGCGCCACGCCGGCCCGCGGCGCGAGTTCGTAGGCGAGCTCGTAATGCTGCAGCGCGTCCTGCGGCGCGGCAAGCGCCATCGCCTCGTCGCCGGCCGCGACGCTCGCCTCGTAGGCGGTGACGAGGTCGTGCGAGGCGAAGGCGTGTCTGGCCAGCTCGGCGCGGCTGCGCTCGACATCCTGGCGGAGCAGCGCGGCGTACGCGGTGTGCAGCCGCACCCGCTCGCCGGGCAGCAGATCGTCGTACACAGCCTCGGCCAGCAGCGCGTGCCGGAACGTGTAAGCCAGGCCGCTCGACGTGGTCTCCAACACGTGCGCGTCGATCGCGTCGCGCAGCGCGGCGTCCAACCGCTCCGGCGCGAGCCCGACGACCTCGGCGAGCATCGCGTGTGACACCCGCCGGCCGCCGACGGACGCCACCCGCACAACCGCCCGCGCGTCGTCGGACAACCGGTCGAGGCGCACGAGCAGCAGGTCGGCCAGCTGCCACGGCAGCTGCTGGGCGTCGGTGTACTGCTCGGTCGCGGCGACGAGCTCTTCGACGAAGAAGGCGTTGCCGTCTGCCCGGCTGACGATGCTGGCGACGTCGACCTCAGCCAGCGGCCCGGCGCGCAGCAGCCCGACGAGTTGCCGAACGTCGTCCGCAGGCAGTCGGTCCAGCTGAATTCTGGTCACACGTGGTAATCGACTCCACTCCGCGAGCACTCTGCGTAACGGATGCCGACGGTGCAGATCGTCCGCGCGGAAGCTCGCGATCACCGCGAGCCGCTCCCCGCCGAGCCGGGTGAGCAGGAACCCAAGGAGGTCGCGGGTCGCCTGGTCGGCCCAGTGCAGGTCTTCGATCAGCAACAGCACAGGCGTGCGCCGGGCCAGCGCCGCCAGCGCGCCGAGGACCGACTCGAACAACGTGCCGCGCTCGACCCGGCCGTCAGACTCGGCCCCGCCTCGGCCGGGCAGCAGCCGGCCGATCGCCGGCTGCTCCGCGGCGAGCTCGGCGACGAGCTCCGGATCGGTCGACTGCAAGCGAGCGAACGCCTCGCCGAACGGCAGGTACGGCGGCGGAGCGTCGCCGAGATCGACGCAGTGGCCGATCAGCGTGCAGAACCCGCGCTCGGCGGCGGCGTCGGTGAGCTCGCGCAGCAGCCTGGTCTTGCCGACGCCGGCGTCACCGCCCACGACGACCGCGCCCGCGTCGCCGCGCGCGGCCGTGTCGAGCACGGCGACCAGCTGGGCGAGTTCGGCGGCGCGGCCGACGAGCGCCGTGCGCGGACGTGTCACGTCACCATATTGACGGCTGGCGCCGACACCGAGCGCGACGCTGGGCCGAGGATCAGCGGTCCGGCTGTGCTGCCGGCTGCGCCGCCGCCGGTTGTGCCACCGGCGATGGCCGGGCGCCGAGCTGCGCGACCGCGCGCGCCGCGAGGGCCGCGGCGGCCTTGAGGCAATCGCCGACCTCGCCGACGGCGGCCAGGAAGCCCGCGGCGAAGGCGTCGCCGGCGCCCGTCGTGTCGACGACGTCCGCAGGCGCCGCGGGCGCCGACCACACGCCGGCGCCGTCGGACCAGACCGCGCCCGCCGCCCCGCGCTTGACGACCGCCAGCCCGCTGCGCGCCGCGAGCGCCTGCGCCGCCGCGGCCGCCTCTGCCCTGCCGGTCAGCGTCAGCGCCTCGTCGAGGTTGGCCAATAGCAGCACGTCTGGACCGACCCAGTCGAGGAACGCGGCGGCGCCCGCCTCGGCCAACGGCGCGGCAGAGGCAGCGTCCACCGCGATCGACCAGCGCCGCTCCCGGGCGTGCGACAGCGCCGCGAGCGCGAACGGCCGAGCCCCAGAGTTCAACAGCGAATAACCGGATAAGTACAGCCAGTCACCATCGGGTGGCAGCAGCGCGGTGTCCGCAGCAGCGCCGTTCGCGCCCGCAGACGGGATCATCGTGCGCTCACCGTCGGGGTCCACGAGCACCACGCAGGCGCCAGTGGGCCGATCGGGATCGACCTCGACCGACGTCCGCACGCCAGCCGCGCGCAATGCCGCGACGGCCTCCGCGCCGGCCGGATCGGTGCCGACTCGGCCGACGAACGTCGCGTCCCCGCCCGCTTCGACTACCCAGGCGGCGACGTTCGCGGCCGCCCCGCCGCCCTGGAACGTCACCGGCGCGGGAGTGTCCGACCCGGGCGCCAGCGGCCCCGGCAGCCGCACGAGGACGTCGACCATCAGGTCGCCGACGCACACGACCCGGGTCACGCGCGGGCCGCAGCCACCTGCGCGGCGACCTCCGCCGCCACCTGCGCGGCAAGCCGGGCGTTGGCCAGCACGAGCGCGACATTGGTGGCGAGCGACGCGCCGTGCGTCTTCCGGTGAAAAAACTCCAGCAGGAACGGCGTGACGTCCTTGCCGCGGACCCCGGCAGTCTCGGCGGCGGCCAGGCCGGCCCGCAGTGTGCTGTCGTGCAGGTCGGCGTCCAGCTCGTCGGCGGCGTCCACCGGATTGGCGATGACGAGTCCATACCCGGCGCTGCCGAGCCGGTCCTGCGCGCGGAGCACGGCGGCAATCTCGGCGGGGGAGTCCACCGTCCAGTGCACAGCGTGTCCGGAGTCGCGGCGGTAGAAGCCCGGGAAGCGGTCGGTCCGGTAGCCGAGCACACCGATGTTCAGCGTCTCGAGCCGCTCCAGCGTCGCGCCGATGTCCAGGATCGACTTCACCCCGGCGCACACGACAGCCACCGATGTCCGGGACAGCGTCGTGAGGTCAGCCGACTCGTCCCAGGAGTCTCGCGCGCCGCGGTGGACGCCGCCGAGGCCGCCGGTCGCGAACAGCCGGATCCCGGCGGCGGCGGCGAGGTGCGCCGTCGAGGCGACGGTCGTCGCGCCCACGCCCCCGCGCGCCGCAAGCACCGCGATGTCGCGCACGCTGACCTTCGCGACGGCGGGATCGCCGGCGACCCGGGCGAGCGCGTCGTCGTCCAGACCGATCCGGGCATGGCCGTCGACGACCGCGATCGTGGCCGGCACCGCGCCGCCGTCGCGGACCGCCTGCTCGATCTCGCGCGCGACGCGCAGGTTGTCCGGCCGGGGGAGGCCGTGGCTGATGATCGTGCTCTCCAGCGCCACGACGGGCTGCCCGGCGGCGAGCGCGTCGGCGACTTCCGGCTGCACGAGCACGGTCGTCTCCTGTCTGGCGGGGAGCTGTCTGGCGGGGATCTGGATGGACGCTATCGGCGCTGGCGCGTCGCCCTACGCTCGGACGCATGCTGACGGCGCTGGATCATGTGACGTTGACCGCGGCCGACTTCGCGCAGGCTGCCGCGTTCTACGACGCCGCGCTCGGCGCGCTGGACCTCACTCGGGTGGCCGAGCTCGTCGACGAGGAGGAGAGCGGCGCCGAGGTGGAGGCCGCCGCGTGGGGCCCTTGGGGCGGGTCGGCCATGATCTGGCTGATCCGCGGACCGACACCGACGCTCGGCCTGCACATCCAGCTGCGCGCCGCGTCCAGAGCTCAGGTCGAGACCTTCTTCGCCGCGGCGACCACCGCCGGGGGCACAGCGCATGCCGAGCCGCGCCGCTGGACGCCGTACCGACGGGGGGAATACGCCGCCACCGTCAGCGACCCGGCGGGGAACCTGATCGAGGTCGTCGGCGCGGAGTGAGCAAGCCCCGTTGGGGTCAGACGTCGGCGAAGTGCTCGACACGCGGCGGGCTCGCGAAGTGCGGGCCGATCGCCGCGCGCCACTGCTCGAACAGGTCGGTGTTGCGGAAGTTCTGCACGTGCGCCTCGATCGACTCCCACTCGACGAGCAGGACGAACCGCGATGGCGACTCGACGCCGCGGGTTATCCGCACCGATTGGCAGCCGGACACGCCGGCCAGGATGTGCCGGGCCGACCGGTAGGCGGCGACGAAGTCGTCTTCCGCGCCGGGCTTGACGTCGATATCTGCGATCTCGAGAACCATGGCGGCAGTCTGGCAGGTCGGCCATGCTCTGGGCGGGTAGATGCTTCGTCCCATCCGTCACAACTGGCACACTGACCACATGAGTGTTCGACGTGCGCTCTCCACCGCCGTCGTGACGGCTGCGGTCGGCGGGTGCGTGGTCGTCGCCATCGGGATGAGCCAGGCCGCGAGCAGGAGACCGGCGGCGGATTCGGCCGGCCGCCCGTCGGCGGCGACGCCCACCTCGCGTCCGGCGTATCTGGCGCCGCGGCCCACCGCCGGCTCGACGTCCATCGCGACGACAACGCCCGCGTCTGCTTCGCCGCCCGCTGCGACGATTTCCGCGCCCCGATCGGGCGGGACGATCCGGCCGACCACCACGCCGGCTGCGCCGTCGTCCACGCGACCGAGCGGCTCGCTGGCGGCCGCGCCCAAGATTGCTGCGACGACGTCCGCCGCGCCACGTGCCGCAGCCAAGCCCGCGCCCAAGCGCACCGCCGCGCCGACGGCGCCGAAGCCGGCCAACCAGACTGCCCGCGGCAGCACACTGCCGTTGCGGTACCCGACGGGTGGCGCAACGCGGGTGCTCACGGTCGTCGCGCGCTCGGCCGGCAGCACCACCGCGAAACTGCAGGCCTGGACGAAGACCGGCGCCGGCCGCTGGAAGAAGCACGGCGGCGCGGTCACCGCGCACGTCGGCGCCGACGGCCTGAGCGCGCACCCGAGCGAGACGCGGTCGGCGACGCCGATCGGCAGCTTCACCCTCACGGACGCCTTCGGCCGAGATGCTGATCCGGGCACCGCGCTGCCATACCTGCGGACCCGGCCGAGCGACTGGTGGATCAGCCAGCCGGGGCGGCTCTACAACACCCACCAGCGTTGCTCGTCCGGGTGCGCGTTCCGCCGCGGCGATCCGAACGAGCACCTCTACTACGAGACGCCGTATTACGACTACGCGGTGGTGATCGACTACAACACCCGCAACGCGCCGGGCGGCGTCCATCAGGGGAGGGGCAGCGCTTTCTTCCTGCACGTCACCGACGGCACGCCGACTGCCGGGTGCGTCGCGATCGCGCGGACGAAGCTGATCAGCCTGCTGCGCTGGCTGACCCCGAAGGCGCACCCGCGCATCCTGATCGGGGTGACGTGACACCCTGACGGGGTGCGACATCGAACCGCCCGCGGCGCTTGCGTCAAGGTCGTTGGCGCTGGCGTCAGAGTCGTCGGCGTCGCGGTGGTTGCCGCTTTGACCGCATGTTCAGCGAGCCCGTCGAGCCCGTCGGCGTCGAGCCCGTCGGCGTCGAGCGCGACGACAACCGCGCCGCGGGCGACGTCCATGGCGCGCACCGCGGCCGGCGGCCCGTCCACGGCGCGCGGCTCGTCGTCGGCTGCCTCCCCGTCGCCCGCGTCGCCATCCCATTCGGCGCGCCAATCACCCTCGCCGCCGGCGTCCAGCACCGCGGGCCGGGCGACGGCGCTGCCGCTGCGGTTCGGCACCGGCAACGCCAGCCAGGTGATCACCGTGACGGCCGCGTCCACCGTCAGCACGACCGCGACCTTGCAATCCTGGCGACGCTCCGCAGGGCAGTGGCGCACGGTGGGTCCGGCCGTCGAGGCGTGGCTCGGCAGCGACGGCCTCAGCCGGCACCCCAGCGAGAGCCGAACCGCGACCCCGATCGGCAGCTTCACCCTCACCCAGGCGTTCGGGCACGACGCCGACCCGGGCACAGCGATCCCGTACACCCGCACGACGCCCGACGACTGGTGGATCAGCCAGTCCGGCTCGCTCTACAACACCCGCCAACGCTGCGCGTCCGGCTGCGACTTCACCCGCGGCGATCCGAACGAGCACCTCTACTACGAAACGCCCTATTACGATTTCGCTCTGGTGATCGATTACAACACCCGCAACGCGCCCGGGGGAGTGCGACAGGGGGCCGGTAGCGCGTTCTTCTTGCATGTCACCGTCGGACAACCGACCCAGGGTTGCGTGTCGATCGCCAAGAGCCAGCTGGTGCGGCTGCTGCGCTGGCTGCGGCCGGCTGATCATCCGCGCATTCTGCTCGGCGTCCGATGACGCTGCGCGGTCGCGCGCGGCGGGTACGGGTTGGTCGTAATCGACGCGGCACACAGGGGAGTGGTGGGCACTTTTCGCGGCACGTTCGTTCGAAAGGTTCACACGTTCGATAACTACACAGCGTAGTTATCGAATAACTCCGAAAGCGTTCGAATAGTCTGCCGGAGCGCAGGGGAGTGGCGTTCGACTTCTGGCTTGGCGCTCCGCGCGAGTCCACAGGCGGCGAGCGGCATCGTCGGCCGCCGCTCAGCCGGTCGGCCGCCGAGGTGACGTCGTCGACGTTATCCAAGAGTGCGCTGTCCCGAAACGAGGCGATCGAGGCGGCCACTCCTCCGACCGCCCGGCGCCCGACCGCCCGGCACCTCAGGTTCGCTGCTCACGCAGCGCTCGCAGGAGGACGGCTGCCCAGGTGCGAAATGGCCGCCAGGCTTCGGCGATGACGTCGAGCGACTGGTCGGGGCCGTAACGCTGGGCCACTTCGGCTGCGAGCCGGCGTTCGTTGCGCGGCAGCGCGTCAGGCGAGTTCGCGCCCCGAAGCACGATGAGTTCGGCGGCGAACGGTCCGATTCCCTTGATCGACTGAAGGTCGTTGACGCTGCGCTCGGGGTCGGCCGCGTGCAGGGCGGCGCCGTCGAGTCGACCTTCGAGCGCCGCCTCGGCGACGGCCTGGAGGTATTCGGCTTTGCGGCCGGGGAGGTCGAGGTCGAGCCGGCGCAGCCGGCCCGGTGCAGGGAAAGCCCCGCCATCGCCGTGGTCAGCGACGAGTTGTTCGCGAAGTTTCGCGGCCTGGACGATCCGGACGCGCTGGGAGAGCACCGACCAGGCCGCCGCTTCGTACGGCGAGTGGAACCCGCATGGGCGTAACCCGGGCAGCCGCTGTTGGGCGTCGGCGATGACGGTGTCGCGGTCCGCGACCTCCGGCCACGCCCGCGCGTCGATGTCCAGCGACAGGAAGCGCCCGACCTGCGCTGCCGCGGCGTCGAGGTCGCCGTCGCCTTGGACGGTGATCGTCGCGGTGTGCCCGTGCTGGGTGACTTCGGCTGTGGCCGCTGACCAGTCGGCGTCGACCCGGAACACGGTGCGCAGGGCGGGGTCGTCATCGCGCGGGCTTTGCGGCAGGGCGGCGGGGGTGAAGCCTTCCCAGAACTGGCGGCTGGTCTTCAGCGACCACGGTCCGAGCACGGTGATCTTGACTGTGTGGCCGGTCATCGGCTCTGTCCCTTTCGCGACGGCGGGTGCTGCGGCGTGGCTGGCCAAGTCGTGGATGGTGACCGCCTCACCGTCAGTACCTTGACACAGCCAGTGTGTCAGAATCTCCTAAATGCAACTTCTCTGACTACGAATAGGCGCAGCGATCGTTGCCGCGCTGGCGGTGCGGCAACATGGACGCGTGCCCGCGCCGACGAACACCCAATTCGCGGTGGCCGTGCACGTCCTCGTCTACCTGGCTGACGCCGATCCCGGCACGTTGGTCAACTCCGACGAGCTGTCGCGCAGCGCCAACGCCAACCCGGTGTACGTGCGTCGGGTGCTGGGGCCGTTGCGCGAGGCGGGGATCGTCCGTTCCCGGCCCGGTGTCGGCGGCGGCTGGGAGTTGGCGCGCGCCGCGGGCTCGGTCGCGCTCGATGAGGTCTGGTCGGTCGTGAACGGCGACGATCCGGTGCTGGGCCTGCATGGCCCGAACCCGAGCTGCCCGATCGGCCGTGGCGTCCAACGAGCGCTCACCGACCTCGACCGGCAGGCGGAGCGAGCGCTGCGCGACGTGCTGGGGCAGCGCACGGTGGGCGATGTGCTGGCCGCCACCTCGGTGCGTCCGCGTCGCGGCGCGCGCCGGACCGACGGACGAAGGGCTTAGAGTGTCGTCGCGATGACGTGGTCCGAAGTCACCGACGAGACGCAGCTGCGCGAGATCCTCGGCGTGCCCGCACAGGCGGCGCTCGCCAAGGAGCGCAGCGGGCTGCACGAGCTCGATCGCAAGTGGCTCGCGGCGTCGCCGTTCTGCCTGATCGCGACGTCGGCCGCGGACGGCACCTGCGACGTGTCGCCCAAGGGGGACCCGGCGGGGTTCACCGTCGTTCTGGACGAACGCACCATTGCGCTGCCGGAGCGCGCCGGCAACCGGCGGGCCGACGGCTTCGTCAACGTGCTGAGCAACCCGCACGTCGGGTTGATCTACTTCCTGCCTGGCCGCGGGGACACGCTGCGGATCAACGGCCGAGCCCGACTGCTGCGCGACGCGCCGTTCTTCGACGACATGGTCGTCCGCGGCCACCGGCCGGCGCTGGCGTTGCTTGTCGAGATCGAGCAGGTTTTCCATCACTGCTCGAAGGCGTTCCTGCGCTCCAAGCTGTGGGAGCCGGACACCTGGCGGCCGGGCGCAATGGACCGGCGGGCGGTCATTGCGCACGCGCTGGAGCGCCAGGACCAGACGCTCGAACAGGTCGAGGCGCACTACGGCCCGTCCTACGCCGACGGTCTGTATCCGAGGACATGACGACGCTCGCGCCGCACATCGCCGATAACGCGCATTATGTCAACTTGGCTTTGTGTCGGCTCAGCAGACACAGTAGTGACGGTTACCTAGATCAGTCATGCTCTGAGGTTCAGCCGCGAGTTGACCGTGGCCGGTGTTTCCGCAAGTCCGGCGGCGAGCAGCTTGCGATCTGCGCTTACCAGCGAAACGCCGAGCGCAGCCCGCGCAGGAACGTTGCGGACCTCGTAGATCGCCAGATCCAGCACGTGCGCGTCGAGGTCGCCATGAATGTGCGCACCGCGAATCGCTCGAGCCTCAGCGAGCTCGCTCTCCCCCGCGTCGTGGAACCACTTGATCAACACCGATGTGTCGATGAGCAGGCGCGTCACCGACGAGCGTCACGATCGGACCGGACGAGGTCCGCCGACTCGAAACTGCCGGCGTCGCGGAAGCGACGCTCGGATTGTTCGATCGCCGCGGCAAGGTCAGCGGGGTCTTGACGCGCTAGCTCACGTCGAGCTGCGCCAGGAGGTCATCAGGCAGCGACACCATGCCTTCGACATCCATCGATAATAACCTGCGGTATTGCCGGCAGTATGGCTTTCGTCCCGAATCGAGGCAGCGAAAACAGTGCAGGCCACGTCCGCGCCTCTCCCCACCTGCGCGGTGGGGTGGTCGGCGCGCTGTCGAGGTCTGCACGCGCGTATGCGAGCAGACCTCGACAGCTGGTGGGCGGTCCCCAGGCGATCCGCCGGCACCCTCACGACGCCGTCTGCGGACGGTGGTCGACTCCGCTCGCCGTCGCGCCTCGTAGCCGGCGCAGCATCCTGGCGTCGGCGAAGCCGACTTCGCGCGCAGCGGCTCCCACGTCCACCCCTGACTTGCCAGGTGTGCCGCGCGTTCGACGCGCAGTTCCTGTTGGTACCGCAGCGGTGTCGTCCCTTTCGCGCGGAGGAACAGCCGGGTCAGGGTGCGCTCGCTGACGCCGGCGTCCCTAGCCAGTCTGCCCAAGGCTGTTCGGTCACCGCGAAGCTGACCTGAGGAAGAGTCAGCGTCGCCGCGCACACGAGGTACGTCGAGGGAACCTGCCCGGGTCAAGAAGTTGGCGACGCGCCGCGCGAGTCGTCTTGGATAACCGATTCTTTGAAGCCGCGGCGCTGTCGAATGCTGAAAGCTAACAGCCCGAATAGGCCGAGCGTGATAGCCAGGTACGCATAATTATTGATCGCCCGAGGAACGGAGTGTGCCGAGACCCACCCAGGCGGTACGAGATTGACGCCGATAAGGTACGTGGCGGTAGCAATCAGCCATGAGCGAACCGCCAACGTCGAGTCGGCCGCCCACCCGATCACGCCCGCGAAGCATGGTATGAACCAGGTCCAATGATGTGACCACGACACTGGCGACACGAGGCACCCGGTAAGGCCGACCAGCCCTAGGCTCAGCACCTCGTGGCCCAATAGTGACACCCGAGTGGCGAGCAGCAGGCCAGCTAGGCCGGCCAACGCCGCAAGCACAATCCACGCTTCCGTTGCGCCGGATTGCAGACTGCGCTGAGCAAGACCGTTCAACGAGTGGTTCTGCCCACGTCGGATGTCGCCGATGCCTCCACCGCTCAGGAGTTCCGAAGTCCAATAACGTAGCGAATTCTTGGGCGTGACCGCAAAGGTCGTCAGGGTCGCCACCGAGAACGCGCCGACGGCGTTCTTCGCCTGGTCACGCCGGCCCCGAATGAACAGGTAAAGGACGAAGATCGCCGGCGTCAATTTGACGGCCGTCGCAAGCCCGGTCAACATGCCGGCGTAACGAGCTGGCACTGCCCCGGTCAAGTCGAGCAAAATCAACGCGGCGAGAACAATGTTGATTTGCCCGTTCCACAAGTTGGTGCGCACCGGCTCGAAGGCGGCCATACCCAGAATGACAAGCGCGGCAGAACGAGAAGACAATCGACTCTCGCCCTTGCGCAACTGCACAGTCGATAACCGAAGAACAACGCCCAGACAGACCACCGAGACGCTCGTGACGATGGCAAACGCAAAGGACATGGGAATTCGGGACAGCGCGGAGAACAGCACCGCAGCGAAAGGCGGATAGGTGAAACCGTACTGTCGGATTCTGACTGATGTGCTGTAAAGCGAATCGCCACGCCAGGCGTGCTGCCCGCCCAACAAGTAGACGCGGAGATCGAGCGGGTAGTCCGAGGTCGGCAGATCACGGCAAACGAGAGCTATCACAGCGAGGAGCGCGGCGCACGCGACCAGGATGGCGACACGGTGATCGACCCGGAAGCTGAACCGTGAGGTCATCTGGGCACGATATCCGTCCAATGAGGTGCCAGCGGGCACCTCGTTCTCAGTAATACAGTCGTGAGTCTGGTGCGGGCGTGGTTCGTGCCGCGGAACGGCCGCTCGCGGCCACAATTCGTGCCGACCTCAGATGGGACCCCGATCACGTGCACCCGCTGTCTGCGAGCGCGTTCGAGCTGCCCGACCGGCTCGCTGCCAAGGCCGACCCGGCGCTGATTGCCGACGACGAGCAGCACTTCGCGGCCATCGCGGAGAGCCTCGGGCAGTCCATCGCCGAGCTTTCCGAGCGCCTCGACGTCGAGCGCAGGGCGCCGGGCGGCATCGGCCAGGAAGCGATGGACCGGGACATGCAGGTCCACCGGCTGACCGCCCGCTTGCGCGCGCTGCGCCGGTTCGGCCTGGACCTGTGCCTCGGCCGCATCGTCGGCGCAGACGACGCCGAGCCGGTGTACGTCGGACGGCTCGGCCTCACGGACGGCGATGGCCGTCGGCTGCTGGTCGACTGGCGCTCGCCCGCGGCCGAGCCGTTCTTCGCCGCCACCCACGCCAACCCGCTCGGTCTGGCAAGTCGGCGCCGGTACCGCTGGACACGCGGGCGGGTCAGTGATTACTGGGACGAGGTGTTCACCGCGGCCGGGTTGGCCGGGCATGCCGCACTCGACGACCAATCCGCCTTCATCGCGAGCCTGGGCGCCGACCGATCGAGCCGGATGCGCGACGTGCTCGGCACGATCCAGGCCGACCAGGACGCCATCATCCGGGCGGGATCCCGCGGCGCCCTCGTCGTCGACGGCGGCCCGGGCACCGGCAAGACGGTCGTCGCCCTGCACCGCTCCGCCTACTTGCTCTACGCCGACCCGCGCCTTCGCCACCGCCGCGGCGGGGTGCTGTTCGTCGGTCCGCACCAGCCCTACCTCGACTACGTCGCCGACGTCCTGCCCAGCCTCGGCGAGGACGGCGTGCGGACCTGCACGCTGCGCGACCTCGTCGCCGAGGGCGCCGCGGCAGCGGCGACCGAGCCCGAGCCGAACGTCGCGCGGCTGAAGTCGTCCGCAGACCTGGTGAAGGCGATCGAGACAGCGGTCGCGATCTATGAGGAGCCGCCTGCCAACGGAATGACAGTTAGCACTGAGTGGTCCGACATCTGGTTGAGCGCCGAAGATTGGGCCGAAGCCTTCGAAGCGCCCGAGGCCGGCACTCCGCACAACGAGGCGCGCGACCGCGTCCTGGATGAGCTGCTCGCGATCCTGGTGGACAAGCACAACGGCGCCCCGCCTGACCTCCTGCGCAAGTCGCTGCTGCAGAACAGAGAGCTGCGCGCGACCCTGAACCGCGCCTGGCCGCTGCTCGAAGCGGCCGACCTGGTCGCCGACCTGTGGTCGGTGCCCGCCTATCTGCGCAAGTGCGCTCCGTGGCTCAGCCGCGATGAGATCGTCGCGCTGCAGCGCACGGACGGCCAAGCCTGGACGGTGTCCGACCTGCCGCTGCTGGACGCGGCACGGCAGCGGCTCGGCGACCCGAAGGCGTCGCTGCGCGCGCATCAGCGCGCAGCGACCCTCGCGGTCGAGCGGGAAAAGATGTCGCTGGTCGTCGATGACATGGTCGCCGGCGACGACTCCGAGATGCTGGCGATGTCGATGCTGCGCGGCGAGGACACCCGGGACGCGCTCGTCGACGAGGCCGCGCTGCCGGCCGCCGATCCGGACCTGCTGGCCGGCCCGTTCGCGCACATCGTCGTGGACGAGGCGCAGGAGCTGACCGACGCCGAGTGGCAGATGCTGCTGCTGCGCTGCCCGTCCGGCAGCTTCACCATCGTCGGGGACCGCGCCCAGGCCAGGCGCGGGTTCCCGGAGTCCTGGCAGGAACGGCTGAAGCGGATAGGCCTCGACCGGATCAGCCTGGCGACCTTGCGGGTCAACTACCGCACGCCGGCAGTGATCATGGCCGAAGCCGAACCGATCATCCGCGCCGTGCTGCCGGACGCCAACGTGCCGACCTCGATCCGCACCGGCGGCGTGCCCGTCGTGCACGGACCTGCCGCCGAGCTGGGCTCGATCCTGGATGCCTGGCTCGCCGCGCATCCACAAGGAACCGCCTGTGTGATCGGCGACCCCAGCTTCGTCGCGACGCCGCGCGTGCGGTCGCTGACCCCTGAGCTGTCGAAGGGGCTCGAGTTCGACATGGTCGTCCTCATCGACCCGGCGTCGTTCGGCGCCGGGATGCAGGGAGCGGTCGACCGTTACGTCGCGATGACCCGCGCGACCCAACAGCTCGTCGTCCTCACCACCAGGTGAGCGAGACGGGCGAACGAGGAGGCAAGCGATCGCGGTAGGGAAGACTGCCGACGTGCCCGTCACCCCGCATGCCTATGCCCACGTCCGCCTCACCGTCACCGACATCGCGCGCTCGCGCGAGTTCTACGACCGGGTGTTCGGCCTGCCAGTCGCCTTCGAGATGCCCGCCGACGCGGACGACGCCACCAAGGAGAGACTGTGGTTCCTCTTCGGCGGTGTCGTCTATCGGCTCGGCGATTCGCTGCTCGGCCTGCGGCCGGTCGGCGAGGACGAGTTCACCGAGGACCGCACCGGTCTCGACCACGTCAGCTTCGCGGTCGGATCGACGGACGACCTGGACCGGGCTGTGGTGCTGCTGGACGAGCTGAACGTGCCGCACGCCGGCATCAAGGACCTCGGCGGCGCTTGCATCCTGGAGTTCCGCGACCCTGACAACATCGCCCTGGAGCTCTTCGCGCTCAAGGCGTAAGCGGGGAGCCATGTGCTACCATGTGCTACATGCAATCGGTCGGGGTCCGCGAGTTGCGGCAGAGCGCGAGCGAATTGCTCGAGCGCGTTCAAGCCGATGGCAACAGCATCGAGATCACCAACCACGGGCGACCCGTCGCCCAGCTGGTGCCGATCCAACGCCTGGCAAAATCGTCGCGGGCGCAACTGATCGACTCAGGCGTGCTTCGACCCGGTCGCGGTGACGTCCTCGACATCACGCCCGTCGTCGCGCCACCAGGCACGCCGTCCTCGGCCGAGCTGATCGCCGCAGACCGAGACGATCAGTGAGCCTCTACCTCGACACGTCGGCGCTCGCCAAGCTCGTGGTGGCGGAAGACGAGAGCGAGGCCCTTCGCGAGTGGCTCGCAGCGCGACCGGACAGTCCACGCATCACCAACGTTGTCGGGGTGGTGGAACTGCATCGCTTTGCTGCCCGGGTCAGCCAGGCGGCCGTTGGCGCGGCGGTCCAGGTGTCGAACCGCATCGACAAGCTGGAGCTCACGCCGGCTTCCCTCGCTCGCGCCGCCATGCTTCCGCCACCGGCAGCCCCGACTCTTGACGCGATGCATATCGCGTCGGCGTCCGAGCTGACTGATCTCGAGGCACTCGTGACCTACGACGTCCGGATGATCTCCGCGGCGACCGGCTACGGCCTGCCGGTGGCCAGCCCCGGGCAGCGCTAATAGCGCCGTAGCGCGGACAACTTTGTAGGTGCAGCGCGTGCGCCCAGGTCAGTCGGCGGGAGCTGCGCAAGCTCGTGGCCGCCCGAGCGGACCGGAGTGCGAGCCGCTCGTATTCTCGGCGGGTGAGCGCGAGCGTCGAGATCCGCCCTCGGCGCATACAGGTCGCGGTCGCCGCGATCTTCGTCTCGCACGGCTTGCTGTTCGCGTCCTGGACGGCGCACGTCGCGCAGGTGAAGGCCCGGCTCGGCATCGGCGACGGGACGCTCGGCGTCGCGCTGCTTGGCGCGCCGATCGGGTTGGTCAGCGCGATCGGCGTCGCCGGATGGGCAGTGCCGCGCTTCGGCAGCAGATCGTTGGTGCAGGTCGCACTACTCGGCTACTGCCTGTCCGGCCCGCTGGTCGGGCTCGCCGATTCTGTGCCGACGCTGTTCGCGGCGCTGCTCGTATGGGGCGCATTCATGGGCCTGCTCGACATCGCGATGAACTCGCAGGCGATCACCGTCGAGCGGTCGACCGGCCGGGCGCTGATGAACGGTTTGCACGGCGGCTGGAGTATCGGCGCATTCGCCGGCGCCGGCCTCGGCACCCTGGGCGTGGCCGTCGGGTTGTCGCTCACAATCCAGCTGGCCGTCCTCGGCGTGCTCCTGCTGCTTGGCGTCGGCTGGCTCACCGTCCCGCTGCTCGGCGACCGGGACGGCCCGCGCGGCGCGCCGGCATCGGCAGGCGGCGCCGCCGGCCGGCAGCCGATCGACCGGCCCGACCGCACCGGCCGACGGCTGTCGGCCACCGCGCTGCTATTGGGGGCCATCGCGTTCTCGTCGATGTTGTGCGAGGGCGCGGCGGCGGACTGGGCGTCGGTCTACCTGCGCGACTCCCTCGGCAGCGCCGCGGTCGTCGCCGGGCTCGGCTACACGTCCTTCGCATTGGCGATGGTGACGGTGCGACTGCTGGGCAATCGGCTGCTCGGGCGCTTTCGTGCCGGGCTGCTGCTTCCAACACTCGCCACGACCGCGGCGGTCGGCTTCGCCCTCGCGCTGGCCATCGGGGTCGCGCCGGCGGCGATCGTCGGATTCTTCCTGCTCGGCGCGGGCCTCGGCACGGTGGCGCCCACGGCGTACAGCGCCGCCGGCCGGCTGCCCAATCTGCCTCCTGGCGTCGGGGTCGCGGTGGTGTCCGGTCTGGGCTGGGCTGGATTCGCGCTCGGTCCGCCGCTCATCGGCCAACTGGCCGACGCGTTCTCGCTGCCTGCGGCGCTGGTCGCGGTGCCGGTGCTGCTCGCGGTTATCGCCATCGGGACGTCGCGCGTCCGGGCGCTCGAGGGGCCGTGACGATTGCTATTCCCGTGCGCCAGGTGCGCCAGGTGCGCCAGGCGCGACATGTCGCACCGTGACCGGTGGCGTCGGCCGGCTGCTGCCGCTGCAGCTCGACGTCACCGACCGCGCCGCCGACTTCGCCGCGGTCGAGCAGGCGCACCAGCACTTCGGCCGGCTCAGCATCGTCGTGAACAACGCCGGCTACGGCGCCTTCCCGCTCGTCGGCGCGTATCACGCGTCCAAGTGGGCGCTCGAAGGCCTGAGCCAGAGCCTCGCGCAGGAGGTCGCCGATTCGGCGTCAAGGTCACGCTGATCGAGCCGGGCGGGTTCTCCACCGACTGGGGCGGCTCGTCGGCGCGGCACTCGGCCGAGCTGGACGCCTATGCGGACTACCGGACGAAGGTTCAGGAGCAGCGGAAAGCCCGCATGGCCTCGCCGGTCGACCCGCAGGCCAGCGCCGTAGCCGTGCTGCGGATCGTCGACGCCGACAACCCGCCGCTCCGCGCGTTCTTCGGCGCCGGACCGCTGGGGATCGCGGAGAAGGATTACGAGTCGCGGCTCGCGTCGTGGCGCGAGTGGCAGGACGTCGCGGAGCTCGCCCAGGGCTGAGGCGGCCTGACTCGGCTACCGTGCTGCGGATGCCGCGCTTGATCGTGCTCAACGGCATGCCGGCAGTCGGCAAGACGACCCTGGCCCGCCGCTACGCCGCCGATCATCGGCTGACGCTCGTGCTCGATCTCGACAGCATCCGCCGGCTGCTCGGCGGGTGGCGCGACGACCCGACGCAGGCGGGGCTGGTCGCGCGTGAGCTGTCTGTGCCGCTGGCCGGCGCGCACCTGCGTGCCGGCCGGGACGTCGTCGTGCCGCAGTACCTCGCCCGCCCGGAGTTCCTCGGCCAGCTCGAGGCCGTCGGCAGCGAGGCCGGCGCGGACTACGCCGAGTTCGTGCTCACCGACGACCGGGACACGTTGTTCCGCCGGTTCGCCGAGCGCACCGCGGCGGCGGCCGAGCCTGCGCACGTCGAGGCCGGCGAGCAGATCGCCCAGCTCGGCGGCGAGCCGGTGCTCGGCGCGATGTACGACCGGCTGCTGCAGCTGATCAACACTCGTCCCCACGCCCAGGTGTTGCACTGCCCCGAAGGCGCCGCGGACGACGTGTACGCACAGCTGTTGGGCAGACTCGACGAGTGAGCACCAACAGCAGATCCGACACCAAAGACCTCGGCGCGGACGGCAGCTTCGAGCGCGACCAGAACTACTTGACGACCCGCATCACCGCCGACGGCCGCGACGGGTACCCGGTCGAGGCCGGTCGCTACCGGCTCGTCGTCGCCCGCGCCTGCCCCTGGGCGAATCGCGCGATCATCGTCCGGCGGCTGCTCGGCCTCGAGCCGGTGCTGTCGATGGGCGTCTGCGGGCCGACGCATGATGAGCGCAGCTGGACCTTCGACCTCGATCCCGGCGGCCGCGATCCGGTGCTCGGCATCGAGCGGCTGCAGGAGGCCTACTTCGCCCGCGTCCCGGACTACCCGCGCGGCATCACCGTGCCGGCGTTCGTCGACATCCCCACCGGCCAGGTCGTCACCAACGACTACCGGCAGATGACGCTGGACATGTCGCTCGAGTGGCGCCAGTTCCACCGGCCTGGCGCGCCCGAGCTCTACCCGGACAAGCACCGGGACGAGATCGACGAGGTCGCCGAGGCGGTGTTCCAGGACGTCAACAACGGCGTCTACCGGTGCGGGTTCGCGAGCAGCCAGCGGGCCTACGACCGCGCGTACACTGCGTTGTTCGCCCGGCTCGACTGGTTGGCCGAGCGGCTGGCCACGCAGCGCTACCTCGTCGGCGACACGATCACCGAGGCGGACGTCCGGCTGTTCACCACGCTGGCGCGCTTCGACGCCGTTTACCACGGCCATTTCAAGTGCAACCGGCAGAAACTGAGTGAGCTGCCGGTGCTCTGGGCCTACGCGCGCGACCTGTTCCAGACGCCCGGGTTCGGCGACACGACTGACTTCGTGCAGATCAAGCAGCACTACTACCTGGTGCACACCAACCTCAACCCGTCCGGCATCGTGCCGGCCGGACCGGACCTGTCCGGGTGGCGCGCGCCGCACGGCCGCGAGCAGCTCGGCGGCCGCCCCTTCGGCGACGGCACGCCGCCGGGGCCGGTGGCCGCGGGCGAAGCGGTGGCCGCCGGACACGGAGCGTAAACGCCGCGGTCTAGACATCACCTCGAGACAGTCAGACGCCGACGGCCTTCTCGAGCGCGTTCAACTCCTCGTCGAGGAAGCCGAGCATCCGCTGCAGGTGCGGCACGCTGCGCCGGCAGCCGGTGAGCCCGAACCCGATGGCGTCCGAATAACTGACGCAGGTGATGTTCAGCGCCTGGCCGTCAAGCGGAATGGACAGCGGATAAACGCTCTCCAGCTGCGCGCCGTTCCAGAACATCGGCCGCTGCGGCCCGGGGACGTTCGAGATGATGACGTTGAAGGGCGGGCGCATCGTCCCCACCAGCCCAAGTGCCGGCCACACCGCGAGCGGGCTCATGGCAAGCGCGCTCATCATCAGGATCTGCAGCGGCGTCATGGAGCGCAGCGCCGACTTGCCCTCGTCCATCGAGCGGTGCACGGTCTCCAGCCGCTCCCCCGCGTCGGCCTTGTCGGTGCCGAGGTTGCACATGACCGCCCCCACCGCGTTGCCGCCGCCGTCGCCCGACGCCGACCCCTCGCCGTGCAACGACACCGGCACCATCGCGATCAGCGAGGTCTCCGGCAGCGCGTCCAGGCTGAGCAGGTAGTCGCGCAGAGCGCCGGAGCACATCGCGAGCACGACGTCGTTGACCGTGCCGTCCGCAGCCTTGCTCACCGCCCGGATGCGTTCAATCGGCCAGGACTGCGCGGCGAAGCGCCGGGCCCCGGTGATCGGCACGTTGAACATTGAGTTGGGAGCGGAGAAGGCCAACGAGCCGCCGCGGTCGCCGAGCGCCCGCACCAGCGAGCGGCCGAGCGCCGGGCCCATGCCGACGGCGTCCCCGGCCGCGGACAGCAGCTGCTGCGCCGGGCTGCGGGACTCGTGGCCGCCGCTCTCGCGCTTCGCCGGCGGGCGGGGCGCCCAGGGCGGCGGCATGCCGCGCTCGCGGGCGTCCGGGCTCAACATCCGGCCGAGCATCCGCAGCGCGGACACGCCGTCCATCATCGAGTGGTGCACCTTGCTGTAGATCGCGTAGCGGCCGTCCTGCAGGCCTTCGATCAGGTGCATCTCCCAGAGCGGCCGGCGCCGGTCGAGCAGCGTCGAGTGCAGCCGAGAGACCAGTGCCAGCAGCTCGAGCACCCGCCCGGGCTGCGGCAGGGCGCTGCGCCGGACGTGGTGCTCGAGGTCGAAATCCTTGTCGTTCTCCCAGCCCCATTGGCCGAGCGTGGTGAGCGAACGCCGCGGTCGCTTGGTGAACACCGGCGCCGCCGCGGTCTCCGGTCGCGCGAGGTCGTCAGCGATCGCCTGTTCCAACAGGGCCCGCACGTCGAGCGCATTGGCGCCGTCCGGCGGGGTGTACAGCTGCAGGCTGCCGACGTGCATCGGGTAATCGCGCGTCTCGGCGAGCAGGAACATCGAGTTCGCAGGCGACATCGGCAGCAACATGGACCGATTCTGGCCTGTGTCGGAGGGTTTGCCCAGACTGCAGGTACCGGGAGTATCGGTTTTTCTCGCGTCAGCGGCGCGGCGCGGGCGCGGTGTGGACGACGCCGTGGGCATCGGCGCAGTTGTCCGCGTCGTGCCGGCGGTCTTCGGCGTGATCGACCTGCAGGGTGACGTGGCTGATGCCGTAACGCTCGGCCAGCAACCCGCGTAGCCGTGCGGCGACCGCATGGCAGTCGTTCGCGCGGTTGACGAGCACGTGCGCGGAGAGCGCAGTGTCCCGGGAGCCGAGCACCCACACGTGCAGGTCGTGCACCTGGGCGACGCCGGCGGTCGAGGCAAGCTCGGCGCCCAGCTCCGCCGGGTCGATCTCAGCCGGCGCCGCTTCGAGGAAGACCCGGTTGGCGTCGCGCACGAGCCGCAGGCCCGTCCAGGTCATCAGCGCGGCCACGACGAGCGACGCGATCGGGTCGGCGCGCTGCCAACCGGTGCCGGCGATGACCAGGCCGGCGACAAGCGTCGCCGCGAACGCCCAGACGTCGGTGAGCAGGTGCGCCAACACGCCGCGCACATTGAGGCTGCCGCGGTCCGCCCGCCCGGCCAGCGCGGTCGCGGCGAGGTTCACCGCCACGCCGACGACCGCGACCAGCGCGACGACGCCCCCGTGCACCGCCGACGGGTCGACGAGCCGGCGGACGCCCTCGATCGCGAACCACACCGCGAGCAGCACGAGCGTGATGCCGTTGGCCTGGCCGGACAGCGCGTCGACCCGGGCGAACCCGTAGGTGAAGGCGCCGCGAGCCGGCCGTTGCGCCAAGCGAGAGGCGATAACTGCGAGTAACAGAGCGGCTGCGTCGGTCAGCATGTGGCCGGCGTCGGCCAGCAGCGCGAGCGAACCGGCCAGCAATCCGATGACGACCTCGGCGACCATGAACACGACCACCAGCCCGAAGGCGGCCAGCAGCCACCGCCGATCGGCGCCGGCGGCGGGATGCTGGTGTTGCGAGCCCACCCCTCCACTGTCCCACTCCACCCCGCGGGGACGGCAGGCTCACCAGCCGAAGTGCAGCGGCCGTCCCTCCGCGTAGCCGGCCGCGCTCTGCACGCCGATCACCGCGCGCTCGTGCAGCTGAGCCAGCGACGCGGCGCCGGCGTATGTGCACGCCGAGCGCACGCCCGCCGTGATGCTGTCCAGCAGATCCTCGACGCCCGGGCGCACCGGGTCGACGAACTGCCGGCCGCTGGAGATGCCTTCTTCGAACAGGCCCTTCCGGGCGCGTTCGAGCGCGCCCTCGCCGCTGGTCCGATTCGCGACCGCCCGGGCCGACGCCATGCCGAAGCTGTCCTTGTACGCACGCCCGTCGGCCGACAGGTGCAGGTCGCCAGGCGACTCGTGGGTGCCGGCGAACCACGAGCCGATCATCACCGCGGACGCGCCGGCGGCGAGCGCCAGCGCGACGTCGCGCGGGTGCCGCACTCCCCCGTCGGCCCAGACGTGCTTGCCGAGCGCCGCGGCGGCCTCGGCGCATTCCACCACCGCGGAGAACTGCGGGCGGCCGACGCCGGTCATCATCCGAGTGGTGCACATCGCGCCGGGCCCGACCCCGACCTTGACGATGTCCGCGCCGGCGGCGATGAGGTCGCGGACGCCCGCGGCGGACACCACATTGCCGGCGACGACGGGCACGTGCGGGGCGAGCGCCCGCACAGCTTCGAGCGCGTCGGTCATCCGCTGCTGGTGGCCGTGCGCGGTGTCGAGCACCACCAGGTCGACGCCGGCGTCCAGCAGATCGGCCACCTTCGCCTTGACGTCGCCGTTGACGCCGACGGCCGCGGCGACTCGCAGCTGCCCGGCCTCGTCCACGGCAGGGCGGTAGATGGTCGAGCGCAGCGCGCCGACCCGGGTGATCAGCCCGACCAGCCGGCCGTTCGCGTCGATCACCGGCGCGAGCTTGCGGCGCCGCTCGTCCAGCTCACGGAACGCCGCCACCGGGTCGAGCGGCGCGCGCAGCGTCACCGGATCGGGGGTCATCACCGCGTGCAGCTGCGTGAAGCGGTCGGCGCCCGCACAGTCGGTCTCGGTCACGACGCCCACCGGCCGGCCGTCCTCGACGACCACCAGCGCGCCGTGCGCGCGCTTCGGCAGCAGGGCGAGGGCGTCGCTGACGGTGCTGCGCGGCGAGAGCGTGAGCGCCGTCTCGATCACCGGGTGCCGGGCTTTCACCCACTGGACGACCTCGCGAACCACGGGCGTCGGGATGTCCTGCGGCAGCACGGTCAACCCGCCGCGGCGAGCGACGGTCTCGGCCATCCGGCGGCCCGCGACGGCGGTCATGTTGGCGACGACCACCGGAATGGTCGCGCCGCTGCCGTCTTCGGTTGCGAGGTCGACGTCGAATCGCGACGCGACCTCCGAGCGCGCCGGGATCATGAAGACGTCGTCGTAGGTGAGCTCGAACGACGGCGCAGGGTTGGCGAAGCGCACGAGATCAGCAGCGTACGGCAATCGCGCGGACCGCTGCGGTCGGCGTTCGCACGCAGGCGCCGGCCCGTACGTTGGGCCCGGTGCTGGCGGTCTTCGACATCGACGGTGTGGTGGCCGACGTCCGGCATCGGCTGCACCACCTCGACCGCGGCAACTGGCGACGGTTCTTCGCAGCCGCCGACCGGGACGCGCTGCTGCCCGAGGGCGCGCGGCTGGTCGCCGATCTGGGCGCCGGCGCAGACGTGGTCTGGCTGACCGGCCGGCCGGAATCGCTGCGCGAAGTCACCGCCACCTGGCTGGCCCGGCACGAGCTGCCGGCCGCCGAGCTGCACATGCGCCCGGCTGGCGACTACCGGCCGGCTCGGATTTACAAGCTCGGGGTGTTGCGCACGCTCGCCCCGCGAGGCGTCGCCGCAGTCGTCGACGACGACGACGAGGTCGTGCGGGCCGCGCTGGCAGCGGGGTTTCCCGCCGTGCTCGCTGACTGGGTGCCACGAGCCGGGGCCCTGCGGCGCGCGCAGGACCGCCAAGGACGCACCTGACGCACTTCGCCAGACGAAGCGGGACGAACCGGGACGAGCGAAGTGGCAGAGGTCACAGGCTGATAACTTTTTACTTTGCCCTCACGGAAAGGTGCCCGGATGCCGACGGTAGGGGTACACCATGAAAGGCGGGCGAGGGCGCTGGACATCCCAGGAATTTCAAGGACACTAGACACCGCTCAGACCGAAAACGATTACAGGACCGCCATGATGAACACTTCCGCACTGGTGACCGGCTCTGCTGCCGGGTCCAACTCCATTGACCGCCGTTGCTCCCACTTCCCCGCGTGCCCGACCGCCGAGGCGATCGACCGCGACGCGGCGCACGTGATCTCAGCGCACCCAGAACAGGGCTGGAGCCTGCTGTGCAACGGCGTGGTCGTCTTCGAGGACTTCGGCGAGCTGCTGCCGAACGGTCAATGCGTCGACGCCCGGCGCGCCGAACTGCTGATGGCCTCACCGCACCGCATCGCCAGCTAGCTCGCAGCTACTCGCGTCAGCTCACTCGGGCCCGCTCGAGGATCGTCGCGGTGTCGACTCCGACCGGCAGCGTCCCGTAGGCGAGTCCGCGGTCTCCGCCGAGTCTGGTCGCCACAAACGCGTCGGCGACTGCGGGCGACCCGCGGCGCAACAGCAGCGACGCCTGCAGCAGCTGGGCCATCTGCTCGGCCACCCGTCGGGCGCGGTAGTGCGCCTGCTCGGGGTCAGCGAGCTCCTTGCGCAGCATGGCCAGCGCGTCGTCGTATCGGCTGTCGGCGCCGGCTGCGGCGTCGAGCTCGGCGAAGAACGCCTCCGCGGCCTCCGGTTCGCGGGTCAGGGCGCGCAGGGCGTCCAGCGCCGCAACGTTTCCCGAGCCCTCCCAGATCGACACTAGCGGCGCCTCGCGGTAGAGCCGCGGCATCCCGGATTCCTCGACGTAGCCGTTGCCGCCCAGACACTCCAGCGCCTCGCCGGTGTGGCCGGCCAGTCGCTTGCACAGCCAGTACTTGGTGACGGCGAGCGCCACCCGGCGAAACGCCTTCTCCTGCACGTCGCCGCGGACCGCGCGGTCGACCGCGCCCGCGATCCGCAGCACCACCGCCGTCGCCGCCTCGGACTCGAGGGCCAAGTCGGCCAGCACGTTGGCCATCGCCGGCTGGTCGATCAACGCCCTGCCGAAGGCGAACCGGTGCATCGCGTGGTGCACCGCGTGGGCGGTCGCCAGGCGCATCCCGGCGGCGGCCATCAGCGCGCAGTCCAGGCGCGTCATGTTCACCATCTCGATGATCGTGGCGACGCCGCGGCCCTCCTCCCCGACCAGCCACGCCACCGCGCCGTCGTACTCGACCTCGGCCGACGCGTTCGACTTGTTGCCCAGCTTGTCCTTCAGCCGCTGCAGGAAGAAGGCGTTGCGCGCGCCGTCTGGCAGCACCCGCGGCAGCAAGAAGCAAGACAGCCCGCCAGGGGCCTGCGCGAGGGTCAGGAACAGGTCGGACATCGGCGCCGAGGTGAACCACTTGTGCCCGGTGAGCCGGTAGCCGCCGTCGCCTGCCGCCCGATCCGGCATCGCGACCGTGGTGTTCGCCCGGACGTCGGAGCCGCCCTGCTTCTCGGTCATCGACATGCCCGCGATCAGCCCGCGCTTGCCGAGCGGCGCGCGCAGCCCGAAGTCGTAGTCGCCGCTCGTGAGCAGCTGCTCGTACTGCGCAGCCAGCTCAGGCGCCGTGCGCAGCGCCGGCACCGCTGCGTAGGTCATCGAAATCGGGCACAGGTGGCCGGCGTCGGCGACGCCCCAGGCGATCACCTTCGCCGCCCGGGCGACGTGCGCGCCGGGCCGCGGGTCAGCCCAGGGGGCGCCGTGCAGGCCGTGCTCGACCGCGACGCGCATGAGGTCGTGATATTGCGGCAGGTAGTCGACTTCGTCCACCCGGTTGCCATAGCGGTCGTGCGTGCGCAGCACCGGCGGATGGTCGTTGGCGAGCCGGCCGGCCTCCTGCCACCGCTCGCTGTTGCCGAGCAGCGCGAGCTCGCGCACCCCGGCCTCGGCGTCGCTCGCGCCCTCGAGGCGTAACCCCTCGAACAGCGCGGGAGACGTGCTGATGTCGTGGCCGAGGATCGGCGGAACCTGGTTGCGGACGTCATGCGTGGCCATACTCGGACTTCCCATCGCTCGGTGCGCGAACAGCTCAGCCGCTCAGGCCGGCTCAGCCGCTCAGGGCGGCTCGGGCGCCGCACTGGGCGCACTCGTACGCCTCGCCCTGGGCGGCCATCTCGCCGTGCGCTGTGCACGTCGGCTGGCCGTCCGCGCTGAGCACGACGTTACCCAGGCCGACGTCCCACCCGCCGGCGACATCGCGCAGCACCCGCGCCTGCGGGCCGGTGCTGCGGGCCGCGGCGAACGCGAGCACGGCGTCGACTGTCGCGCGGAACTGCGGGGAATCGAGCCGCCAGCCCGCCGGGAGGCTGGCTTCGGCCACCCGGACCACGCCATCGACGACCTCAGCGGTGGCGGTCTGCTCGCTGCTGTCTGGCCGGGTGAAGGTCAGGGCAAATCGATTTTCGCCGGGCAGCGCCTCGATGCGGTTCAGAACTGCCTCCACCCGCCACAGCATGCCGTATCGGTCGGTCTGCGGCCGTGGCAAGCTTGCCGGCATGTGCCGAAACATCCGCACCCTGCACAACTTCGAGCCACCCGCGACCGGCGACGAGGTGCACGCCGCGGCGTTGCAGTACGTCCGGAAAGTCAGCGGTGCGGCTCGGCCGTCCGCGGCGAACCAGGCGGCGTTCGACGCGGCCGTCGACGAGGTCGCCCACGCCACCCGGCACCTGCTCGAGCGGCTCGTGACGAGTGCGCCGGCCAAGGACCGCGATGCGGAAGCAACGAAGGCGCGCGCCCGCGCGGCCAAGCGCTACGCCTCGGCCTGACGGACGTCGGTGGTCGACCGTTACCTGGCCCGCGAGCTGACCCAGCTCGCCCTCGCGGGCAACGCGCTTCGCCCACTGCCCGGCGGCCCGGTCATGTTCCCCGCGTTCGTCAGCGGCTGGCTGACCTCCGAGCTGGCCGCGCACCTCGCCGCCGTGACCGCGCTGGACACCGCGGCGCACGTCGCGCAACACGGTGTGCGCGGGCGGGCTAACGCTCTCGGCGTGGCGGTCGCGGCGGCCAACCTGGCCGCCTACGCCGCGCTGATCGCCGGCGGCCGCAAGGCGGACGGCGTCGTCGAGGCGGCCTTGGTCGAGGCGCTCGGTCCCGACTACCGAGAGGCGCTCCAACGCGATCCGCTGCCGACGGACGACACGGTGCCCTGGACGGCGCTGGCGCTGCCGTTCCGGGTGGCCGACGCGAACGTCATCGTGACTCGCGGCGTCGCCTACGCCGAAGGCGGCCGGCGCTTCCAGCTCAACGTGTACCAGCGCCGAGACCGGCCTACCAACGCCCCGGTGTTGCTGCAGGCCCACGGCGGCGCGTGGGTAGCCGGACGCAAGGACACCCAGGGCGTGCCGCTGATGCTGCACCTGGCCGCGCGCGGCTGGGTGTGCGTCGCCCCGAACTACCCGCTTTCACCGAAGGCGCGCTGGCCGGCACATCTGGTGGCGCTGAAGCGGGCGCTGGCCTGGGTGCGTCAGCACGGCGCCGAGTACGGCGCGGACCCGTCGTTCGTCGCGGCGACCGGCGGCTCGGCCGGCGGCCACCTCGCCGCGATGCTCGCGCTGACGTCCGACGACCCGTCCCTGCAGCCGGGCTTCGAGGACGCCGACACCTCGGTGCAGGCCTGCGTGCCGCACTACGGCGTCTACGACTTCACCGCCGAGTCCGGCGCGGCCGCCGCCCAGCGTCGGCTGGCCGGCCTGCTCGAGCCGTGGGTGATGAGCCGGGACGCCCGCTATCCCGACGATTACCGAGCCGCCTCGCCGCTGTACCGGGTCGGCCCGCAGGCGCCGCCGTTCTTCGTGGTGCACGGCGCCGCCGACAGCCTGGTGCCGGTGGCCGAGGCCCGGCTGTTCGCCGAGCGGCTGCGCGCCCAGTCGCGGCATCCGGTGGCGTATGCCGAGGTGCTTGGCGCGCAGCACGCGTTCGACATCTTCCCGTCGGTGCGCAGCGCCGGAGTCGTGCGTGGCGTGGCCCGGTTCCTCGAGTGGTGCCATGCGACCCGGCACGAACTGGCGCCCGGCTGATCGCTCGCCACGTCATGCGACGAGCGTCGGCGCCGGGTTGGCCCGGTCACCGCGCTCGACCGCGAGCAGTCGATCGGCGGCGCCCTCCAGCGGGTCGCCGGCAGGCAGCCGCAACCGGAACGTCGCGCCGCTGTCTGGCTGCGCCGGCAGGCACAGCACGTCCCCGCCGTGCGCGCGGGCCAACGCCCGCGCGATCGGCAGGCCGAGGCCGAACCCGCCGCCATCGCGGGCACGTGCGGCGTCGACGCGAACGAGCCGCTGGAAGATCCGCTCGCGGTCCGCGTCGGCGACGCCGGGCCCGTCATCGGCGACGTCAACCTCCACGACGGCGGAAGAGACGCGCACGTGCACCTCGATCCGGCCGCTCGGGCCCGCCGCGGTCAGCGCGTTGGCGAGCAGGTTGGCGAGCACCTGGCCGAGCCGGCCGGCGTCACCCCACACCACCGCGGGGCCGTCGGCGCTGACGGCGACCGTCAGCTGCGGGGCCAGCAGCCGCACCCGGCCGGCTTCCTCGCGAGCCAGCGCGACCAGGTCGACCGGCCTGACACCGGCTTGGTCCAGCGCCATGCTCAGGTCCAGCCGGGTCATCGTCAGTAGATCCTCGACCAGCCGCGCCGCCCGGCGAGTCTCGCGGATCAGCGTCACATACGCGCGTTCGCGCCCGACCGGGTCCAGTTCGTCGCGCAGCAGGGACTCCGCGGTCGCCTGCAGCCCAGCGATCGGGGTCCGCAACTCGTGCGAGACGTCGTCCAGGAAGGCCCGCTGGCGCTGCTCGGCGCGCGACGCCGTCGCCAATGCCGACTCGAGCTCGTCGAGCATGGCGTTGAACGCGGTGCCGACGCGGCCCAGCTCGGTGCGCGGGCCGGCGAGCTGCAGCCGCTGCCCGCGGTGCCCGCCGGCGATTCGACGCGCGAGCGCGCTCATCGCGTCCAGCGGGCGCAACGCCGTGCCGATGACCTTGGCGAGAACGAGCGCCGCGAGCAACAGCGCGACGGCCCCGGCGGCCGCCTCGAGCGCCACGAGCCGGCGCACGGTCGCGCTGACCGAGGTGCGGTCGACGGAGAGCGTCAAGGTGGCCCTGCTCGCCGGCAGGATCGTCCGCACATAGAGCACCGGCCCGTCCACTCGCAGCTGGCTGGCGGCGGCTGCGCGCCGGGCGGCGGCCTTGGCCGGCGCGGGCGGGCGGCCGCCCCCGGGTCCGGCCGGACCGCCCGCCGCCCCGCGCGGCGGCGGCGAGGTGTCGGCCTGCACGCAATCGCCGTCGTCGCACAGCTGGGCGGAGACCCCAGCGCCGCGCAGCCTGTCGACCAGCTGCTGGGCCGGCAGCGCGCCGTCCAGTTGCTCGGCGAGCGCAACCCGGTCGGTGAGCCGGGCGCGCAGGTCGGAGTCGAGTCGGCTGGACAGCGCGAGGTCGACGACGACGAACAACGCGACCAGCAGTGCCACCAGCACCGCGAGGACGGCGCCGAGAACCCGGCCGCGCAGCGAGGCGCGCCGGCGCAACGCGGTCACGCCCGCAACACGTAACCCAGCCCGCGTGCGGTGTGGATCAGTCGCGCCCCGTGCTGTTCGGTCTTGCGGCGAAGCGCGCTGACATGCACCTCGACGAGGTTCGGGTCGTAGTCGTCGTAGCCCCAGACCTGGGTGAGGATCTGCGTCTTCGACAGCGTGCGACCGCGGTTGGCGGCCAGGTATCCGAGCAGGCGCCATTCGGTCGCGGTCAGGTCGAGGCGGACGCCGGCGCGGGTGGCGACCGTCGCGGTCTCGTCGAGCACGAGGTCGGCGACCTGGACGGTCGTCGGCACCCGGCCGAGCCGGCGCAGCGCGGCGTGCGATCGGGCGAGCAGTTCGGCCATCGCGAATGGCTTGACGACGTAGTCGTCGGCGCCCGCCTCGAAACCGTCGAGCCGGTGCGCCAACTGATCGCGGGCAGTCACGAAGACGATCGCCGCGTCGGCGCGCTGCCGTGCTGCGCGAGCCGCGGCAAGGCCGTCGCGTCCGGGCAGCATCACGTCGAGCACGATGAGATCGGGCCGGAATCCGTCGACCTGCTCCTCGATCTGGTTGGCGTCCGGTCGCGCGCACACCTCGTGGCCGGCTGCCCGGAAAGCCGCGGCCACGGCGTCGCGGATCGGTTGCTCGTCCTCGATCAGCAGGACGCGTGGCGACGGGGTCATCGGTTGATCGTTACGCGTCGGGCTGAAGCGTTTCTGAAGAAGACGTGCCGGACCCCTCGCTTCAGCGGCGCTTCAGAGCGGCAGTCAACAGTCGGCATCGACCAGCTCGGACCGATCGACAGGAGTCCTCAATGACTTTCCGCACCCGCCGCGCCGCGCTCACCGTCGCCGGCACCGTGATCACCGCCGGAGCGGCGGCCGGCGCCGTCGCAGCGGCGTCCGCCGACACCCCGTCCGGCTCGCCCAAGGCCCCGTCAGCCTCGGCGAGCGGGCAGCCCCGCCCGCCGGCGGCGCCGGGCCACCGTCCGGCGGCGCCGGGCCACCGTCCGGCGGCGCCGGGCCACCGTCCGGCCGCGCTGGGCGCGAACGACGCCGACGGCTTGCTGAGCAAGGTGTCCGCATCGTCGCTGACCTTGACGACTGTGCTCGGCAAATCCTCGACGTATGTCCGGACGAGCAGCACCACCGTCCATGCCGGGCCGAACGGGTCGGCGACGCTCCGGGTCGGCGAGCACGTCGTCGTCCGCGGCACGCGCACCTCCGGGACGCTGCGCGCGGTGTCGGTGGACGTGCGAGCCGCCCACATCGGCGGCGGCGTTGTCGGCGTCAGCGGAAATACGATGACGGTCCGCGACCTGGACGGATTCACTCATGTGGTCTCTATCTCGAGTTCCGCGAAGATCACGCACAATGGCAAGACGGCCACTCTCAGTGCTATCACGGTTGGCCGATGGATTGACGCGGACGGTCAGGCCGCCGGCGACGGCGTGACCCTGCAGGCAACGCACGTCACCGTGCGGGACTCCGTGCCGCTGCCGCGAGCAGGCGGACCGGCCGCCGGACCCGCGGGCCAACCTGCTGGCCCGCCCGCGGGCAAAGCACCACAGCCAAAGCCGAAGCGTTAGCGGGCCGCGTTAGCGGGGGGCGTTCAGCGGGCCGCGTTCAGCGGGGGGCGTTCAGCGGGCCGCGTTCAGCGCCTCGATGAGCTCGGCGGCAGTCGAGCACCGGTCGAGCAGCTCACCCACATGCGCCTTCGTGCCGCGCAGCGGCTCGAGCATCGGCACCCGCACCAGCGAGTCGCGGCCGACGTCGAAGATCACCGAGTCCCAGGACGCCGCCGCGACCGACGGCCCGTAACGGCGCAGGCACTCGCCGCGGAAGTACGCGCGGGTGTCGGCGGGCGGCGTCGCCACTGCCGACTGCGCCGCGTCGGGCGGCAGCAGCGTCTGCATCGCGCCGCGGGAGACTAGCCGGTTGTACAGGCCCTTCTCCGGACGGACGTCGCTGTACTGCAGGTCGACGAGCTGCAGCCGTGGGGAGTTCCAGTCCAGGCCGTCGCGCTCGCGGTAGCCCTCGAGCAGGCGCAGCTTCGCGACCCAGTCGAGCTCGGTCGCGAGCCCGAACCTGTCGCTGGCCAACCGCGCGAGCGTGGACTCCCATCGTTTCAGGACGTCGGCGGTCTGCTCGTCCACGTCGGCGCCGAGCCGGTCGTCGACGTGCTTGCGCGCCCGGTCGAGGTACTCGCCCTGCAGGTCGAGGGCGGTGATCGTGCGGCCGTCGGCCAGCGTGATCGCGTGCTGCAACGACGGATCGTGCGAGACGTCGTGCAGCTCGCGGACCGGATGCGCGATCACCAGGTCGTCGGCGAGCACGTTGTCCTCGATCATCTCGAGCACGAGCGCGGTGGTGCCAACCTTGAGATACGTCGAGATCTCGGACATGTTCGCGTCGCCGATGATCACGTGCAGACGGCGGTATCGGTCGGCGTCGGCGTGCGGCTCGTCGCGGGTGTTGACGATCGGCCGCTTCAGCGTCGTCTCCAGCCCGACCTCGACCTCGAAGAAGTCGGCGCGCTGCGAGATCTGGAAACCCGCGCCGCGCCCGTCCTGTCCGATGCCGACCCGCCCCGCGCCGCAGACGACCTGCCGGGTGACGAAGAACGGCACCAGGTGCCGGACTAGCGAGGCGAACGGCGTCTCACGCCGGCACAGGTAGTTCTCGTGCGCGCCGTAGGACGCGCCCTTGTTGTCGGTGTTGTTCTTGTACAGGTTGATCGTCGCGGCGACCCCCGGCATGGTCGGCAGCCGGCGGACGGCGTCGAGCATCACCAGCTCGCCGGCCTTGTCCCAGCGCACCGCGTCGAGGGGGTTGGTGACCTCGGGGCTGGAGTACTCCGGGTGCGCGTGATCGACGTACAACCGGGCGCCGTTCGGCAGGATGACGTTGGCCATCCCGGCGTCCTCTTCGGCCTCGATGAACTCCTGCGCGATCGCGCCGCCGGCGCCCGAGCCGCCGAGATCGAAGCCGCGCGCGTCGCGCAGCGGCGACTCCTCTTCGAAGTCCCAGCTGGCGCGTCGGGCGCGGCCGGCCGGCAACGTGCTCGCGTAGGCGTTCACGACCTGCGCCGACAACAGCATCGCGTTCGCCGACGGCTGGCCGGGCATGCTGACGCCGTACTCGACCTCGGTGCCCATCACACGTCTGACCGTCACGAGGTCAGGCTACGCGGGGTGCCCGGACGACCGGCTGACGACGAATGCCGCTACGAGACGGGGCGGTGGTCGACGACCAGATACTCGCACTCGTCGTAACCGCGGCGAACCGAGGAGCACTGCGTCGTGGGTCGCCATTGCGAGCGGTTCTCCGAGCGAAGAATTCGACGCGGAAAGCACCCATTACTGTCAGACCTGCTTCCTAAACTTGCCCTATGTCGACCGGCGATCGTGATATTGCGAACGTGGATCCGGCGAGCCTTTCGCAGGACGAACGACTGACATTGTTGAGCGATGTCGAACGCGCGCTCGCGCAATTGCACGCGGCCAAGGTTCGGGTGCTGCACGCGCTTGCCGGCGAACCAGGAATTGCGCCGGCGCCGGTTTTGGACAAGCAGTGGATTCGGGAGGAGATCGCCTGCCTTCTGCGTGTCCCGGCTATGAATGTGGCGGCTCAGTTCGCGACGGCGGCCGAATTGGTCGATCGGTTGCCGTCCACGCTGCGCGCGCTCGCCGACGGGCAGCTGACGCTGCGGCACGCGGAGCGGCTGGCGGACGCAGTCGCGCCATTGCCCGACGATGCGGCTGCGAAGGTCGAAGAGACGGTCTTGCCGAAGGCGGCCAGTCAATCCACGACGCAATTCGCGGCGTCGGTGCGGCGCGCGGTCGCCCGGCTCGACCCTCGCTCGGTGGCGCAGCAGCGCGCGCACGGGATGGCGCAGCGGCGCGTCGTGTTCACGCCCCAGGACAATGCGATGACCGAGCTCTGGGCCGATCTGCCCAGCGAGCAGGCCGCGGCGATGCGGTCGCGAGTGTGCGAACTCGCCAAGCAGTGGGTGCTGATGGACGCTGCCAACGGCATCGTGCGCACAGCCGACCAACGACGTGTAGACGCCCTGATGGCACTCGTCCTCGACACCGGGTACTCCGGCCTCGCGCACGTGGTGATGCCGGAAGCCGACACCGACACCGACACCGACACGACCGCGGGCGCTGCCGGCGAGGCCGCTGAAACCACAAGTGCCAGCGCGGGCGCCGGAACAGGCTGCCGCTGCGGGGGTGTCGGCCCGGGCGCCGGCAGCCGACCGCTGGTGCGCATCACCGTCGCGTTGTCCACGTTGCTCGGCCTCGACGAGCAGCCGGCCGATCTCGACGGCGCCAGCCCGATCCCCGCCGAGGTCGCCCGTCGACTTGCCGACGACCCGACCGGGGTGTGGCGCCGCCTGGTCACCGACTCGTGCGGCGCCGTCATCGACGCCGCCAACACCTACCGACCACCAGCACGAATGGCCGGCACAGTGCGCGCGAACTGGCGCACCTGCTGCTTCCCCGGCTGCCGCAGACCCGCACCCACCTGCGAACTCGACCACATCCAAGCCCGGACCGACGGCGGCCCAACCAGCGTCGCCAACCTCCAACCCCTCTGCGCCAGACACCACCATTGCAAACATGACGCCAACTGGCAGGTTCGGCGGCTGCCGGACGGCACAACCCGATGGACCAGCCCACGCGGACGCGTCTTCGACCGACCGCCCGACGACCCCCTACCCCGGGACACGACCATGGCGCCGCGGCTCACACTCCGTCCGACGGACCTGGCAGCGGCACCGATGACAGCGGCCTGACAGCTCGCTGCGCCGACCCTTTGGGCACGCAGAGTTCAGGCGAGCAGCTTCACGATCGCCAGCACGCCGACGACGACAATCACCGCCCGCAGCACGGCCGGCGGCAACCGCCGGCCGATCAGCGCGCCCAGGAGGCCGCCGAGCACCGACCCGCCCGCCACTAAGCCGGCGGCGGCCCAGTCGATCGACGTCGTCGCGACGAACACCAGCGCGGCGACCAGGTTCACCAGGCCGGCGAGGACGTTCTTGAGTCCGTTCTGCCGCTGCAGCGTGTCGCGCAGGAAGACGCCGAGGAAGCCCATCAGCAGCACGCCCTGGGCGGCGCCGAAGTAACCGCCGTACACGCCGGTGCCGAGGGTCGCCACCCACAACGGCTTCGTCGCCCGCTCGGACGTCTCGCGGCCGCGCGTTGCCAGCCAGGCGGTCAGCCGCCGCCCGAAGACCACCAGCAACAGCGCCAGCACGATGAGCACCGGCACGATCGCCTTGAACGCGCCCGGCGGGAGGGTCAGCAGCAGCACCGCGCCGACGACCGCGCCCAGCACCGACGCGGCGCCCAGGGTGATCACGCGGCTGCGCTGCCCTGCGAGTTCGCGGCGGTAGCCGTACGCGCCGACGAACGAGCCGGGGAACAGCCCGACCGCGTTCGTGACGTTGGCCGACACCGGCGGCAGCCCGACGGCCAGCAGCACCGGGAACGTGACGAGAGTGCCCGACCCGACGACCGTGTTGATCGCGCCCGCCCACACACCGGCGACGAGCACCAGCACGCCGTCCCAGAACGTCACCGAGCCACTGTGCCCGACAGCGGCGAGGCGGGTTTACAGATACTGGCCGGTGTTGCCGACGTTGTCGATCGAGCGGCCGGCGTCCGAGCCCTTGCCGCCGGAGACGAGCGTGCGGATGTAGACGATCCGCTCGCCCTTCTTGCCGGAGATCCGCGCCCAGTCGTCGGGGTTGGTGGTGTTCGGCAGGTCCTCGTTCTCGCGGAACTCGTCGACGCAGGCGGCCAGCAGATGCTGCATCCGCAGGCCGCGCTCGCCGGTGGTGAGCAGATCCTTGATCGCCATCTTCTTCCCGCGGTCGACGATGTTCTGGATCATCGCGCCGGAGTTGAAGTCCTTGAAGTACAGGGTCTCCTTGTCGCCGTTGGCGTAGGTGACCTCGAGGAAGCGGTTCTCCTCGCTCTCGGAGTACATCCGCTCGACGGTGTGCTCGATCATGCCGGTGACGGTGGCCTCCGGGTCGCCACCGTGCTCCTTGAGGTCCTCGTCGTGGATCGGCAGCCCAGGCAGAATGTACTTGCCGAAGATGTCCGCCGCGGCCTGCGCGTCCGGCCGCTCGATCTTGATCTTCACGTCCAGCCGGCCGGGCCGCAGGATGGCCGGGTCGATCATGTCCTCGCGGTTGGACGCGCCGATGACGATGACGTTCTCGAGGCCCTCGACGCCGTCGATCTCGCTGAGCAGCTGCGGGACGATGGTGTTCTCGACGTCGGAGGACACGCCGGAGCCGCGGGTGCGGAAGATCGAGTCCATCTCGTCGAAGAAGACGATGACCGGCGTGCCCTGACTGGCTTTCTCCCGCGCGCGCTGGAACACCAGCCGGATGTGCCGCTCGGTCTCGCCGACGTACTTGTTCAGCAGCTCCGGGCCCTTGATGTTCAGGAAGAAGGCAGTGGCCCGCTCGTCCCCGCCGTGCACCCGCTGGACCTGCTTGGCGAGGGAGTTCGCGACCGCCTTGGCGATCAGCGTCTTGCCGCAGCCGGGCGGCCCGTACAGCAGGATGCCCTTCGGGGGCCGCAGCTGGTGCTCGCGGAACAGGTCGGCGTGCAGGAACGGCAGCTCGACGGCGTCCCTGATCGCCTCGATCTGCGAGCTGAGGCCGCCGATGTCGGTGTAGTCGATGTCCGGAACCTCTTCGAGGATCAGCTCCTCGACCTCGCTCTTCGGGATCCGCTCGTAGGCGTAGGAGGAGCGGGTCTCCAGCAGCAGCGAGTCGCCCGCGCGCGGCGGCTTGTCGCGCAGGATGTCGGCGAGGAAGACGACGCGTTCCTCGTCGGTGTGGCCGACCACGAGCGCGCGGTCGCCGCCCTCGAGGATCTCCTTCAGCATCACGATCTCGCCGGCGCGCTCGAAGCCGCGGGCGGCGACGACGTTCATCGCCTCGTTGAGCATGACCTCTTGACCGTGCCGCAGCTCGCCGACCTCGACCTCGGGCGAGACGGCCACGCGCAGCTTGCGACCGGTGGTGAAGATGTCGACCGTGCCATCCTCGAACGCCTCGAGGAACACGCCGTAACCGCTGGGCGGCTGGGCGAGGCGGTCGATCTCCTCTTTCAGCTGCACCATCTGGTCGCGCGCCTCGCGCAGCGTCGCGGCGAGGCGCTCGTTGCGGTCGCTGAGCGACGCGATGCGCGCCTGCGACTCGGTGAGGCGGTCCTCGAGCAGCCGCATGTGGCGGGGGGATTCCGACGCCTTGGCGCGCAGCAGCTCGACTTCCTGCTCGAGAAAAGCGCTGCGCCGACGCAGGTCGGCGTCACCCTGTCCGCGCTGACTGTCTTGCCTGTCCGACGGCTCGTGCGCCACTGCGGCCACCTCCCGACTACGCGCTTCCCATAAGTCGCGCGAAGTGTTCGCGAAATCCCACCCTACACACGACGAGGCGCCGCAGCGCGGAACTACTCTCGATGGTGACCGAACCGATGTCGGGCCACATTTCGTCAGGAGTTTCCGCCCTATGAGCGAGGCGTTACGCGTGTGGATCGACCAGGAGCTCTGCACCGGCGACGGGCTGTGCGTGCAGTACGCCCCTGAGGTGTTCGAGTTCGACGTCGACGGCCTCGCCTACGTCAAGGACGACCGCGGCGACCTGCTCGCAGCGCCGGGCGCCCGGGCAGACGTCCCCGCATCGCTGCGGCTGGATGTCATCTCCTCGGCGAAGGAGTGCCCGGGCGACTGCATCCACGTGATCCGGGAGACCGACGAGGTCGAGGTCGCCGGCCCCGACGCCTGACCGCCCGCTGGGTCAGGTCTCGGTCAGCTCTCGGTCATGGTCGGACGGCGCTGGCGGGTCGGCGCGGTGACGCCGGGCGCGAGTCGGCGCGCAGACACCAGGAACGCGGTGTGGCCGATCATCCGGTGCTCGGGCCGGACGGCCAGGCCGACGACGTGCCAACCGCGCTGCAAGGACTCCCAGGCGGCCGGCTCGGTGAACCCGCCGTGCGCGCGCAGCGCCTCGACCAGCCGCGAGAGCTGCGTCGTCGTCGCGACGTACCCCATGAGCACGCCGCCCGGGCGCAGCGCCGCAGCCACCTCGGCCAGGACCTGATCCGGGCTGAGCATGTCGAGCACGATCCGGTCGACCGGCTCGTCCACCGGGTGCTCCAGCACGTCGACGCGCCGCAGCGTCCAGTTCTCCGGCTGCTCGCCGAAGAACGTCTCGACGTTGCGGACCGCGACGTCGGCATGGTCGTCACGGACCTCGTAGGACAGCACCCGCCCGCTCGGGCCGACGGCGCGCAGCAGCGCACAGGTGAGCGACCCGGAGCCGGCCCCCGCCTCGAGCACCACCGCGCCCGGGCAGATGTCGCCCATTGTCACGATCTGCGCGGCGTCCTTGGGGTAGATGACGGCGGCGCCCCGCGGCATCGACAAGACGAAGTCGATCAGCAGCGGGCGCAGCGCGAGGTACTGCGTGCCGGACGTCGAGGACACGACGCTGCCCTCCGGCGCGCCGATCAGCGCGTCGTGCTCGATCGCGCCGCGGTGGGTGTGAAATTGTTTGCCCGTCGTCAGCGTGACCGTGTGCAACCGGCCCTTGGGATCGGACAGCTGAACCCGCTCCCCCTCGGCGAACGGCCCAGACCCGGGCGCGGAGTTCACGTCCCGCCCCGCGCGCCGGTCAGCTGACGGGCGAAGTCGCGGGCGTTCAGCAAGCCGACCGGCGCGCCGGCGCCGTCCACGACGAGGTACTCGCGGGCGGGCGCCGCCTGGATGTGCTCGAGCAGCTCACTCGGCGCGATCGTCGCCGGCACGGTGAGCTCGGCTGTCAGCGGGCGTGCGACGCTCGACACCGGGGTCCAGGCCTGCCGCTCGAGCGGCACGGCCGAGATCAGCACCTCGTCCACCAACGCGCTCGGCCGGTCGGCGGCGTCAAGCAGGACAAGGCCCTGCGCGCCGGTGGCGCGCGCCTGGCGCAGCGCCTCGGCCACCGACACATCCGCGCGGACGAACAGCCCGGGCCGCAGCAGCGCGGCGACGTCGATGCCCGGCAGCCGCGCGGTGACGCTGGCGCCCACCACAGCCTGGCCGGCACCGAACCACAGGTACGCGCCGAGCGCGACGCTCATCACCGCCGCAGCCACCCCGCCGGTCCCGCGTTCGACGAAGAACGCGGACGCCACGACGGCCAACGCGACCAGCCGGCCGACCCAGGCGGCAACCCGCGTCGCCGACAACCGGGACGCACCCAGCCCGAACACCGCGGCGCGGAGCAACCGGCCGCCGTCGAGCGGCAGGCCGGGAAGCAGGTTGAAGGCGGCGAGCACGGCGTTGCTCCAGCACAGCAACGCCGCGAACGCGCCAAGCAACGAGTAGTCCGGCGTCAGCTGCCACAACCCCCAGGCGGCGGCGGCGATGCCGACCGACACCAGCGGCCCGGCCGCCGAGATCAGCAACTCGTCACGGGCCCGGTCCGGCTCGCCGTCGATCTCGGAGACGCCGCCCAGGGCGAACAGCGTGATGCTGCGGACTCGGTGGCCGAGGGCGATGCTCACCAGCGAATGGCCCACCTCGTGCAGCAGCACGCAGCCGGCGAACACGACGGCGAAGCCAAGCGCCGCCACGGTCGCCGCGCCCGCGCCGAGTCCGTCGACGGCATTGCGCAGCACCGGCGTGTAAACGGCGGTCAGCAGCACGGCGACAAGCAGCCAGGATGGCGCGACCAAGATCGGCACGCCGCGCACCGAGCCCACCCGCATCGGGCGCACCGGCGCGGATCGCGGCGATCTGCTGGGCACTTGGCGAGACTACGGGGCCGATAGGCGTGCGCCTGCTCGGCAGATCGGGGCGACTCGCCCGCAGATATCGGATAAACCCCGGTTCGGTGTGGTTACGCTCTGTTCGTGACGCACGACACCGTGCCGGTGGTGTCGCGGCCGTCGCCGCGGCCGTCCCACGAACGTCCGCGCCGCCCACGTCCGCCACAGCCGGCAGAAGACGACACCGCCAGGAGCGGCGCGGGCACGGGCACGGGCACCGTCGCCGCTTCCATGCCGGTTGTGCGAGCGCCAGGGCGGCTGCGGCCGTGGCGTCGTCCAGCGCGTTCGGCGGGTCACGCCGCGGCGCGCCCGACGAGCCCCGCCTCGCCCTGGATTCCGAAGCATGCTGCGATCGTCGGGCGTGTCCCGCACAGCTCACCGGACGGCGAGCAGTCCCGGCATCAGCCAGCGGGTGAGCGTCGCGGGACCGTTGTTCAGCCGCGCCCCGAGCCAGCGAGACACGTATCGACCCGGGAGTCGAACCAGCCCGCAGCGGCCCGCTCGCCGCAGCCTGGCGTGCTCGCCTCGGTGACGCCGTTGTCCGGTCGCGCGTCTGCGCCGCCAGTCGAATCGGCGCCACGGCGGCCACGACCGGCGCCCGGCGCGCCGCACGCAGTGCACCCTGGGCGGCCGGCAGCCGGCACCCGAACGCGACCCCGGCCACGCCGGGACGCGTCGAAATCGGCCTGAGGAAATGCCCAAGTCCCCTCTCGTCGATAGCGGGTTGAGGGCGCGGGTTGACACGGAAGCGGTTACCGTACGCAGGTGACCGATGACACGGGTCCACGCGTGGCGTCAACGGGCCAGCGGCCGCGCCCGCGCCCGTCGACGGCCTCTGTCGACCCGGTCACCCACGGTGATGCCGCACCAGTAACCATAACGGCGGATGAACCTCGTAACGGCAGCACGCGCAACGGCCGCAGCGTGTCAGTCGGCGCGGAAGGCGCGGCGACCCTACCGGGCCCGAGGCACGCCGCCTCTCACGGCAGCGACCAGCCGGCGGCGCGGCGAGCCGGTCCGCGCCCGGCGCCGAACGGAGCTCGACCCCGTCCTGCCCCGGCCGATGACGAGCAGACGCGCTTCGCCCGATTCCTGGCAGCGAGCGAGGCCCAGCCCGACGACGAGCCGACGCGCCGCCACCCCCGCCGCTCCGCGCCGGTCGCCTCGCCACGGCCGACGCCGGCCGTCGTCGGCGGCCGTGCCACAAGCAGCTCGGTGAATGGGGCCGTGAGTCGCGCGGCGCCGCGCCCCGCCGCGCCTGCGCCGGTCAACCGCACCGGCGGCGTGGCCGGCCGCGCGGCCGACAGCGCTTCCGGCAGCCCGTCCGCGGTTGCCCTGACGAAGGCGCCGCCTGCGGACCAGACGCAGGCCGACCCGAAAACAGCAGCGAAGCCCGCTGCGAAGACCTCGAAAACGCAGGCGAAAGCCGACGTGAAGACGGCCGAGGGCCAGCAGAAGCCCGACCGCAAAGCCGAACGCGCAAAGGCTAAGGAAGACAAGTCCACCACGGCGCAGGCGTCCGGCGGCGCCAAGAAAGGCGCCGGTGGCGCGGGCTGGCTGCGGCGCGGTCTTCGCCTTGCCATCATCGTCGCCATCGTGGCCACGGGCGCGGTGTTGCTTCGGGTTTACGTCGTGCAGCCGTACTACATCCCGTCCGAGTCGATGGAGCCGACGCTGCATGGCTGCACCGGCTGCAACGACGACCACATCCTCGTCAACAAGCTGTCCTACCGCTCGGGGACTCCCAGCGAGGGCGACATCGTCGTGTTCGACCGGCCGCCCGGGGTGTCGGCGCCGGACAAGGTGCTCATCAAACGAGTGATCGGCCTGCCCGGCGACAAAGTCCAATTATCAGGCGGTCAGGTATATCTAAATGGCCTGCACATAGAAGAGAGTTACGTCAACCAGAAGTGCGGGGAGAACGCCACCCGTCCGCTGGACGGGCGCACCTCTTGGACCGTCCCCGCGAAGGATATCTTCGTCATGGGTGACAACCGATGCGACTCCGACGACAGCAGGGTGTTCGGCCCGATCCCGATCAAGAGCGTGTTGGGGCGGGCGTTCGCGATCATCTGGCCGATCAACCGGGTCCGAATCTTGTAGCGCCTGCTGTTGGCACGGCGGGCGATACTGAAGACGCGCGAGCCCGCGTCCCGGAATTGTCGGGGCCGGCTCCTACTGTCTCGACCATGACCTCCGCGCCTGCCGTCGAGTCGAATCTGACCGAGCTTCCCGCTGTGGTGCTCGGTTCGCTGTCGCCCTCGCGTGCGGCCGACTTCAAGACCTGCCCGCTGCTCTACCGGTTCCGCTGCATCGACCGGTTGCCCGAAGCCCCGTCGCGCGCCGCGACCCGGGGCACGCTCGTTCATTCGGTGCTCGAGCGCTTGTTCGACCTGCCTGCCGCGGCCCGCACGCTCGCGGCCGCGCACGATCTGCTGCCCGGCGCCTGGGCTGACCTGCGGCTGGCCAACCCCGAGGTCGACACGCTGTTCGCCGAAGCTGAGCCCGCGGAACTGGTCGACTGGCTGCGCTCCGCCGACGGTCTGCTCGACAACTACTTCACGCTGGAGGACCCGTCCCGCTTGGAGCCCGCCGCGCGTGAGGAGCTCGTCGAGGTCGTGGCCGACGGCGTGCGCCTGCGCGGTTATGTCGACCGGATCGACGTCTCCCCCGCCGGCGATCTCCGGGTGGTCGATTACAAAACCGGCTCGACGCCACGCGAGGCGTTCGAGGGCAAGGCGCTGTTTCAGATGAAGTTCTACGCGCTGGTGCTCTGGCGCACCCGTGGCGTGGTGCCGCGCCAATTGCGGCTGATCTACCTCGCCGACGCGGACACGCTGAGCTACTCCCCCGACGCCGACGAGCTCGTCCGCTTCGAGCGCACCGTGCTGGCCATTTGGGCGGCGATCCAACGTGCCACGCTGACCGGCGACTTCCGCCCGAGTCCGAGCCGGCTGTGCGATTGGTGCGACCACAAGGCGCACTGCCCCGCATTCGGCGGCACGCCGCCGCCGTACCCGGAGCGTCCCGTGCTCACCGATCCGCGCGACGATCCGCCCGCGGACATGCTGCTGCCGTGACTATGCGTGCACGCCGAACGCGTCCTCGCGGGTCAGGGTGATCAGCGGGATGGCCATTTCCACCGCCGTCCGGGAACCGTGGAACCCCACCAGCGCCGACACCTCCGGTGGCTCGTGCGCCGTCGCCAGCAGGGCGACGTCTGCGGTGCAGACGACGATCAGGTCGCCGAGCCGTTGGCGGTGTGAATCTGAAACCGGTCCGAACAGGCCGCCGTCGATCGCCTCGTCGCGCAGCAGCACATCGGCATTCGAGTTCAGCACCGATCGCCAGGCGGCGGCCACGTCGTCGATCGCGCCCGGGCGTACGTGCAAGTATCGCACTCGTGGCTCGCCTGTTGCGGCGAGCACGTTGTCACCCAGTCGCGGGTCGCTGTCGATGTCCCAGCGGGCGTCCGGGGGCACGTTGAGGCCGCCATGGTCGGCCGTCACCAGCAACACCGCCCCGGCGGGCAGCTCGGACACGACGCGCCGCACCAACGCGTCCACCGCGGCGGCGGCGGTGTGCCACTGCGCCGAGCCGGCGCCGTGCAGGTGCGCGGCGGTGTCGAGGTCGGCGAGATATCCGTACACCAGCCCGGGTCCCGCGCCGATCTCGGCAGCCAGCGCGACGGCGTAGTCGGCCGCAGGCTGGACCCACCGGAAAGCGGCGCCGCGATAGGCGGCGTCGGTCAGGCCGCTGCCGGCGAACGCGGCCGGCAGCACAGCTCGGGCTCCGACACCGACCGCGGCAACCCGCTCGAACCAGGTGTCCCGCGGCTGCCACGTCCTGGGGTCGGGCTCTGTTCGCCACAGCACATGAGTAAGCAGCGCGCCGGTCTCCGGGACGCGCAGCGTGAAGCCCAGCACGCCGTGCTCGCCCGGCGCCGATCCGGTGCCGAGCGACACGAGGCTGGTCGGCGTCGTCGACGGGAAGGTCGATTCCAGGCCGACGAGCTGTCCGCGGGCGCCGCGCAACACGTCGGCGAGCAGCGGCGCGCTGGGCGCCAGCGCCTCGAGCAGGTGCAGGCCGAGGCCGTCGATCAACAGCACGACGACCGTGTCGGTGGGTCCGTGCGAATCGAGCAGCGACAGTCGATCCTCGCCCGCTGTCAGCCCCAGCAGCGCGGCGGCCGAGGGCAGGATGTCGGTGATCGACGCTGTGGCGTTCGTCGGCGCATCCAGGTGGCTCACGTGGCCGCTCGCCGGGCGACGAGTGCGGTCAGGTCGGCGAGCGTGAGTTCGGCCAATGAGCCGGCGAGCACGCGGCCAGGCGCGGCGGAGACGGGCACCCGGAACGGCACCGCGACGGCCACACATCCGGCGGCTTCGGCGGACGCGACGCCGGTGGGCGAGTCCTCGATGGCAACCGTTGCCGCTGGCTCCACGCCCAGGCGCGCGCATGCGGTCAGATACGCCTCCGGGTGCGGCTTGCCGTGCCGTACGTCGTCACCGGTGACGATCGTGGCGAACGTGTCCGGGGGAAGCTGGCGCACGAGGGTTTCGGCGAGCGACCGGTAGGACATCGTCACCATCGCGCACGGCACGCCCGCTGCCCGGCACTCGGTCAGGAGTTCTCGCGCGCCGGGCCGCCACGGCATCTGCCCGCCGACGCCGCGGATCACCGAGTCGAGCATCCGTCCGACGATCGTCGGTGGCGCCAGCTCGACCCCGCCGACATCGCGCAGGTACTCAGCCGCCCGGATCAGGTCGCTGCCGACAAGCGCGTTCGCGTGGTCGTCGTTCCAGGTGCCGCCGTGCTGCTCGACGAGTTCGTATTCGGCGGCCATCCAGTGCGGCTCGGTGTCGACGAGAGTCCCGTCCATGTCGAAGAGGACGGCTTGCAGCCCGCGTCCCGCGTCGACGGTCTCATCATTAGGCATCGGTCCAAGTACACACGCCAGGTGATCTCGGCTTACAGGTGGCCCAGCCAGCGGGTCCCGCACCGGCGCAGAAGGACGGCTCAGCTGTGCGCGGGGTGCTCAGTTCATCCCGGGCCGCTCCGGGGAGGCCGAGCACTCTCGTCAAAGGTCCGGCGAGGTGTCCGCCGTCGCGCGCGCCTCGATCACGGCGTGGATCTGTTGCGGGACGGGATCGAAGGACGGCGTGCCCGCTGCCCCGTCGCCGCTCGCCCCCGCGGTGGCATAAACGGCTCGCCGCGAGGCTCGCGCCCGTGACCCGACGTCGCCGGGGGCGTCGAGCAGCCCGGAGTCGGCGAGCTGGTCGACGCTTCGCACGGTTCCGCCGAGCGCCGACGCGTAGTCGCTCGCCTTGGCCAACGCCGCTCTGATGGCATCGGCGCGCACGGCGCGCCAGGCCGGGTTCGCGGCGTCGACGTGCCAGCTCACGTCCTCGATGGCGAGGCGGTCGACCGAGCCCAGCGCCTCCCCCAGTTCGGCAAGCCGGCCGAGGTCGCGGATGGCGACCACCACCGAGGCGTGCGCCTCCGTCCGGCCAGTCGGTTGGTGCTCGCCGGTCCGCTTGTTCGAGGCGTATTCGTCATGTACGGCGATGGACCCGAACGACCAGGTGATGGCGGCCTCCCCGCTGCTCGCGGTGAGCGCCGTCGCGCCCAGGCTGCCGAGCGAGGCGGCGAGCGCGTCCTGCCTGCCCCGCACGTCTGCCAGCGCCGCCGCCCGCACGGCCGGGACGGCTCGAAGGTTCGCCTGGACGACCGCGTAGTCGGGCTCTACGGTGCGACTCGCCTCACCCCGGACGGACAACGTCGTCCGCCGGCCGCAAGCCGCTCCTGCTCGGCGCTCGTCACGGACGCGACAGTAACGAATCGGTGCGGCGCGCGGCCGGTGCTCGCCTGCTTCTCGCGACTTGTCCTCGCTTCGTCGGCGGTGAGGCCGAGGAAGCGAGGACAAGTCGCGATTGTCCGGGCGACCGTCAGCCGCGGGAGCGGGAGACGAAGCCGCACTCGTAGGCGGCCACCACCGCCTGCACCCGATCGCGAACGCCCAGTTTGGTGAGGATGCGGGCCACGTGCGTCTTCACCGTGGGATCGGCCACCACGAGTTCGGCGGCGATCTCGGCGTTGGACAGCCCCCGCGCGATCAGCCGCAGCACCTCCAGCTCCCGATCGGTCAGTCCGCGCACCCGCTCGGGCAGCCCGGCCGGTTCCGCGTCCGGCGTCGCGGCGAACTGCTCGACGAGCCGGCGGGTGATCGACGGCTCGATCAGCGCGTCACCCTGCGCTGCGGCGCGCACGGCCGCGACGAGGCGCGTCGCCGGGGCGTCCTTGAGCAGGAACCCGTAAGCGCCGGCGCGCAGCGCGCGGACGACGTACTCGGTCTGGTCGAACGTGGTCAGCACGACGACGCGCGGCGGATCCGGCGTCGCCATCAGCTGCTCGGTGGCACTGAGCCCGTCGAGCTCAGGCATCCGGATGTCCATCAGCACCACGTCCGGCCGCGTGCTGCGCACCGCCGAGAGCACAGCGCTGCCGTCGGCGGCCTCGCCGACCACCTCGATGCCCGGCTCGGAATCGAGGATCACCCGGAACCCGGCGCGCAGCAGCTGCTGGTCGTCGACGATGAGCACCCGAATCGCGTCGGGTGCAGGCGCCACGTCGTCGGCCACCGGGACATCGTGGCATTCCGGCGTCTTCCGGCGTCCACCGTGGTCGTTCTCGAGGATGACGTCGCCGGCCAGAGATCGTCCTTCCTGCCGACGACGACGAGGCCCGGCGATTCCTAATGTTCCGAGCATGCCTGGCCGTCCTGGTCAGGCCCTCGGAGAGGAATGTGAATGAACACTCTGTTCGTAGGCGTCCGCAGGGGAGACGTCTTCCTGGCCGCCGTGCTCACCGCTATCGGCGTCGTGTTGATGATCGAGAACATGCGGTCGACCGGCCACGGCGTGCGCATCGACTCGCATTCCTGGCTGCTGGTGCCGGTGTTCGCCGCGGCGACGCTGCCCATCCTGTGGCGTCGGCGCAACCTGCTGGCCGTGTACGCCGTCACCGCGGCGGCGCTCGCCGTGCACATCGCGGTGTTCGACTGGGTGGTGCGCTGCGGCGCCGGCCTGCCGTTGGCCTTCGCGCTGTCCTACGCCGCCGGCCGGCTGAGCATCGGCTGGCAGACGGCGCTCGGCTTGATTCTCACGGTGGGCATTCAGGCCCTTGTTCTGGCCAAGGACTCGGCGGCAGGATTGGGCGTCCTGCCGGTCACGGCCGGGATCGGCGTCGTGTGCTGGGGCGTCGGGGTGTGGCTGCGGCGCCGTTCGACGCCGTTGACCACCGTTGCGCCCGAGCTGGTCACCGTCGGCTCGCGCGGCTGACGGCGACACGGACGGGGCGGGTCGAGGCGGCGATGGCAAGCAGGACGACGGCGACCGGCGCGAAGGGAACCGGGCTGCTGGGCGGCGTGCGTCCGGTCGACCTGGTCGTCACCGCGGTGCTCTGCGCGCTGGCGGCGTTGCTGGCGCTGGAGGACATCCTCGGCCGTGACACCAAGATCCGCATCGACTCGCACTCGTGGCTGATTCTGCCGGTCGCCGTCGCGTCGGCGGTTCCGGTGCTGTGGTGGCGGCGGGAACTGCTCGCGGTGCTCGCGGTGTCCAGCGCGGTGATGGCCGTGCACGTGTTGGCCTTCGGCTCGATGGCACGGTGCGGGTCTGGGTTGCCGCTGACCTTTGTGGTCGCGTTCCTCTCCGGCCTCGAGCGGCGCCCCCGTCAGGCGGCCGCTGCCCTCGTCCTCACCGGCGTGCTGGGCAGCCTGGTGATGGTCCGCGACACTGCCGCCGGGGTCGGCCTGCTGCCGGTGGTGCTCGCCATGTCGGTCGTGCTGTTCGGGATCGGACGGGTGGTGGCCCACCGTTCCCGGATGGCGGCGGACCTGCGGCAGCGCAACGAGGACCTGCGACGGCTGCGGGACGAGCGGGCTGCGCTGGAGGTCAGCGAGGAGCGGCTTCGGCTCTCCGCCAGGTTGGAGACGCTGCTGGACGAACGGCTCGGCCAGCTCGCGGCCGCCGCGGAGGGCGGGTCCACGGTGGCCGGGGCGGCCGGCACGAAGGCCTTGCTGGCCACGCTCGAGGACGACGGGCGCCGCACGCTTGGCGAGATGCGCGAGATCGTCGGACTGCTGCGCGGCGGCGAGGTCTCCCTCACCCCGGTTCCCTCGGTGGCCCATCTCGACGCTTTGCTTGCCCGGCATCTGCGCGGCGAGCCCCGGCTGCAGGTCTCGGGAAACCCCCGGCTGCTGCCGGCAGTCGTCGAGCTGTCGGCATATCGGATCGTGGAACACCTGATCACCGCCCTCGGCGACGACCCGGCGGCGCCGGTGCGGGTGGCGGTCGCCTTCTCAGACGACGCGTTGGAGATCCAGGTGTCCGGACCGGTGTCACGCGGGTCGGACATTCGCGACGCGGTCAATCGCGCTCGGGAGCGGGCGCGGCTGCATGCCGGCACGCTGGAGGTGCGGACGGCGCGCGGCCAAACCCGCTTAGTGGCCCTGCTTCCGGTCCAAGGCGCGCCCGCGCGGGGCGGCGGCTGACGCCATGTCCCGCCTGCCTGAGCTCGTGGTCGGGATCGCCGCGCTGGCGCCGACCGTCGTGTCCGTCGCGGTCGACGACTCCGTCCACGGCCCCGGACAGTGGACCGGCGTGACCTGCCTGATGCTGGGCGCGCTGCTGCTGGCGGGCTGGCGGACGTTCCCGCTGCTCGTGCTGATCGCCGGGCCGACCTTGCTGCTGGGCCCGCTGTTCCTCGGGCCTGACCCGGGCAGCTACGTGCTGGTGGTGATGACGGGCTATGCCGCGCTGGCCGCGGAACGGTTCTCCGGCCGGGCGGCCTGGTGGGCCGGCGGGGCGTGCCTGGCGTACCTCGTGCTGATCTACGGCGTCTCGGGCGACCGCAGCATCGGGCCGATCATGCTGACGCTGCCCGGCTTCCTGGCCGGCACGGCGCTGCGGCTGCGTCGCGAGACCGGCGAGGAACTCGCCGAGCGAGGCCTGGAGCTCGAACTCGAAAGGGAGCTGTTCACCGAGCTCACCGTCCGCAACGAGCGGGCCCGGATCGCCGCCGAGCTGCACGACATCGTCGGGCACGCGCTGAGCGTGATGGTCGTCCAGGCCGCGGCCGGACAGCGGCTGGTCGACCGGGCGCCGGACGCGGCGAGCGCGTCGCTGTCGGTCATCGCGCAGTCGGCCCGGCAAGGCCGCGCGGACCTGCAGCGGCTGATCGACCTGCTCGTCGGCACCGACGTCGCCAGCCCCGACCTCGCGCTGCTCGAGGAGCTGGTCGCCCACGCGGCCCGCGGCGGGTTGCTGGTGACACTGCGCTTCGAGGGCGACCGGGACGGCGTGGACGCCGGCGCCGCGCACCTGGCCTACCGGATCGTGCAGGAGAGCCTCACCAACGCGCTGCGGCATGCCCAGGGCACCGAGGTGCGGGTGCTCGTCCGCGGCGACGCCGGCGGCCGCTCGTTGACCGTGCGGGTCGAGAACGATCCACCTCCCGGCCCCGCCACGCATCCGGTGGTCGGCGGCGGCCGCGGCCTGGTCGGTTTGCGCGAACGGGTGGACGAGCTGGGCGGCACGTTCTCGGCCGGACCGGGCGCCGGGGGCGGTTGGCTGGTCGAGGCGACGTTCGGCGTGCGCGCGGGCCGCGCGGTCGTCACCTGACCGGTCACGTCACGCGTCGGAGGCGTTGACCCGCGCCCGTCTGTCACTCACGCGTCGGAGGCGCGGGCGATGGTGGCCGAGGCGCGCCGCACCGAATGACCGTCGGCCGCGGGCAGCACCTCGTCGAGGAAGGCGTAGCGGGCGGCGAGCTCGGCGGCCGTCGCCGACCCGGCGCCAGCCCGCGCGCGGATCCCGGCGAGCCAGTCCAGCAGGTCGCCCCAACCCGGCGCGGCGAGCGACCCGCCGACGTACTGCACGGACAACGCGGCGCACAGGTTCGCGAACGCCAGCCGTTGCCGTAGCGGCCAGCGCCGCAGGGCGCCGAGCACGAAGGCCGCGCTGAACACGTCGCCGGCGCCCGTGGGGTCGTGCGCGTTGACCGGGAACGACGGCGCCCACTCCTCCTCGCCGGTGGTGGAGTCGATCGCGATGGCGCCCTCGCCGCCGCAGGTCACCACGGCGACCGGGACCCGATCGGCCAGCGCGTGCAGGGCGTCGTGCGGCTCGTCGGTGCGGGTGTACGCCATCGCCTCGACGCTGTTGGGCAGAAACCCGTGAAAGCAGTCGAGCTGGTCGAGGATCGCCGCCGACCACTGCTCGCCCGGATCCCAGCCGATGTCGGCGAACAGCGTCATGCCGGCGTCCGCGGCGGCCTGCACCCAGTCCTGCGGCTCGGGCGCTAGGTGCACGAAGCCGAACTCCGCCTGCGGCAGCGCCCCGATCATCTCGCCAGCCGGCATCGGCGAGGGGTGCGCATGGGTGATCATCGCGCGGTCCCGGTCGAACACCATCGACACGGTGACCGGGGTGTGCCAGCCGGGGAACCGGCGAGAATGGCTGAGGTCGACGCCTTCCTGCTCCGCCAACGTGGACCAGCAGAAGTCGGCGTAGACGTCGTCGCCGAACGCCGCGGCCAGCGACGTGCGCAAGCCCAGCCTGCTCGCCGCGATGGCCAGATTCGCGATGCCGCCCGGGCACGACCCCATGCCGTCGGCGAGCACCTCGGTGCCGCGAGCGGGTAGGGCGGCCAAGCCGGTGAGCACGACGTCCAGGAACACGGTGCCCTGCAGCAGGAGGTCGACGTCTCGAGGCACAAGCCATCTTCACCGACGACTCGACGCCGCCGCCACCTCGCTACTGTCGCCCGGTGCGCATCGCGGTGCTCGGCGGCGGCGGCTTCCGCGTCCCGCTGCTGCACCGCGCGCTGGTCGCAGCCGACCTGGGCATCGACGAGATTGCGCTGCACGACGTCGATCCTGGCCGGCTCGCCGTGGTGTCGGCGGTGCTCGGCGATCCCCTGGTCCGTGCGACGTCCTCGTTGGACGACGCGCTCGACGGCGCGGACCTGGTGTTCTCGGCGGTGCGGGTCGGCGGGGTCGACGGGCGGGTGCGCGACGAGCGCGCGGCGCTCGAACTCGGCGTGCTCGGCCAAGAGACGGTTGGGGCCGGCGGGCTGGCCTACGCGATGCGCGGCGCGCCGGTCGCGCTCGAGCACGCGCGGCGAATCGCGCTCCGCGCGCCGTCCGCCTGGACGATCACGATGACGAATCCGGCCGGTGTGATCACCGAGGTGATGAGCCGCGAGCTCGGCGATCGGGTGATCGGCGTCTGCGACTCCCCCGCCGGGCTCGTCAGCCGGGCCGCGCGGGCGCTAGATCTGAAGCCGGACGCCGATTCGGCGGCAGCCGGCCACGACGTCGTGGTCGACTACGTCGGGATCAATCACCTCGGCTGGCTGCGCGGCCTGCTCGTCGACGGCGTCGACGCGCTGCCTCGGCTGCTCGGCGACGCCGCGCTGCTCGCCGGAGTCGAAGAGGGCCGGCTGTTCGGGGCCGACCTGATCGGCGCCCTCGGCGCGCTGCCCAACGAATACCTCTACTGGTACTACGCGGCGCATGAGGCGCTCGACGGCGTGCGCGCCGCCGGCCGGACGCGCGGCGAGCACGTGCGCGCGGAGCAGGCCCGCTTCTACGCCGCCGCCGTGGCCGACCCGTCACATGCGGCCGAGCTCTGGCAGCGCGCGAACGACGAGCGCAACCGCAGCTACTTCGCCGAGCTGCGCGCGCAACCGCGCGACGAGCAGGACGTCCTTGCCGGTGGCTACGAAGGCGTCGCCGTCGCGCTAGCCCAGGCGCTGCACCAGCCGGGCCGGTCGGCGCGGCTGGCGCTCAACGTCCGCAACGGCGACACAGTGTCTGCTCTGCCACCGGACGCCGTGGTCGAGGTGCCCTGTCGGGTGGACGAGGCGGGCGCGACGCCCCTGCCCCTGCCGCTCGGACCGCTCACCGCTCACCAGGCGGCGCTAATTGCGCAGGTCCGCGACTGCGAACGCGACGCCGTCGAGGCCGCGCTGTCCGGGTCGGCGACGAAGGCTCTGCGGGCGTTCGCACTGCATCCGCTGGTCCCGTCCCTGGCGGCCGCTCGCCACCTGAGCGCGGAAGCGCTCGCCACGGCAGACGCGCACGGCTAGTTCGCCGGTGGGTGGCGGATGTCTCGGACCGGATCGGCGTGGGCTCCCCCGGCGGCGGTCGCGGTGCGCCACACTCGCTCAACCCCAGCAGGAAGGGTTGACACAGATGACCCGCTGCACATGCATCTACCGAGCCAGCACCGCGCCCGAACGGGCCGCCGGGAGGGCCGCCATCAGCGTGGCCAGCCGCGACCCGTGGTGCCCAGCCGCAGCCCTGCACGACCGCACGCTCGGCGCGCCGCCCGACAGCGAACCGGCAGACAGCGAACGGTCAGACAGCAAGCGAAGCTGACCGCAGCTTCGAACGCCACCGCTGCCGGCTCTAGCCGCCGACGGGTACCGGCAACGGCCGCGTCTCGACCTCGGCGACCGCACGCCGGCGACCCGGCAGCGCCAGCGCTCCGAGCGCGCCGGCCAGGCAGACCCCGGCGACCACGACGCACGCCACATGCAGGCCGGTCATGAACGCCGAGTTGGCCGCGTCGACCAGCGCGGGCGAGCGACCAGCGACGCGGTAAGCCGCAGCCACCGAGTCGCGCGCCGCTTGAAGCGCGCCGGCCGGCAGCTGGCTGAACCCGCCGGTGAGATGGGCGGCGTAGAGCGAGGTGAAGACGCTGCCGATGACCGCGACGCCGAGGGTGCCGCCGGCCTCGCGGGTCGCGTCGTTGACCGCCGAGCCGACGCCGGCCTTGGCCGCGGGCAGCACGCTGAGGATCGATTCGGTGGCCGGAGCAGTCGTGAGCCCGAGCCCGAGGCCCATGAGCACCATCTGTCCGATGATCTCGGTGTAGGGCATGAACGTCGACGACACCGAGATCCAGGCGAACGACGAGCCGAACAGCAGCAGGCCGGTGACGACGACGGCACGGGTGCCTACCCGGGCGGCGAGCAGCGCGCCGGCGACCGAGCCGATCGCGATCGTGATGGCCACCGGCAGGATGCGGGCGCCGGTCGACAGGCTGCCGTAGCCGCGCACGAACTGGAAGTACTGGGTGATCAGGAAGATGAAGCCGAAGAGGGCGAAGAACGCGACGGTCACCGCGCCGCTCGCGGCCGAGAAGGCCGGCGTGCGGAACAGCGTCACGTCGAGCATCGGGTGCTCGCTGCGGCGTTCGACCAGCACGAAGACGACGGTCAGCGTCGCCGCCGCGGCGAAGCCGAGCAACGATGCCGGCGCCGTCCAGCCCCGGGCGGGGGCCTCGATGATCGTGTAGACCAGCGTCGCGATGGCCGCCGACGAGAGCACGAGGCCCATGGGGTCGAGGCGGGCCTCTCCAGGATTGCTCGACTCGGGCACCACGACGAAGGCGAGGACGGCCGCCAGCAGCGCCACCGGGACGAGCGCGAGGAAGACCGATGGCCACCCGAAGTGGGCGAGCAGCAGCCCGCCGCTGATTGGGCCGACCGCCACGCCGAGGCCGGTCACCGCACCCCAGACGCCGATCGCCTTGGCCCGCTCGCCGCGGTCGGGGAAGAGGTTCGTGATGATCGACAGCGTCGTCGGGTAGATCAGGGCGGCGAAGACGCCCATCACGAACCGGACCGCGATCAGCGCGCCTGCGCTGTCCACGGCGGCGCCGACGCCGCTCGCCGCGGCGAAGCCGATCAGCCCGACGAGCAGAGCGGGTCGGCGGCCGAACCGGTCGCCGAGCGAGCCCGCCGTAAGCACGAGTGCGGCGAAGGCGAGGTTGTAGCCGTCGACGATCCACTGCAGATCGCGCGTCGACGCGCTGAGCTGACGGCCGAGATCTGGCAGCGCGACGTTGACGATCGTCGTGTCGAGATTGATGGCGAAGGCGGCCAGGCAGACGGTTGCGAGGACGAGTCCCCGCCGGGCGCGGCGCGTCGGTGCTTCGGTGTTGGTCACGGCAGCCTCGCTAGCCATGTTGACAGTGGACACATCATCAGCGTGGCATCGGATGTGGACGATGTCAACATGCAACACTGGCGACATGCAGACCGCCACGCCGACTCGGCCGTATCACCACGGCGACCTCCGGGCCGGACTCGTCGACGCCGGCGTCGAGCTGGCGCGCGCCGAGGGGCCGGAAGCGCTGCAGCTGCGGGCGGTCACCCGCGCGGTCGGCGTCTCGCACAATGCGGCGTATCGGCATTTCGACGACCACCAGGACCTCGTCAACGCGGTGGCTGAGCGCTGCATGGCAGAGCTGGCCACGTTGATGCGCGCGGGCGTCGCGACCGTGCGCGTCCGCGACCGCAGGCGCCGCGCGATCGCAGAACTCGCCGCGATCGGCCGCGCGTACATCGACTTCGCCGTCGCCGAGCCGGGCTGGTTCCGCACCGCGTTCGCCATCCGGGCCGCCGCCGAGGTCGAGGCCGCCGAGGTCGACGCTGCCAAGGCGGCCGCCGCCACGTCGGCGGAAGAGCGCGGCCCGTATGAGTTGCTCATCGCCGCTCTCGACCGGCTTGTCGAGGTGGGCGCGCTGCCCTCGGCGCGCCGGCCCGGCGCCGAGCACGCCGCGTGGTCGGCAGTGCACGGCATGTCGATGCTGCTCGTCGAGGGCCCGCTGCGCGACCTGCCGCCCGGCGAGCGCGACGACGCGATCACGGCCGTCCTCGACGTCGTCCAGCGCGGATTGACCGGCGCCGACTCCGGCTGAGCCACCGCGCCCAGCTTGGTAAGGTGAAAGTATGACCGTGTCCAAAGTGACGGTGAGTTTGGATGCCGCCGTCGCAGAGCGGGCGCGTCGAGATGTTGCCGATGGGAGGGCGAAATCAGTCAGCGCCTGGCTGAACGACGCCGCCCGCGACCGAATGGAGAATGAGGACCTTGCCACGGTCCTGACTGAGCTGTTCGAAGCCACCGGCGGACCGCTCACCGCGCAGGAACTGTCGCGGGCACGTGAGCGGCTGTCGCTTGCCGAGCAACCGTGAGTCTGGTTCTCGACGCCGGAGCGTTGATCGCGATCGAGCGTGCCGACCGCGATACCGCTGCTGTCATCGAGGCGGCTCGCCAGGATCGACGCGAGATCGTCGTGCCTGCAGGCGTTGTCGGCCAGGTGTGGCGCGGTGGCAGTCGGCAGGCAAGGCTGGCCCGTCTGCTCAACGCACGCGATGTCGTCGTAGAGCCCCTCACCGACGCCGGCGCCCGGGCTGCCGGCATCCTGTGCGGCGCCGCCGGCACGGCCGATGTCGTTGATGCGTCCGTCGTGCTCGCGGCCCGCCGACGGCACGCGACCGTGATCAGCTCGGACCGGCCCGACCTACGCCAACTCGACCCGACGATCCCCGTTGTCGACTGCTGACAGGGCCCCGATCGATAGATGTCAGCTCGGTCGTACCCGCCGAACGGGTGAGTGCTCAGCCCAGGACGAGCTGCTGCACCATCCCACTCGCGGCCGGTCGGCCTCACTGCAGCCTGGTCAGCCGGAGGTCGGCATCGGCGCAGCGCTGGCCGGCGGCGCCTCGAATCGGCACCAGACCGTCTTGCCCCTCGCGGCCGGTCGGACGCCCCACGAGGCGGACATCGCCGCCACGATCAACAGGCCCCGCCCGCCAGGGGCGTCCGGCTGGGCGGTCGTCATTCGGGGCGCGCCAGGCCCGGCGTCCAGCACCTCGAGCACGATCGCCGCGCCCGCCGAACGAACGGTGACCTGCACCGGCGGCTGGCCGTGCTTGAGCGCGTTCGTCGCCAGCTCGCTGACGGCAAGCTCGGCGTCGAACGCGATGTCGTCCCCGACGCCCCAGCCCGTCAACGTGCCGCCGACGAACGCGCGGGCCCGCGCCAACGCGAGATCGTCGTGCTCGACCACGTGACGCGCCGAGCGTTCCTGCGCGGCTTCGTCCTTCACCCGGCACAGCAGCAGGGCGACGTCGTCGTCCGGGGCGTCGGCGAGCAGCGCGTCGGTCAAGGCCGTAGGCAGGTCGGCAAGCGGCACGGTGGCGGCGGAGACCAGGCCGGCCAGCTGCGCGATGCCGTCGTCGAGGTCCGAGCCCCGCCGCTCGACAAGGCCGTCGGTGTACATGGTGACCAACGTGCCGGGCGTCAGCGCGACCGTCTCGCCGGCGTCCGCCTGATTGCTCGCGCCGAGCGGCGGGCCGCCGGCGACGAGCTGGCGCGTCGTCCCGTCCGGGTCGGTCAGCAGCGGCGGCAGGTGGCCGGCGTTGCAGTAGTCCAGGGTCTGCCGGGCCGGGTCGAACACCGCGTACACGCACGTCACGATGGTGTCCGCGCTGATCTCGCGCACCGTCTCGTCCAACAGCCGGACAACCCGCGCCGGCGGCAGGGCGAGGCGGGCATAGGCGCGCACCGCCGCGCGCAGCTGGCCCATCACTGCCGCCGCTCGCACGCCGCGGCCCATGACGTCGCCGATCACCAGCGCGGTGCGCCCGTCGCCGAGGTCGATGACGTCCTGCCAATCGCCGCCGACCTGGGTGCCCTCGACGCCGGCCCGGTAGTAAGCGGCGATCTCGAGGTGCGGCGCGTGGAAGCTGCGCGGCGGCAGCAGGCTCTGCTGCAGCTCCGTCGCGATCGCGTGCTCGCGGGCCGCGGCCTCCCGTTCGGCGTGCGCGGCCGCCAGCTCGATCTCCGCCGCCCGCTGCTCGGTGATGTCCTGCGTGCTGCCGCGCAGGTGCAGCGGCCTTCCGTCGCCGTCCTTGGTCGCCACCGCCCGAACCCGCACGAGGAAGGGCATGCCGTCCGGCCGCACGCCGTGCAGCTCCACGTCGATCGGCTTGTCGCCGGCAAGCGCCTCGTCAGCGGCTTCGTTGAACAGCTCGACGCTGACCTCGTCGAGCGTCGACAGCGCGGCCGACAGCGACACCGTCGGCTCGGCCCCCGGCGCAACGCCGTTGATCCGGTGCAGCTCAGGCGACATCCACACCTGCTCGGTTTCCAGGTCGACCTCCCAGCTGCCGACGTGGGCGAGGCTCTCGGCGTGGTCGAGCAGTTCCTGCGTGCGCTGCAGCTCGGCCACCAAACGGCGTGTCCGATCCAGCTCGAGGTTGGCCCGCACCCGGGCGAGCAGCTCGCGCGCGGAGAAGGGCTTGACGAGGTAGTCGTCGGCGCCGGCGTCCAAGCCCTCGACCGTCGCGTCGTCGCCGGAGCGCGCGGACAGCATGACCACCGGGATGTGCATGGTCGCCGGATCCGCGCGGACGGCAGCGAGCAGGCCGAAGCCGTCGAGCACCGGCATCATCACGTCGGTGAGCACGAGATCCGGCGGCGCGGCGCGGACCCGCTCGAGCGCGGCCGCCCCGTCTGCCGCGCTGTCCACGGCGTAGTCGCGCGCCAGCAGCTCGGACACGTAATCGCGCATGTCCGGGTTGTCGTCGACGACCAGGATTCGCGGACGGCCGGCAAGCGTGCTGTCGCCGGCGGGCCGGGCCGAGCGGGGCGTGACCCAGCGCAACGTCTCGGCGAGGTAGCCGGCGCCGTAGCGGGCGACTTCCGGGACCTCGTCGACCGGCGTGTCGGCCACCCGGGCCGGGCTCAGGTGCGCTCGCCCGAACGGGATCCGGACGGTGAACGTGCTGCCGACGCCTGGCTCGCTCAGCACCTCCACCGAGCCGCCGTGCAGTGCGGCGAGCTCGGCCACCAGCGCCAACCCGACGCCGGAGCCCTCGTGCGAGCGCAACTGCGCGCCGGTGACGCGGTGGAACCGCTCGAACAGCCGCGGCTGCTCCTCGACCGGGATGCCGACCCCGGTGTCCGCGACCTCGAGCACCATCTCTTCGGCGTCGGCGTCGGCGTCGGCGTCGGCGTCGGCGGCCGCGGCCCGCAGGCGCACGGTGACGCCGCCGGTGAACGTCGCTTTCAACGCGTTGGACACGAGGTTGAGCACGATCTTCGACCACATCTCGCGGTCGACGTAGGGTCGCTTCGGCAGCGCGGCGCAGTCGATGGTGAGCCGTAGGCCGGCCCGCTCGAACGCCGACTCGAACATCTGCGTCAGCTCGACGGTGTAGCGGCGCAGGTCGAGCTGTTCGAAGACCGGCTCGACGCTGCCGGCCTCGAGGCGAGAGAAGTCGAGCAGCGTGTTGACGAGCTTGAGCAGCCGCTCGCCGTTGCGCTGAACCACTTCGAAGCGGCGTCGCGAGGTCGCGTCGAGGCCGCTGTCCGGCTCGTTGAGCGCGTCCTCGGCCGGGCCCAGCAACAGGGTCAGCGGGGTCCGCAGCTCGTGGCTGACATTGGTGAAGAAGGTGGTCTTGGCGCGGTCGAGCTCGGCGAGCCGCTCGCTGCGGTCGCGCTCCTGCTCGAAGGCGCGGGCCCGGGCGATCGCCGCGGCGAGCTGGCCGGCGACGAGCTCGACGAAGCCGCGGTAGTCCTCGTCCAGCTCGCGGTACAGGTTGAGCGCGGCGATCAGGTAGCCGTACGGCGCCTGCTCGCCCACCCGGAGCAACGGCACGGACAGCGCCTGCCGGGGCGGCTCGGCCCACCCGCCGACCGGCAGGTCGGCGACGTCGGTGAGATCCGTGAGCAGCTGGCTGCCGGCGGCGCCGAACAGCGCGGGGTGCCAGCGCGCGCCCCGCTCGTCTGCGCGCACGATTAACGGCGCGATGTCGGCGCCGGCGGCGACGCCGCTGCTCCAGCGCAACCGCGCTGCCCGGGCGTCCGGGTCGAACAGATAGGTCATCGCGAACGGCAGATCCCAGGGGTCGCTGCTCAGCTGCTGGTGCATGGCGTAGCCGACCTCGTCGACAGTGCTCGCGCCGGCCAGCGCGCCGCCGAGGTCGCGCAGCAAAGCCATCCGCCGCGCCCCGACCACCCGGGCGGTGTCCTCGCTGACGACGCAGAGCATGCCGGCCACGCGACCGTCGTCGCCGGTCACCGGGCTGTAGGAGAAGGTGTGGTAGGTCTCTTCGACATAGCCGCTGCGTTCGAGAAAGAGCAGCAGGCCCTGGTCCCAGGTGGCCTCCCCCGTGGTGACCACCGAGTCGATCCGCGGGCCGATGTCCGGCCAGATCTCCGCCCACACCTCCCGCGCCGGGCGGCCGAGCGCCCACGGGTACTTGGCGGCGAGGGTGTCGAGCCGGTACGCGTCGTTGCAGAAGAACGTCAGGTCCGCGCCCCACGCCATCCACATCGCGAATTTCGAGCCGGTCATCAGCCGGACGGTGTTCACCAGGCTGGCCGGCCACATGTCCGGCGGCCCCACGCCCGTGCTCGCCCAGTCGACGGCGGCGAGGTCGCGGCCAAGCTCTGTGCGCAGGTCGAAGACGCCGGCGCGCGCTGTCTGCGGAGCGTCGCTGTCGTCGCCCTGGCGCATGAAAGCGGATATCCTCGTCAGTTGCAAACTGGTGGCTGCCAGGATAACTGGCGCCGCCCCCGACACCGGGGATCATCGGAGGTTTCCGTGGCATTGCGGCTTGAGCGCCGCACGGCCGAGGCCGCGGTGGTCGTCGGGGTCGCCGGCGAGGTGGACAACTTCACTGCTCCGCAGTTGCGCGCCGCGCTGCTCGAGGCCCGCGACAGCGGCGCGCCGCGGCTGATCGTCGACCTCACCGAGACCGATTTCCTGGACTCGTCCGCGTTGGGCACCCTGGTCGGCGTCGCCAAACACCTGACGGGCGGCACCCGGCTGGTGCTGGTCTGCCCGCGCCCGCACCTGCGCAAGGTCCTGCGCATCTCCCGGCTGGACGAAGTGATCGACGTCTACGACAGCCTGGCCGACATCCCGGCGTGAAGCGGCGCTTGCGGCGCGTGACGGTCGCTGCGCGGTAGGTGACGGTCGCGGCGCGGTAGGTGACGGTCGCGGCTCACTCGTCGTCGGTGCGGTAGCCGAGGTTCGGCGACAGCCAACGCTCTGCCTCGGCGAGCGTCCAGCCCTTGCGGCCGGCGTAGTCCTCGACCTGGTCCCGGCCGATCCGGCCGAGCGTGAAGTACCGCGATTCCGGATGCGCGAAATACCAGCCGCTGACCGACGAGCCCGGCCACATCGCCATGCTCTCGGTGAGCTCGATGCCGGCGTTCGCCTTGACGTCGAGCAGCGACCACAGTGTTTGCTTCTCGGTGTGCTCCGGACACGCGGGGTAACCGGGTGCCGGACGGATGCCGGTGTAGTGCTCGTGCAGCAGGTCCGCGACGCCGAGCGACTCGTCCGGCTGGTACCCCCAGAACTCGGTGCGCACCCGCTCGTGCAGGCGCTCGGCGAACGCCTCCGCGAGCCGGTCGGCGAGGGACTCGAGCAGGATCGCGCTGTAGTCGTCGAAGCCCTTCTTGAAGTCGGCGACGCGTTCCTCGCTGCCGAGCCCGGCGGTGACGGCGAACGCGCCGACGTAATCCGCGAGGCCGGTCTCGGCTGGCGCCACGTAATCGGCCAGCGACCGGTTCGGCACGCCGGGACGGTGTTCGCCCTGCTGGCGCAGGAAACGCAGCGTGGTCAGCACTTCACTTCGGCCCTCATCGGTGTAGACCGCGACGTCGTCGCCGACGGCGTTCGCCGGGAACAGTCCGACGACGCCGTCGGCGCGCAGCCAGTTCTCATCGACGATCCGGTCCAGCATGTCCTGCGCGTCGTCCCAGAGCTTGCGCGCGGCATCGCCGGACACCGGGTGGTTGAGGATGTCGGGGTAGCGGCCCTTCATCTCCCAGGCGGTGAAGAAGGGCTGCCAGTCGATGAACTCGCGCAGCTCGGCCAGCGAATAGCGCTGCACGGTCTTCACGAATTGGGTCCGCCTGCTGCGCGCCCTATCGCCGGCGTGCATGTCGCGCGCCTGCCGCGAGATCAGGTGCGGTCGCGGCGGTCGGTAGCCCGTCCAGTCGATCGGCGTGCGGTTCGCCCGCGCCGTCTCGATCGGGACGAGCGGCTTGGCGTCGGCGCGGGCGGCGTGTCGCTCGCGCAACGCGTCGTAGTCGGCGGCCACGTCGGCGAGCAGCGCGGGACGTTGGGCGTCGGACAGCAGCGCCGCGACCACCGGCACGGAGCGTGACGCGTCCTTCACCCACACCACCGGGCCGTGATACTGCTTGTCGACCTTGACGGCCGTGTGCGCGCGCGAGGTCGTCGCGCCGCCGATGAGCAGTGGGATGTCCAGCCCCTGCCGCTCCATCTCGGCGGCGAAGTTGACCATCTCGTCCAGCGACGGCGTGATCAGCCCGGACAGGCCGATGATGTCCGCGCGGTGCTCGCGCGCGGCGTCGAGCACCTTCTGCGCCGGGACCATGACGCCGAGGTCGATCACCTCGTAGTTGTTGCACTGCAGCACGACGCCGACGATGTTCTTGCCGATGTCGTGCACGTCGCCCTTGACGGTGGCCATGATGACCGTGCCGTTGGTGTCCTTGCGGCTGCCGGCGCTGCCGGCGGCGTCGGCTGCATCGCCCGTGCCGGCTGAGAGCGCGGCGGCCTTCCCGGCCTCGATGAACGGGATGAGATAGCCGACGGCCTTCTTCATCACCCGCGCGGATTTCACCACTTGCGGCAGGAACATCTTGCCGGCGCCGAAGAGGTCGCCGACGACGTTCATGCCGGCCATCAGCGGACCCTCGATCACCTCGATCGGCGCGCCGCCGCGGTCGTCGATGATCGCGCGGAGCTCCTCGGTGTCCGCCTCGACATAGTCGTCGATGCCCTTCACCAACGCGTGCGTGATCCGCTCGTCGACCGGCAGCTCGCGCCACTGCTCGCCGACCGTCTCCACCGTCTTGCCGTCGCCGGCGAACTCGGCGGCGACCTCGAGCAGCCGCTCGGCGGCGTCCGGGCGGCGGTTGAGCACGACGTCTTCGATGCGCTCGCGCAGCCTCGGGTCTACCTGGTCGTAGAGCACAAGGGCGCCGGCGTTGACGATGCCCATGTCCATCCCGGCCGCGATGGCGTGGAACAGGAACACGGCGTGGATCGCCTCGCGCACGGCGTTGTTGCCGCGGAAGGAGAACGACACATTCGACACGCCGCCGGACACCAGGGCGCCGGGGAGGTTCTGCTTGATCCACCGGGTGGCGTCGATGAAGTCGACGCCGTAGTTGGCGTGCTCCTCGATGCCGGTCGCGAGCGCGAAGATGTTCGGGTCGAAGATGATGTCCTCGGCGGGGAACCCGATCTCGTCGACGAGAATGCGGTACGCGCGCTCGCAGATGGAGATCCGCCGCTGCAGGTTGTCGGCCTGGCCGTCCTCGTCGAAGGCCATCACGACCACCGCGGCGCCGTACTTGCGGCACAGCCGCGCCTCGCGGCGGAACTTCTCCTCGCCCTCCTTCATGGAGATCGAGTTGACGATCGGCTTTCCCTGGACGCAGCGCAACCCGGCCTCGATCACCTCGAACTTCGAGGAGTCGACCATGATCGGGACGCGGCTGATGTCCGGCTCGCTGGCGATGAGCTTCGTGAAACGGTCCATCGCCGCGACGCCGTCGATCATGCCCTCGTCCATGTTGACGTCGATGATCTGCGCGCCGTTCTCAACCTGCTGGCGGGCGACCGACAGCGCCGCGTTGTAGTCGCCGTCGCGGATCAGCCGCCGGAATCGCGCCGAGCCGGTGATGTTGGTCCGCTCGCCGACGTTGACGAACAGCGAGTCGCCGGTGATGTCGAGCGGCTCGAGGCCGGACAGCCGCAGCGCCGGTGGCCGCGACGTCGGCACGTGCGGGTCGAGCCCGGCGACGGCCCGCGCAGTGGCCGCGATGTGGTCGGGCGTCGTGCCGCAGCAGCCGCCCAGGACGTTGACCAGCCCACTGCCGGCGAATTCGCGCAACACCGTCGACGTCTGGTCCGGCAACTCGTCGTATTCGCCGAACGCGTTCGGCAAACCCGCGTTCGGATAACAGGAGATGAAGCAGTCCGCCACGCGCACGAGCTCGGCCAGGTAGGGGCGCATCTCGCCGGCGCCGAGCGCGCAGTTGAGTCCGACGAGCAGCGGCTTTGCGTGCCGCACGGAGTTCCAGAACGCCTCGGTCACCTGACCGGACAGCGTGCGGCCGGACGCGTCGGTGATCGTGCCCGAGATCATCACCGGCCACCGGCACCCGCGCTCCTCGAACAGCGTCTCCACGGCGAAGATGGCGGCCTTGGCGTTCAACGTGTCGAAGATCGTCTCGATGAGCAGCACGTCCACGCCGCCGTCGACCAGCCCGTTCGCCTGCTCGAGATACGCGTCGACGAGTTCGGCGAAGCTGGTGTTCCGGGCGCCCGGGTCGTTGACGTCCGGCGAGATCGAGGCCGTCCGGTTGGTCGGGCCGAGCGCGCCGACGGCGAAGCGCGGGCGGTCCGCGTCGGCCGCGGTGGCCTCGTCGCAGGCCGCGCGGGCCAGCCGGGCCGAGGCGAGGTTCAGCTCGTAGGCGAGTTCCTGCATGCCGTAGTCGGCCAACGAGATCCGCTGCGCGTTGAACGTGTTGGTCTCGATCAGGTCGGCGCCGGCGTCGAGGTAGGCGTGGTGGATCGCGGCGATGGCGTCCGGCTGGGTGAGGCTGAGCAGGTCGTTGTTGCCGCGCAGGTCGCTGGGCCAGTCCGCGAACCGCTCGCCGCGGTAGTCGCCTTCGCTGTAGCCGTGCCGCTGGATCATCGTGCCCATGGCGCCGTCGAGCAGCAGGATGCGCGATCGCAGAAGGCGGGAGAGCGCTTCGGTGCAGTCCGGTCGGACGGTGTGGTTCTCGGGCAACTTTCTCACTCCGTGAAATCAGCCCTCGGGTGCGCCGGTGACGGCCGGTCTCAGATCCCGTCAAGCATACGGAGTGCGGCCTGCGCGCGGGCGCTGATACTGCCGACGTCAGCGCCGAAGTTCCCACGGTTGCCGGGGCGGCGCGGCCCCTCGACGTAGGCTTGGCGGCATGACGGCCCGCCTGCTCCGGGAGCCCCTTCGGTGACTTCTGCGGACAACGACGCGACCGACCGCGAAGCCGAGGACGCGTGGCCCGAGCTCGTCAATCCGGTTCTCGTCGCCGCCTTCGAGGGCTGGAACGACGCCGGGGACGCGGCGAGCGGGGCCATCGAGCACCTCGAGCTGGTGTGGGACGCCCAGCCGGTGACCGAGCTCGATCCCGACGACTACTACGACTTCCAGGTCAACCGGCCGTCGGTGTCGCTCGTCGACGGGATCTCGCGGCGGATCTCCTGGCCCACCACCCGGTTCTCCTACTGCCGGCCGCCGGGCGCGGAGTTCGACCTGGTGCTCGTCCACGGCATCGAGCCGAACATGCGCTGGCGCTCGTTCTGCGGCGAGCTGCTCGCGATCATCCACGCCCTCGACATCCGGGTCGTGGTGACGTTAGGAGCGCTGCTGTCCGACACGCCGCACACCCGGCCGACGCAGGTCACCGGCACCGCGTACGACCCGGAGTCGGCGGCCCGCTTCGGGATGGAGCGCTCGCGGTACGAGGGCCCGACGGGCATCGTCGGCGTGCTGCAGGACGCCTGCGTCGCCAGCGGCATTCCCGCGCTGTCGTTCTGGGCCGGCGTGCCGCACTACGTGTCGCAACCGCCGAACCCGAAGGCCACTCTCGCGCTGCTGCACGGCGTCGAAGAGGTGCTGGACATCCCGATCCCGCTCGCCGAGCTGCCGCAGCAGCGCGACGAGTGGCAGAAGCTGGTCGACGAGATGGCCGCCGAGGACGACGAGGTGACGGAGTACATCCGCAACCTGGAAGAACGCGACGACGAGATCGACCGTTCGGAGATGCACGAGGCCTCCGGCGACGCGATCGCGCGGGAGTTCGAGCGCTACCTGCGCCGACGCGACCACGGCGGCGGACACGCCGGCGGCGGCCCCTTCTCCCAGGGCTGAGTCCCAGCGCCAAGGGCTACAGCGCGACGCCGAGCAGGGCGTCGACGAGGTCGCGCAACAGCCGCGGGCCGCCCGGCCCGGCGCCGGCTGGCAGCGCGTCCCCGTCGAGCGCGGCGGCGACGTAGCCGTCGACCGCCGTGAGGGCGCCGGGGGTGTCGAGGTCGTCGGCGAGCCGGGCCCGAACCGCCCGCAGCAGCGATTCGGCGGGCGGCGCCGCGGCCAACGCGGTGGCCGCGCGCCACCGCGCCAGCCGGGCCTCGGCGGCCTTGAGCCGCCCGCCCGTCCACTCCCGGTCGGCGCGGTAATGGCCGTCCAACAGCGCCAGCCGAATGGCCATCGGGTCGACGCGCGCGGCCCGCAGCTTGGACACCAGCACCAGGTTGCCGCGCGACTTGCTCATCTTCTCGCCGTCGAGCCCGACCATGCCGGTGTGCACGTAGTGCCGGGCGAACGGCGCCTCGCCGGTGAGCGCCTCAGCGTGCGCGGCTGAGTGCTCGTGGTGCGGGAAGATCAGGTCCGAGCCGCCGCCCTGAACGTCGAACCCCATCCCGAGGCGGTTCAGCGCGATCACGCTGCACTCGATGTGCCAGCCGGGGCGGCCGGCGCCGAGGGGGGTCTCCCAATACGGCTCGCCGACGCGGCGCGAACGCCACAGCAGCGAATCGAGCGGGTCGCGCTTGCCGTGCCGTTGCGGGTCGCCGCCTCGCTCGGCGAACAGCCTGAGCATCGTCTGGCGGTCGTAATGCGACTCGGCGCCGAAACCGGTCGCCGCCGACACCGGAAAATAGACATCGTCGTCCAGTTGATACGCGCCGTCTCGCTCGAGCAGTCGGCCGACCGCCTCGGTGATCTCCGGAATCGCCTCCACCGCCCCGACGTACTCGTGCGGCGGCAACACGCGCAGCGCCGTCATGTCGTCGCGGAACAGCTGGATCTCGCGCTCGGCGAGTTCCGTCCAGTTCTCGCCGGTGTGCGCGGCGCGCTCGAGCAGCGGATCGTCGACGTCCGTGACGTTCTGGACGTAGTGGACCGGCCCGCGCCCGGCGTCGAGCCACACCCGGTACACGAGGTCGAACGCGAGGTAGGTCGCGGCGTGGCCCAGGTGGGTCGCGTCGTACGGGGTGATCCCGCAGACGTACATGCGGGCCGCGCCGCCGGGCGCAGTGTCGCGCACCGAGCCGCTCGCGGTGTCGAACAACCGCAGCGTGCCGCCGTTGCCGGGAAGCACCGGGACCGCGGGCGACGGCCAGGTGTCCATGCCGGTCAACTTATCGAGGCGGTGATCAGGCAGACTCGGCGGGCATCAGGCAGACTCCGTGAGCATGAGCGACTATCTCGTCAGCGAGTCCCGCACCATCGCCGCCGATCCGCAACGGTTGTTCGACATCGTCGCCGACCCGGCGATGCACCCGAAGATCGACGGCTCCGGCACCGTGCAGGCGCTGCGCACCGGCGGCCCGGAACGGCTGTCCGCGGGGGCGAAGTTCTCCGTCGACATGAAGATCGGCGCGCCGTACAAGGTCATGAACACCGTCGTGGAATTCGACGACGGCAAGCGGATCGCCTGGCGGCACTTCAATGGCCACATCTGGCGCTACACGTTCGAGCCCGCGCCGGGCGGCGGCACCACCGTCACCGAGCAGTGGGACGCCAGGCATGTCTGGAACCGGTTGTTCCTCAAGCTCGTGGGATTTCCGAAAAAGAACCGCGCCGGCATCAAGGGCACGCTGACCCGGCTGGACGAGCTCGTCACCCAGTCCTAGATCGGCGGCCACGGGACGGCGGGCCAGTCGCCGCCGGGCTGCGGGTGCCGCCCGGTCGACAGCAGCCGGTCGACCCGCGAGCGGGTTGACCGGACCTCGTGCCTGGTCAGCAGCGCGGCCAACCGCTCGCCGAGCGCGCCGTCGAGCTCGGTCCGCAGCCGGCCGAGGGCGTCGAGCGCATGGCCGGTCAGCCGCGCGCCGGCCCATTGCCACAACACTGTCCGCAGTTTGTCCTCGACGCTGAACGTGACGCCGTGGTCGATGCCGTACACGTGCCCGTCGTCGGTCGGCAGCAGGTGGCCGCCCTTGCGGTCGGCGTTGTTGATCACCGCGTCGAACACCGCGATCTCGCGCAGCCGCTCCATGTCGCGCCGGCGCATGAAGCGGGCGATGTCGATCGACTCGTCGATCTCGACCCACAGCTGCACCATCCCGGGGCCGGCCGGGCCCTCGCGATACACCGTCGGCGGGACGATCGCCCAGCCGCTCGCCGCGGACACCTCGTACGCGGCCACTTCGCGCTCGGCCAGCGTGCCGGTCGGAAAGTCCCAGAGCGGGCGCTCGCCGGCCACCGGTTTGTAGACGCAGGCGGCGGACGCGCTGTCGAATGTCACGCCGCAGTAGAAGGTGGCGTTCGAGGCGTCCATGACCCGGCCCTCGATGGACAGCTCCCCTGCGCTCAGCAGCGTGACGGCGTCGTCGGCCGAGATGCCCGCGCCGCCGTCGACCGCAAGCCGCACCGGCGCGGTGAGCTCGCCCTCGCCCGCCGGTTCCTCAGTCACGAGCGCCGACGCAATTCACGATCACTGGCGTCAGGGGTTGAGCGAGATGCCGCGATGGTAGCCGTTGAGCCGCACGCAGACGTGGCCCGCGGGATTGAGCGGCTGGCCGCACAGCGGGCACGGCGGGCGGCCAGCGGAGACGAGCCGGCGGGCCCGCTCGACGAAGGCCCGCGCGTCGCCCGGCTCGAGCAACACGCGCAGCGCGTCCGGACCCTCTTCGACGTCCTCCAGCAGGGTCTGCTCGGCCTCTTCGCTCGACTCGACCGGCGCCTGCGCCTCGATCACCACCAGGCCGGCGTCGCCGTCCCACGCCAGGCCCATGGCGGCGACCCGAAACTCCTCGTCGACCGGCTGCTCCAGCGCGTCGTTGTCGCCGGCGGCAGAGCCGGTCGCCGGCAGCGCGGTGCCGGTGCGCGTCACCACTTCTTCCAGCAGCTGGTCGAGCCGGTCGGACAGCACCACGACCTGCTGCTTCTCCAGCGCCACGGACACGACGCGGTTGCCGTCGGCGGCCTGCAGATAGAACGTGCGATCCCCAGGCTCGCCGACGGTGCCGGCGACGAAGCGGGCCGGGCGTTCGAAGACGTGGAGTTGCCGCATGATTGCGATCAGCCTAGCCAGCCTCAGACTGCCCCGCCGCCGGTGCCGCCGCCGATCGTCGCGTCGCTGGCGGCGCTCTTGCGACGACGACGCTTTGCCGGGGCGAAGCCGGCCAGGTCGCCGCCGGTGTCGTTGACGCGGATCACGTAGGGCCGGGTCTTCGTGTACCGGATCACGGTCACCGAGCAGGGGTCCGGGACGATGCGCTGGTATTGGTCGAGATGCAGGCCGAGGGCGTCCGCGACGATCGCCTTGATCACGTCGCCATGGCTGCACGCCACCCAGACCGCGTCCTCGCCGAGCTGGTCGTCCCAGTCGCGGATGGCGCCCACGGCCCGCGCGGCCATCTCCGCCAGCCCCTCGCCATTCGGAAATCGCACCGCGGACGGTTGTGCCTGCACCACCTTCCAGAGCGGCTCCTTCGCGAGATCTTTCAGCGCCTTGCCGGTCCAGTCGCCGTAGCCGACCTCGATGAGCCGGTCGTCGACGGCCCACCGCGGCTCGCCGCCCTGCGCGTCGCGGATGGCCTGGGCGGTCTCCAGGCAGCGGTCGAGCGGGCTGCTGACGATCGCCGCGAGCGGCAGCACGGCGATCCGCTCCCCCACTGCGGCCGCCTGCTTGCGGCCGCGGTCGTCCAGATGGACGCCGGGCGTGCGGCCGGCGAGCACCGGTCCGGTCATCGGGGTCAGGCCGTGGCGGACGAGGAGCAGCGTGGACACGGGTCAGGTGGCGGAGATGACGTTGGTCGCCAGCAGCACGATCAGCAGGATGCCGAGCGCCACGCGGTACCAGATGAAGACGTAGGTGGTGTGGTTCGTCAGCCAGCGCATCAGCCAGTGGATGGAGGCCAGCCCGACGATGAACGCGAAGAGCACCGCGACGCCGGTGAGCCCGACGCCTGGGGACTTCGAGTCGCCGGGTTTGATCGCCTCGTAGCCGCCGGACAGCACCACGGCCGGAATGGACAGCAGGAAGGAAAAGCGCGCGGCGGCCTCGCGGGTCATGCCGCGAAACAGCCCCGCGGTGATCGTGGTGCCGGACCGGGAGGCGCCCGGAATTAAGGCGAGCGCCTGGGCGGTGCCGACGGCGATGGCGTCGGTGGTGTTGATCTCCTCTTCGCCCCGTTCGCGCGAACCGAGCTTCTCCGCCGCATAGAGGATGCCGGCGAGCGCGATAAGCGTGCAGGCGATCAGCCACAGGTTGCGAGCGCCGGTCTCGATCTGCTTGCTGAACACCAGGCCGAAGACGCTGACCGGGATCGTCGCCAGGATGAGGTACCAGCCCAGCTTGTACTCCAGCGAGCTGCGCACGGAGCGGTCGCGGATCCCGCGGAACCAGGCGACGACGACGTGCAGCAGCTCGCGCCAGAAATAGATGACGATGGCGAGGGTGGTGCCCAGCTGGATGATCGCGGTGAACGCGGCGCCGGGGTCGTCCGACGTGGGCTGGCCCTTGTAGTGGAAGTGCCAGTCGAACAGCACCGGCACGATCCGCAGATGCGCGGTGGACGACACCGGCAGGAATTCGGTCAGACCCTGCACGATGCCCAGGACGATCGCCTGCAGCAGCGTCATGCGCCGACGCCGGACTCGTCGAGCGCCTCCGCCGCGGCGCGCAGCCCGGCCAACTGCTCCTCGACCGTGGCGCCGTACGGCGCCACCGACAGCGTGGTGACGCCCGCGCCGGCGAACTCCGCCATCCGGTCGGCGAGCCGGTCGACCGGGCCGAGCAGCGACGTGCTGTCGACGAACTCGAACGGGACGGCCGCGGCGGCGCCGTCGTAGTCCCGCGAGAGGTAGCGCTCCTGGACCTCGGCCGCGGCGTCCGCGTAGCCCATGCGCGTCGCCAGCGCGTTGTAGAAGTTCTGCTCGCGGCTGCCCATCCCGCCGACGTAGAGCGCGGCGTACGGCCGGACCGGCAGCGCGCACGCCTCCAGGTCATCGCCGACCGACAGCGGGACGGTCGGGGCGACATCGAAGCCGCTGAGATCCTTGCCGGCCTTCGCCCGCCCGGCGGCGACCGTCGCAAGCTGTTCGTGCGCGTAGGACGGCGCGAAGAAGACCGGCAGCCAGCCGTCGGCGAGCTCGCCGGCCAGCTCGAGGTTTTTCGGCCCGATCGCGGCGAGGTAGATCGGGATGTGCTCGCGGGTCGGGTGCAGCATCAGGTGCAGCGCCTTGCCCGGCCCGTCAGGCAGCGGCAGCGTGTATGTCTGACCCTCGTAACGCACCCGCTCGCGGCTCAGCGCCATGTTGACGATGTCGACGTATTCGCGAGTGCGGGCGAGCGGCTTGGCGAACCGCACGCCGTGCCAGCCCTCGGACACCTGCGGGCCGGACACGCCGAGGCCGAGCCGGAACCGGCCGCCGGAGAGCGCGTCGAGCGTCGCGGCGGTCATCGCCGTCATCGTCGGCGTCCGGGCCGGAATCTGCAGAACCGCGCTGCCCAGCTCGATGCTGGAGGTCTGCGCGGCGAGCCAGGCGAGGACGGAGACCGCGTCCGAGCCGTACGCCTCCGCGGTCCACACGACCGAGAAACCGAGTCGCTCGGCCTCCCGCACGACGGAGAGCTCATTGCTCTCGGAGCCACGCAGGCCCCAGTAACCGAGGTTGAGTCCGAGCCGCACCGAGCAACCTTAGCGAGCGGCGTCGGCCGGCCCGGACTCCCGAGGTAGCTTCTGGGCGTGAAACTCCGTTCGGTCGGCCGCAGCGGGCTGACGGTCTCGCACCTCGGGCTCGGCACGTGGCGCTGGGGGCAGGACACGGACGCGGACGAGGCCGCCGCGATCCTGGTGGAGTTCCACGACGCGGGCGGCACCCTCGTCGACACGGCGGTCGGTTACGCCGGCGGCGAAGCGGAGTCGATCCTCGGCGGGCTGATCGCCGACGTCGTGCCGCGCGAGGAGCTGGTGCTCGCCGGCAAGGCCGGCCACCGGATCGTCGACGGCGAAGCGCGGGTCGACGCGTCCCGCGGCCGGCTGCTGAGCGACCTGGAGACCTCGCTGCGCCGGCTGGGCACCGACTACCTCGACCTGTGGCAGGTGCACGTCCCGGACCCGCGGGTGGCGATCGAGGAGACGCTGTCCGCGCTCGACGCCGCGGTGTCGGCCGGCAAGGCGCGCTACGTCGGGGTGTCGAACTACGACGGCTGGCGCACGGCCCACGCGGCCACCCTGCAGGCGGCCAAGGCCGGCTACGCGCCGATCGTCTCGAACCAGGTGAAGTACTCGCTGCTGGACCGCGGCGTCGAGCGCGAGGTCGTGCCGGCCTGCGCGGCGCTGGGCGTGGGCCTGCTGCCGTACTCGCCGCTCGGCGGCGGCGCGCTCACCGGCAAGTACCGCGCTGGCATCCCCTCGGACTCCCGGGCGGCGTTGGGCACCCGGCATCTGGCCGATCTCGACGACCCGGCGACCCACGGCATCGTCGAGGCGGTGGCGACTGCGGCCGAGGGCCTGGCGACCTCGCCGATCGCCATCGCGCTGGCCTGGGTGCGGGACCGGCCCGGCGTGGCCGCGCCGATCGTGGGCGCGCGCACCCTGGGCCAGCTCACCGCGGCGCTGGTATCGGAGACGCTGGACCTGCCGAGCGAGATCCGCAGCGCGCTCGACGACGTGTCCGCGCCCATTCTCGGCTACCCCGAGAGCGTGGCCCTCGAAATGGTGGGCTGAGCGCCGGCGTGGCAGCCGACGATTCACGGGCCGCTCCGGGTGCGGAACCAGGCGGCGGTTCCGGCGTCGATCCGGTCTTCGCAGCGTTCTGCGAGGCCGGGCTGTGGCCAGGACTTGGCCGCCGGCTCGCTGCCGAACTCGCCGACCACGGCATCCGCGCTCCGCAGGACGTCAGCGCCACAGCGCTCGCGGCGCTGCCGAAAGTCGGGCCGCAGCGGGCCGGGCGGCTGGTGTCGTCGTTCATCGCGGCTACGCCCGCATATGAGGTCGCCGAGCTGATCGTCGCGGCCGGTCTCGACGCCCGGATCGTGGGGCGCGCCGTCGACCTGCTCGGGCCGCCGGCGTCCCGGCTGCTCCGCGACGACCCGTGGCGATTACTGAGCGTGTACGGAGTGTCACCGTCCGAGGCGGACCGGGTCGCGCGGTCGGCGCTGCCCGGCGTCCAACGCGACGACCTGCGGCGGGCGCGTGCGCTCGCCGGCTGGGTGCTCGCCCGGCGCGGACGGGATGGGCACACCTGGGCGGCGCGGCCGGACGTGGTCGGCGAGCTGGCGCAGTTCGGACTCGGCGACGTCGAGGTGGCGGTCGGCGCGGCGCTCGAGTCCGGCGCGGTGGTCGAGTCCGACGACGGCCAGCTCGCGTTGGCGCGCTACGCCGAGGCCGAGGACGGCATCGCGCAGGGCGTCGCCCGGCTGCTGGCCACCGCCAAGCCGATCGACGTCCCGAAGAAGGCGGCCCGCCGTGCCGCCGACCTCGACGACAACCAGCAGTCGGCCGTCACCGCCGCGCTCACCGCGGGCGTCAGCGTGCTCACCGGCGGCCCCGGCACCGGCAAGAGCCGCACCGTGGCGACGATCGTCGCGCAGGCCGAGGCGGCCGGCCGGTCCATCGCGCTGGCCGCGCCCACCGGCCGCGCGGCGAAGCGGCTGGAGGAGCTGTGCGGCTCGCCGGCTTCCACGCTGCACCGGCTGCTCGGCGCGCAGCCGCGGCAGTCCGAAGGCGGCGTGCGCTTCGACGGCGGGTTCGCCCGCGGCGAGGACGCGCCGCTCGACGAGGACGTCGTCGTGGTCGACGAGACGTCGATGTTGGACGTCGAGCTGGCCGACGCGCTGCTGTCCGCCTGCGCCGACGGCACGCACCTCGTGTTCGTCGGCGACGCCGCGCAGCTGCCGTCCATCGGGCCGGGGCGAGTGCTCGGCGACCTGATCGACTCCGCCGTCCTACACGTCACCGAGCTCACCCAGCTGTACCGCCAGGCGGAGGGCGGCACGATCGCCCGGCTCGCGGCGGCGGTGCGCGAGGGCGAGTTGCCGGCCGTCGACGACCCGACCCGCGAAGTGGTGGTCGTGCCGGCGCGCGGCTCCGCTGAAGCGGCGCACCGCGTCGTGCAGCTCGTCACCGACTCGATCCCGCGGGCGCTCGGCATCGCGGCGGACAGCGTCCAGGTCGTCACGCCGGTGCACCGCGGACCGGCGGGCACGCAGGGGCTGAACGCTGCGCTGAAGGCGGCGCTCAACCCGGGCTCGGGCAAGCGGCGGTTCGACCCGGGCGATCGCGTCGTGGCGACCGCCAACCACCTCGAGGCCGAGCCCGCCGGCTACGCGAACGGCGAGGTGGGCGTGGTCGACGACGTCGGCGCCGACGGCGCGGTGACGGTCGAGTTCGCGTCTGGGCCGGCGCAGGTGCGCGGCAAGGCGCTCGGCGACCTGCTGCACGGCTGGGCGATCACGGTGCACCGCGCGCAGGGCTCGGAGTTCCCAGCCGTGGTCGTCGTGTTGCCGCCCGAAGCCGGTGGCTTGCTGTCGCGTCCGCTCGTCTACACGGCGATGACCCGTGCGCAGCGGCACCTGTCGATCGTGCACGCGGCCGGGCCGGCAGTCGGCCGCGCGGTGCGCCAGGTGGGCGCGGTGCCTCGCCGCACCCGGCTGATGCCGCTGCTGCAGGAATACGTCGGCGCCGTCTCGTCCGACCCGTCCGCCCCGTCCAGTCCGCCCGCCCCGCCCGGCTGACTGGTGCGTTCCGCGCTGAGTGGTGCGTTATCACGCGCCATTGAGCCGTTATCGCACCAGTCAACTGAGCGCGCGTAGGTAGCGGTCGGTCATCAGGCGCTGCATGAGCGTCGTCATCGGGCCGCCGAGTCGAGCCAACCTCGTCGCGGGTCGAGAGAACGCGGAGACGGTGAACTCGATCCGGCCCGCTGCCGTGCGCTCGAGGACGAACGACTCCTCGCCCGATTCGGGATGTCCGGGCAGCGTGCCGTAGGCGAAGCCACGGCGGTCCGCCTCCTCGATCACATACACCACCCGGCACGGGATTGTGATCGCGAGCGGGCCGACTCCGAGACGCATCAGCGTGACGGCGTCCGCCTCGACGCGCTGCGATGACGCCGCGACTCGCAATCCGGCGCGCGACTGAACCTGCCAGGTCATCAAGCGGTCGACGAGCACGTCGAAATCGCTCGATCCGCTGAGCGTGCGCGTCCGGGCGATGTGCTGGTACCCGTCAGGAAGCGGACCCGCGGAACGCCCGACCTCGGGATAGGTGAAGTGCTCGCGTTGGAGTTCGGCGGCGCGGGACGGGTCCAGTAGTTCCACGGTCACACCCAAATCGTCTCGAGCCCTGTCGTCAGTGGTCACTTGCGCGTGTCAGTGGTCGGGTGCGGCTGACCACTCACCTGTCCAACTGACCACTGACGGCGACACGCGCGGGAGAGGGCAGCGAACGGGGCTGCCCGACCCGGCGCCGGCCCGCCGTGCGCTCGCGGCGCAGCTCGCCGAGGTGCTCCAGGAAGTCGACCTGGATGGTGTGCCGCTTCGACCGCACGTAGCGCTTCGCGAGCGCCCGCCGATAGGACGCGATCTCCGCCTGCATGGCGGCGTCGGACGGCAGCGTCGCGGTCCCGTCCAGCAGGTCGGCCACCCATTCGGCCTGCGCCTCGGCGAGCGGCATGATCGCGCCGAGCGGCTGCACCAGGCCGACGAAGTAGAGCCCGGGATGCGCCGGGTCGACCACCCGGTGATACAGCGAGATGTCATTGTCCTGGGCATTCACCAACGACTCGTCGAAAAACGGAAAGCTGATCTTGTAGCCCGTGCAGTAGACGATCACATCGATCCGCTCCGACGAGCCGTCGACGAAGTGCACGGTGTCGCCGTCGAGCCGCGCGATGTTCGGCTTGACCGCGACGTCGCCGTGGCCGAGCCGCACGAGCAGGTCGTCGGAGATCGTCGGGTGCGCCGAGGCGATCTTGTGGTCCGGCTTGGGCAGGCCGTACTTCGTCACGTCGCCGCGCACGGCCCGCATGATCAGCGAGAGCAGTGCTCGCTGGATCGCGAACGAGCCCACCCGGGCCAGCGGCGACGTCGTCAGATGGTCGGTCGGGATGCCGAACACGTACTTGGGAATGACGTGCGCGCCGCGACGCATCGCGAGGAAGGTGCGCTCGGACACCCGGGACGTCTCGACGGCGATGTCGCACGCGGAGTTGCCGATGCCGAGCACGAGCACCCGCTTGCCCTCGTAGCCGTCGAAGGTCTTGTAGTGGTGCGAGTGGACCTGCTCGCCGGTGAAGGTCTCGGCGCCGGGGAAAGCGGGCTCCGGCCAGCGCGGATCCCAGTGGTGGCCGTTCGCGACGAGCACGGCGGCGTAACGGCGCTCGACGACATCGGCCGAGCCGCGCGCCCGGACGCCGACCACCCACTCGCCGCCGTCCGGAACGACCGACACGACCTCGGTGCGGAACCGGATGCGGTCGCGGAGGCCGAAGTGGTCGACGAACCGGTCGAAGTACTCGGCGATCTGCGCGTGGTTGGGGTAGGTCGGGTAGTCGTGCCGCATCGGGAACGAGCGGTACTCCATCACCTCGCGCGAGGTGTTGATGTGCAAGGACCGGTAGGACGAGGACATCTCGTTGTCGTTCAGGTAGCGCCAGTTGCCGCCGACCTCCGAGCCGGCTTCGTAGCAGTCGAATTCGATGCCGCGGGCCTGCAGCACCTGGCACGCCGCGATGCCGGACGACCCTGCCCCGATGACACACACCTGCGCGCTCAACGAAACGCCGCCCCCTCTTGCCTGAATGTGACCACCCGGTCATAGTGACTATGTCAGCGCTGTCGAGGAGGTGCAAATGCCACGGCCAACCTGGGACAACCTCGCGCCCGACCGCCGCCGTCGCGTGCTCGACGCGGCGATGGCCGAATTCGGCCGGCACGGTTACTCGGGCGGCAGCCTGAACGTCATCGCGCGCGAGGCCGGCGTGGCGAAGGGCTCGCTGTTTCAGTACTTCGACGACAAGTCCGACTTCTTCGCCCACGTCGCCGAAGAGGCGTCGCTGCGGATCTACGCCCACATGCAGCCCTACCTGCAGGCGCCCGGCGACGGCGAGTCGCTGGTCGATCACGTGGCCGGGCTCGTCGACGTGTGGATCGCCTATATGGCCGAGCATCCGCTCGAGCGCGGCGTCACCGCGGCGACGACCATGGAACTCGACCCGGACGTCCGCGAGGCCGTTCGCGCGCCCGTCCACCGGCTCTACGCGGCAGGGCTGCGGCCGCTGCTGCGCAACGCCGTGACCGCTGGCGAGCTGCGACCCGACGCCGACCTGGACGCGTTGATCTCGCTGCTGGTGCTGCTGCTCCCGCATCTTGCGCTCGCGCCGTTCGAGCCTGGCCTGGACGCCGCGCTCGCCTTGCACGGGACGACCGGCCGGACGCGGTCCAAGCGTGCCCGACGTTTCGTCGACACCCTGCTCGGCGGAGTGCTCGCATGACTGCTCATCCCATCGAGGTCGCCTGGTGACTCATTACGACGTGTTGATCATCGGCTCGGGCTTCGGCGGCAGCGTCAGCGCGCTGCGGCTGACCGAGAAGGGCTACCGGGTCGGCGTGCTCGAAGCCGGCCGCCGGTTTGCCGACGCCGACCTGCCGAAGAGCTCGTGGCATGTGCGCGACTACCTGTTCGCGCCGGCGCTCGGCTGCCACGGCATCTTCCGGATCACACCGCTGCGCGACGTGCTGGTGCTGACCGGCGCGGGCGTCGGCGGCGGCTCGCTCGGCTACGCGAACACGCTCTACCAGCCGCCGGCCGCGGTGTTCGCCGACCCGCAGCTCGGGCACATCACCGACTGGGCGGCGGAGCTCGAGCCGTATTACGACCAGGCCCGCCGGATGCTGGGCGTGACCCCATACCCTGGGGTATCCCCTGCCGACCGGGTCATGAAGGCGGTCGCCGAGGAGATGGGCATCGGCGCCACGTATCGCAACGCGGACGTCGGCGTGTTCTTCGGCTCGAAGCCGGGCGTCGACACGCCGGACCCGTACTTCGGCGGCGTCGGCCCGGCGCGCCGCTCGTGCACCCACTGCGGCGAGTGCATGACCGGCTGCCGGCACGGCGCGAAGAACACGCTCGTCAAGAACTACCTCTACCTCGCCGAACAGGCCGGCGCGCAGGTGCTGCCGCTGCGCACGGTGCACGACGTCCGGCCGCGGACGGACGGCGGTTACGCCGTCCACTCACACCGGACCGGACGGCCGCGAGCCGGCCGGCGCTCTGCGACGCAGATCGACACCGCCGACCAGGTGATCTTTTCCGCCGGCGCGCTGGGCACTGCCAAGCTGCTGCACGCGTTGCGGGCGGACGGGTCGCTGCCGGGGCTCTCGCCGCGGGTCGGGAAGCTGACCCGCACCAACTCCGAGGCGATCCTCGCGGCGCGGGCCCGCGGGCACGACGTCGACTACAGTCGCGGCGTCGCCATCACCTCCTCGATCCATCCCGACCCGGTGACGCACGTCGAGCCGGTGCGCTACGGGCGCGGGTCGAACCTGCTCGCGTTGCTCGGCACCGTGCTCGTCGACGGCGACCAGCCGGTGGCCCGCTGGCGCGCCGGCCTGCGTGAGATGCGCGCCCGGCTGCGCGAGCTCCCGGCGCTGCACACTCCGCGGCATTGGTCGGAGCAGACGATCGTGCTGCTGGTCATGCAGACGCTCGACAACTCGATCACCACGACGCTGCGACGCGGCCGGCTGGGCCGCCGCCGCCTGACGTCCGCGCAAGGCGAAGGCGAGCCGAACCCCGCCTGGATTCCGGCCGGCCACGAGGTCGCGCGGCGAGTGGCCGAGCACATCGACGGCGTGCCGGGCGGCTCGTGGGGCGATCTCATCGACATGCCGGTCACCGGACATCTGATCGGCGGATGCGTGATCGGCGACTCGCCGCAGACCGGAGTCGTGGACGCCTATCAGCGCGTCTACGGACACGCCGGGCTGCACGTGGTGGACGGCTCGGCGGTGTCGGTGAACCTCGGCGTCAACCCGTCCTTGACGATCACCGCGCAGGCCGAGCGGGCGATGGCGATGTGGCCGAACCGGGGCGACGCCGACGCGCGGGCCCCACTGGGCGCGCCGTACGAGCCGGTGCCGGCGGTCGAGCCGACGCGGCCGGCGGTGCCGGAGACCGCGCCCGGCGCGCTGCGGCTGCCCGTGTTGGCCCCGCAGCGGGGCGACACGCCACCGGATTCGCCGCAGCCGAGCCAAGACCGTTGACCGGCTACCCGCCACAGCCGTGGGACCTGCGCGGCCAGATGCACGCCTCGGCGTTTCTCGTCCCGCTGGCCGACGTGCCGGTGGACCTGCCCCCCGGGCACACGCCGGTCCGGCTGGGCCGCTTCGGTGTCGTCACCGCCGCCTGGGTGTCCTACGAGCCGGGCGGCGTGCTCAGCTATCAGGAGCTGATGGCCACCGTGCTGGTGCGCCACGGCTGGCGGCTGCGGCCGACGATCACCGCGATCTGGGTCGACAGCGTCGCCTCGCGCGACGGCGGCCGCGCGCTGTGGGCGATCCCGAAGGAGCTGGCCGAATTCGCAGTCGGCGACGGCCGGTTCGCCGCCTCGGACGAGAAGGGGCCGATCGCGACGGGCGTCCTCCGACGCCGGCTGCGGCTGCCAGGGCGGCTGCCGATCCGGTTCGCGGTCGCCCAGTCGCGTGCCGGTGCCGCCGTCGTGAGCCCGGTCGTGGCGCGCGGCTCGCTGGCGTTCTCCCGCTCCATTTTCGAGGCGACCCCTGGCGGCCCGCTGGGGTTTCTCACCGGCCGTCGGCCGCTGCTCACCCTCTCGTTGGGCGAGTTCCGGATGGCCTTCGGCCGCTAGACCGGCTGTCGACGAGCTTGGTCTGACGCCGGGAGATGGCGTTCAATGGTCGCGATGGACGGTGCCGAGCCCGAGTGGGAATACGCGCCGCTGCGCATCCCGGCCGAGGTGACCCGGCTGAACGCGGCGGCGCAGTTGTCGCTGCACGCGGAGTTCGGCGGTTGGGAGCTGGCCCGGGTCGTCCGGTACACGGACGGCAGCCGGCGGGTCACACTGCGGCGCAAGCGGCGCAAGACCGCCGTCCCGCTGCCCGGCTTGTCGACCTGAGCGACGCCGCTGCCACGGCCCTGCCCCGGGCGGACGACGCTGATGTCAGACCCGCGCTGCAGAATCCGCACATGACCAGAACAGAACAGCCGGACCGCGAGCGGGCCGATCTCGTCGAGTCGCTGAATCGTCAGAGGTTCTTCCTGCGCAACACGCTGCGCGGGCTCACCGACGAGCAGGCCGCCCAGCGCAGCACGGCGAGCGAGCTGTCGCTCGCCGGGCTGATCAAGCACGTGGCCATGGCCGAGCGGCAGTGGGCCGAGTTCATCGTTCACGGGCCGTCCGCGATGAGCGGCTCGGACGAGCAGGCGATGGCGGCGTGGATGGCCGGCTTTCACATGGCCGAGGGCGAGACGGTTGAAGGGCTGTTCGCGGCCTATGACGACGTCGCGCGGAGCACCGACGAGCTGCTCCGCGAGCTGCCCGATCTCGACGCCGAGCAGCCGCTGCCAGAGGCGCCGTGGTTCCAGCCGGGCGCACGGTGGTCAGCGCGGCGGGTGGTGCTGCATGTGATTGCCGAGATCGCGCAGCACGCCGGCCACGCCGACATCATCCGCGAGTCGATCGACGGGGCGAAGTCGATGGGCTGAACGCGGACTTACCCCAGGCTTTGCTACTCGACGTGGAAGGCGCGCACCGTGTCGATGGTGTCCGCCTCGGCGGCCGATTTGTCGTCGCGGTAGCGCAGGACGCGCGCGAAACGCAGCGCAACCCCGCCCGGATAGCGGGTCGACGCCTGCAATCCGTCGAACGCGATCTCGACGACCTGTTCGGGCCGCACCTGCACCACGTACCCGTCGGTCGGCCCGTCGGCGAGCTCGGTGAAACGCCGCGTCTGCCAATCGAGCATGGAGTCCGTCATGCCTTTGAACGTCTTGCCGAGCATCACATACCCGCCGGTATGGGGGTCGAGCGCGCCGAGGTGGATGTTCGACAGCTTGCCGGTCCGCCGGCCGGACCCCCACTCGACCGCCAGCACCACGAGGTCGAGCGTGTGCACCGGTTTGATCTTGAGCCAGCTCGCTCCGCGCCGGCCGGCTTCATACGGGGCGTCGAGGGCTTTGGCCACGACGCCCTCATGGCCGGCAGCGAGCGTCGCGTCGAGGAACCGCCGCGCCTCGGCCTCGTCCGAGGTGACGAGCCGGTCGACGCGCTGGCCGGCCGGGACGAGGTCGGCGAGCACCGCCGCGCGCCGCTCCAGCGGCTCGTCGAGCAGGTCGGCGCCGTCGACGTGCAGGACGTCGAAGAAGAACACCGACAATGGCTGGGCGCCCTGTGCCGCCGCGATGTCGACGCTGCGCCCGAAGCGCGACGCCGTCACTTGAAACGGCTGTGGCCGCCGGTCCGACCGCAGCGCGATCGCCTCGCCGTCGGCCACCAGATCGGTCACTTTCAGTGCCCGGGTCGCGGCCACAACCTCGGGCAACCGGCTGGTCACGTCGTCCAGGCTGCGGGTCCACACCCGCACGTCGTCGCCGGCGCGATGGATCTGCACCCGGGCGCCGTCCAGCTTGGCCTCGAACACCGCTCGTCCGCCAAGCCGGGCGAGCGCGTCGCCGACGTCCGAGGCCGGCTGCGCGAGCATCGGCCCGACCGGCCGACCGACCTGCAGCCGGAACTCCGCGAGCGCGTCCGCGCCTCCTTTCCTTGCCGCGTAGGCCACCGCGGGCAGCGCACCCCCGAGCATCGCGGCCCGCCGCACCCCGGCCAGCGGAACGTCGAACGCCCGCGCGATGGCGTCGGCCATGAGGCCGAGCAACGCGCCCTGCCGCAGCTCGCCGCCGAGCAGCCGGCGCAGGAACACCTGCTCCCCCGGCGTCGCGACGCCGAACAGCCCGGCCAGCAGCGCCGCTCGCCGTGCCTGCGACCCGACTCCCCGAACGCCTTTGATCTCCGTCAAGATCGCGTCGACCCCGGTGACGGTGAGCGACGGCTCGGCGGCTGGCGCAGGCACCGTGCGCAGCGCAGCCCAGCCGACACCGATCTGCCGCTGCGCCAGCTCGCCGGACAGCCAGGCCACGACGGTCTCGAGCTCACCTTCAGCCGTCTCGGCCAGGACGGTCGCGAGCCGAGCCGACTTCGCCAAGCGCGAAGTCGTCGCCGCGAGTTCGGCGGAGGCGGCCGCGACTTCGGTGAGCAGCACGTGCGTCAGCAGGCTGCGAGCAACCGGTCTAGCACGCGGACGCCGAACTTCAGCGCGTCCACCGGCACGCGTTCGTCGATGCCGTGGAACAGCGCCATGAAGTTGAGCTCGGACGGCAGCCGGAGCGGCGCGAAGCCGAAGCAGCGGATGCCTAGGGTGGAGAACGACTTCGCGTCGGTGCCGCCGCTCATCAGGTAGGGCACCGGGTGCGCGCCCGGATCCTCGGCGCGCAGCGAGGCCGCCATCGCATCGACGAGCGCGCCCTCGAACGGCGTCTCCACGGCGATGTTGTTGTGGATCGTCTCCCGCGTGATGCCCTCGCCGGCGAGCTCGTCGAGCACGGCGAGCATGCGCTCTTCCGCCCCGGGCACGAAGCGGGTGTCGATGCTCGCCTCGGCCCGGCCGGGGATCACGTTCACCTTGTAGCCAGCCTCGAGCATCGTCGGGTTCGCGGTGTTGCGCACCGTCGCGCCGATCATCCGCGCTGCGCCGCCGAGCAGCGGAAGCCACGCCTCGACGTCGTCGGCTTCGAAGTTCTTGCCGGTCACCGCGTTCAGCCCGTCGACGGTCGCGCGGACGGTGTCGGTGATCTCGACCGGCCACTCGTGGTTGCCGATCCGCGACACCGCGTCGGCGAGCCGGGTGACGGCGTTGACCTCGTGCACCATCGAGCCGTGTCCGGGCGGCGCGGACGCGCGCAGCCGCAGCCAGTTGATGCCCTTCTCGGCGGTCTGGATCAGATAGAGGCGGTGGGCCTCGTCGAGGCTGACGCTGTAGCCGCCGACCTCGCTGATCGCCTCGGTGCAGTCGGCGAACAGCTCTGGATGGCGGTCGACCAGGTAGTGGGCACCCTCGCGTCCGCCGGCTTCCTCGTCCGAGACGAAGGCCAGCACGATGTCGCGTGGCGGCGTGCGTCCGGCGCGGGCCCACTCGCGGACGAGCGCGAGGGTCATCGCGTCCATGTCCTTCATGTCGACCGCGCCCCGGCCCCACACGTGGTCGTCGCGCACCTCGCCGGCGAACGGGTCGACGGACCACTCGCTGGCGTCGGCCGGGACGACGTCCAGGTGGCCGTGGATCAGCAGCGGCGGACGGGACGAGTCCGCCCCGGCAATTCGCGCAATCGTCGAGGCCCGCCCAGGGGCGGCCTCGATGATCTGCGACTCGATGCCGACCTCGTCGAGCTTCGCGGCCACCCACTCCGCCGCCGGCCGCTCCGGATGGGTGGGGTTGGAGGTGTTGATCCGAATCAGGTCGACCAGCAGCTCGACGACCTCGTCCTGCGCGGTGACAGACTCCGACGGCCGGCTCATGCCTCGTTCCTACCAGTTCCGCCGCCGCCGGTCGGTGCGTTTAACCCGCCGGGGCGGTCGAGTAAACTCGGCGACACACTCGTCCGGGTGGCGGAATGGCAGACGCGCTAGCTTGAGGTGCTAGTGCCCGTTTTAGGGCGTGGGGGTTCAAGTCCCCCCTCGGACACCGATCGAAGTCTCGGGACATCGTCAGATGGGTTCCGGTCCGACCCGCAAGCCGGCAGCCTGCGCAGCTCGTCGTAGTTCTTCGTCATAGGCGATCATCACATCTGCCCCGATGCGCAGTGCGGCCGTCAGATGGATCGCGTCCAACGTCCGCAGTCTGCCCGGCGCGTTCGGTGCATCGTGCAGATCGCTCGCGTCGAGTTGCGCGAGGTTGACCATGCCCACGAGCACATCGGCCTCGTTCGTGTCGATTTCAGGCTGCCGGTTGACCTGGCAAAGGATCTCGGTGCGCAGCAGGACCGACGAGACGAGGGTCTCGCCGCGGTCGAGGAGGTCGTCGAGGTAACGCGCCGTGTGTTCGGTCAGCGCGGCGAGCGCCGCATCGGGGCTGACCGTCAAGACGCGCAGCGCCGCGGATGTGTCCAGATAGGCGATCACTCGTCACGCATCTCGGCGAGCACGTCCAAGGCATCGCGTTCAGTCGCTCGCGCAGCGAAGCTGGCGAACGTGTCCCTGGTGGGCAAGCCCCCTGGACTGAAAGGGCCCGCAGTAGCGCCGACGCGCGATGGGGCGCTGTGCTGAGATCGCCTTCGACGAACTCAAGGACTGCGACCGCACAGATGACCGGCGAGGCCCTCGCGGGCCGCGTCCGCGGCGGTCGGGTTATCGGGCAGTGCTTATCGGCTGGCTTGTGTTGTCGCGAGTCGGACCCGGTGTCGCGGCACTAGCGGTGCACCGCGCCGATTCGCACTGCGAGCAGGGCAACGTCGTCGCTGTACGGGTCGTCGGCGCCCATCTCGCTCAGCAGCCGGTCCAGCACAGTGTCGAGGTCGTCGTCGCTGGTCGCGCGCATGACGTCGGCGAGGCGGGCCAGGCCGACGTCGAGGTCGCGGTCGCGGCGCTCGACGAGCCCGTCGGTGTACAGCAGCAGCATCGACCCCGGCTCCAGTGTCGCGGCGTGATTCCGGCGGCTCGCGGCGGGCATGACGCCGAGCGGGACATCGATGACATCGGTCGTGAGAAAGCGCACGACGCCGTCGCGGTCGAGGACGGCCGGCGCGAGATGGCCGGCGTTCGACCAGCGAAACGCCACCGAGCCTGCAGCGCCGGCGCGTTCCAGCTCGCCGGTCAGGGCGGTGGCGAAGGTGCCAGGCCCGAGCGCCCGGCTGGCGCTGTCGGTGGCAGTGAGCACGTCCGCCGGGGAATGCCGCCCGGTCCAGGCAGCCGCCCGCATAAGGGTGCGCAGCTGCGCCATCGCCGCGATCGCCGCGACGTCGTGCCCCATGACATCGCCGATCGTCACGACGGTCGACCCCTCCGGAAGGTCGAAGTGGTCATACCAGTCGCCGCCCACTTCGTGGTCTAGCTGAGCCGGCCGGTAGCGCGTCCGCACCTCTAACCCGGGGCCTGCGGGCGGCGTCGCCAACACGCTGCGCTGGACAGATTCCGCCAGCCGGCGCGCGCGGTGGGCCGCTCGCGCGCCATCCAGCACCGGCCCGGCGCGATCTGCGATCTCCAGGGCGGCCTCGATCTCATCCGGCTGGTGGGCGCCCCGCTCGTGGGTGGTCACGAGGGTCAACACACCGAACACCCGGCCGCGCGCCGTCAGCGGGATGTAGGCGACACCATGGGGTTCGAGCGCGCGGACGAGCGCGCGGACGGCCGGGTCGGTTTGCGCAGCTGCCAGCTCGTCGTCGCTCATGTTCGCGAAGACGACCGGCTCGCCGGTACGCAGCACCGTGGCGAGCGGCGCGTTCTCATTCTTCGCCACGCTGCGCCGCGAGGCGTAGTTCTCAACCTCCGGCTGACGCTTCGGATCGCGGTGGGCGACGCCGATGTCGCGTAGCGCGTGGTCCTCGTCAACCACGGTCACCAGGCTCCAGTCGGCGAGGTCTGGCACGACCAGGCGGGCAAGGTTGCCGACTGCGACATCAGGGTCGGCATTGGCCGTGAGCGCCTCGCTCACCCGCGCCAACAGCGCCAGCCGCTTGTTCGCGCGCTCGGCCTCGGCCCGAGCCGACTCCGCCTCGGCGCGGGCGAACCGGGCGCGCTCGTAGGCGGCCGAGTTGTCGATCGACAGCGCGGCGCGGGAGGCGACGTCCTTGGCCACCTCGAGTTGGCCGTCGCTCCAGGGCGCGTCGGCGAACAGCGACAGCAGGCCCACCGTCCGCCCGCGCGCGAGCATCGGCACGACCACTGCGGCGTGCGGGGCCAGGTCGTCGAACGACGCCCGCACATCTTCGTCGGCCATCTGCACACGCAACACCGAGTGCGCGTTCGTCATCAGCGCCGCCGGCTTGCGCGAGCTGACCGCGTCCTCGGCGATCGTTCCCGGCGGGACGGCCTGCCGGGCGTTCATGTACTGGGCGACCGTCCGACGCCGGGCCGGATCGGCATGCCACGAGCTCATGTCCTGAAACACGCCGGCGCGATCAGCGACGGCCACGATCGACCATGTGCCCAGGTAGGGCACCACGAGCTGCGCGAGCCGCACCACGTTGGAGAAGACGTCCAGACTCCCGGCGAGGGCATCCGCGACGCCCGCCACGAATCGCGCCCGCTCGGCGGCCTGCGCCTCGTGCGACTGCGCCTGCTTGCGGGCCGTCACGTCGAGGAAATAGCACGCGATGCCATGCGGGGTCGGCTGCACCCGAAGTTCGAACCACACGGACAGCACGGGATACCACGCGTCGAAGGACGCCGGTTGTCGCGTGGTCATCACCGACTCATAGACCCGGCCGAACTCGAGCTCGCGGGCTCCAGGAAACTGCTCCCACAGGTTGCGGCCGAGGAGCTCGCCCGCTGTCTTGCCGAGGATGCCCTCCGCGGCCGCGTTGACCCGCGTTATACGCCAGGTTCGATCCAGGCTCACGTACCCGACAGCCATCTCCTCGATGACCGAGGACGCGTCCGCGCCAACCGCCGACGTGGGCGCAGCCCCGTCCTCGTCCATACATTCTCCCGAACTGAGCCTGGGTGACGCGCGACCATCACACCACGTCCGGCCAGTGAACCGAACGCCGCCACTGCGGGATCGGCGCCCGGCCCGACCGCCACGAGTTCGCGAGCCAAGACTCCGTCGGCCGTGATCCTCAGCTCACGGACACCAACGCCTTCGACGGGCCCGACTCCGCTGAACGCCTCGTGCTGCCTCCTCGAGCAGGCAGACACTGAGGGGTCGTGCTCCAATCCGCAACGACACGAAATCGGCCGTTGACGGCCGCGTCTCGCCGCGCAAGGTCACAGCCAGCTGTCGGTGTGGCGCGCCGCTTGCAGGGGCACATTCTGGCCACAATGACAGCTCGGGCGAGCGCGGAGGTGCGGGATGAGCTGGATCGCAGAAGATGACGGCGGCGTGTGCTGGGACTGTGGTGGTCCGATCATGCCGGGGCAGTCGGTGGACCGGTCCAACGAGCCGGAAGTCGCGCCGTGGATGCACATCGAATGCCCGGTGCCAGTGGCCGCGTCCAACGAAGCCGCCTAAACGGCCGCAACCTCTCGACCCGGTGCTGGCGGGCTCGATCGCGTCGTCAGCGGCCGGCGGTCAGCGCGGCCCGGGCGCGGCCGGTCACGCCGTCGCCGATCGGGCGGATAACCGTGCTCAGCGCGACCATCCGGGCGCGCCGCCGCCGGTCGCTGGATCGGTTGCCGAATGACGGGCGTGCGCCGAGCGCCGGACGAGCCGGGACGCGGCGTGGAGCCGCGGGTGGCAGCAGCGTCGTCATGTCAATAGCTATATCGCCGCAGGATGAGCGGGCACTGGGGCGCAAGCCGGTGTTCGCAAAGAACCTTCGGCCGGGGTTCCTGCCGGACAAGCGGCGCGCATCGCCAGTCCGGACGCCGTCGGCGCGGCCCGGTCGGACTCCACATCACGCGCCAGCTCGACGTGACTTGAGCCCGGCGCGAGCCATTCGGATCGAGGCCTGCTGGCCAGTCTCCGCCGGCGGCCAGCTCGCGCCACGGGGTCCCTGGTGCGCCTCGAGATCGGCACAGATCCTGCGCATCGCGGCCGATACGACGCGGGCGACCGTTCGGTAGGGCGTGCCCATCCGCTGTGCTGCCTGGCGCTGCGTCAAGCCCTCGGCGTAGATGAGCAACAGCGCTTGCCGGCCGAGCGGCTCGACGTCGGCCAACAACGCGGTGAAGGGTTGGACGACCGGTTCTGCGACCGGTTCTGCGACGGCGCTGGCTGGTAAAGGTCGCAGCTCGCGCGGCACCGGCCAAGCGGGTCCCGGGCTGGGTGTGGCCGCTGTGGACTCTGTCGACATTGGCTGACCGATTCGCGCCACGCGCTGGCCTGGCGAGGCGAACTCAGCAGGGGCACTCGAAGGTTGGGTGTCGCCGCGCGCACCGAGAACAACCTCGACCCGTAGTTAGTGTTGCACACTCCGTAATGCGTCCGGCACTTTTTGCCCATTCCGCCGCGTAGGGTAAATGGCGACCGAGGGCATTTCGCACGCCGGCCCCCACGCCGGCCTCGTCCGCGGAGATCGTCGACACCGCCCAACAAGGGCCGAAGTGGTGTGCACGATGACGACCGCGTCCGTCCGGACAGCGCGCTGACGCCCGCATACGGCATTCGACGGCCCGGTCCAGCCCAGTCGGTCGCGGCATTTCGCTGTGGCTCGACACCCCCTCCACCAGAAGGTGACACTCCGTTGGGACAACGATTCGGTTTCGTCAGCACCTACCCGCCGACCCAGTGCGGCTTGGCCACGTTCACCGCGTCGCTGAACGAAGCCCTGACCGGTGCTTGCGCCGACGAGGGGTTGATCGTCCGGCTGCTCGACGACCCCGGACCGATCGCCGCCGTCGACCAGGGGGCCGAATGGCTGCGCGACGACCATGACGGCATCGCGCTGTCCGCCGAGCGGCTCAACGGGTGCGACGCGGTGATTGTGCAGCACGAGTTTGGCGTCTACGGCGGCCGCGACGGCGAGGACATCTTGCGGCTGCTCGCCCAGGTGCGGGTGCCGACTGTGGTGGTGCTGCACACCGTGCTCGTCGAGCCGTCGGCGCATCAGAGGCAGGTCCTGGAGGCCGTGGTCGCGGCGGCCGACGCGGTGGTCACGATGACCGCGACCGCCCGTGACCGGCTGGTGGCCGGTTACCGGATCGACATCGCCAAGGTGCGGATCATCCCGCACGGGGTGCCGGTCATGAACAGCACAGCCGAGACCTCACGGCGGCCCTTCGGCGCCGGTCCGCTGGTGCTGTCGTGGGGGCTGCTCGGTCCGGGCAAGGGCCTGGAATGGGGCATCGAAGCCATGGCGCTGCTCGCCGACCTGCGCCCGACAGCGCGCTACCTGATGGCCGGCGAGACCCACCCGAAGGTGTTGTCCCGCTTCGGCGAACGCTACCGCGACGGGCTGACCGAACAGATCAACCGGCTGAACCTGGCCTCGAGTGTGCGGCTCGACCCGCGCTACCGCGACGCGCCCGCGCTGGCCCAACTCGTCGCTTCGGCCGACGTCGTGCTGCTCCCCTACGACTCGACCGACCAAGTGACCTCCGGCGTGCTGATCGAGGCGGTCGCGGCGGGCAAGCCTGTCGTGGCGACGGCGTTCCCGCACGCTGTAGAGCTGCTCGCGGACGGCGCCGGGCTGCTCGTGCCGCACCGCGACCCCGCGGCCATCGCCCAGGCCCTGCGCACCGTGCTGACCAGGCGCGACCTCTCGGCCTCGATGTCGGCCAAGGCCGCGTCGAGCACCGCTGCGCTGGTCTGGCCCGCGGTGGCCGGGCATTACCGCGCGCTGGTGTCGCAGCTCGTCCGCGAGCGCGTCGCGGCGTGATCGCCACCCCACGAAATCGCTGCGCAAAGAACCCTCCACGATTCCGCGTGGACCCCGCGTGATCGTCACCCCACGAAATCGCTCCGCAAAGAACGCTCCACAATTCCGCGTGGACCCCGCGTGAGTTCGGCCGCGATCGGCCCGCCGCGCCCGGTGTTCGACCACCTGGCTCGGCTCAGCGACGAACGCGGGTTGTTCGAGCACGCGTTGCGCGACTCGCCCCGCCTCGAGCACGGGTACTGCGTCGACGACGTCGCGCGCGGGCTCGTCGTCGTCAGCCGCGAACCCAGGCCTGATCCGGTCCTGCGCCGGCTGACCCGGCTGTACCTCGATTTCGTCCTCTGCGCGCTCGACGACGACGGCGCCTGCCGCAACCGAATGAGCGCGGCCGGCGTGTGGCAGGACGAGCCGTCGCTCGGCGACTGGTGGGGCCGGGCGGTCTGGGGGCTCGGCGTCGCCGCTGCCGGCGCGCCGACGCCGTATGTGCGCGCCCGGGCGCTGTGCGGGTTCCGTGTCGCCGCGCAGCGCCGCTCACCGCACAACCGGGCGATGGCGTTCGCCGCCCTCGGCGCCGGCCGGCTGCTGCAGGCGAGTCCGGAAGAGCAGTCCGCCGAACACCTCGTCCGCGATTGCGCCGTCCTGCTGTCGGCGGCCTCGCCAGACGACGCCTGGCTGTGGCCTGAGCCTCGATTGCGCTACGCGAACGCGGCTGTGGCGCACGCTTTGATCCTTGCCGGCGACACGCTCGACGAGCGCGCGCTGCTCGATCGCGGCCTTGAGCTGTTGGGTTTCCTGCTCGGCCTCGAGACGGTCGACGACCACCTCTCGGTCACCGCGGCAGGGGGGCGCGCGCCGGGTGAGGTCGGCCCCGCCTTCGATCAGCAGCCGATCGAGGTGGCGGCCATGGCCGAAGCCTGCGCGGCCGCCTACGCGGCGACCAATCAGCCGCGCTGGCACGACGCCGTCGCGTTGTGCTGGGGCTGGTTCCTCGGCAACAACGACAGCCGCACGGAGATGTTCGACGGTGCGACGGGCGGCGGCTACGACGGGCTCGAACCCACCGGCCGCAATCAGAACCAGGGCGCCGAATCGACGCTGGCGATGCTCGCCACTGCGCAGCAGGCCCAGCGCGTCCGCGGCCGACGATGACCGCGCCGTTGATGGGTGCGTCGTTGACGCGCACGCCGTTGATGCAGGCGGTCGCCGACAACCTTCGTCCGGACCCGGCGCGGGTCATCGCGAAGCTTTTCCTGCCCGGCGAGGAGGAGCACGGCACGCAGTCACGCGCGGCGGCCATCGTCGCTCGGGTGATGGCGCTGCCCGAGACCGAGATCGAGGAGCTTGCTGCCGCTCTGTTGCGCGATTTCACCGGCCGGCACCGCAACTACGCAGACGTCCTCGATCGGCACGCCTCGATCGTCTCGTCCCGCCTCAGCGAACGGCCGCCGCTGTCCGTGGCTCGCACGCAGGTCCTGGGCGCCGCGTTCACGTCGGAGTACTCGACCGAGGCGGCGGCGCTGCTGAACCCGAGCGCGGTGCTCTCGCCCGACCAGTCCGGCGTGCTGCCCGGCCAGATCCGCAGCGCGGTCAGCCTGCGCGCGATCGGCGAGGGCCACCTGTCCTCGATCGGCTTCTGCAGCGCGCTGGTCGGCCCCGGGCCGACCTGGTCCTTCGAGCCCCGGGCGCGGCCGGCCGTCACCGGCGCCACGTCGGACGCCCGCTGGACGATCGAGGACCTGCGTTCGGTCCTGCGCGACCAGGGCCAGCTGGACGAGCTCGGCCGTTCCCTGCTGGACGCGCTGCCCGACAGCTTCGACAACGCCGACGTCGAGCGCGCGATCCTCGGCCTGCATCCCGAGCTGACGTCGCGTGCCGGCGGCGGCACGAGCGTCGACCTCGTCCGGCGCACAGTGGACTCGGCATACACCGCGACGTTCGACAATGACGTCGCGCTCAGCCAGCGAGTGCTGCACCCCTCCGCGGCCGAGGAGAGCAATGGCATGGAGGACGCGCGATTCACCCGGTTCGTCGACGACGACGGCGCCGTCGAATTCCGCGGCACGTACACCGCCTACGACGGTCGGCGAATCGCCCCACGGCTGCTCGTCAGCGCGGACCTGCGCACCTTTCGGGCGTACCGGCTCGCCGGTGGCGCGGCGCGCAACAAGGGCATGGCGCTGTTCCCACGCACGATCGCGGGCCGGCACGCCGCGCTGTGCCGCACCGACGGCGAGAGCACCAGTCTCGCGTTCTCCGACGACGGCCGCACCTGGGGCGAGCCGGTCGTGTTGCACCAGCCGGCGACGAGGTGGGAGCTGCTGCAGGTCGGCAACTGCGGGCCGCCGATCGAGACCGACCGCGGCTGGTTGGTGCTCACCCACGCCGTGGGCGCCATGCGGGTCTACACGATCGGCGCGATCTTGCTCGACCTCGACGACCCCTCGAAAGTCATCGGCCAACTCGACGAGCCGCTGCTCGTGCCCGAAGCAGCTGACCGGGACGGCTATGTGCCGAACGTCGTGTATTCGTGCGGCGGCCTGGTGCACGACGATCGGCTCTGGTTGCCGTACGGGGTGAACGACGCGCGGGTCGGCGTCGCCTGGGCCCCGCTCCCCGAACTGCTCGACCGGCTGCTGGCCGCCGATCAGAGGGCGCGAGTCCCGCTGTCCACGAGCCGTTCGTAGACCGCGAGGTAGTCCGACACCATCCGCGCCACGCCGAAGCGGCGAGCCGCCTGCGCGCTCACTGCGGCGCGGTCGAGCGCGACGGCTTCGGCCACCGCCGCGACCGCGGCCGCGACGTCGTCGACCAGGTAGCCCGTCACCCCGTCGTCGACGACCTCGCGCATCGAGCCGCGCGCGTAGGCGACAACCGGCGTGCCGCACGCCATCGCCTCGACCACCGACAGTCCGAACGGCTCGTCGAACGCGATCGGATGCAGCAGCGCCGCCGCCGACCCCAGCACCTGCGCGCGCTGTTCCGGGCCGACCGAGCCGAGGAACACGACCCGGTCGCCGTCGACGTGCGGCTCGACGTGCGAGCGGAAGTAACCCTCGTCCTGCACGATGCCGCAGATGATCAGCCGTCGCCCGGCACGCCGGGCGATTTCGATGGCCGTCGCCGTGCCCTTGTCCGGATGCACCCGGCCGAACACCACCAGCTCCTCCGACGGCACGGCGCGATAGGGCAGCGCGGCGAGATCGATGCCGTGGTGGATCGTCGCGGCGTAGTCGAGCCCGGGCGAGCGGTCGGCGTCCGAGATCGAGACGAAGGCCGATCCCGACGCGGCGTAGGCGGGCAGGATGCCGGGGCCGGAGAAGCCGTGGATCGTGGTGAGCAGCGGGGCGCGTGAGTGTTCGTGGAAGGCCAGCGGCAACCAGTCCATCTGGTTGTGCACCAGGTCGAACTCGCCGGAGCGGGCCAAGGCATGCGACGCGTGCAGCGCTTCCCACACCCGCCCGTCCATCGTGGGGTCTTCCTCGTAGCCGCGGGGCGACACCCCGTCCAGCACGGCCGAGGTGAGCGAGTCTCGGGTCGCGAACAGTGTGACGTCCACACCACGCGCCACGAGGCCTTCGGTCAGCAGGCTGGTGACGAGCTCCCATGGGCCGTAGTGGCGCGGCGGCGTGCGCCAGGCGATCGGCCCGAGCATGGCCAGCTTCACGACGCCGGCAGCGTTCGACCGCCCTCGTTCTCGACGCGGCCGGGCAGGCCCGTCACGCCGCCACGTTCTTGCTCAGAACCGGGAGCACTGGCGCCACCGGGGCCACCGGGGCCACCGGGGCCACCGGGGCTGTCGGGCCGGCGGCGGCCGCCGATCAGGCGGCCGAGCCGAAACAGCACGGCGTCCTCGTACTGCTTGACGATGCGCGCGGACGACGCCGCGCCGATCAGCAGCAGCATTGCGACCACCACGACGACGATGACGACAACGTTCATGGTGATCCTCGAGAAAGGTCCTCACCGACGCGTCAGGCGCGGAGCAAATGCTCGCGGAGTTCAGCGGCGGACGGCTGTTCTCGGTTCTGACTGGCTGGGCTGCTCAGCACCATCGACGCTACACCGGTGGGTAGGTGATTCAATTCGGCAGCGCCGCGAGCAGCGCTGCTGCTGCGCCGACCTGGTCGCCGCCACGCGCGGTAGCCAGCGCGTCGAGTTCGGCCAGGGCCTGTTCCGGCGTGCGCCCGCGGCCGATCAGCACACCCACCGCCTGGTTGACGATCGACGTCGCGCGCAGCGACCGGCCGACGTCGGGCCCGCCTGGCTCGACGGCTCTGCCTGCCTCCTCTCGCGGCGCGACCAGCTGCCCATCCAGGTCCATATCGGCCAGGTCGCGACCAGTCAGCCAGGAAAGGTCCGCCGCGAGGTCCACGAAGGCGCCGGCTGTCCCCGCGTAGAGGATCACCACCGCGGTGGACCGCGCAGAACCGAGACCGGAAGCAGGCAGGGGCAGCGCCATCGAGGCCCGGATCGGCTCGGCCGGGTCCAGCGACGTCAAGCTGAACCGGTCGTCGGCGACAGCCACGGTGACGGTCAGCCCCAGATACGACGCGACCGCAGCCGCGTTCGCGCCGAGCCGACGCAACGTGTCGGCGATGTCCACTCGGGCGTCGTCGAGCGCCTCGGTGAGCAGGCGCAGGTCGGCGGCGAGCGCTGCGGCGATTTCCACGCGGGTGCTCCGCTGGCGCTCCCGAGCGCGGATGAACAGCCAGGCTTCCGAGCACGGCGGAACGCCGGTGCGCCGGTGAGGGGTCCGAGCCGCGAACAGGACGCGGCTCGTCAGTCACCCCTCGTAGGCCACCCTAGCCCGCCAGCAGCAGCGCTGACGGTTCCGTGCCACGTTCGTCACGCCTCGCTATGCCGAGCACGGGCGCGGCGAACTGCGTCGTCGACGATGCGCTGGGCCACGGCCGCCAATTTGACGTGCTCGCTCTGGCTGATCGCGCGCAGGCGGGCGAACGCCTCGTCGACGGTTCCGCCGGTGCGCCCGCGCAGCAAACCGATCGCCTGATCGATGACCGGACGGGTGGCCAACGCGGTCTGCAGCTGCGCGGTGAGCGTCTGCGCCTGCGTGAGGATCTGGGCGTTGTACACCGCGACGGCGGCGGGAGTCGCGAACAGCTCGCCCAGCTCTGCGGCGTGATCGTCGAACACGTCTTTGTCGTGCGCGTAGACATTGATCGCGCCCACCGTCTGGTCGGGCAGCAGCAGCGGGAGAGACAGCGCGCTATGCACTCCCAGCCGTCCGACGCGCGGGCCGAACCGCGGCCACATCTGCTCGCCGCCGAGCGACCCCGAGCGCACGGTCCGCGATTCCAGCGCCGCCGTGATACACGGGCCCTCGCCGACGAGAACGTACTGGATCTCGTCGATCTCGCGGACGAAGTCGTGGCTCGCCGCCAACGCCTCGACCTCGTGGTCACCGTCGTTGATCCGCAGCAGGGTGACGCCGGCGCCGTCCGCCCCCGGAATGGCGTGTGCGGCGAAGGTGGCCACTCGGGCCAGCATGTCGTCAAGGCCCAAACGCCCGGCGACCAGCCCGGCGAGGTCGGCCAGGCTCTCCTGCAGATCGTCGTCGTCGTCGCGGGAGCGGTCGCGCGCCGGCGTCTGCGGCTCGTGTTCCCCTGACGTGAATTCGGTCATCGCCGGTCCTTGCGCTCCTACGTCTGCCAGCCAGTTCCGGATTTGTTCACCGGATCCGGCAACGTGCCCGCTGCGCAGCGATCGCGAGATGACGCGTCGCGCCGACTATAACCAGGCAGCCGTGTTCCCCGCGGTTGTGATTCGCCGCGGGCGTGGCCGTGGCCGCACTCTTGAGCGATCCCTGTGGCTTAGCATCGCCGCATGACGAACGCGACGACGGACCGGGCCGGCAGCGACTACACCGTGCTGATCAAGGCGGTGCGAGACGCCGGCCTGCTCGACCGGCGCCTCGGGTCATACGCAATCCGCGGCCTGGTGACCCTCGGCTTGTACGCGGCGATCTGCTTTGCCATCGTCGAGGTCGGCAATTCATGGTGGCAGTTGCTGACCGCCGCGGTCTTCGGCATCGCGTTCGGCCAGATCGCGTTCCTCGGCCACGACGCGGGGCACCAGGCGATCTTCAGCAGCCGCCGGCTGAACGACGCGCTCGGCCGGTTCCTCGGCAACGCCCTCGTCGGCCTCAGCTATGGCTGGTGGCTCGACACACACAACCGGCACCATGCCAATCCGAATCACGAAGAGCGTGACCCCGACGTCGGCGACGGCGTGCTGGCGTTCACCGCTTCGCAGGCCGCGAAACGGAATGGGGCGGTCAGCGGGTTCATCGCGCGTCGACAGGCCTGGCTGTTCTTTCCGCTGCTCACCCTCGAGGGCATCAACCTGCACGTCGCGAGCGTCATCGCCGTCGGCGGGGACTCCGATCGCAGCCCGCGCGGCGGCAGCCGTCGTTTCGAGGCCATCGGCCTCGTGCTGCACGCGGTGTTGTACGTGACCTTTCTGCTGCTCGTCATGTCGCCGACGAAGGCGCTGGCTTTCGCCGCTGTGCACCAGGCCGTGTGGGGTGTCTACATGGGTAGCACGTTCGCGCCCAATCACAAGGGCATGGCGATCATCGGGCCGAACGACAACCTCGACTACCTGCGCCGCCAGGTGCTGACCTCGCGCAACGTCCGCGGCGGGATGTTCACCGACTTCGCACTCGGCGGGCTGAACTACCAGATTGAGCACCACCTCTTCCCGAACATGCCGCGCGCCTCGCTGCGGCGGGCACAACCGCTCGTGCGCGCGCATTGCGAATCGATCGGCGTGCCCTACTGCGAGACGTCGCTGATCGAGTCCTACCGCGCGGCGCTTGCGCATCTGCACGAGATGGGGGCGCCTCTTCGCGCGCAGTCTGCCGCTGAGCCCGCTCTCGTCGCACGCTGACCGTCTCGCCCAGTCGCGCCGTGACCGCGGCCCGGCCCGGGCGCGTGCTTCGCGCGGTCGGCGCCGTCGCCTGCGTCGGGTTCGTGTGCGCCGGAACACTCGCGGCCTGCGGGCCGTCCTCGGCGCCGCCCCGGGTCGAGACCTCCAGCCCGCCACGTCCCTCGGCGGCTACCGACGTCTCGACGCCACCGGCGGCGAGCTCCAGCGGAGCCGCTCCGCCGGGACTGCCGCCGAGCCAGCCCGAAGCCACGACGGCGCACAGCAGCCGTCCGGTGGTCGTGCTCGATCCCGGCCACAGCCCCGCCATCCACGCCATCGACCGGCGCACCGGACTCGACGTCTCCGACTACGAGAACGAGCCGGAGATGGACGATGTGTTCGCAGTCGCGCAGCTGGTCGAGAAGAAGCTGACGTCGGCTGGCTACCGGGTGGTGCTCACCAAGAACACCGTCCGAACGCGCGTGTCACTCGCCAAGCGCGCTGCCATCGCCAACCGGGCGCATGCGGACCTGGCGCTGAGCATCCATGACCAGGCCGGCCCGAACGGCGGAATCGTCTTTGCCAGCGGCAACAACACCGTCTATTACCAGTCCGTCGGCGACTACCGGGCCACCGCCGCCGGGAAGAGGATCCGGTTCACGAACGCGGCGGTCGCCGCCCGCAGCAAGGAATACGCCGCGATCTTCCGCGCGGAACGCGCGCGTGTCGAACACACGCACGTCGCGCTGCGCGGCGACGTCGGCTACGACCTCGGCACGCGCGGGCTCGCTGCGGGCAACATCTGGCTCGTCCAGTTGCTGTCGGATGTCCCGTGGGTCTACAACGAGGCCGGGGGCAACAGCGCCGGCCGGTCCGGCCTCGACGGCGCAGACCGGCGCCGGTACGCCGACGCGCTGGTCGCCAGCGTCGAGCGGTGCCTGCCGATCACCCGGTGACCGCGACCACAGGATTCCGCGGCTGATGCGCTTCAGTCGGGCCGGCCGGCGCCGATCAGGAGCGGGTGGCCGCAGCGGCGGTCCACAGCTCGGTTGGGAGGGCGGGACGGCACGACCTCCGTTTTCCCCCGCAAGCGGATGCGTGCCGTCCCGCCCGAGCGCCGGGTCTTCTCGTCCTCCCACACCAGATGGTCGAAGTCGATCTCCAAAATCGACCACGACGTGTGGGCAGGCGCAGGTGGGGCGGGCATCATCGGCGAATGCCCAGTCTCGCCGCTCCGGCGGTTGCGCCCGGTTCGCTAGCCACGCGCCCGCAACCGACCCTCGTCGTCGACGAGCTGACGTTGCGGCCCTGGCTGGCGTCGGACGCTCCGGCGGTCGCCGCCGCCTACGCCGACGAGGCAATCCAACGCTGGCACGTCCGCTCGCTGACCGACGACGAGGCGGCCGGGTGGGTGAGCGATTGGGCACGCGGGTGGGCTGCGGAGACCGCCGCCGGCTGGGCCGTCGCCGACGGTGACACGCTGGTCGGCCGGACCACCTTCCGGCCCCTCGATCTGCACGACGGCACCGGCGTGGCCGGGTACTGGGTCGTGCCGGCAGCACGCGGTCGCGGCGTGGCTGTGCGAGCCCTCTCGGCGGTCACGACGTGGATGTTCGGCGAGCTCGGCTTCCACCGGATGACGCTGCTGCATTCGACTGGCAATCCCGCGTCGTGCCGGGTGGCCGAGCGAGCGGGTTATCCGCTCGAAGGCATCCAGCGCGGCCAAGCGCTACACGCCGACGGCTGGCACGACATGCACCTGCACGCGCGACTGCGCGCCGATCTATCGCCCTGACGCCGGCGGGTCAGGACTTCTCGCCGTGTCCGGTGAACTGCGCCATCGAGTCGTACACGCCGACCCGGCGCAGCCACAGATCGCGCAGCGGCACCGGCAGCACGCCGCTGAGCACCTTGTTCAGCCGCGAGGTCCACGGGATGATCAAGAACGGTGAGCCCTTGAGCATCTCCTTCCACGCCCCGGCGACGACGTCCTCCTGCTCGAGCATCGGCGTCAACAAGATGCCCTTCGCGCCCTCGAACATGCCGGTGTTGATGTAGGTCGGACAGACCGTCGTCACGCGCACGTGCGAATGGCCGGCCTGCTCGAGCTCCAGACGCAGCGAGTCGGACCAGCCGACGGCGGCCCACTTCGACGACGCGTAAGCCGCCATCCGCGGCACCGCGTTCAGCCCGGCCGACGAGGCGATGTTCACGACGCGGCAATCGGTGTCCGCGGCGACCATCGCCGGCAGGAACTCGCGCGCCACGTACATCGGCCCGAGGGCGTTGATCGACATCGTGGCCGTGGTGTCCTTGACGTCGCTTTCCCAGAAGTACTTGTTGCCGCGCACGATGCCGGCGTTGTTGATCAGGACATGGACGTCGCCCACCTCGGCGCGCACCAGCTTCGCCGCGCGCGCAACCGCCGCAGCCGACGACACATCGACGACGTCGGTGAACACCGTCGCGCCGGCCGCCTCGAACTCGGCGGCGGTGTCCTTGAGCGCGCTTTCGTTGAGGTCCCACAGCACGATCGTCGCGGCGTTCTCCCGCACCGCGGTCTGCGCGAACAGCTTGCCCAGGCCCATCGCCGCGCCCGTGACGAGCACTGTCTTGCCGGCCACTGATTTCATCGCTCGACTCCCTACTTCCGGCCGATTCGCCGCAACGCCCACAGCGCCGTGGTCATGGTCTTTGCCCACATCGCATCCGACATCCCCGGCAGGGGCGCGATCGGAAACAGCCGTTGCGTCGCAATCGTCTGCACGTCGGTGTACTTGAGGATGCCCTCCCGGCCGTGCCGACGGCCCAGGCCCGAATCGCCGACGCCGCCGGACGGCGCGTCGATGCTTCCCCACGCCGCGGCGTACCCGTCGTTCACGTTGACCGCTCCGGCGCGGATGCGCTCGGCGACGCGGCGCCCGTGCGCCGTGTTCCGCGTCCACACGCTGGCGTTGAGCCCGTACCGGGTGTCGTTGGCCTGCTCGACCGCCTCGTCGTCGGATTCGACGCGATAGACCGACACGACCGGGCCGAACGTCTCCTCGCGGTGCACCCGCATCTGCGCGGTGACACCGGTGAGCACGGTCGGCTCGTAGAAGTACGGCCCGAGATCCGGCCGCGCGCGGCCGCCTGACAGCACGGTGGCTCCATGCCGCACCGCGTCGGCAACGTGGGCCTGCACCGTCTCGAGCTGACGGGCAAAGGTCAGCGAGCCCATGTCGGAGTCGTAGGCCAGGTTCGCGCCGAGTCGCATCGCGGCGACATTGGCGACGAACGCCGCGACGAAGTCGTCGTACACGGCGGCGTTGACATAGAGCCGTTCCATCGACTCGCACAGCTGTCCGGCTGAGGAGAAGCACCCGCGGACGGCGCCGGCCGCGGCCTTGGCGACATCGGCGTCGGCCAGCACCAGCATCGCGTTCTTGCCGCCCAGCTCGAGCGAGCAGCCGATCAGCTGCGCGGCGGCCTGCGCGGCGATGCCCCGGCCGGTGGCCGTGGAGCCGGTGTAGTCGACGAAGTCGGCGCGCTGGACGAGGTGGGCACCGAGGTCGCGCCCGCGGCCCAGCACGACCTGCCACACGTCGCGCGGCAGCCCGGCCTGCTCGGCCAGTTCGTGGGCCCACAGCGTGGTGATCGCGGTCTGGTTGTCCGGCCGGGACACGACGGCGTTGCCGGCGATCAGCGCCGGCAGCGCGTCGGACACCGACAGCGCGAGCGGGTAGTTCCACGGCGAAATCACGACGACGACGCCCTTGGGGTGCCGGACTTCGCGCACCGACGTCAACACCGGCAATGCGCCGCTGCGGGCGTGATCGCGCAGGGTCGAAGCGGCGGTTCGGGCGTAGTAGCGGGCGTTGATGGCGACGTCGACGACCTCTTCGAACGCGTGGCTGCGCGCCTTACCGGTCTCCGTCTGGATGATGTCGAGGATCTCCGCCTGCCGGCGGAGGATCAGGTCGTGCAGCCGGCCGAACACGGCGGCACGTTCGGCGACCGGCCGCGCGGCCCACTCGCGCTGCGCGAGCGCGGCGCGGGCAAACGCGTCGTCCAGATCGCGCTCGTCGGACTGCGGCAGGTCGGCGATCTTCGCGCCCGTCGCCGGGGCGAACGTCTCGACCGGCGGCGCGTGCCCGGCGCTCGCCCGCTCGGCCAACGCCGCGACGCGCTCGGGCAGCAGCGACCAGTCCGGCCGCGGCGGCGGCACCGGCGCCGGGGCGGCTCCCGCCAGGCGGCGGCGCGCGGTGGACGTAGAACTCGAGCGAACGGTTGCCGTCATCGCAGTCAGATCCCTCGCAGATCGGCGAACACTGTTGTTTCGCGAATACCTCTGTTAACGTAAACCCGTGTCACACCCAGATGTCAAGGCGGGCGCATCGCCGAGTGGACACGCGGGCGCACGCGGCGCGGTTCGGCGCGGCCGGCGACCGCAGAGCGAGGCGGCGACCGCCGCGGCACGCTCGCGGATCGTGACCGCCACGGCGCAGGTGTTCGCCGAGCACGGCTCACGCGGGCTGTCGGTGGCGCTGATCATCGAGCGGGCCGGTATCGCGCGGCCGACCTTCTACCGCTATTTCGCCAATGCCGAACAGCCATTGCATCTGGTGCTCGACGCGTCCGACCTCGCGCTGGTCGACGGCCTGCAAGCCGCGCTCGACCGCGCCGCGGACGAAATCGAGATGGTCGCGAACGGCGTCGACGCCTATCTCGCCTGGGCGCGCGACCACGGTCCCGCGCTGCGCCCGCTGTTCGCCGAGCTGCATGACCCGGCGTCGCCGGTGTCGCCGCACCGGGAGCGGACGTTGGCGATGCTGCGCGAACGTTTGCTGGCTCGGTTTCGCCAGTTGGGGCGCACACCACCGTTGGCATTGGACATCGATGTGCTGCTGCACGCATTCGAGTACGTCGGCTTCCGGGTGGCGCTGGCCGAGCCGGGCGACGGCGCTGACGACGGCTGGGCACGCACAACGATGGCCCGCATCGCGCTGACCCTGCTGGGCACCGAGCCCGATGGGGAATTCGCCGCGTCGATCCCCGGGGTGTCGCACCCGCAGCGCTGAGGCTGCCGGCTCGTCAGCGAGCGGCGTCGTCAGGATGAGTGTGGAGGTGGACAGCCGGCCCGTTCCCCCGAATGCGAGCCGGCTGTCCACGTCCTTAGGCGTTGACCGCTGCGTCCTCGTTCCCCCCGGACGAGTCGCCAGTCGTCACCTACGGAATCGGCTACTGCAGGTCCCCCGACCGCCGGTTCCGGGTGTCGATCTCTACTCAAAGCATAACCGCTTTACGCTGGCTTTACACCAATCGAGCCGAACTATTTTCATTACTTTGTGCTGCATCCGGTGACTTTCCGTATTCACAACGGGCGACTGTCATAACCCGCCGCCGAGCGCGATCAGGTTTATGCTCACAATCCCGTGTGAAGTGCTTGTTAGTTTCGTCCATCCGGGCAATACTCTCCGCATGGGGGCATGGTGGGAAGATACGTGGGTGGCTGCCGAAAGGCGTAAGCGCCTGGAACATCTCGAGCGTCGCGTCCTCGAGGCGGAAGCCAGCGTGCGGTCCGTCCGCGCTGAACTCGATCGAGCCAAGGCCGCGCTGGGTGACGAGCAGCGCGAGGGCGCACACGGCAAACCCGCGCGCCGCTGATTTCTCGGCGAACTACGCTGCGCGGGTGCGTGAGTCCTGGGCCTCCTCCCCCGGTACGCGCCGTTCCATGCAGGCCAATCGCAGTCGCGACACCGGTCCGGAATTGGCCCTGCGCCGTCTGCTGCACGCGCGTGGCTTGCGCTACCGGGTCTGCGTGCGGCCGCTGCCCGGGCGCCGGCACCAAGCCGACATCGTGTTCCGGCGCGCCCGGGTGGCTGTCGAGGTGCGCGGTTGCTTCTGGCATGGGTGCCCGCAGCACTACCGGGCGCCAGCGAGCAATTCGACGTACTGGCAGGCCAAGGCCGAGCGCAACATGGCCCGCGACTGCGCCGCCGAGCAGGCCCTGACGGCCGCCGGATGGCAGCTGATCGTGGTCTGGGAACACGAGGACGCCGCCGACGCGGCAGAGCGGGTGGCGACCGTGGTGCGCGACCGGCGCGGCTAGTCATGCTGACGGAGCGGCGACGCGCCCACCGTCTCTTCGAGGTCGTAACAGAGCGTGACGAAAAATGAGTTGTGCAAACGTTCCGTAATCACTCAACTTCGTGACCGGCCCGTCGATTCTCGAGGCATGACCGCGAGCATCGACACCACTCCTGCGACTCGTCAGGCGCTTGACGCCGGTCACTGGTCGGACATGGAGATCTGTGAAGCCCTGTACTGGCTGCGCCGAGCGCGCCGCCGCGACGATCCGGCGATGATGCGCATCTGGACCGAGCGGATGGATTCGCTGCTCGATTGGCGCCTCGAGCACGGCGCCGCCGACGTGTTGCCGGCCTGAGTCTGGCTGAGGTGCCCGACCGGCGCTCGACGTCGCTTCTCGCCCAGGTGGTTGCATCCTGACGATTGCATAGAGTGACGCAAATCGGGGCAACCTGACGCCAGGTGATGGGCAGATCTTGAGCTGTCCGACCGCGGTCAGTCGGTGGCCGCGCCAGGATCGGGGGTCATGGTGTCCACGCGCCATCAGCTAGCACCAGAGACCCGTCGGCACGGCGCCGCTGCGGCCGCCGGCCGCCGAGGCCTCCTACCGGCATTCCTCGCCCTGTTGATCGTGGGGATAGCGACCGTGTCGGTTCTTCTGCTCGTGAACCACGGCGACGGGACGGCCTCGGCGGCGAAGAACAGCGCTGGAGCGAACAACCCCGCACCGCGCTCGTCGGCGTCCGCTCCGGCGCCGACGGCGAGCGACTCGCTTTCGCCGGTCAGCCAGAACTCGCCCGAGACGGTCGCCCCGGTGGGTGGCGCCAGCGCATCGGCTGCCGGCACGCCGGCTTCCGCCGCGAAAAAGGCAAGCAAGCCCGCCGCGTCGAAGTACGTCAAATACACGGTCAAGCCGGGTGACAACCTGTTCGTGATCGCCGACTGGTTCCACCAGAAGGGCTACCAGCCCATCTACCAGTGGAACCAGACCACGATCGGCAAGGACCCTTCGCTGATCCGGCCGGGTCAGACGCTCATCGTGGCCGTCCGCTCCTGATCGGCTGACTCGCAGTGAGTCCGGTCGTCCAGCAGGGGCCACGTTGGCGAGCGGCCGCCGCTCGCCAAGCGTTAAGGACAGATCCCTAAACTCTGCGGTCATCGCCACCACTCACGCCCCGGCCAGCACTCTGGCGCTGCGGGCCAATCGCTGGGTCACTCGCTTCGGGGGCGCCCTCGTCTTCGTCGTCGCCGCCGCCCTGCGCTTTGGCTACGTCCTCAACAGCCCCGGCCGCTTCGCCGGCAACTTCGGCTACGACGCCTCGGTCTACTACACGGCCGCCGACGCGCTGATCCACGGCCGGCTGCCGTACCGCGACTTCCTGCTGCTGCACCCGCCCGGCCTGATGCTCGTGCTCACGCCGTTCGCCGGGCTCGGCCAGCTCGTCGGCGACCATGCCGCATTCATGACTGCCAACGCGGCCTTCTGTCTGCTCGCTGGCGTGAACGCGCTGCTCGTCGTGCTGATCGCGCGTCGAATGGGTCTGGGCCAATTCGCAGCAGTGCTCGGGGGCCTGTTCTACGGCGTCTGGTTCGGCTCGATCATCGCCGAGGGGTCGATCCGGCTGGAACCGATGGGCAACTTCGCGTTGCTGCTCGGCCTGCTCGCGCTGACCGGCGAGCGAGGCAGGCGCGCACTGGTGCTTGGCGGGGTGGCCGTCGCGGTCGCGGCGAGCGTGAAGATCTGGTGGATCGTGCCGGCCCTGCTGGTCCTCGGCTGGCAGTTCTTCGTCCGCCCTCGGCAGGCGGCGCTGGCCGCGCTCGCCGGCGCGGCGGCCACCTTCCTCGTCGTCGACGGCCCCTTCTTCCTCGCCGCTCCGCGAGCGATGTGGCGGATGCTGGTCAGCGATCAGCTCGACCGGCACGGAACGACGAGGTCGCGCGTGCTGCGCGCCGGCGACCTGTCCACCGTCAACCTCGCTGACGGGCACGTCGGCGGCAGCGTTCGACTGGCCGTGCTGGCGGTGTTGGCCGTGTTGCTGTTCGGGTTGGCCGCGTCGGCCTGGCGCACCGCCGCGTGCCGGCTCGCGGTAGTCCTCGCCCTCGCGCAACTGGCCGTGCTCGCGCTCGCTCCGGCCTACATCTCCTACTACTCCGACTTCGCCGCCGTCGGTCTTGCCCTGGTGGTGGCCGGCGCCGCCGCGCAGTGCCGCTCCCGGATCGCGGTCGTCGGCACCGCGTTGGCGATGGCCACCGTCGTCGGCGCCACCGTGTCGACGGCGATCATCTTCACCACCCCGCGCGGATCCATCAGCGTCCCGTTCGACGGCCGCTCGCTGGCGAGCCGGGTCCGGAACGTCCGCTGCCTGATGGCCGACACCCCGATGGCGCTGGTCGAGCTGGACGCGGTGAGCCGCGGCCTGGCCAACGGCTGCGTCAACTGGGTGGACGTCTCCGGCCGCACTTACGACGTCGACCGGCCGCCCGGAAAGGAGCACGCCCGCCCGGCGAACAAGCGCTGGCAACGCGACATCCGCAGCTACTTGCGTTCCGGCGACGCGTTCTTGTTCATCCGCCGTGCCACCGGGTTGAGCGCCGCCACCAAGCGCGAGCTGCGCACGTCCCCCGTCCTCGCCCGATCGCACGGCATCACGATCTACGACACCCGTCGCGCCCCCTAGACTGCGCCAATGCCAGATCCAGACGATGAGAAGGCCGACATGCAGGTCGGGCCGGATGCTCCGCCCCGCGACGACGAGCCGGACGCCGCGCCGGCGCCCGGACATGACGACGAACCCCAGCGCCAGGATGAGTGACCACGTCGACGTGCTCGTCATCGGCGCCGGTCTGTCCGGCATCGGTGTGGCGTGCCGGCTCAGCCGGCAGTGCCCGGACAAGACGTACGCGCTGCTCGAGCGGCGGACCACGATCGGCGGCACGTGGGATCTGTTCCGCTACCCGGGTGTGCGCTCGGACTCGGACATGTACACCTTCGGCTACAGCTTTCGGCCGTGGCTGGACACCAGGGTGCTCGCCGACGGGCCGTCCATTCGCGACTACGTCGAACAGACGGCTGCCGAGTACGGGGTCGTCGACCAGATCCGGTTCGGCCAGAAGGTCACGTCCGCCAGCTGGTCGAGCGCGGATCAGCGCTGGACGGTCGAGGCGACAGACGAGGCGAGCGGCGAGACGCAGCGCATCACCGCTGACGTTCTCGTCCCCTGCACGGGTTACTACAACTACGACACCGGCTACCGACCCGACTTCCCCGGAGAGCAGCGGTTCACCGGTCGCCTCGTGCACCCGCAGCACTGGCCGGCGGACCTCGACTACACCGGCAAATCGGTCGTGATCATCGGCAGCGGCGCCACCGCGGTCACGCTCGTGCCGGCGATGGCCGAGGACGCCGCGCACGTGACGATGTTGCAGCGCTCCCCCACCTACATCGTCTCCTTGCCGGCTCGGGACAAGATCGCCGAGGCGATGTTGCGCGTCCTGCCGGAGGGGGTGGTCTACAAACTCGCCCGGACCCGCAACATAGCCGTGCAGCGCGCGATCTACGCCCTCGCCCGCGCCCGGCCGAACGTGGTGCGGGACTTCGTCTTGACGAGCGCCAGCAAGCAGCTCGGCGGGATGTCCGACCTCGCGAACTTCACGCCCAAGTACAACCCATGGGACCAGCGGCTGTGCGTGGTGCCTGACGGCGATCTGTTCGCCGCAATCCGATCCGGCGCCGCCGACGTGGTCACCGACCGCATCACGACGTTCACCGAGACCGGCATCGAACTCGAGTCCGGCGCGCGCCTGGACGCCGACATCATCGTCACCGCCACCGGCCTCGACGTGCAGATCTTCGGTGGTATGTCGGTGGAGATCGATGGCGAGCCGTTCGTCGCGAACCACAAGCTGACCTACAAGGGCGTCCTGGTCGAAGACCTCCCGAATGCCGCGCTGATCTTCGGTTACACCAACGCGTCGTGGACGCTGAAGGCCGACATCGCGGCGGTGTACCTGTGTCGGCTGATCAACCACATGGACGCCCACGGCTACCGCACCTTCGTCGCCCGTGGCGCCGACGCCGAACGCGCCGACGGCTCGATCCTCGGCAGCCTCAACGCCGGCTACGTGCGCCGCGGCAACGACCGGCTCCCCCGACAGGGCGTGCGCGGACCGTGGAAGGTGCGCAACGACTACCTGCGCGACGCGCCCGCGCTGACCCGTGGCCGGATCGAGGACCGCGTGCTGCGTTTCGACGAGCCGCGGATGGCGCGGCGGGCCACACCATCGCCCGCGCGCCGCGCCACCGCCTGACCGGGTTGGCTACGGTCGGCAGATGGACGTCGTCACGCTGCAGAACAGCGGGCTGAACGAGGCGCTCGGCTTTCGGTTCGACGTGTTGCGCGCGGACCGGGTCGAAATGAGCTGGACCGTCGGCCCGCAGCACCTGCAACCGCACGGCATCGTGCACGGCGGCGTCTACTGCGCCGCCGTCGAGGCGAGCGCGAGCGCCGGCGCAGCGGCGTGGTTCGGCGAGCGGGGGCAGGTCGTCGGCGTCGCCAACAGCACCGACTTCCTGCGTGCCACCCGCGAGGGCCGGCTGGTCGCCACGGCAACGCCAGTCCACCAGGGCCGCAGCCAGCAGCTGTGGGTGGTTGAGATCGTCCGGCCGGACGGCAAGCTCGCTGCACGCGGGCAGGTTCGCGTGCACAACCTCCCGGGCAAGGACTGGCTAGGGCCCCAGTAGGGTCAGACGTCAGCGCACGCCCGAGAGGAAGCCATGGCCGACGCCGTCGAGAACGCCGTATTCACCGCCCCCGGCAAGGATTCGCTCGATCTCCCGGTGCGTCACTCGACGGAGGGCGCGGGCGGCGCGGACATCAGCAAGCTGCTGTCGACGACGGACCTCGTCACCTACGATCCCGGCTTCGCGAACACCGCGTCCTGCACGTCGGAGATCACCTACATCGACGGCGACGCCGGCATCCTGCGCTACCGCGGCTACCCGATCGACCAGCTTGCCGAGCACTCGACGTTCCTCGAGGTCAGCTACCTGCTGATCTACGGCGAGCTGCCCACCGCCGATGAGCTCGCCGACTTCACCAACAACGTCCGCCGGCACACCCTGTTGCACGAGGACCTCAAACGCTTCTTCGAGGGCTTCCCGGCCGACGCGCACCCGATGCCGGTGCTGTCATCGGCGGTCTCGGCGCTGTCGACCTTTTACCAGGATTCCCTCGACCCGTTCAAGGAAGAGGACGTCACCCTCTCGACCTACCGGCTGCTCGCCAAGCTGCCGACGATCGCCGCCTACGCCTACAAGAAGAGCGTCGGGCAGCCGTTCCTGTACCCGGACAACTCGCTCGGCCTCGTCGAGAACTTCCTGCGGATGACCTTCGGCTTTCCCGCCGAGCCCTACGAGGTCGACCCGGCGGTGGCCAAGGCCCTCGACATGCTCTTCATCCTGCACGCCGACCACGAGCAGAACTGCTCGACCTCGACCGTCCGGCTCGTCGGCTCCTCGCAGGCGAACCTGTTCGCCTCCGTCTCGGCAGGCATCAACGCGCTGTTCGGGCCCTTGCACGGCGGCGCGAACCAGCAGGTGCTCGAGATGCTGCAGCAGATCCAGGCGCAGGGCGGGGACGTCGCCCAGTTCGTGAGCAAGGTGAAGAGCAAGGAAGACGGCGTGAAGCTGATGGGCTTCGGCCACCGGGTGTACAAGAACTACGACCCGCGCGCGGCCATCGTCAAGAAGGCGGCGGATCAGGTGCTGCAGTCGATGGGCAAGCGCGACCAGCTGCTCGACATCGCGTTGGAGCTCGAGCAGGTCGCGCTCGAGGACGACTACTTCGTCTCCCGCAAGCTCTACCCGAACGTCGACTTCTACACCGGCCTGATCTACCGGGCGATGGGCTTCCCGACCCGGATGTTCACCGTCCTGTTCGCGATCGGCCGGCTGCCCGGCTGGATCGCCCAGTGGCACGAGATGATCAACGACAAGAGCACCCGGATCGGCCGGCCCCGCCAGCTCTACACCGGCCCGGCGGAGCGCGGATTCGTCGCGCTCGAGAAGCGGTGACCGGCCGCCGGCCGCGCGGGGCAGTGAAACCGAACGCATGACTGTCCGCGAACAAGCTGGTGTGGAGCTCGCACTCGCCGACATCGGTGATCGCCTGAACAAGGGCGACACGGTGGCCTTGGAAGAGGCCTATCGGACGCTCGGGCCCCTCGTCATCTCCTACCTCGGCCGTTACGTGCCGCAGCCGGACGTCGAAGACGTCCTGCAGAAGGTGTTCTACGAGGTGTGGCGCGTCCACACCCGCTTCGACCCGAGCCAGTCGCTGCGTGGCTGGGTTTTGGGCATCGCCCGCAAGCGCGCGATCGACCACCTGCGCAAACGTCGCGACGTCGTCGTGCCGCTCGACTCGATGCGCGAAATCACCGGCGCAGACGGTCGGGAGTTCGCCGAGCGCCTGGTCTGGGCCGATGAGATCCGCGGCGCGCTCAACATGCTGCCCCAGCTGCAGCGCGAGGTGCTCGAGCTCGCTTACTTCGACGGCTACACGCAGACAGAGATCGCAGCGACCCTGGACATTCCCCTCGGCACGGTGAAGACGCGCACGGCACGAGGCCTGCAACGCCTCGCCGGCCTCGTCGAGAACTCCGGGGGGCGGCGATGAGCGATCATCTCGCGGAGAACCTGCCGCGCCTGCTCACCGGTGACGCCAACCGCGTCGAGGTGATGGCGGCTGCAGAACACCTGCGCAGCTGCCCCGACTGCCAGCAGGAGCTGGTGTCCGCGGTCGTCGCGCACGCCTCGCTGACCTCGGCGCGGCGGTTCGCGCCCGAGATCGTCTCACCGGAGAGAGCCGAACTCGATCTCGACGCGGACTCAGCTGCGGCCGGGCCGCTGCCCGACCTCAGCTCGGTGTTCGAGACGGCGCGCGCGGAAGCCGCCGCGAGCCCGGTGCGGAGCCTGCGAACCGCTCATCGCGGGCGGTTGCTCGCCGTCGCGGCCGCCGCGGTGGTGCTCGTCGGCGGTGGCGTGACGATCGCCGAGACCGTCGGCGGCGCCGACTCGCCCGCATCGCGCACGGTCAAGCTGAGCGCCTTCGACCAGGGCACGAAGCCGGCGAAGGCGACGCTCACCGGGGGCCAAACCATGCGCATCGACGCCAGCGCCTTGCCCAAGCTGGACGCGTCGCACAGATATGAGGTGTGGTTGACCGATGACCGACGCAAGCAGATGCTGCCCGTCGGCCCGATCGGGCGCGACAACCGGGCCGAGCTGACCGTGCCGCCGACGGACATGGCCAAGTATCACGACATCGAGATCAGCGTGCAGCGCACGGACCAGCTGACCGACTACAGCGGGATCAGCGTGCTGCGCGGGTCGTACCAGGACTGAGACCGCTCAGGCCGCGGCGCGCGGCTTCCTCGGCGGCAGCGGGAAGAACATGCTGGTGCGCGCCGCGTACTCCTCCCAGCCGTCGCGCTTGCTCATGTGCTTTTCCAGGATGCGGGCGCCGGATCCCTTGGTGAGCAGCAGCGTCATGATGATCGGCGCGTAGATCGTGACGACGCCAGGCAGCGAGTCCGCGGCGATGAGGAACGTGCCCCACCACACGCAGGCGTCGCCGAAGTAGTTCGGATGCCGGGTGTAGCGCCACAGGCCGACGTCGATGACCTGGCCCTTGTGCGCTGGGTCGGCACGCCACGTCTGCATCTGGGCGTCGCCGACCGCCTCGAAGAACAGGCCGACAGCCCAGACCGCGACGCCGAGCCAGCCGACCACGCGTAACGGCCGCGGCTCGAAGGCGCCGACGATGATCGGCGAGGAGATCACCAGCGCCAGCAGGCCCTGCAGCACGTAGACCATGCGCAGGGCGTACAGGTCGCGATTGCCTTTCGCCTTGTTCAACATCTCGTCGTAGCGCGGGTCCTCGCCCTTGCCCAGCGACCGGCGCAGCACGTAGTAGGCCAGCCGCAATCCCCACAGGCCGGGCAGCAGTAGCAGCAGGTAGCGGCGCAGGCCGTCGCCGTAGCCAGCCGAGCAGACGAACGACACCACGGCGGCCGTGACGAACAGCAGGCCCCACGTGGTGTCGATGACGTTGTGCCGGCCGGCGATCTTGGCGCAGCCGAACGTGGCGAGCAGGACGACCGCGACCGCCGCGGCCGACCAGCCGACCGTCTCGAAGAACGCGGAGGTGTCGAAAGAGCTCACGGTGTCGGCCTACCCCGATCGAGCGCGGGCAGCCCGAAGGTCAGAGCGCCCACGGCCGGGTGGCCGGCATGCCGCTCCCGCCGTCGACCGTCGGCTTGACGCAGAGGAACTGGTCGACGCCCATCCGGCCCTCGTCGAAGGCGAGCGCGCCGCCGACGAGGTAGAGCCGCCACACGCGCGCGACCTCCTCGCCCTGCAGTGCGACGAACTCCTCGTAGTGCCGGTCGAAGGTGTCGATCCAGTGCTCGACGGTGCGCACATAATGCTCGCGCATCGCCTCGACGTCGCGGATCTCGAAGCCGGCGTTCTCCAGGTGCTGCAGCGTGCGCGCGAGCGGCCGCATGTGCATGTCCGGTGCGATGTAGGACTCGATGAACGCGCCGCCGCCGGGCGCGGTGCCCTGGTGCCGCGACATCTGCTGCAGCAGCAGCCGGCCGGTCGGCTTCAGGGCGTCGTGCAAAATGCCGGCGTACACCGGGTACTGGCCTTCGCCGACGTGCTCGCCCATCTCGATCGAGCTGACCGCGTCGAACGCCTCTCCGACGTCCGCCAGTTCGCGGTAGTCCTGCAGGCGCACCTCGACGCGTTCGGCGAGCCCGCGGTCGGCAATCCGCTTGACGATGAAGTCGCGCTGCTGCGCGGACAGCGTGACGCCGACAGCGCTGACGCCGTAGTGCTCGGCCGCGTGCAGGATCAGCGAGCCCCAGCCGCAGCCGACGTCGAGCAGCCGCATGCCCGGACGCAGGTCGAGCTTGCGGCAGACGAGGTCGAGCTTCGCGGTCTGCGCGTCGTGCAGCGACTGCTCGTCAGCGGTGTAATACGCCGAGGAGTACGCCATGTGCTCGTCGAGCAGCAGCTGGTAGAAGTCGTTCGACAGGTCGTAGTGGTGGGCGATTGCGGCCCGGTCGCGGCGCTGCGTGTGCAGCCGGCCGGTCAGCCGCGCCTCGGCCGCGGGCGGCTTGGGCGGCGTGCCGAACGCGCCCAGCTTCGCCGCAGCCAGCACGGCCCGGCCCTTGGCGGCGACGCTCAGCGAAACGCCGGTGCTGGGTCGGTTGCGCGCGACGCGCCACGCGCGCCGGAACCCGTCCGCGAGGTCGCCCTCGACGTCGATGTCGCCGGCGACGTACGCACGGGCCAGGCCGAGTTCGCCCGGCGCCCACAGCAGGCGGCGCAGCGCGCGGCGCGAGCGGATCACGAGGGTCGGGCCGTCGGCCGGCCCAGCTTCGCTGCCGTCCCAGGCACGGAGGCGAACCGGCAGGTCGAGGCCGGCGACATCGCGCAGCAGCGCGGCAAGCTGGTCGGCGACTGTCGCGTCGTGGTTGGTGGCAGGCATAGATACCTCCGGGTATGGCGGCCGTGGCTGGACCGGCAGTCCTTTGCGCCACAGCGAGATGCCGTGTTTGACGATCAGGGCGCGGACGAGCCAGGTCTCCAACGGGTGCCGCACCGCCACGGCGACGACCGCGCGACGGGTCGCCGGCCGGCGCACGCCGCGAACCGACGCGGTGAAGGGTCGTTCGCCCTCGCGGTGCAGCGTGATCGTTATCGCGAGCCGCTCGCCCGGCTCCGGCACGCTCATCCGGTAGGCGCCGTCGACGGGATAGAACGGCGAGACGTAGAACTGCTTCGCGGTGTCGGCGCGGCCGGCGTCGTCGGTGCGCAGCAGGTAGCGGTGCCGCTGCCGGTAGGTGTTGTGCACCTCGGCGATCACGCACGCCACCGCGCCCGACGGATCGTGGCACCAGTACAGCGTCAGCGGGTTGAAGACGTAGCCCAGGCTCCGGGCGTTCGTCAGCATCGTGATTCGGCCGCCGCGCAAGTCGATGCCCTGCTCGGCGAGGTAGGCGTCGACATTCGCGCGCAGCGGCAGCGCAGGGTCGCCGAGGTGGTCGCGGGAGCGGAAGCGGGCCAGCACACCGTGCGCGGGAAGGTCGTCCAGGTCGACGAACCACAGGTAGCTGCGATGCCGCACGTCATGCCGCACCGGTTCCGCGCGCACGTGGGCGATGTCGACCTCGTACAGGGCAGCGTTCACCATCGGACTCCGAGGCTGGCCGCCGCGGCCACACCCGAACGGCAGCCGTCCTCGTGGAAGCCCCAGCCGTGATAGGCGCCGGCATAGGCCACGACGCCGTCGTTGAGCAGCGGCAGCCGCTCCCGCGCGTGGACCGACGCGGTCGTGTACACCGGGTGCTCGTAATCCATCCGGGCGATCACGCTAGCGGGGTCGATGCGGTCCTCGCTGTTGAGCGTGACGACGTAGGCCTGCGGCGCGTCCAGGCGCTGCAGCCGGTTCATGTTGTAGCTGACCTGCACTGAGGTCGGCACCGCGTCGCAGGCCGGCAGCGAGTAGTTCCACGACGCCTGTGCCCGAGGCGTGCGCGGCAAAAGCGACGCGTCGGTGTGCAGCACCGTCGGGTTCGTCGTATAGCCGATGGCACCAAGCAGGTCCAGCTCAGCTCGGGTCGGCTCGGCCAGCATGCCCAGCGCCTGACGCGGGTGGGTGGCGATCACGACGCCGTCGAACTGCTCGATCTGGTCGGCGTCGTCGCGCACCTCGACCCCGGCGCCCACCCGGCGAACCGAACGGACGGGCGTGGACGTCTGCACCGAGGTCAGGCTCTTCGCCGCCCGTTCGACGTAGCGCGCCGAGCCGCCCACCACCGTGTACCAGACGGGGCTGCCGGTCACGCTGAGCGCGCCGTGGTTCTGCAGGAAGGTGAACAGGTAGCGCGCCGGGTAGTCGCCGGCCGCGGTTGGCGCCGTCGACCACACTGCGGCGATCACCGGCGTGATGAAGTGCGCGTTGAAGTACTCGCTGAAGCTGTTGGCCGCGAGGAACTCGCGGATCGTCACGTCGTCGTCCTCGGCGGCGAGCAGCCGGTGGGCGGCGCGGTAGAAGCGCACCACCTCACCAAGCAGCCGCAGGTAGCGCGGGGTGAGGACGGTGCGGGCCGAGGGCAGCAGGCCGGACAGTCCTCGGCCGCCGGCGTACTCGAGCCCGCAGCCGGCGCAAGAGATCGCCATGCTCATGTCGGAGGCCTGGGTGGCCACGCCGAGTTCGCTGAACAGCCGGCGCAGCATCGGGTAGGTGCGCAGGTTGTGCACGATGAATCCGGTGTCGATCGAGCGCAGCCGGCCGTCCGCGCCGACGACGTCATGCGTGTCGGCGTGTCCGCCGAGGCGGCTGTCGGCTTCGTACAGGGTGACGTCGGCCTCGTTCTGCAGGACGTAGGCGGCCGTCAGACCGGCGACGCCGCTGCCGACCACGGCCACCCGCCGCGTGGGTCGTCCATGGCTCACGGCGTGCTTCCCTCCACGGATGCTGGTCCCCGCGGTGCGCGGCGCCTGTACGAGGAGCAATTCGTCGCGCGCTGCGGCGGCGGTTCCACCACGGCGCCGCTGAGGCTCCCCCACGCGCGGGCAAGCCTTGCGCGCAACCTATCGGGTGAGCAGGCCACCTGGCGGGGCCGACGGATGGGTGGGACGAAATAGAAGGGGCGAGCGGCACGGGAGGGATGTGCCGCTCGCCTGCCCGGCAGCATACCCACGGCGATGTGAGATCGACCCCATATCGTGGGCGAGTGTCAGAGAGTTATTACCTGCCGCTTTCGGTGCCGTCTGCCATGGACGGCGGTGCCGCACATTTCCGCGCCGGCGAGCACACCGTCGGTCCCTGGGCTGCGCACCTGCAGCACGGCGGTCCGCCGAGCGCGTTGGCGGTGACTCGCGCCGAAGCCGCGGTCCGCGCGGCCGGTCGCGACGATCTCATCGCGCTGCGTCTCGCCGCGGACTTCATCGGCCCGGTGCCGGTCGGCGTGGTCGCCGTGGCCACCCGGGTGGTCCGCGCCGCGCGCAGCGCCGCACTGGTGGAGGCGGTCGTCTCGGCGGACGAGCGCGACTGCCTGGTGTGCCGGGTCTGGTTCGTGCGCGCGGCGGACACGACGGAAGTCGCCGGTGAGCTTGCGCCCCCGCCCGAGGTGCCGGCGCCGGCCGAGCCGGCCGAGCCGGCCGGGTCGGCCGAGCCGGCCGGGTCGGGCGAGTTGGGCTTGCGATTCGGCTACGGCGACAGCGTGGACTGGCGCTTCGTGGGCGTGGGGCGGATGACTGCTGCCGGGCCGGCGGCCGCCTGGGCCCGCCCGCGCGTGCCTCTCCTGCCCGGTGTGCAGATGTCCGGCTTGGCTCGCGCGGTGTTGATCGCGGACTCCGCCGGCGGGATTTCCGCCGAGCTGCCGTGGACCGAGTGGTCCTTCGCCAACGTCGACCTCGATGTGCATCTCGCCCGCCCGCTGCTCGGCGAGTGGGTGCTCTTGGACGCGACGACGCAGCTCGGCCCGGCTGGTTCGGCGCTGGCTCGATCGACGCTCAGTGACCGCACCGGCGTCGCCGGCTCGGGACTGCAGACGCTGCTGCTGAGCCGATTGCCTATCGCCTAGGTAGAGTTTTGCTCGTGGCGCAGATCCTTGGCTTCCCGAATCCGGTCAACGAACTCGCGGCCCGTTCGGTCGCCGCCGGTGTCGTCCTGCTCGGGGTGACGACGCTCGCGCTGTCGTTGGCCGCAGGCTCCGGCTGGCTCTGGCTGACCGTCGTGCTGGCCTACGGGTTCGTCGCGCGGGTGCTGGCGGGTCCCACGCTGAGCCCGCTCGGCCAGTTCGCGACGCGAGTGGTCGCCCCTCGCCTCGGACCGGCCAAACTCGTCCCCGGGCCGCCCAAGCGTTTCGCGCAAGCCGTCGGCGCGGCGTTGACCGTCGCCGCCGTGCTGCTGCACTTTGGATTCGGCGCTGACGGCGCGGCGCAGGTGCTGGTGGCCTGCCTGATCGGCGCCGCGACGCTCGAATCGGTCTTCGGACTCTGCCTCGGCTGCACCGCCTTCGGCTACCTGATGAAGGTCGGGCTGGTGCCGGCGGAGACCTGCGCCGCGTGCGCGGATCTCAGCCTGCGCGCGCCGCAACCGATCTGAGCCTCAGCCGACCCGCTTCACGCCATGAAGGAAGGCCGCTGAACACCGGGCTGAGCGGCGAGTCAGGCGGCTTCGCCCGCTGCGGCACACTGTGCGCGTGAGCGCGCAGGCCGATCGGGCCGATCAGGACGCCGATCCCGCGGGTTCACCGCACGCGGCGCGCGAGCGCCCGGGCCTTGAGCTGCTCGCGGTGCTCGGCGTGTCCTACGGGATGTCCGGGATCTACGCGCTGCTGAGCTTCCTCCGCTCGCAGGTGACGATCAACCACGGGGCCGGGTTCGGCAACGTGGCGGCGCCGGTGGTGGTCGCGCAGGCGAGCCATTACGAGTGGCTCGACGTGCTGGACCGCCTCGCCGACGTGCTGCACGGTGTGCTGCCCGCCTTCCTCGCCGTGGTGCTGCTCGCCCGCTCGCCTGGCGGGCGCGGTTTCGGAATCGGCTTTGACCGGCTGCGCTGGCGGGAACTGGCGCACGGCGCCGGTTTTGCGGCGCTCATCGGCGTGCCAGGCCTCGGCCTGGTATTCGTCGCACGCAAGCTGGGACTGAACGCGCAGCTGATCGTCACCGACTTCCCGGACGTCTGGTACCGCATCCCGGTGTTGCTGCTGGACGCGTTCCAGGACGGCGTCGCCGAGGAGATCGTGGTCGGCGCGTTCGTGCTGACCCGCCTCGGCCAGCTGGGCTGGTCGCGATCGCGGGCGCTGGCCGCCAGCGCGGTGCTGCGCGGGTCGTACCACCTGTACCAGGGTTACGGCGGCTTCGTCGGGAACGCGGTCATGGGGGTGGTCTTCGGCTGGTGGTTCCAGCGCACTCGTCGAGTCTGGCCGCTCGTGATCGCGCACTCCGTGATCGACGCGGTGAGCTTCATCGGCTACCTCTACCTGAAAAACCGAGTCAGCTGGATCTGATTACTCAGCGACGTTTCTTGTAACGAAGTGTAATTGCGACTACTGAGCGCAATTGCTTATCACTCTCTGTCTGTGAATTCCTCCCAGACTAAACACAGAGTTTACAATTGCTAATGTTTGGTTATTGTTAGGTGGAAGGCGAGCTACGACTCGCCAGGTCCCCTTTCATGACGGAGGTCGGTTGCCGTGTCGGCATCCAAGTTCTTCGAGGTTCAGCCGGGTCGCCGGCGTCGTCTTGCCGCAGTGGTGGCCGCCACGGCCGCGACCGCGGCGCTCGGCGTCGCACTGCCGCAAGGTGCCCACGCTGCCGCGACCGGCCCGGGCCCGATCCAGCAGCCTGCCGCCGCCAACGTGACGGCGGACGCGTTGCCCACGGTGCAGATGGACGGCGTGGCCTGGTCGCAGGTGATCGTCGGCAACACGGTGTACGTGGGCGGCAAGTTCGCCAACGCGTATCCGTACGGCAGCGCGGCCGGCACGAACCAGACGCCACGCACAGACATGCTCGCCTACGACCTGACGACCGGGAACTTGATCACGGCCTTCAACCCGGTGCTCAACGGCCAGGTGATGACCGTCGCGGCGTCCGCGGACGGCAAGACGATCTACATCGGCGGCGACTTCACCACCGTCAACGGCAAGACCCACAGCCACATCGCCGCGCTGAACGCCACCACCGGCGCACCGATCACCACCTTCACTGCCAACGCCAGCGCGCAGGTCAAGTCGCTGGTCGTCAACGGCACCACGATCTATGCCGGCGGAATGTTCACCGCCGCGAACGGGGTGGCCCGCGGCCGGCTCGCCGCCTACACCCCCGCGGGCGCGCTGCTGTCCTGGGCGCCGAGCGCGGACTACAACGTGAACGCGCTCGTGCTCACGCCGGACAAGACGAAGGTCGTCGTCGGCGGCGCGTTCACCAACCTGAACGGCGTCCCGGCCTACGGACTCGGCGCGGTGAGCGCGTCGACCGGCGCGTCCGTGGCTTGGGCGGCCAACACGGTGATCCGCGACTACGGCAAGAACTCTGCGATCACCAGCCTGTCCGCCGACGCCAACGCGGTCTACGCCACCGGCTACGTCTATGGCTCACCGGGCAACGTCGAGGGCACGGTCTCGATGAACCCGGCCGACGGCTCGCTGAACTGGCTGGAGGACTGTCACGGCGACAGCTACGGCAGCTACTCGAATGGCACGACCGTCTACACGGTCAGCCACGCGCACTACTGCGGCAACGACAACGGCTGGCCGGTGTACAACCCCTGGCAGTACCGGCGAACGGTGGCCTTCACCGCCAACGCGACCGGCACGCTGGCGCACAACCAGCAGAGCGGCTACCCCGACTTCTACGGCAAGCCTTCGCCGTCGATCATCAACTGGTTCCCGGACTACCTGACCGGCAAGGTCACCGGCCAGGGCCAGGCGGCCTGGACGGTCACCGGCAACAGCAGCTACGTCGTCGAGGGCGGGGAGTTTCCGGCGGTCAACAACAAGCCACAGGCCGGCCTCGTCCGCTTCGCCGTCCGCGGCACCGCCGGCAACCCGGGCACGCAGGGCCCGATGCTGAAGACCACCAGCTTCCAGCCCACGGTGGCCGTCACGTCGGACACGTCCACCCAGATCACGTTCGGCTCGAACTGGGACCGTGACGACCTGACGCTGACCTACAAGCTCACCCGCAACGGCCAGACGATCTGGACCACGACGGGCGACTCGACCTGGTGGAACTTGCCGACCCTGAGCTACACCGACAGGGGTCTGCGGCCGGGCACGGACTACACCTATCAGCTCTCCGCTTCCGACGCGCACAACAACGCGGTCACCGGTTCCGCCGTCACGGTCACCACGACCGGCGCGGCGCCGGCAACCGGCACGTCCTACGACCGCAAGGTGCTCGCGGATGGCGCCGCCAGCTACTGGACGCTGGGCGACGCCTCGGGCACCTCGGCCGCCGACAGCGCCGGCAGCAACCCGCTGACGCTGAGCTCCGGCGTCACGCTCGGCGCCGCCGGGCCGGTCTCGCCGGAGACCGCCGCGACCTTCAACGGGACGAGCACCGGCTACGCCACGGCTCAGGGCACGCAGGCAGGGCCGAACACCTTCACGGTGTCGGCCTGGGTGAAGACCACCTCGAAGACCGGCGGGAAGATCATCGGCTTCGGTGACGGTCTCACGAGCACCTCGCACGCCGACCGCTCTGTCTACCTGGACAACGCCGGGCACGTGTACTTCGGGGTCTACAGCGGTGGCGTCTACACGGTGTCGTCGAGCCAGACGGTCAACGACGGCCAGTGGCACCTGGTCACCGCGACCCTCGGCACTGGCGGCATGACGCTCTACGTCGACGGCACGCAGGTCGGCGCGAATGCCAGCGCCACCAAGGGTCAGAGCTACACCGGCACGTGGTATGTCGGCGGTGGACTGGTCGGCGGCTCCTGGGCCGGCTCGCCCACCAGCAAGTACCTCAACGGCGTCATCGGCGACGTCGCGGTGTTCGCCACCGCGCTGACCCCGTCAACGGTCTCCGCGGAGTACGCGGCGCGCTGATCGGCCGGCAGCACGCACGGACTCGGGCGGCGTCACGGGAAACCGGGACGCCGCCCGAGTCGGCTTTCCGCCCAATCCTCGCGAGTTGTCCGCGTGTCGTCGGCGCAGAGCCCGCCGACGCGCGGACAACCGCTGCGTGCGGGGCTGTTACCGGTCGCCGGGGGCTGTTACCGGTCGCCGGGAGCGAGGGGCTTGTCGAAGCCGGGCCCGGGCGGCAACGGCGAGTCGTCCGGCGAGATACCGACCCGCGCGGCGAGCGAGTCCGGGTCGTGGTCGGAGGCGCGCAGATCCCGCGCCTCAGGCTGCTCGGCAGCCGGCGTCAGATTCGAGTCGAACCAGCCGGTGGTGTCGATGCCTGCCCCGCTTCCATCCTCCGCGGGCCCGGCGGTCGACGGACTGGCGCCGGTCTGCGCGAGCCAGTTCGGCGTGCCGTCGCCGTCGCCTCCGGTCAACCGGGACAGCCCCTCGAGCGCCTTGCTGAACTCGCTGGGCACGATCCACATCTTGTTCGCGTCGCCCTGCGCGATCTGCGGCAGCGTCTGCAGGTACTGATAGGCGAGCAGCGCCGGGTCGGGCTTCGCCGCGTGGATCGCCCCGAACGTCGTCTCGATCGCCTTGGCCTGGCCCTGGGCGGCGAGGTAGCGGGCGGCGCGCTCGCCCTCGGCGCTCAGGATCCGCGCCTGGCGGTCGGCCTCGGCGGCGAGGATGACCGCCTGCTTCTGACCCTCCGCGTCCAGGATCTGCGCGGCCTTCTGGCCCTCGGCGGTCTTGATCGCCGATTCCCGTTGGCCCTCGGCCGTCAGGATGAGCGCGCGCTTGTTGCGGTCGGCGCGCATCTGCTGCTCCATCGCGTCCTGGATCGACGGCGGCGGGTCGATGGCCTTGATCTCCACACGGGCCACCCGGATGCCCCACGGACCGGTCGCCTCGTCCAGCACCCCGCGCAGCTGGGTGTTGATCGAATCGCGGCTCGTCAGCGCCTGTTCGAGGTTCAGCGAGCCGATGACGTTACGCAACGTGGTGATCGTCAGCTGCTCGACAGCTTGGATGTAGTTGGCGATCTCGTATGACGCGGCGCGCGGATCGGTGACCTGGAAATAGATGACCGAGTCGACGCCGACGGTGAGGTTGTCCGACGTGATCACCGGCTGTGGCGGAAAGCTCACCACCTGCTCACGCAAGTCGATCATCGGGCGCATCCGGTCGACGAACGGCAGCAGCAGCGTCAGGCCGGGGCCCTGGGTGCGGGTGTAACGCCCCAGCCGCTCGATGACGGCCGCGCGCGCCTGCGGCACGATGCGCACCATCCGGATGAGCACGAAGATCACGACGACGGCCACGACGATGGCGGCGATGGCTGCAGCGTTCATTCGATGCCTTCTCTCTGATCAGTCGAACGGGTCTTTCCACACCACGGCCGTCGCGCCCTCGATTGCGACGACCGAGACGCGGGTGCCCGGTGGCAGCAGCTGCCCCGGATCCCTGGCCCGCGCCGACCACTCCCCGCCGTTGAGCCGCACCCGGCCGCCGGCGTCCCGGCCCACCTCGGCAAGCACGACCGCCTCCCGGCCGACCAGCGCGTCCGAGCCGGTGATCGCGGCCGGGCCCGGGTGCAGGTGCCGAATGGCAATCGGTCGCACGAGCCAGACCAGGCCCGCGGTCACCGCGAGGAACACCACGACCTGCAGCACCACCGGGGCGCTCAGGGCTGCGGCGACGGCGCCGCCGCCCGCGCCGCCGGCGACCATGAGCAGCACGAAGGTGTTCGTGACCGTCTCGCCGGCGGCGAGCGCCCCGGCGATGATCAACCAGACGAGCCATGCCGCCATGCGCCCATCCTGCACCCGCGGTGCAAGGCGGTGGCCGATCGAGACCGCGATCCTGTCGCCACGAGCGCGTGCCTGGTCCGGAAGTTGCCGAGACGATCGCCGTCAGGCAGCGGTCACGAAGTCGATCAGCTCCTCGACCGCGCGCAACAGCGGCACCTCGACGTCGGCGAAGCTGTCGACGCTGGCGAGCACGCGCCGCCACATCTCCCGCGGCTCGGCGACTCCGAGCGCGGCGCAGACGCCGGCTTTCCAGTCGACGCCGCGCGGCACCGTCGGCCAGCGCTCGATGCCGAGCGCCGTGGGCTTCACGGCCTGCCACACGTCCACGTACGGATGACCGGTCACCAGCACGCCGTCGCGGTATCCGGCGCGGTGCAGGTCTGCGACGATCCGCGACTCCTTGCTGCCGGTCACGAGGTGGTCGACGAGCACGCCGACTCGCCGGCCCGGACCGGGTTCGAACTCGCGCACGTGGGCGACGAGGTCGTCGATGCCGCCGAGCGGTTCGACGACGACGCCTTCGATGCGTAGGTCGTCGCCCCAGATTCGTTCGACGAGCGCGGCGTCGTGCCCGCCCTCGACCCAGATGCGGCTCGCCCGCGCGACTCGGGCGGCGGCCCCGGCCATCGCGTAGGAGCCACTCGCGGTGCGGGCCGTCTTGGGCGCCTTCGCCGCGGGCGCCGGTCGGACGAGCGTCACGGGTGCGCCGTCGAGCAGAAACGCCGCCGGCAGCATCGCAAACACGCGCTGCGTGCCGCGCCGGTCCTCCAGGGTCACGGTGAGCCGCTTCTCGCCGGCGTCCACCGCGACGCCCACCGCGACGACCGCGCCGCAGAAGCCGGTGTCGGCAGTCTCCACGACCAGGCCGGCATCGGCCGGCACCTCGGGCACCTGCCGCCGGCGCGGCGGCTGAGCGAGCACGTCGCGGTAGTCACGCATGCTGGGCGACGCTACGGCGGCTGCGCGGCCCAGCGGCGACCGCCACGCCGGTGGGATCCCCTGCAGACGTAACGTGGGATGCCGTGCCGGTCCCCCGTTCCTGCCTGCTCGCCGCGTGGAGCAACGCGTTCTTCGCCGGCCAGGCGAGCCTCGACCAGGTCGTCGACGCCGTCACCCGGGCCGACGGGCCGCACGTCGTCACCGGGCTGCCGGACATCCCGGCTGCCGCGCACCTGCGCGAGCTGCTCGTGGCCTGGCGCCGCGCCGGCGAACGCGTCCGCGCTGTCCTGCCGGTCCCGGGCGACGTGCGTGGGGTGCCCGGCCCGCGGCCGTTCCCGACGGTCGCGCTGGACGCGGGCGAGGCGGCGTTCGCAGGCGGCATCGGCGTCGCGCCGGCGGTCGTCGACCACGCGCCCAGCAGCGCCCCGGCGTCGGTGATCTGGCAGGCCTACGCCGTCGGGCTCGTCGCCGCAGATCACCTCTCGCTCGAGGACACCGGTTACGAGCTCGCCGTCGCGATCCGCGAGTGCGCGAGCACGCTCACCGCGGCGCAGGTTTCCGGCTCGACGGGCGCGGTGGGTCCGGCGCTGTCCGACGCCCGGCGCGCTGGCGAGGCGCTCGAGCTGCCGCCCGGCCACCCGCCGCGCGCGGTCGGCCTGCTCGCGCAGGCCGAGCGGCTGCAAGCGGTTGTTGATCTCGCGCTTGCCGACCCGCTGGGCGGCGCGGTCGACCGGGCCGGCGTGTCACTTCGGGTCGACGCGCTTCGGCCGCTCGCCACCGCGGTGCGTCGCGCGCGGCTGGCCGGCTACAACGCCGGCGGCTGAGCGCGACCGCAACCGCGCGCGACCGCAACGGCGCGCGACCGCAACCGCGCGGAAACGTGGCGGACTCGGCTCGGCGCCACCGTGAGCGGACATGGCGGTCAGCTCCATCGGCGATGGCCGGCGGCAGCGCCAGCCCGGCCGGCGCGGCGCGGCGAACCGTCCTCGGCCGACTGTCCGGATCGAGTCCCAGGTGATCCACGGCTATCGCCGGGTGTATCGCATCGCCGGGGCCGGCCCGCCTGTGTTGCTCATTCACGGGATCGGCGACAGCTCGGCGACCTGGCGCACCGTGCTGCCCCAGCTGGCGCGCCGACACCTCGTCATCGCCCCCGACCTGCTCGGCCACGGGGCGTCGGCCAAGCCGCGGGCCGACTACTCGACCGCCGCCTACGCCAACGGCATGCGCGACCTGCTCGGCGTGCTGGGCATCGACCGGGTCACGCTCGTCGGCCACTCCTTGGGCGGCGGCGTCGCCATGCAGTTCGCCTACCAGTTCCCCGAGCGCACCGAGCGGATGGTGCTGGTGTCGTCGGGCGGGGCCGGCCGGCACGTCTCGCCCCTGCTGCGCACGGCGTCGCTGCCCGGCGCGCAAGCGGCGCTGGCGGCGCTTCGGCTGCCCGGCGCACGCAGCGCTGTGAACGCCGCGATTTGGCTGCTCGAGCGTTTCGACACCGGCCTCGGCCTGGACGCTCCCGATCTGCGCCGGGTGGTCGAGGCGTTGCCGGACGCCACGGCCCGGGCGGCGTTCATCCGCACGCTGCGCTCGGTCGTGGATTGGCGCGGCCAGGTCGTCACGATGCTGGACCGCTGCTATCTCGTGCGCGGCATGCCGACCCTGCTCATCTGGGGCGACCGGGATAGCGTGCTGCCGATCGGGCACGCGTACCAGGCATATGCGGCCATGCCCGGCAGTCGGTTGGAAGTCTTCGAGGGCGCTGGGCACTTCCCGTTCCGCAGCGATCCCAACCGATTCGTCGACGTGCTCGAGGACTTCCTCGCCTCGACCCAGCCGTCCGAGTGGGGCGTCGAGCAGTGGCGGGAGTTGCTGCGCGCCGGCCGGCCGGCCGCGGTGCAGCACACCGAATCGCCGCGCTTCGCCGAGACGCTGCGTGCCGCTAGCGAACGCTCGGCTACCTAGCGTGACTGAACACTCGGAGTGTCCAGTCACTCTGAGTTACCGGTGACTCCCCGTGACTGAACACTCAGCGTTACTGGGAAGCCGCCGGGGCGTTGGCGCGATCCGGACGGACCTAGCAAGATCTGACCCTGCCCGGTGTGGACCCAAGAGAGTGGTGCGGTAACCATCGAGCGGTGCGGCATCGCGCACCACTCAGTTCGAAACGCACCACCAACGCGTTCGGGCGTTCAGCGTTCGGGCGTTCAGCGTTCGGGCGTTCAGGTATCCGGGGCGTTCAGGCGGTGCCGCCGGCCGCGGCGGGCCGGCGCTGAGGCGCGGGGCAGCAACCGGTCGGGCAGTCGACGCCGCACAGCCCCAGCCGGCCGAGCGCGCGCGGCGCCGCGCCGCTGAGCCGCTCTTCGACGAGTTCGCGGATCGCCGAGACGAACGCAGGGTGCGTGTTCGCGGTGGCAGCGCGCGCGAACGCGAGGTTCAGCTCGGCTGCGGTCTCCGCCGCTTCGTTGTCGAGATCCCAGCGCACCTCGATGTGGTCGGAGACGAAGCCGGTCGGCGCGACCACGACCGCGCGCGCCCCGCGAGCTGCGAGCTCCCGCACATGGTCGTTGACGTCCGGTTCCAGCCAGGGCACCTGCGGGGGGCCGGATCTCGACTGCCAGGCCAGGTCGAATTCGGCGCCGGCGCCGCGCACCGCTTCGGCGACCAGCCGGGCCGTCTCGAGCTGCTGGCGGGCATAGAGCCCGTCTGCGCACGGACCTGACGTGTCGTTCATCGACGTCGGGATCGAGTGGGCGGTGAACACCAGCCGCGCGTCGTCGCGCAGCTCCGCCGGCAGTCGCGCCAGCGCTGCGCGCAGGCCGTCGGCGTTCGCCGCAATGAAGCCAGGATGGTCGAAGAAGTGCCGCAGCTTGACCAGCTCGGGCGCGTCGTCGCCCGTCTCGCGCTGGGCCCGCGCCATGTCCTCGCGGTATTGCCGGCAGCCCGAGTAGGACGAGGTGGCGCTCGTCGCGAACACCAGGGCCCGGCGCACGCCATCCGCGCGCATCTCGGCCACCGCCTCGGTCGCGAACGGCGCCCAGTTGCGGTTGCCCCAGTAGATCGGCAGGCCGATGCCGTTTTCGGCGAACTCGATCCGCAGCGCCGCGATGAGCGCCCGGTTCTGCTCGTTGATCGGCGAGACGCCGTCGAAGTGCTGGTAGTGCGCCGCGACCTCGACCAGCCGAACGTCGGGGATCCCGCGCCCGGCTGTGACGTTGCGCAGGAACGGCATGACATCGTCCGGGCCCTCCGGACCCCCGAACGACAACACCAGCAGCGCGTCGAACTCCACTCAGACGCCCATGGCGTGGAATCCGCCGTCGACGTGCAGCAACTCGCCGGTCGTCGAGGGGAACCAGTCCGACAGCAGCGCCAGGGTGCTGCGGGCGACCGGCTCGGCGTCGGTGTTGTCCCAGCCGAGGGGCGCGCGAGTGGACCACGCGTCCTCGAAGGCGTGAAACCCTGGGATGCTCTTCGCCGCCATGGTGCGGATCGGCCCGGCCGCGATCAGGTTGACCCGGACGTTCTTCGGGCCGAGTTCGCGGGCGAGATAGCGCGAGGTCGACTCCAGCGCCGCCTTGGCGACGCCCATCCAGTCATAGGCGGGCCACGCGACCCGAGCGTCGAAGTCCAAGCCGACGATCGAGCCGCCGACGCCACCGTTGCTCTCGAACAGCGGCAGGGTCGCCGTCGCGAGCGACTTCAGCGAGTACGCGGACACCTGCAAGGCGGTCGCGACGTCCTCCCAGGGAGCGTCGAGGAAGCCGCCGCCGAGGCACGAGGGCGGCGCGAAGCCGATCGCGTGGACAACGCCGTCGAGCCCGTCGACATACTCCCGGGTACGGTCGGCAAGCGAGGCAAGCTGCGCGGGGTCGGCGACGTCGAGCTCGATGACCGGCGGCGGCGTCGGCAACTTGCGCGCGACCCGCTCGACAAGCGACATCCGCCCGTAGCCGGTGAGCACGACGGTCGCGCCTTCCTGCTGCGCGAGTCGGGCGATCGTGAAGGCGATCGACGCGTCGGTGATGACGCCGGTGACCAGCAGCCGCTTCCCGTCCAGCAGACCCACGTCAGATTCCCATCCCCACGCCGCCGTCGACCGGCAGCACGATGCCGGTCACGTAGGCCGCGGCCTCCGAGGCCAGGAACAGCGCGGCCGCGGCGATCTCGTCCGCCTCGCCGTAGCGTTTGAGCGGCACGCCGGAGAGCACCTCGTCGCGGCGCGCCTGCGTCATCACGGCGGTCATGTCCGTGTCGATGAAGCCCGGGGCGATGACGTTCGCGGTGATCGAGCGGCTGCCGAGCTCGCGGCTGATCGAGCGCGCGAGGCCGATCAGCCCGGCCTTGCTGGCCGCGTAGTTGGCCTGGCCTGGCGCGCCGAGCAACGCGACGACGGACGACACGAAGATCATCCGCCCAGAGCGGGCCCGCAGCATGCCCTGGGTGGCGCGCTTGGCGACGCGATAGGCGCCGGTCAGGTTCGCGTCCACGACGCTCGTGAAGGAGTCCTCGCTCATCCGCAGCAGCAACGCGTCGTCGGTCATCCCCGCGTTGGACACCAGCACCTGAATTGCGCCGTACTCCTGCTCGACGGCGGTGAACGCCTCGTCCACCTGCTCGGCGGACGTGACGTCGCACTTGACGCCGAACAGGCCGTCTGGGACGCCGCTGCCCCGGTGTGTGACCGCAACCCGATCGCCCTCGGCGGCGAAGGCCCGCGCGATCGCCAGGCCGATGCCGCGGTTGCCGCCCGTGACGAGGACGGTTCTCGGTTCCTGCTTCACGATCCCGACGCTAGCGGATCAAACCGTCAGACGAGGCGCCCGGACCAGAGCATCGCGGCCCCGCCGGCGGCGAACAGCACGAGCAGCCCGGTCAGGAAGAAGCGCCAGCTGATGTCCCGGCGCGAGGTGGTGTAGCCGATCTGGGACCCGATGTCGGCGTAGACCGATTTCAACTGCTCCTCCGAGGCCGCGGTGTGAAACGACCCGCCGGTGCTCGTGGCGATAGTGCGCAGCGCATTGTCGTCGGCGGGGACGGGCACGAGGCGGCCTTCTTGCTCGACGGTGCCGGTCTGCGTGCCGAACGCGATCGTCGACACCTCGACATGCGCCGCTTTCGCCGCCGCGATCGCGCTGGTGACGGAACGGCCGTAGGTGCTGTATCCGTCGCTGAGCAGCACGATGCGCGCCGGCGGCGGCTTGGCGCCCTTCCCCGCCTGGGCCTCGCTGAAGATCTGGATCGACTGCAGCGACGTGAAGATCGCCTCGCCGATCGCCGTGTAGTTGGCGAGCCGCAGGCTCTTGATCCCCTGCTTGACGGACGTGCGGTCGAGCGTGGGCGGCACCAGCACGCTGGCGCTCTTGGCGAAGCTGATCAGGCCGAGGTTGATCTGGCGCGGCAGCAGCTGGACGAAGCTCGTGCCGGCGCTCTGCGCGGCGGCGAGCCGGCTGGGCAGCACGTCGGTGGCCTTCATCGACAGCGACACGTCGATGTCCAGCATCACCGTGGCTCGATCGCGCGGCACTCGAACCGCGCTCGACGGACGCGCGACGCCGATCGACAGCACGCTCAACGCGATCAGCAGCAGCGCGAAGGTCAGGTGCCGCCGCCAGCCGGGGCGCCGCGGCGCGAGGCTGCCGAGCAGCTCCACATTGCTGAACCGCGCCACGTAGCGCGTGCGGCGCAGCTGCAGCGCGATATACAGCGCGAGCAGGACCGCCACGCCCAATAGCAGCAATAGATAGGCCGGGGACAGGAAGCGCATCACCGGACTCCGGTTCCGACGGCCGCGCCGACGAACTTGCGGCGGGCGATCACGAATCGCACGACGTCGGCGAGCCAGTCGCGGTCGGTGCGCAGTTGCAGGTGCGCGGCACCGGCGTGCCGCAGACCCGTGGCGATCCGCTCGCGCTGCTGCTGGGCGGCCGCGGCGTATCGGGCGCGCACCTGCCGGTCACTCGTCTGCACTTCGAGCTGGCGGCCGGTCTCGGTGTCGACGAAGGTCACCAGGCCGGCCGCGGGCAGTTCGAGTTCGCGCGGGTCCAGCACCTCGATGCCGAGCAGCTGATGCCGATCGGCGAGCCCGCGCAGCGCGCGCTCGAACGCGGGCGGCTCGGACGTCGCGCCGGCGCCGCTGTCGAGGAAGTCCGAGACGACCGCGACGAGTCCGCGGCGGCGCTGCGGGCGGCGCAGCGACTCGAGCAGCCGGGCGAGGTCGACGTCGCCGCCCTGCGGCAGCCGCGGCGTCGTCGCGATGCGCCGCAGCAGATGCTGGGCGTGCGCGCGCCCGGCCCGTGCCGGCACGACATACGAGCGCTGTCCGTCGCCTACCACGGCGCCGACGCGGTTGCCGCCGCGCACGGTGAGGTGGGTGACGGCCGTCAGCGCGGCGAGCACCAGCTCGCGCTTCTCGGTCAGGCCGGTGCCGAAGTCGAGGCTCGGCGACACGTCGACGACCAGCCAGGTCTCCAGCTCGCGGTCGGCGATCGTCTGCCGGATATGCGGAACTGTGGTGCGGGCAGTGACCGGCCAGTCCATCCGCCGGACGTCGTCGCCAGGCAGGTACTGCCGCGACTCGCCGGCCTCCGAGCCCGGCCCGGGCACCAGCCCTTGGTAGTTGCCCTGCAGCAATCCGTCCAGGCGGTTGCGGACGGTGAATTCGAGGCGGCGCAACAGCACGTCCGCGCCGTGGAGGTCGAGCACCGGGCCGTGGTCGTCGGCCAGCGGCGCGGGCTGGTAGGGCGCGCTCACGCCGAGCGCTCACCCCACTGCGGCTGCTGCGGCGGCGCGGCCTGACCGTAGACGAGCGGCTGGCTGGCGGCTCCGGGTTGTGCCGGCCCCGACGGCGTCATGTCGATCGGTCCCCCGGCCCGCTGCCGGGGCGCGACCTGCGGCAGCGGCACGGCCTGCAGCACCCGCCGCACCGCATGGGGCGCCGGCACGCCGTCGGCGATCGCGTCATAGCTGAGCACCAGGCGGTGCGCGAGGACGTCGACGGCGATGTCGAGGACATCCTGCGGCAACACGTAGTCGCGGCCGCGCAGCAGCGCCATCGCCCGACCCGCGGCGATCAGACCCAGACTCGCGCGCGGGCTGGCGCCGTAGGACACCCACTGGGCGACGTCTTCGAGGCCGAGCTGGCGCGGGGTTCGGGTCGCCAGCACAAGCCGCACCACGTAGTCGACGATCGCGTGGTGGACGAACACCCGGCCGGCGCTGGCCTGCAGCCGCAGCAGCTCGTCGGTGGAAAGCACGGTGTTGGCCGAGGGCGGCGCGACGCCCATCCGGTAGATGATCTCGCGTTCCTCGGCTGCGGTCGGGTAGCCGACCGTGATCTTCATCAGGAATCGGTCGCGTTGGGCTTCGGGCAGCGGATAGACGCCCTCGGACTCGATCGGGTTCTGCGTGGCGAGCACGAGGAACGGCAGCGGCACGTCGAAACGCCGGCCGCCGATCGTCACGTGCTTCTCGGCCATCACCTCGAGCAATGCGGACTGCACCTTGGCAGGGGCCCGGTTGATCTCGTCGGCGAGCACGAAGTTGGCCATGATCGGGCCGAGCTCGGTGTCGAACTGCTCGGCGCCGGGACGGTAGATGCGGGTGCCGAGGATGTCGGACGGCACGAGGTCCGGCGTGAACTGCAGCCTGCTGAAGCTGCCGCTGACGGTCTTGGCGAGCGTCTCGACGGCGAGCGTCTTGGCCACGCCGGGCACGCCCTCGAGCAGGCAATGGCCCTGTGCCAGCAGGCTGACCATCAGCCGTTCGACCATCCGCTCCTGGCCGACGATCACCCGCTTGACCTCGAACATCACGCGCTCGAGGGCCGCGGCGTCGGAGGCCGGGGTCGAAGTCTGCTCGGGCTCGCTCACGTCTCTCCTCGGGCTGCTCTACCTCGGCGGCTGGACTTGTGAGGAAACGGTACGGGACGTCGCTGTACGGTGCCTGGGTGAACGACGCGCCGCCGGCGGGGCCCGGCGACGACGGCGCCCGCTGCTCGGCGAAGGGCTGTCAGGCGGCCGCGACGACGGCGTTGAGCTGGCGCAATCCGCGACTGCACGACGCTGCCCGGGTGAAGCGCTGGTTGGCCTGCGATGAGCACGCCGACTTCCTCGCCGACTTCCTGCGCCGTCGCGACTTCCTGCTCGCCCGCGACGTGCTCACGTGAGCCGTGACTCAGCCGCCGATGGCCGACATCGTGCGCGTCGGCTGGACGAAACCCTGCGCGCCGATGCCGTGGCCGGCCTGCTTGCCGGCGACGGCGGCGCGGATCAGCTCGGCAAGCTCAGTGTCCGTCGCGCCGGCGCGCAACGGCGCACGCAGATCGGTCTCGTGCTGGGCGAACAGGCAGGTGCGCAGCTGGCCGTCCGCGGTCAGCCGCAGCCGGTCGCAGTCGCGGCAGAACGGCCGGGTCACTGACGCGATTACCCCGACCCGGCCCACCGGCACGGCCCAGGACGCGCGGTCCGGGCCGTCGACGACGTCGAAGTCCTCGGCCGGCGCGGACAAGCGCTCGGCCCGCGGGCGCAGCGCGTACGTCGCGCCGACGAGGTCGAGCATCTCCTCGGCGGTGACCATGTCCGCGCGCGTCCAGGTGTGGTCGGCGTCGAGCGGCATGTGCTCGATGAATCGCAGGTCGTATCCGTGTCGCAGCGCCCAGCCGAGCAGCGCCGGCGCCTCATCCAGATTCTCGCCGCGGACCAGCACGGTGTTGACCTTCAGCGGCGCGAGTCCGGCGTCGGCAGCGGCGGCCAGCCCGGCCAGCACCGCGGGCAGCCGGTCGCGTCGGGTCAGCCTGGCGAATCGCTCGCGGTCGAGGGTGTCGAGCGAGACGTTGATCCGGGACAGTCCGGCGTCGGCGAGCTTGCGGGCGTGTCGCTCGAGCGTGACGCCGTTCGTGGTCAGCGAGATCTCCGGCGCCGGCTCGAGCGCGCGCAGCCGCTCCACGACGGAGACGACACCGGGGTGGACCAGGGGCTCGCCGCCGGTCAACCGCACACTCGTCACCCCGAGCGCCACGAACACCGAAGCCAGCCGGACGAACTCCGCGTCGGTCAACCGCTCGCGCTGGGACAGCCAGGGCAGCCCTTCGGCCGGCATGCAGTACGTGCAGCGCAGCGAGCAGAGGTCGGTCAGCGAGATGCGCAGATCGGTGGCCACCCGACCGAAAGCGTCGATCAACCTCGAGTCAACCAAAACAGACGTCCCGGCCACCCCGCTCAGGCTACGCGTCGGTCAGGTCAGCGGCCGGGTCGCGCCGTAGTAGCCCCACATGACTTGATCCCAGGGGGTGATCTCGATGAGCTTGCCGCTCTCGGGCGCCTGGACCACGTTTCCGCCGCCGAGGTAGATCGCCACGTGCTCGATGCCGGACCTCGTGCCGTCCGAGCTCCAGAACAGCAGGTCGCCGGGCTCGAAGCTGCCGGCTGCCGGGTGCACAGACCCAGCCTGGGAGTACTGGGTGGCGGCGTAGTGCGCCCAGCCCTTGCCCCACGCGTACATCACCAGGCCAGAGCAGTCGAACCCGACGACGTTGCAGTCGTTCGGCGCGCCGTTGCCCGGATCGCACACCCCGTAGGACGGCCCGCTCGCGCCGCCACCGGCCCAGGCGTACGGCACACCCAGCTGGCTCAGCGCGCGGGCCGCGGCCCGCCGGCCCTTTGCAGCCGTCCACGACCCGCCGGTGGGGGCGGTCGGTCCGGAAGTGACCGGAGCTCCGCCGCCGTGGTGGCGGGCACGTCGAGCCCGGGCTGCCGCGGCCGCCGCGGCTGCGGCCTGCGCAGCCTGCGCCGCCAACCTGGCCTGCCGCGCCTTCTCGGCGCGGATCCGCGCCTGGCGGGCCAGTTCCACCTTGTAGGCGACGTAGGCCGCCCGCCGGTTGTTGAGCGTGGCCAGTTCGGACTGGGCGGCGTCGAGCTGCACCTGGCTTGCGGCGAGGGTGCGCTGCAAGGCCGCGCGCTGCGCCTGCTGGGCGGCCACCGCGTTGTCCGCGGCCTCCTGGGTCGCCTTCGCCGCCGCCGCTTTCTTCGCGACGCTGCGGACGGCGCGCCGGGCAGCAGCCTCCGCGTTGGAGCGGGTGACGGTGGCGCGCTGCAGATCGCCGATCGCGCTCACCTGGCTGTCGGCGGCGTATTCCTCGAGGGTGCCGCGATCGAGCAGCGAGCCCGGATCCTGCGCGGTGAGCAACGACCCGGTGATGCCGTCGACGTCGCCGGCCATGTAGGTCGCCTGCAGGTATCGGACGAAGTTGGTGTGCGCCTCGTCGACGCCGGCCTGCGCTGCGGTCTCGCGACGCTTCGAGGTCGCCGCGGCTGCCTTGGCGCCACGCAGTTCGGAGAAGGCGAGCGCAACCTTCTGCTCGGCGAGCTCGCGCTTGCCGACCAGCTGCTGCAACTCGGACTGGGCAGCGGCGATCTGACCGCTCAGCGCCCCGACCTTTTCCGCGACGGCGGTCTTGTGCGCCGCGGCGGCGGCGACCTGTTGTTGGGTGACCTTGGGCGGAGGTGGCGGTTTCGGCGCCGCGGCCGTCGACGAGGCGACCGTAAGCAGGCTCGCCGCAGCCATCGCGACGGCGGACGCGGCGACGATGCGTCGACGTCCGGTGCGGCTCAGGATCACAGCGGGGGCTCCCTGACAGCGCCGGTTTCACTGCTACAACCAGCCCAGGCTGCCACGTGAGCCCCACCAGCGCCAGCGGCCACACCGGAAACGTTGGCACCATCAGTCACATGAGTAACAAATCACCGCAGATTGGCGGGCGCCCTCCGCTCGTCGACGGCGGGCGCCCCGAAGACCAACCGGACGTCGCTGGCGTCGTTCCCCGCACCGCTGCGCGGGCCGTTTTCCGGGCGGTTCTCCAAGCGGCCTTCAGCACGGTGTTCAGCACGGTTTCCAGCGCGCTCTTCGGTCAGCGCGCGACGCCGGGCCTCCCACCGCGACATCCCGGCATGCGCGGCGAGCGCGTACCCGACGCCGCCGACGAGATCCAGCACCCAGTGCTCGCCGGTGTAGACGAGGGTGAAGCCCATGGCGAGCGGGTAGAGCGCGAGCAGCCAGCGCAGCCGTGACCGCAACCGGCCGGCGATCGTCAGCGCGACCAGGGTCGAGAACGCGGTGTGCAGCGACGGCATCGCGGCAACCGCGTTCACTCCCTCGTGCTGCGCCGCTGCCAGCGCGGTGTTCACGTTGCCGAGGTGGAACCATTCCCACCCGCGGGCAGACAGCCGAGCGACCGGCGCGCTGAGCCCGTCTCGCGCGGCGAGCCACGGCGGCGCCTCGGGGAACAGGCAATAGGTGATCAGCCCGGCGACCGACAGCACGATCACCCGCGAGATGAACCCGATCCAGGCGACGCGGTCGCGCAGCCACAGCACGGCTGCGAGCACGGGTGTCGCGATGAAGAAGGAGGTGTAGACGAGCGTGCAGAGCGCGTCGTACCAGCGGACGTGCGTGGGCGAGTAGAGGTGCTGCTGCAGCCAGACGCTCGGCTCGGCGCCGCCGAACGTCCACTTCTCGGCGGCGAGGATGTCCGCCTCGTGCACCCGGATGCCGAGGGAGTCGGCGACGCCGCGGGTCTGGTCGTAGAGCATCAACACCGCCGTGAACGGCAGCCAGTCGACGAGCACCTGCCGCGTCTGGCGCCACCCGCGGCCAATGCTCGTGATCGCGAGGCCGCTGACGATGATGCTTGCCAGGCTGGCTCGGCCGGTGGGTATGCCCCAGTGGATGACGATCCCGACCAGCGCCGCCGCGTAGACCCCGTATGCGGCGAGGCGGACCGACCGCAAGCGATCCGCGGCAGCGGACGACCCGAGCTCGTCCTGTTGCAGCGAAAGCACGGCGGGAGTTTACCGGCGCGACATCTGTGTCCGAGCCCGCGACCGGCCGGGCTCTCTGGTATCTTGACGTCAAGATAAATCGCCGGACGCAATCCGACCTTCCCGGATGGAGCCTTCAGTGCCAGCACAGAGCAACGACAGCTTCGGAGCCCGCAGCCAACTGGAGGTCGGGGGCGAGAGCCTGGAGTACTTCCGCCTCGACGCGATCGCCGGCGCCGAGCGGCTGCCGTTCAGCCTGAAGATCCTGCTCGAGAACCTGCTGCGCACCGAGGACGGCAAGAACGTCACCGAGAGCCAGATCAACGCGCTCGCCCACTGGCAGGCCGACGCCGAGCCGGACACCGAGATCCAGTTCACTCCCTCGCGCGTGGTGATGCAGGACTTCACCGGCGTGCCAGCCGTCGTCGACCTGGCCACCATGCGCGAGGCGGTCGTCGAGCTCGGCGGCGACGCGGCCAAGATCAACCCTCTTGCTCCGGCCGAGCTGGTCATCGACCACTCGGTCATCGCCGACCTGTTCGGCACCCCGGACGCCTTCGCCCGCAACGTCGAGCTGGAGTACGAGCGCAACAACGAGCGCTACCAGTTCCTGCGCTGGGGGCAGGGCGCGTTCTCCGAGTTCAAAGTGGTGCCGCCGGGCACCGGCATCGTGCACCAGGTCAACATCGAGTACCTCGCCCGGGTGATCTTCAATCGGGACGGGGTCGCCTACCCGGACACGCTTGTCGGCACCGACTCGCACACCACGATGGTGAACGGCCTCGGCGTTCTCGGCTGGGGCGTCGGCGGCATCGAGGCCGAGGCCGCGATGCTCGGCCAGCCGGTCAGCATGCTCATCCCGCGAGTCGTCGGCTTCAAGCTCGAGGGCGAGCTGCCGGACGGGTCGACGGCCACCGACCTCGTGCTGACCATCACCGAGATGCTGCGCAGGCACGGGGTGGTCGGCAAGTTCGTCGAGTTCTACGGGCCGGGCGTGGGCGCGGTGCCGCTGGCCAACCGGGCGACGATCGGCAACATGAGCCCGGAGTACGGCTCCACGTGCGCGATCTTTCCGATCGACGACGAGACGCTGCGCTACCTGCGCTTCACCGGCCGCAAGGACAGCCAGATCGAGCTGGTCGAGACGTACGCGAAGGCGAACGGCCTCTGGCACGACCCGGCCGGCGAACCGGTCTTCTCCGAGACCCTCGCGCTGGACCTGTCGACGGTGGAGCCCTCGCTCGCCGGCCCCAAGCGCCCGCAGGATCGCGTGCCGTTGAAGTCGGCCAAAGCGATGTTCCGCGAGGCGCTGACCTCATATGTGGACGGCGACTCGGTGCAGGACGCGCAGGACGAGGCGGGGGTCGAGTCCTTCCCGGCATCCGACCCGACCTCGGCGACCGGACACGAGTCGACGCCGGCGCCCACGTACTCGGCGGCAGCCGGCGCGCAGGGCCGCACGTCGAACCCCCAGCCGATCACCATCGGCGACGGCGGCGAGTGCGTCGTCGACCACGGCGCGGTCGTGATCGCCGCGATCACCTCGTGCACCAACACGTCCAATCCGTCGGTCATGGTCGGGGCGGCGCTGCTCGCCAAGAAGGCGGTCGAGAAGGGCCTGACCCGCAAGCCGTGGGTCAAGACCTCGCTCGCCCCGGGCTCGAAAGTCGTCACCGACTACTACGACCGCGCCGGACTCACGCCCTACCTCGAGAAGCTCGGCTTCAACCTCGTCGGCTACGGCTGCACGACGTGCATCGGAAACTCCGGCCCGCTGATCGAGGAGGTCTCGGCGGCCGTGAACGCGGGCGACCTCGCCGCGACCGCCGTGCTGTCCGGCAACCGCAACTTCGAGGGCCGGATCAACCCGGACGTCAAGATGAACTACCTCGCGTCCCCGCCGCTGGTCGTCGCATACGCGCTCGTCGGCTCGATGGACGTCGACCTGTTCAACGAGCCGCTGGGCACCGGCAGCGACGGCGAGCCGGTGTACCTCAAGGACGTCTGGCCGACGCCCGCCGAGATCCAGGAGACGATCGACTCGGCGATCGCCAGCGAGATGTACACGAGCGACTACGCCGACGTCTTCACCGGCGATGAGCGCTGGCAGGGCTTGTCGACGCCCGAGGGCGACACCTTCGAGTGGGACAGCGATTCCACGTACGTGCGCAAGCCGCCGTACTTCGACGGCATGCAGGTCGAGCCGAGCCCGGTGCGCGACATCGCCGGCGCGCGGGTGCTGCTCAAGCTGGGCGATTCGGTGACCACCGACCACATCAGCCCGGCGAGTTCGATCAAGGAGGACTCCCCCGCAGGCAGGTATCTCGCCGAGCACGGCGTCGAGCGCAAGGACTTCAACTCCTACGGCTCGCGCCGCGGCAACCACGAGGTGATGATCCGCGGGACGTTCGCCAACATCCGGCTGCGCAATCAGCTGGCGCCGGGAACCGAGGGCGGCGTCACGCGTGACTTCACGCGCGACGGCGACGTGACCTCGGTCTACGAGGCCGCCGAGCATTACGCCGAGGCGGGCACGCCGCTCGTCGTCCTGGCCGGCAAGGAGTACGGCTCGGGCTCGTCACGCGACTGGGCGGCGAAGGGCACCGCGCTGCTCGGCGTGCGCGCCGTGATCGCCGAGTCCTACGAGCGGATCCACCGTTCGAACCTGATCGGCATGGGCGTGTTGCCGCTGCAGTTCCCGGACGGCGAGAGCGCCGAGTCGCTCGGGCTCAGCGGCGAGGAGACGTTCACGATCGCGGGCGTCACCGAGCTCAACGACGGGACGACACCGCGCACCGTGCACGTCAGCGCCGACGGCGGTTCGGGCAGCACCGTCGAGTTCGACGCCCGGGTTCGCATCGACACCCCCGGCGAGGCCGACTACTTCCGGCACGGCGGGATCATGCAGTACGTGCTGCGCTCGCTGCTCTGACATCCGCGCGCCACCTGCGCTGACCGCGGCCCCTCCCAAGACTTGTCCTCACTTTGTCGTGCCCTGCCACGGCGAAGCGAGGACAACTTGGCGAAAGGGGGTGCGACTGACGACTGACGCGGTCGAACGCCAGGTCTCGATCCGGGACCGGAAGGTAACGAGTTCGTTTCGGAATCTGGTCATCCTCGTTACGTTTCGATATGTTCGCGCCCACAACATTCGTCGGGCGCGAGCCCAAAATCTTTCGAAAGGCGTGAGTCGATGCGCAATAGCGCGCTCGCCATGGTCGCCGTCGGGGCGGCGGCCGTCACCATTCTCAGTGCATGTAGCAGCTCGGGAACCAGCAAGCCAGCCTCGTCCGGCACGAGCGGCACCGGTGGCTCATCCTCTTCTTCCTCCTCCAGCGGCGGCAGCAGCGGCAAGGCCCAGGTCGGCGTGATCCTGCCCGACACGACGTCGTCGACGCGGTACACGGAGTTCGACACCCCGCTGCTGACCAAAGCCTTCCAGGCGGCGGGCATCAAGTCCGACATCCAGAACGCGCAGAACGACAAGACGAAGTTCGCTTCGATCGCGCAGAACATGATCGCCGAGGGCGTCAAGGTCCTCCTGATCGACTCGATCGACGCGCCGTCGGGCGCCGCAGTCGAGGCGCAGGCCAAGACCGCGGGCGTCAAGGTCATCGACTACGACCGCGTCAACCTCGGCGGCAGCGCCGACTACTACGTGTCCTTCGACAACGAGAAGATCGGCGAGCTGCAGGGCCAGTCCCTGATCAGCTGCCTCAAGGCCGCAAAGGCGCCGAGCCCGGCGCAGGTCATCGAGATGGACGGCGGCGTCGACGTCGACAACAACGCTGTGCTGTTCAAGGCCGGCGCGCAGAAGGTGCTCAAAGCCGACAGCGGCATCAAGGTCGTCGCCGACTCGGTCGTCAAGGGTTGGCTCGTCGCCAACGCAGCTCCGGCCTTCACCCAGGCGCTCGCCTCGAACGGCGGCAAGGTCGACGGCGTCTACGCCGCGAACGACGACATCGCCAACGCGGTCATCAGCGTCCTGAAGAGCAAGGGCCTCAACGGCAAGGTCCCGGTCACCGGCCAGGACTCCGGCGTCGAGGGTCTGGACAACATCTTGCGCGGCGACCAGTGCGCCACGATCTACAAGTCCTACGCCGCTGAGGCGGCCGCCGCCTCGAAGCTCGCCATCGCGCTGGTCAAGGGCCAGGACGTGTCGTCCGCCGGGGTCACGCTGACCCCGTTCAAGGACCCGAAGGGCAACCGCACGCTGCAGGCCTTCCTGCTGCCTGCCCAGATCGTCACGAAGGCGAACGTGAAGACCGTCGTGGACTCCGGCCAGGTGAAGGCCGCGGATCTGTGCAAGGGCCTCACGAGCCAGTGCAAGGCAGCCGGCATCAGCGGCTGATCTGATTTCCTCGCCGGGCGGCGGTGGTCGGGCTTAGGCTCGGCCACCGCCGCCTCGCTTGCCCACCGGAAAGAAGGAACGCCGTGCCCGATCCGATCCTGTCGATCCGAGGACTGAACAAGAGCTTCGGTCCCGTGCACGTTCTGCACGACGTCGACTTCGACGTCTACCCCGGCGAGGTCAGCGCACTCGTCGGCGACAACGGCGCCGGCAAGTCGACGCTGGTCAAGTGCATCGCCGGCATCAACACCATCGACACAGGCACGGTCAGCTGGCAGGGCAAGGAGGTGACGATCTCCGACCCGCGCGCGGCCGCCGCACTGGGCCTCGAATTCGTCTACCAGGACCTCGCGCTGGCCGACAATCTCGACATCACCCAGAACATGTTCCTCGGCCGGGAGATCTCCCGGTTCGGCATCCTCAACGACGGCGAGATGGAGCGCAAGGCCCGCGAGGTCCTCGCCAGCCTGTCGGTGCGGACGGTGTCGTCGGTGCGGCAGGTCGTGGCGAACCTGTCCGGCGGCCAGCGGCAGACGGTCGCGATAGCGAAGGCGGTGCTCTGGAACAGCAGGGTGGTTTTCCTCGACGAGCCGACGGCCGCTCTTGGTGTCGCGCAGACCCGTCAGGTGCTCGACCTGGTGCGCCGCCTCGCCGACCAGGGCCTCGGCGTCGTGTTGATCTCGCACAACATGAACGACGTCATGGAGGTCGCCGACCGGGTGGCGGCCCTCTACCTCGGCCGGATCGCCGCCGAGGTGTTCACGAAGGACAGCAGCACCACCCAGATCGTCGAGTTGATCACCGCCGGCCGCAGCGGCGACATCGGCCTCGCGCCGCAGACCGCCAACCTGAACATCTGAAGGGCCCGAGATGACCACGCCGAACACCCCCTCCGGACCTTTCTCCGACGAGCCTGCGCCGACCGAGTCCGGCCAGACGGCGGCCGGCCAACCGTCGGTGGCGACGAGGCCCGCGGACGACGAGGGCGCCCGCCTCGGCCGCGCCAGCAGCTTCTCCCTCGACGTCGAGCGCCGCAGCATCGGCGACGGACTGCGCGGTTACGTCAACAAGGTCCGCTCTGGCGATCCGGGGGCGCTGCCATCGGTCCTCGGCCTGCTGGTCCTCGGCGTCATCTTCAGCCAGGTCAGCGACCGCTTCCTCAGCAAGGGCAACATCGGCGCCCTGCCCGGCCAGGGCGGCTACATCGCGCTCATCGCGCTCGGCCTCGTCTTCGTCCTGTTGCTCGGCGAGATCGACCTGTCCGCCGGCACCACCGGCGGCATCTGCGCCGCGTTCGCCGCGCAAGGCGTCGTTTCCGGCGGCCTGCGCGGCGGCGTACCCGGATCCACCCTGCTGTTCGGCATGCTGCTCGGCCTGATGATCGTCGCCCTGCTACTGGGCGTGTGGCTCAAGGCGTGGGCCGGCTGCGGGATGATCGTGTTGGGCCTGATCATCGTCCTGTCCGGGCTCGACGAGCACATCATCTTCGCGCTGCTGTTCGCGATCAGCCTGGGTTCCGCGGTCGGCATGCTGGTCGGCTTCCTGGTCGCGAAGGTCGGGATCCCGAGCTTCATCGTGACGCTCGCGCTGTTTCTCGCCTGGCAGGGCGTGGTGCTCTTCGCGCTCAACGGCAATCCGATCGGCACCAACAACTACGCGTTCTGGTACGGCCTGACGCACAACAACATGTCGATCACGTGGAGCTGGGTCTTCAGCATCGTCGTCGCCGGCGGCTACCTGCTGTACACGCTGTTCCGCTCCTGGCGGGCGCAGCAGCGCGGCCTAGCCGCGGACACCTATGGCCTGGTGGTGCTGCGGGGCGGCATCATCCTGGTCGTCGCGCTGGTCATCACCTACTTCGCCAATCAGAACCGCAACCCGAACCCGAACTTCAAGATCCAGGGCATCCCGTGGGCCGCGTCGATTCCGATCGCGCTGATGATCGTGTGCACCATCGCGCTCACCAAGACGACCTGGGGGCGGCATCTGTTCGCCACCGGCGGCAACGCCGAGGCGGCGCGCCGCGCCGGCATCGACGTCGTGCACATCCGGGTCAGCGCATTCGTGGTGTCGTCGTCCTTCGCCGCTGCGGGCGGCGTCTTCCTGGCCTCCTACCAGGGCAGCGTGTCCCTCGACCTCGGCGCCGGCAACATCCTGCTGTTCTCGGTCGCGGCGGCAGTGATCGGTGGCACGTCGCTATTCGGCGGGCGCGGCAAGGCCCGGGACGCGATCATCGGCGCGCTGGTCATCGTGATCATCCCGAACGGGATCCTGCTGCGGCCAAGCCTGCCGGCCCAGTACCAGAACGTGATCACCGGCGTGGTGCTGCTCGTGGCCGCCGCGGTCGACGCGCTGTCTCGCCGCAGATCGCGCCGCGGCTAGCCGAGCGGCTTCGGCCAGCCGCATGTCCAGCCAACCGGCGCCGACGCGCCCCGACGCGATCCGACGGCACAACCTCGCCGTCATGCTGGACCAGATCCACCGCAACGGGGCGCTCACCCGCGCCGAGTTGACGCAGCGGCTGGGCGTGAGCCGTTCGACGGTCGGCGCATTGGTGGCGGAGCTGACGAATCTCGGGCTCGTCGAGGAGACGGTGCCCACCGGCGGCGCGGGCGTGGGCCGGCCCTCCCATGTCGTCGGCCCGAGCTCGCGCGGGCCGTTCGCAGTCGCCGTCGATGTGGACGTGCCGCACGTGACGGTCGCCGCCGTCGCCTTGGGCGGCGCCATCCTGGCCAGCGAGGTCGTCGAGCTCGGCCCGCCTGCGAACGACTACCGGGCCGTCGCCGACCTGGTGGTGCAGGCGATCCCCCGGTTGCAGGCTGCGGGCGCGCACGGCTCAGGGCCGGCCGGCGTCGGCGTCAGCGTGCCCGGCACGGTCGACCGCCGCACCGGCAACGTCGCCGTCGCGCCGAACCTCGAATGGCAGGATGCGCCGCTCGGCGAACACCTGCGCTCGCTGTTGCCGGGCATCCCGGTTGCGGTCGGGAACGACGCCGATCTGGCCGCGCTCGCCGAGCACCGGCGCGGCAGCGCACGGGATTGCGACGACGTCGTCTTCGTGCTCGGCCGCATCGGCGTCGGCGCCGGCATCATCACCGGCGGCGGGGCACTGCGCGGCCATGACGGGCACGCCGGCGAGATCGGGCACGACGTCTTCGACGCTGCCGGGCCGCCGTGCCACTGCGGCCAGAACGGCTGCGTGGAGACCTACGTCGGCGACGGCGCGCTGCTCGCCGCTGCCGGCCGCCCCGGGCCGATCAGTGACGTCGCTGTGGCCGAGGTGTTCGCGGCGGCCCGCGACGGCGAGCCGCTGGCGCTCGCCGGAGTGCGCACCGTCGCCGAGGCGTTGGGGCGCGCCCTAGCGAGCCTGGTGAACACCCTCAATCCGCAGCGGGTCCTGCTCGGCGGCTCGCTGTCGGTGCTGCTCGACCTGGCCCAAGCAGAGATCGAGCGCTCGCTCGCCGGGAACGCGCTCGAGGCCCACCGCCGGACCGTGCAGCTCGTGCAGCCCGCGCTCGGCGCGAACGCCCCCCTGCTGGGTGCGGCGGAGATCGCCTTCGCTCCCCTGCTCACCGACCCCCTGTCCGCCTCCTCGCTGTCCGCGTCGGCGATCAGTGGTCAATTACGGCCGGCAGTGGTCACCTCTGACTGACCACTGACCGCCCGAACTGACCACTCACGGCACCACGCCGGCGGCCTGGCGCTCGAACTGGGTGCGGTAGAGCTCGGCGTAGAGCCCGTTCGCGGCGAGCAGCTCGGCGTGCGAGCCAAGCTCGACGACGCGCCCGCCCTCCAGGACCACCACCGCGTCTGCGTTCAGGATCGTCGAGAGCCGATGCGCGATCACCAGCGAGGTCCGGCCGACGAGCGCGCGCGACAACGCCTCTTGCACCGCGACCTCGCTCTCGCTGTCCAGATGCGCGGTGGCCTCGTCCAAGATCACGATCCCGGGCGCCTTGAGCAACAGCCGGGCGATCGCCAGCCGGGCCTTCTCACCCCCGGACAGCCGGTAGCCGCGGTCGCCGACGACGGTGTCGAGCCCGTCGGGCAGCGAGCGGACGAGCTCGCCGATCTGCGCCGCCTCGAGCGCCTGCAACAGCTCGTCATCGGTGGCGTCCGGCGTCGCGTAGACGAGGTTCGCGCGGATCGTGTCGTGGAACATGTGCGCTTCTTGGCTGACCACGCCGATCCGATCGTGCAATGACTGCTGGGTCACCGCGCGGACGTCCTCGCCGCCAACGAGCACCTGCCCGCCGGTGACGTCGTAGATGCGCGGCAGCAGCTGGCTGATCGTCGTCTTGCCGGCCCCGGAGGGCCCGACGAGGGCGATCATCTGGCCCGGGGCGGCGGCGAACGAGACCCCGTGCAGCACCTCGGGCGTGGCGCCCGAGTCGAGCACCGCGACGGACTCGAGCGAGGCGAGCGACACATCGGCCGCGCTCGGATAGCGGAAGCGCACGTCGCGGAACTCGACCGAGCGGGCGTCCGCGGGCAGTTCACGGGCATCCGGGGCGTCGGCGATCATCGGCTCGAGGTCGAGCACCTCGAAGACGCGGTCGAAGCTGACCAGGGCGCTCATGATGTCGACGCGCGCGTTCGACAGCGCGGTCAGCGGGCCGTAGAGCCGGCTCAGCAGCAGCGCCAACGTGACGACGGTGCCGGCGGACAGTTCGCCCTTGATCGCGAAGTAGCCGCCCAAGCCATAGACCAGCGCCTGCGCGAGCGCCGCCACCAACGTCAGCGACACGAAGAACGCCCGCCCGTACATTGCCGAGGTGATCCCGATGTCACGCACCCGCGCGGCGCGGGCGCGGAAGGACTCGTCCTCCCGATCCGGGCGGCCGAAGAGCTTGACCAGCAGCGCGCCGGAGACGTTGAACCGCTCGGTCATCGTCGTGTTCATCGAGGCGTTGAGGTTGTAGGACTCGCGGGTGATCTCTTGCAGCCGCGCGCCGATGCGCCGCGCCGGGAGCACGAAGACCGGCAGCATGACGATCGAGATCAAGGTGATCTGCCAGGACAGCGTGAACATCACCGCCGCCGTCAGCACCAGGCTGACGACGTTGGACACCAGACCGGACAGCGTGGACGTGAAGGCCTGCTGCGCGCCGAGCACGTCGCTGTTCAACCGGCTGACCAGCGCCCCGGTCTGCGTGCGGGTGAAGAACGCGAGCGGCATGCGCTGGATGTGTGAGAAGACCGAGGTGCGCATGTCGTAGATCAGGCCCTCGCCGATCCGCGCCGAGTACCAGCGTTGGACGAACGACAGCGCGGCGTCGGCCACCGCCAGAGCCGCGATGACGACCGCGATCTCGACCACCGCCGACACCGCCCCATGGCCGGTGATCTTGTTGACGATCCGGCCGGCCAACACCGGGGTCGCCACTCCGATCAACGCGTCGCCGACGACCAGCACGAGGAAGACGGAAAGATCGACCCGGTAGGGACGCGCGAAGCGCAGCACCCGCCGCCAGGTGCCCTTAGGCAGCTGCTTGTTCAAGACGTCGCGGTCGCGCCGGCCCATCGACCGCATCATCTGCATGTTCACGTTCTGCATGGACACCGTCCACCTCCTGATGACAGCTGGTAACCGGGCAGGCGATGCGAAAAGTCCGGCGCGCGCGCAGTCCGATGCGCTGGGTGGGGACGTCAGTCCTCGGCGTGGAGCCCCGCGATCGCGCGCAGCCGGCGGTGCTGTGCGGCGCGCTCGGCGCCCTGCTGCTCGTCTTGGCTGCGGTCATGCGCCCGGGCGAGGAGCGCCTTCGTCTCGGCCGCGGCGTCCCGGTCGACGGCGAGCAGCGCCTCGACGGTGTGCTGCACCGCGGTGTCCAGCCCCTCACGCGGCACCACCCGCGAGGCGAGGCCGATCTGCGCCGCCTCGTCGGCCCCGACCCGCCGCCCGGTCAGGCAGATCTCCAGGGCGCGTGAGTAGCCGACCAGGTCGACAAGTCGTTTCGTGCCGCCGAGATCGGGCACGATGCCGAGCAGCGGCTCGGGCATCGCGAACTGGACGTCGTCGGCGACGATCCTGATGTCCGCGCCCAAGGCGAGCTGGAAACCGCCGCCGATCGCGTGGCCGTGCACGGCCACGACGCTGACCAGGTCGGCGCGCGACGACCAGTCGAAGGCCTCTTGCCAGGCGGCGATTCGCGCGGCGGCAGCCGCGGCCGGCGCCGCCGCCAGGCTCGGCAGGCCGTCGGGCGAGGTGAACAGCGCCCGGTCCAGGCCGGCGGAGAACGCCCGCCCCGCGCCGCGCAACACGACGACGCGCACATCGCCGGGGAGTTCCCGGCGGAGCCGGACGAGCGCGACCCAGGTCTCGGGCGTCTGGACGTTGAGCCGCTCCGGGCGGTCAAGGGTCACGGTGACGACCGCGCCCTCCCGCTCGACCCGTAGGCCCGCGCCCGGATCAACCTGAGACAGCGACATGCCGCTCAGGCTAGCCAGCGACAGAACCTACTTGGCCTTGGCCTTCGCCTTCGACGGGGCAGCCTTCGACGGGGCAGCCTTCGACGGGGCAGCCTTCGACGGGGCAGCCTTCGACG
>NZ_CAXULP010000001.1:936447-1062288 GCF_964251945.1 uncultured Jatrophihabitans sp.
GGGCAGCCTTCGAAGTGGCCTTCGTCCGGGTGGCGCCCCCGCGGCCGCGTAGCGCGACACCGGATTCGGAGAGGACGCGGTGCACGAAGCCGTAGGAGCGCCCGTGCGTGTCGGCCAACTCGCGGATGCTCTTGCCCTTGTCGTAGGCCTTCTTCAGCTCGCCGGCGAGCTTCGAGCGATCCGGGCCGGTGATCCGGGCGCCCTTCTTGAGCGTTGCCATGGTTCCCCCTCGTGATGCCGCCGTGGTCGCTGGGCGGCGGTTCTCCCGTCAGCGGTCGCCGGGGCTTGTTGCCCTGCGATATCGATGTTGATATCAGCCCGCCGAGCGCGGTCGCAAGATCGACTCATCGAGCCGCTGGCACGGATTGACCTGATCGGGCCGGGCGCGGTCGGCCGCGGGCTCGGGTCAGGCGAGGGTGATCAGGTCGGCGAGGTCGGCGCTCCAGGTGTCCTCGATGCCGTCGGGCAAGAGGATCACCTTCTCCGGCTGCAGCGCGTCCACGGCGCCCTCGTCGTGGGTGACGAGCACGATCGCGCCCTCGAAGGTGCGCAGCGCGTCGAGCACCTGCCCGCGGCTGACCGGGTCGAGGTTGTTGGTCGGCTCGTCCAGCAGCAACACGTTCGCCGCGCTCGTGACGAGCATGGCGAGCGCGAGGCGGGTCTTCTCCCCGCCCGACAGCACGCCGGCGGGCTTGGCGACGTCGTCGCCGGAAAACAGGAACGCGCCGAGGATCTTGCGCAGCTCGGTGTCGGTCAGATCGGACCGGCCGACGCTGGACGCGGACGTCCGCATGTTCTCGAGAATCGTCCGGTCGTGGTCGAGCGTCTCGTGCTCCTGGGCGTAGTAGCCCAACCGCAGGCCGTGACCCGGCACGACCTCGCCGGTGTCCGGCGGCTCCATCCCGGACAGCAACCGCAGCAGCGTGGTCTTGCCGGCGCCGTTCAAGCCGAGCACGACGACCCGCGAGCCGCGGTCCACCGCGAGGTCGACGCCGGCGAACACCTCAAGCGAGCCGTAGCTCTTGGACAGGCCGGCCGCGGTGAGCGGGGTCTTGCCGCATGGCGCCGGCGCCGGGAAGCGCAGCCTGGCCACCTTGTCCGACACGCGAACCTCGGCCAGGCCGGCGGCGAGGGCGGCCGCCCGCCGGTCCATCTGGTGCGCCGCGCGGGCCTTCGTCGCTTTCGCGCGCATCTTGTCCGCCTGGGTCTTCAACGACTCGATCTTCCGCTCGGCATTCGCGCGCTCGCGCACCCGCCGCTTCTCATCCGCCTCGCGCTGCTTGAGGTAGGTCTGCCAGCCGACGTTGTAGACGTCGACGGCCGCGCGGTTGGCGTCGAGGTACCAGACCTTGTTGACGACGGCGTCGAGCAGCCCGACGTCGTGGCTGATCAGCACCAGGCCGCCGGTGTGCTGGCGCAAGAAGTCCCGCAGCCAGGTGATCGAGTCGGCGTCGAGGTGGTTGGTCGGTTCGTCCAGCAGCAGCGTCGTGGGCTCGGCGCCGGAATCGGCGAACAGGATCCGAGCCAGCTCGATCCGTCGCCGCTGGCCGCCGGACAACGTCTCGAGCGCCTGGCCGAGCACCCGATCGGGCAGCCCGAGGTTCGCGCAGATCCGAGCCGCGTCGCTCTCGGCGGCGTATCCGCCGAGTGCTGCGAACCGCTCCTCGAGGTTGCCGTAGCGCCGCAGCAGGCCGTCGTCGTCCGGACGTTCGGCGAGCTGCACCTGCACCTTTGCGATGTCGGTGAGCAGCACGTCCAACCCGCGGGCCGACAGCACCCGGTCGCGCGCGAGCACGGCGAGGTCGCCGGTTCGCGGGTCCTGCGGCAGGTAGCCGACCGGGCCGGTCCGGTCGATCCGGCCACCGTGCGGCAGAGTCTCGCCGGCGAAGGTGCGCAAGCTGGTGGTCTTGCCGGCGCCGTTGCGGCCCACCAGGCCGATCCGGTCGCCCGGCTGAACCCGCAGCGTCACGGGCTCGAGCAGGATCCGCGCGCCCGCGCGCAGCTCGAGGTCGTGGGCGGTGATCATGGAAAGCTCCTGCGAGTAGGCGGGCCGGTGGTGTCGTGACTGGCCGGCTCACGAATCGGCGCGGATCGCTCCCACATCGCCCAGGGTACCGGGCGATGGCCGCTGAGGTGGCCGACCGCCCCGGCCCGCACTTCTGAGACTGTCTTGAGGCAATCGCTCAAGCCGGGGCCTGCGCCGCCGATAGCTCGGGGTAGCCCCAGCATCCGGGCGGCCGCGATCGAGGGGGTTCACGATGATTCTGCACCGCAGGGTGTGGTTCGTCGGCTCGTTGGCCGCGGCGCTGGTCGCGCTTGTCGTAGCCGCGTCGGTGATCATCGTCAACCGAGTGAGCGAGCGCGCCGACCTGCTGAGCGCGCACACCGCGGCCACGACCTACCTCACCCGTTCTGAGCTCTATTTCTCCCAGGCCGAGCATCAAGTCGCGGTAGCCCGCGCCAGCCAAAACACCGCCGCGTCATCTGGCGCGGTGCTCAACGCGTTCGCCTCGCAGACTCGCGCGGTCCGGATGTGGACTCGCTACAAGCAGGCAACGGCGAAGCTGGGCCCGCTGCCGGCCGGCGCCGGCGCCCTCGACAAGGCGCTCACGGCGGTCACCAAAGCGAGCGAGCGAAGCTCCGCCGACAGCGTGGCCTCCCCGACGCGGGCGACCTCAACGACCCTCACGACGTTCCTCGCCATGAGCGCGCTCGTCCAGCAAGCGCAGGTGGACTTCGCCGTGGTGCGGACGGCCGACGACTCCTGGTGGGCCGGGCAGTTCGCCGCCCTGCAGCACTCCATCTCTGGCGACATCACCACGCTGATCGTGCTCGCCGTGCTGGCGTTGTTGATCGCCATCGGCAGCCATGCGCTGCTCGGGCGTGTCGCACGGCGACGTGACGTCGAGCTCGCCGAACGCGACAACGACCTGGCCGGCGTGGCGCGCGCGAATGAGTTCGAGGCTCGGCTGCAGCGCGCGCTCGAGCTGTCGCCGAGTGAGGAACGGGTGTTCGCCGTCGTCGAACAGGCCCTCGGGGAGACCGTGCCGGAGCTGAGCGTCGAGATGTTGCTCGCCGACTCCAGCCGGGCGCACTTCCAGCAGACGGTGACCACTGGCGACGCAAAGCAGACCGGCTGCTCGGTCGAGTCGCCCGGGCACTGCCCGGCGGCGCAGCGCGGAGAGGTGCTGGTGTTCGAGTCGAGCCGCGCGCTCGACGCCTGCCCGTATTTGAAGGATGCGCCGACCCCCTGCTCGGCGGTGTGCGTCCCGGTGAGCGTCAGCGGGACGACGGTCGGGGTCGTGCATGCCGCCGGCCCGGTCGACGCTCCGCCGCCCGTCGAGGGACGCACGGCGCTGGAGTTGGTGTCGCGGCGTGCCTCGGATCGAATCGGCATGATGCGCGCGTTCACCCGCTCCGAAATCGCGGCCAGCACCGACGCGCTCACCGGCCTGCCGAACCGGCGCTCACTGGAGAATTCGGTCCGCGAGCTGGTCTCCGAACGCAGGGCCTATGCGGTCGCGTTCGCCGACCTCGACCACTTCAAGATCGTCAACGACAAGTACGGGCACGGCGCGGGCGACCAGGCGCTGCGCGTCTTCGCCCGGGTGCTGCGCGAATGCCTGCGTCCGGACGACCTGTGCGGGCGTTACGGCGGCGAGGAGTTCGTGGTGGTGCTGCCGGACTGCGACCAGCGCGAAGCGGTGCGCATCCTGGAGCGGATCCGCGAGCGCCTGGCGCTGACGCTGGTGACCGCGGACTGCCCGACGTACACGTCCAGCTTCGGGCTGGCGATGGCCGAGGCCGGACAGCCGCTCGCCGATGTCGTCGGCTCCGCCGACGCCGCGCTGCTGGAGGCGAAACGGCAGGGCCGCAACCGCGTGGTGATCGCGGAGGACGCGCTCCCCGAGGTCTCCCCCGCCGAAAGCGCGACACGCCAGGACCACAGCGTCGGCGCGCTTACGTGAACGCGCCCAGGCCGGTGATCGACCGGCCGACGATCAGCGAGTTGATCTCGCGGGTGCCCTCGAAGGAGTACAGCGCCTCCGCGTCGTTGAAGTACTTCGCGACGCCGTAGTCCAGCAGGATTCCGTTGCCGCCGAGCAGCTCGCGCGCCCAGCCGACGGTCTCCCGCAGCCGGCTCGTGCAATAGGACTTCGCCAGGGCGCCCTGCTCGTCGCGGAAGATGCCGTCGTCCTGCAACTGGGCCACCCGCACCGCCAACCCGAGCGAGGCGGTGATGTTGGCGAGCATCCGGGCGAGCAGGTCCTGCACCAGCTGGAAGCCGCCGATCGGCCGGCCGAACTGGACGCGGTCCGTCGCGTATTGCACCGCGACCTCGTAGACGGCGATCATCGCCCCGACCGAGCTCCACGCCACCCCGCCGCGGGTGTGCCGCAGCACCGTGTTGGTGTCCTTGAAGCTGTTCGCCCGCTGCAAGCGGTTGGCGTCAGGCACCCGCACGCCGTCGAGCACGAGATCGGCGTTCTGCGTGCTGCGCAACGCCAGCTTGCCCTCCATCTTCGTGGCCGTGAAGCCCGGCGTGCCCTTCTCGACCACGAAGCCCAACACCCTGTCATCGGCGACGTCGCGGGCCCAGATGACGATCAGGTCGGCGAAGGTCGCGTTGCCGATCCAGCGCTTCGCGCCGTCAAGCACCCATCCGTCGCCGTTCCTGGTCGCCGTGGTCTCCAGCCCGCCGGCGACGTCCGAGCCGCCGTGCGGTTCGGTCAGGCCGAACGCGCCGATCTTGGCCAAGCTCCGCATCTCCGGCAGCCAGCGCTCGCGCTGCTCGTCGGAGCCGCAGTAGTAGATCGAGCCCATCGCCAGGCCGCTGTGCACGCCGTAGAACGAGGCAAAGGACGAGTCGACGCGGGAGATCTCCAGGCTGACGAAGCCGGCCAGCAGCCGGCCCTCGGTCGGCGTGCCGGGCAGGTCGTAGGGCAGGCCGACGACGTTGAGTTCAGCGAAGCCGGGCAGCAGCTGGTGCGGGAATTCCGCGCGGGCCCAGTGGTCGTCGGCGACCGGCGCGAGGTTGTCCAGCAGCCACGCCCGCAAGCGGTCGAGCAGCGCGCGTTCGTGGTCGTCGAGCAGCCCGCGGTAGTCGAACACGTCGGCGTCGACGTCCGCGCGCGCCCCAGGAACCGGCGCCCCAGGAACCGGCGCCCCAGGAACCGGCGCAGTCACGCCGGCTCGTCGCCGGACTCGATCGCCGGCCGGGCACCTGCGTCGTCGCGGCCGTGCTTGTCGGCGCCGACGTTCGAGCGCAGCGAGTCGAAGATCGCCAGACCCTGTCCGACGAGTCCGGACACCACCTCGGACAGCCCGTCCGAGCCGTTGAGCAGCGTGACGTTGGCATTGGCCAGGCCGCCCGCCGCCTTCTCGACGATCAGCGGCAGCTGCTCGATCAACAGCTGGTCGAGCGCGACCCGGTTGCTCGAGGCCGCGGCGGCCGCCTGGATCTGGGTGCGCTCCGCGTCGGCCTTCGCGAGGATGCGGACGCGCTCGGCCTCCGCCTCAGCGGGCCTGATCACCTCGGAGACGAGCTGCTGCTGGCGTAGCTCGGCCTGACGTTGGGCCAGCCGGGTCTGCTCGTCGATGACCTCTTGCTGGGCCTGCGCCTGGGCGAGCGGCCCGGCCTGGCTGGCCCGCTGCTGCGCGGCCTGGGTCTCGGCGGCGTAGCCGGCCCGGGTCACCGCGGTCTCGCGCTCGTACTCGGCCTGCTTGCGCAACGACTGCTGCTGCGCCTCGGCGGACGCCTGGTCGGCGGCCGCCTGGGCGATCTGCGCCGCCTGCTGGATACGGGCGTTGTGCGGCGCCGCCATGGCCTTGATGTAGCCGAGCCCGCCGTCGTCGATCGACTGGATCTGCAGCGCGTCGACGATCAGCCCGATCTTCGCCATCTCGTCCTTGGAGCCGTCGAGCACCTCGGTGGCGAGCTTCTGCCGCTCGGTGATGATCTCCTCGACGGTCATCGAGCCGATGATCGAGCGCAGGTGGCCGGAGAAGATGCGGCCGGTGAGCGTCGCCATCTGGTCCTGGTCGGACAGGAACCGCTGCGCGGCGTTGACGATCGACTCCTGGTCGTTGCCGATCTTGGCCGCGATCACCGCCTTGACGGTCAACGCGATGCCCTGGCGGGTCACGCACGGCTCGTCGACCTCGGCTTCGAACATGGCAAGCGTCAAGAACTGGTACTTGCGCACGAACGGCAGGACGAACGCGCCGTGCCCGGTGACGACCCGGAACGGCGTGCCGCCTTCGGACCTGCCGCCGGAGACGAGCATCGCCTGGTCTGGCGCCGGCACGTGGTAACCGAACACGGGCGGTCACCTCCTTGATTCGACGCTACTCAAAGCTCGAGAAGAGACTCCACCGGGTCGGCCCATGGCAGCACGATCACGGTCCGCGGCCCGAGGGTCTGGGCGATGATCACCGCCTGGTTCTTGGCGAGCGGCTCGGCCGAGCGGGCGATGAACGTCTCCGTGCCGCCGCGAATGCGCACCTCGACCTCGCCGGGGCCGTCCGCGCCGCGGGTGGCCGTGGTGATGCGGCCCGCCAAGCCGATCGGCGAGCTGTCCGGGCCGCTGCTGTTGGGTGTCGTCACCGCTGGTCCGCCTGCGTGCAGTGCGCCGGGTCAGACGTTGAAGCCGAGGGCGCGCAGCTGCTCGCGGCCGTCGTCGGTGATCTTGTCCGGGCCCCACGGCGGCAGCCAGACCCAATTGATCTTGATGTCGGTCGCGAGCGGCGTCGGCCCGCCGGTCAACGCCGAGTGCGCCTGGTCCTCGATGACGTCGGTCAGCGGACAGGCCGCCGAGGTGAGCGTCATGTCGATGGTGATGACCCGACCGCCCTCGGCGTCCTCGACGCTGACGTCGTAGACGAGGCCGAGGTCGACCACGTTGATCCCGAGTTCGGGGTCGACGACATCGCGCATCGCCTCGTCGATCTCGTCGCGGGACGGCAGTGTTGCCGAGCTCATGAGCTCTCCTTTTTCGGGTCGTGGCCGCTCGTGCCCCAGCCGGCTTCGGCCACGGCGCTCTTCATCGCCATCCAGCCCAGCAGCGCGCACTTGACGCGCGCCGGGTACTTCGACACGCCCTCGAACGCGACGGCGTCCTCGAGCTCGTCCTCGTCGGCCTCGGTCAGCTCGGCGGCGCCGCGCGACTGCATGAGCTCGAGGAACTTCTGCTGCAGCGCCATCGCTTCGTCGACCTGCTTGCCGACGACCAGCTCGCTCATCACCGACGTGGACGCCTGGCTGATCGAACAGCCCTCGCCCTCCCAGCCGAGGTCGGCGACCGCGCCGTCGGCGAGCCGCACCCGCAGGGTGACCTCGTCGCCGCAGGTCGGGTTCACGTGGTGCACCTCGGCGTCGAACGGGTCGGGCAGTCCGCGGTGCTGCGGGTTCTTGTAGTGGTCCAGGATGATCTGCTGATACATCGAGTCCATGGAGACGCTCACCGCGCAAACACCTCCTGGACCCGCCGGACGCCGGCGACGAGAGCGTCGATCTCGGCAGTGGTCGTGTAAATGCCGAACGAGGCACGGGTGGTGGCCGGCACGCCGTAGCGCACGCACACCGGGCGCGCGCAATGGTGTCCGGCGCGCACTGCGATGCCATCCTCGTCCAGTAGCTGGGCGACGTCGTGCGGGTGCACGCCCTTGATCGCGAACGAGATCGTCGCGCCGCGATCGACCGGCGTCGACGGGCCGATGATCGACAGGTCCGGCACCGTCTGCAGCGCGTCCAGGGCGTAAGCGGTGAGCGCCTGCTCGTGCTCGCGGATGTCGTGCATGCCGAGGCCGGTGACGTAGTCGACGGCGGCGCCGAGCGCGACCGCCTGGGCGATCATCGGCGTGCCCGCCTCGAAGCGGTGCGGCGGCTCGGCGTAGGTGGTGCCCTGCATGGACACCGTCTCGATCATCTCGCCGCCGCCGAGGAACGGCGGCATGGCGGCGAGCAGCTCGTAGCGGCCCCACAGCACGCCGACGCCGCTCGGGCCGTACAGCTTGTGGCCGGTGAACGCGACGAAGTCGGCGCCGAGCGCCTGCACGTCGAGCGGCAGGTGCGGCGCCGCCTGCGCCGCGTCGACGATCGTGTACGCGCCGACTGCCTTCGCCCGGGCGATGATCCGCTCGACCGGGTTGATCGTGCCGAGCGCGTTGGACTGGTAGACAAAGGAGACGATCTTGGTGCGCTCGGTGATCACCTCGTCGATGGCGGACTCGACCAACCGACCGCTGTTCGGACCGTCGCCGTGGATCGGGATCCAGCGGAACGTCGCGCCGGTGCGCTGGCACAGCAGCTGCCACGGCACGAGGTTGCTGTGGTGCTCCATCTCGGTGACGACGACCTCGTCGCCCGGGCCCAGCCGGAACTGATCGGCGCCGGGGAAGGTGCTCGCGTTCGAGAACGAGTAGGCGAGCAGGTTCAGCGCTGCGGTGATGTTGGCGGTAAAGATGATCTCGTCGCGGGATGGCGCGTTCAGGAAGGCCGCCACCTTGTCCCGGGCGCCCTCGAACGCGTTGGTCGCCTCGCTGCCGAGGGTGTGCACGGCGCGCGCGACGTTGGCGTAGTGCTGGGCGTAGAAGTCGGCCTCGGCGTCGATGACCGCCTGCGGCTTCTGCGCGCTGTTGGCCGAGTCGAGGTACACGAGCGGCTTGCCGTGCACCTCGCGGCTGAGGATCGGGAAGTCCTTGCGGACCGCCTCGACGTCGAGAGTCATGTCACGCGCTCGCGATCTCCGGCACCCCGAACCGCGCGTAGCCCTCGTTCTCGAGGACGTCGGCGAGTTCCGGGCCGCCCGACTCGACGATGCGCCCGCCGAAGAAGACGTGCACGAAGTCCGGGGCGATGTAGTTGAGGATGCGCGTGTAGTGCGTGATCAGCAGGGTGCCGATGCCGTCCTGGCGGACGCGGTTCACGCCCTCGCTGACCACCCGCAGCGCGTCGACGTCGAGGCCGGAGTCGGTCTCGTCCAGGATCGCGATCTTGGGCTTGAGCAGCTCGAGCTGCAGGATCTCGTGCCGCTTCTTCTCTCCGCCGGAGAAGCCTTCGTTGACGCTGCGCTCGGCGAACGCCTTGTCGATCTCCAGCGCGGTCATCGCGGAGTTGACCTCTTTGACCCAGGTGCGCAGCTTGGGCGCCTCGCCGCGGACCGCGGTCGCCGCGCTGCGCAGGAAGTTCGACACCGACACGCCCGGCACCTCGACCGGGTACTGCATGGCGAGGAACAGCCCTGCGCGGGCGCGCTCGTCGACGGTCATCGCGAGGACGTCCGCGCCGTCGAGGGTCACCGAGCCGCCGGTGACCGTGTACTTCGGATGGCCGGCGATCGAGTAGGCGAGAGTGGACTTGCCCGAGCCGTTCGGGCCCATGATCGCGTGCGTCTGGCCGGAGGAGACGGTCAGGTCGACGCCCTTGAGGATCTCGGTGGTGTCGTCGCCGGCGCCGACCGTGACGTGCAGGTCGCGTATTTCCAGGGTGCTCATTCGGTCTCCAGGTCGGTGTCTTCGGCCGCGAAACCGAGGCGGGCCTCGATCGCGGTCATGATGCGCGCCTCAAGCTCCGGCAGCCCGATTCGCTCGACGACGTCGGCGAAGAAGCCGCGGACCACCAGCCGGCGCGCCTCGTCCTCGGGAATGCCGCGCGACTGCAGGTAGAACAGCTGCAGATCGTCGAATCGTCCCGTCGCGCTGGCGTGCCCGGCGCCGGCGATGTCGCCGGTCTCGATCTCGAGGTTCGGGACCGAGTCGGCGCGCGCGCCGTCCGAGAGCAGCAGGTTGCGGTTGAGTTCGTAGGTGCGGGTGCCGACGGCGGACGGCCGGATGCGCACGTCGCCGACCCACACCGTGCGGGCCGATTCGCCGCGCAGCGCGTTCTTGTACAGGACGTCGGAGGTGCACTGCGGCGCGCTGTGGTCGATGTACAGCCGGGACTCGAAGTGCTGATGCTCGCCGGCGAAGGCGACGCCGAGCAGCTCGGCACGGCCGCCGGGGCCGGTGAACGCGACGGTCGGCGAGGTGCGGACGACGCCGCCGCCCAAGGAGATGGAGGTGTAGCGGTAGGCCGCGTCGCGGCCCACCCGGGCGCCGACGTGGTCGGTGTGCAGGGTGTCGTCTGCCCACTCGTGCACCTGCACGAGGGACAGCCGGGCGCCGTCGCGCACGAGCACCGACGTCTCGGCCGCGTAATGGGCGCTGCCCTCGTAGGCGAGCACGACGGTGGCCTGCGCGTGATCGCCGATGTCGACGACGACGTGGGACCAGACGGCGTCCGACGTTCCGGTGCCGCGCAGCCGAACGATGACCGGTTCGTCGAGCTCGGCGCCCTTCGCGATCCGCAGCGCCAGCGCGCCGCCGGAGCGGGCGAGCGCGAGCGCGCTGAGCCGGTCTACCGGCGCGGGCAACTCGCCGAACGACGGGTCGTCACTGGCCAGCTCGACCAGCTCGACGCCGGCCGGCAGCTCGACGTTCCATTCGAGGCAAGCTCCGCTTGGCGCGCCCTCGATCAGCGGGCGAAGCCGGGCCAGCGGGCTGAAGCGCCAGGCCTCATCGCGACCGCTGACCGCGGGAAACGCGTCGGGGTCGAGCGAGGTGAAGCGTTCAGCCGGCGATCCGGTCGGTGTTTTGAGCAGGGCCGTCATCTAGCCAACGGCTCCTTCCATCTGCAGTTCGATCAGCCGGTTGAGCTCGAGGGCGTACTCCATCGGCAGCTCGCGGGCAATCGGCTCGACGAAGCCGCGCACGACCATCGCCATCGCCTCGTCCTCGGACAGGCCGCGGCTCATCAGGTAGAAGAGCTGGTCCTCGCTGACCTTCGACACGGTCGCCTCGTGGCCCATCGACACGTCGTCCTCGCGGACGTCGACGTAGGGATAGGTGTCCGAGCGGCTGATGTCGTCGACGAGCAGCGCGTCGCACTTCACCGTCGAGGCGCTGCCGTAGGCGCCCTTGTTCACCTGGACGAGCCCGCGGTAGGACGTCCGGCCGCCGCCGCGCGCCACCGACTTGCTGACGATGGTCGAGGACGTGTGCGGCGCGAGGTGCAGCATCTTGGCGCCGGCGTCCTGGTGCTGGCCCTCGCCGGCGAACGCGATGGACAGGACCTCGCCCTTGGCGTGCTCGCCGGTCAGCCATACCGCGGGGTACTTCATGGTGACCTTGGAGCCGATGTTGCCGTCGATCCACTCCATGGTCGCGCCGGCCTCGGCCTTCGCCCGCTTGGTGACCAGGTTGTAGACGTTGTTCGACCAGTTCTGGATCGTCGTGTAGCGGCAGCGGCCGCCCTTCTTGACGATGATCTCGACCACGGCCGAGTGCAGCGAGTCCGAGCTGTAGATGGGCGCGGTGCACCCTTCGACGTAGTGCACGTAGGCGTCCTCGTCGACGATGATCAGCGTGCGCTCGAACTGGCCCATGTTCTCGGTGTTGATCCGGAAGTAGGCCTGCAGCGGGATCTCGACGTGCACGCCCTTCGGCACGTAGATGAACGACCCGCCGGACCACACCGCGGTGTTGAGCGCGGAGAACTTGTTGTCCCCGGACGGGATGACCGAGCCGAAGTACTCCTCGAACAGTTCCGGGTGCTCCTTGAGCGCGGTGTCGGTGTCCAGGAAGATCACGCCCTGGCGCTCGAGCTCCTCATTAATCTTGTGATAGACGACCTCAGACTCGTACTGGGCTGCGACGCCGGAGATCAGCCGTTGCTTCTCCGCCTCGGGGATGCCGAGCTTGTCGTAGGTGTTCTTGATGTCGGCGGGCAGGTCGTCCCAGCTCGCCGCTTGCTTCTCCGTCGACCGAACGAAGTACTTGATGTTGTCGAAGTCGATGCCGGACAGGTCGGAGCCCCACGTCGGCATCGGCTTCTTGTCGAAGATCGACAACGCCTTCAGCCGGCGGTCCAGCATCCACTGCGGCTCGCGCTTCTTGTCCGAGATGTCGCGCACGACGAGGTCGGACAGGCCGCGCTGCGCGGCCGCTCCGGCGACGTCGGAGTCGGCCCAGCCGAAGCCGTACCGCCCCAGCGCGTCGATCTGCTCGTCCTGGGTGAGGCGTTCGGGCGTGGTGGTCATATCTGGTTCCTCCCGGAGTGGGCGGGTTGGTCGACGGACAGCGGCACGTGCGTCGTGCACACGCCGTCGCCGTGCGCGATCGTGGCGAGCCGTTGGACGTAGGTGCCGAGAACCTGCTCGAAGGCGCGGGTCTCGGCTTCGCACAGCTCGGGGAACTCGGCCGCGACGTGCGCGACCGGGCAGTGGTGCTGGCACAGCTGAACGCCGACGCCGGCGCGCTGCGTCGTCGAAGCGTAGCCGCCGCGCGACAGCGCCCCGGCCATCGCCTCGGTGCGCTCGGCCAGCGGCGACGCGGCGTCGATGTTCGCCGCGACCTGCTGCATGAGCGTGGCGGCGCGGTGCTCGGCGAAGGCGACGACGGCTTCGGGTCCGCCCGTCGCGCGCAGGTAGCGCAATGCGGTGTTCGCGAGGTCGTCGTAGGCGTGCGGGAATGCGCCGCGGCCGGCGTCGGTCAGCGCGTAAAGGCGAGCGGGGCGGCCACGGCCACGGGAGGCGGACGGACGCGGCTCACGCTCCACCAGCGTGCCGTCTGCCACGAGCGCGTCCAGATGACGGCGGATCCCGGCGGCGGACAGGCCGAGCCGGTCGGCGAGGTCGGCGGCGCTCTGCGGGCCGTTCTCGAGGACCGCGCGACCCACCGCGTCCCGGGTCCGGTCGCCAGCGGTGGCTGCCGCTGCGGCACGTCCGGGGATTTTCACAACACCAGTATGACGTATTTCCCCGAGCAGGTTCGGACCTGGGGCGTGTGATCTTTCGGCGTCCGCGTCATGGGTTCGTTTCCGCGGCGCTCCGCTAGGTTCGAGGCGTGCTGTATAGGGCCATGGAGCTGACGGTGGGGACGGCACTGCGCGCGGTCTTCCGCCCAAAGGTCGTCGGCGCCGACAACGTGCCGGCCAGCGGTCCGGTGATCCTCGCGGCGAATCACGTCTCGTTCTGCGACGAGGTTTTCAGCGCGATCACCTCGGGTCGTCAGGTCTTCTTCTTCGCCAAGGCCGAGTATTTCAACGCGCCGGGGCTCAAGGGCGCGGCGATGGCCGCGTTGTGCCGCGGCCTCGGGCAGGTTCCGGTCGAGCGGAAGGACACCCGCTCGGCGGCGGCGTCCATCGACGTCGGCGTGGACCTGCTCGCCGAAGGTCGAGTGCTCGGCATCTTCCCAGAGGGCACCCGCTCGCCGGACGGCCGGTTGCACAAGTTCCGCACCGGCGTGGCGCGGCTCGCGTTACGCAGCGAGGCGCCGGTCGTCCCGGTCGGCCTGATCGGCACCCGCGAGGTGCAGCCACCGGGCACCCGCGGTTGGCACCGGGCGCCCCTCGAGGTGCACTTCGGCACGCCGCTGGTGTTTGCCGGCATGCAGGAGCGCGAACGCAGCGCACGGGTGCTGCGCGAGATCACCGAGACGGTCCGCGCCGATGTGCAGCGGCTGTCGCGGCAGGATTACGTGGACGACTTCGCCGTGAGCGCGAAGCTCGCAGGCTGAGCGCAGCGCGGCGGCTGAGCGCAGCGGGTCACTTCACTGAGCGCAGCGCGGCGGCTGGTCTCGCGGATTCCTAGACTGGCGGCGTGCCCGCCGAGCCCGCTGCCGTCGAGGTCGCCGATCTCGTCAAGGCCTACGGCGCCTTGCGTGCCGTCGACGGCGTCTCGCTGACCGCCCCGCGCGGCGCCGTCCTCGCGCTGCTCGGGCCGAACGGCGCCGGCAAGACGACCACCGTCGAGATCTGCGAAGGCTTCCGCCGGGCCGACGCCGGATCGGTGCGGGTGCTCGGGCTCGACCCGATCCGCGACGCCGTGGCGCTGCGTCCGCGCGTCGGCGTCATGCTGCAGGACGGCGTCGGCGGCTACACCGGCGCCACGGCGCTCGAGCTGCTGCGGCTGTTCGCCTCGTATGCCGCGCACCCGCAGGATCCCGGCGCGTTGCTGGAAGTCGTCGGCTTGTCGGCGGTGTCCGGCACCGCAGTGAAGCGGCTGTCCGGCGGCCAGCAGCAGCGGCTGTCGTTGGCGCTCGCCTTGGTCGCGCGGCCTGAGCTCGTGTTCCTCGACGAGCCGACGTCGGGCATGGACCCGCAGGCGCGCCGCGGCACGTGGGACCTGCTGCGCTCGCTGCGCTCCGACGGCGTGAGCGTCGTGCTCACCACCCATTTTCTCGACGAGGCGGAGCAGCTGGCCGACACCGTCGTGGTCGTCGACGCAGGCCGGGTCGTCGCACAGGGCAGTCCGGCGGAGCTCACGCGGGCCGGCGCCGAGGGTCAAATCCGCTTCCGCGCCGTCCCGAAGCTGCGCCTTGACACGCTGCTGACCGCGTTGCCGAGCGGCTCGCAGGCTGCCGAGACGGAGCCTGGCCGCTATCTCGTGACCGGCGATGTCACGCCCCAGCTGCTCGCGACTTTGACGGCTTGGTGCGCCTCGCAGCATGTGCTCGCCGAGGATCTCGCGGTCGAGCGGCGCACGCTCGAGGACGTCTTTCTCGACCTCACCGGCCGGGGGCTGCGGGCGTGAGCAGCACCCCACGAAATCGCTCCGCACAGAACGCTTCACGATTCCGCGGGGACCCCGCATGAGCACCCCCATGAGCTTTTCGCCTGAGACTGGTCCGCTGTCTTTCGCGCCGGCGCCGGCGCCGGCGTCGCGCGGCCGGATGCTCGCCGCGCAGACCCGGATGGAGTTCCGGCTGCTGTTGCGCAACGGCGAGCAGGTCGGGCTCACGCTGCTGATCCCGCTGTTGTTGTTGTTCTTCTTCAACCTGCCGCTTCTCTACTCCCTCGACACGCCCCGGCGGATCGACTTCGTCGTGCCGAGCATCATCGCGCTGGCCGTCATGTCCGCGGCGTTCACCGGGCTCGCGATCGGCACCGGCTTCGAGCGCAAGTACGCGGTGCTGAAACGGCTCGGCGCCACCGCCCTGCCGCGCTCGGTGCTGATCCTCGGCAAGACGCTTGCCGTGCTGCTGCTCGAGTTGCTGCAGCTGGTGCTGGTGTGCGGATTCGGGTTCGCGCTCGCCTGGCATCCGCACGGCGATCCGCTCGCGGCGTTGCTGCTCGTGGTGTTGGGGACGGCGGCGTTCGGCGGTCTCGGACTGCTCGTCGCCGGCACGCTGCGCGCGGAGGTGACGCTAGCCGCGGCGAACCTGGTGTGGCTGATCCTGCTGTTCGCCGGCGGCATCGCGATTCCGCTGGACCGATTCGGCGGCGCCGCGCGAGACGTACTGCAGTACCTGCCGTCGGCCGCCCTGTCCGACGGGCTGCATTCAGTGCTGCAGCACGGCGCCGGGTTGCCGGGCCGCGACACGGTGACATTGCTCGTGTGGGCGGCCATCGCTGTCCCCGCCGCCGCCCGCTGGTTCCGCTGGGAGTGAGGGCACCGCGTCGCCGCCCGGCGTGGCCGTCAGCCACTCGCTGACGCCGCGTTCGAGTCCATCGATTGACCGACGGATCGGTCGTCAGCCACTCGCCGAGACGGGTCGCTGAGACCGCCCGCGCTAGGCATAATCTGCGGTGTGATGGCTGTCAGGGACTTCAATCGGAGATCGGCCGCGTGGTTCGTCCGGCACCCGTGGGCCTATCTGGTCTTGATTCCTGGCTCGATGCTCCTCGGCGGTTTCGTCGGTGCCACCGCCGCGTACGCCACTTCGGATTCTCATGCGTTCCCCTGGCTCCCTTTTGTCTGGATCGCGCCCTTGGCTGGGTTGCCTGCCGCAATCGTGCGCTTTCGCAAGGCTCGCCGCTCTCTCGTGAGCTGACGCAGGACGGCTACTGGGCCCTCGGCCTCGCCGCAGTCGCTTGCCGAGCTATCGAGCGCGGAACGGCTCGGCGGCGCGCGTCCCCATGCCACGAATCCAGCCAGCAATCCGCACCTACGGACGGTCGGGCAGGAACAGACGAAGTCGACCGGTGTCGACGTCTCGGCCGCGCGCTTCGGCGGCGACCGCGATGGCGTGTTGGTCGTCGCCGTACGCGTTGATCAGTCGGCGGGCCAGATCGACATGGTCGCCACTCAGCTCGGTGATGCTGTGTTCGCCGATGTGCAGCACAACCGGGCTGGTCGGGTCGCCGCCTTGAGGTGATGACAGCCAGACCTCCAAGGGACGGACCTGATCCGACTCCGCCCCGCTATTCCGAGTGCGCGGCGCCTCGGCGAACAGGCGGGCCAACACATGGCGGGCGGGCGCCAGCTCCCGGGTCGGCACGTCGATCGTGATCTGCAGCTGGTCCGGACGCCAGGCCGCCACGCCCTGCAGACCCTCCGGCGGCTCGGTCGAGCTCAGCCACGCGTCCTCCCTGGCGACGTCGCGAAGGAAGCCGACGACCCCGGCGAGGTCTCTGACCTGCCGTGCGATCAGACCCGCCGCGGTGCGGCGCGGAGAGCCGACGAGTCGTACCAAGAAATCAAGCTCTGCAGGATCAACCTCGGTGACGCCGCGCACCGACATCTCCCACATCACCAACGCGCGGACCTCGGCCGGGTCAGACACGTGCTCGGCTTTCGCCGCCGCGACAGCGGCACGGACCGCCTGTGTTCGCGGGTCCTCAGCCCGACGAGCACGGCGAGCCTCGCGTTCTCGCCAGCGGTCAGACCAGGACTCATCTGGCACCGACGCATCATGGCACCACGCTCCGCCGATCTCGCCCTAGTCGCCGCACGGCTCGGACAGCTCCAACAACTGACGCGTGGGTCCGCTCCATAGGTGCCTGCAGCGTTTATCGGGCACGCGTGAGTTTCCGTAAGTCTTAGCGCGGTTTGCGCGTCACGCGGTCGAGGTCGGGCCGCACCTGGACAGTCCGCCGCGACATCAGGGTCACCGGCGCACGGCGGCGCCGAGGCCGGCTTGTCGAGCCAGCTCGATCGCCTCGGCGCGATCGGCGGCGCCCAGCTTGGTGAGGATCGTCGACACCTGGTTGCGGACGGTCTTGTCGCTCAGGCACAGCTCGCGGGCGATGGCGATGTTGCCCAGCCCGCGGGAGACGAGGTCGAGCACCTCGACCTCGCGGGTCGTCAACTGCGGAAAGGGCCGGTCTAGGGTGCGCCGTCCGGTCAGCGCGTCGAGCACCGGAGCGGCCGCGGCGCCGGCGAGCACGACCTCGCCGGCCGCGACCGAGGCCAGCGCCCGCTCGATGGCCGCCTCGTCCGCGCCCTTGAGCAGGTAGCCCCGGGCGCCGGCCCGCAGCGCGGCGCCGATGGAGTCCGGGTCGTCGCTCATCGTCAGCACCAGCACGGCGACGTCCGGAAGCTCGCCGACGACGGCCCGGCAGGCGGTCAGGCCGTCGACACCCGGCATGGCGAGGTCCATGAGCACGACGTCGGGCCGGTGCTGCCGTGCCGACGCGATCGCGGCCGCGCCGTCGCCGACCGCGTCGACCACCTCCACCCCGACGATGTCGTCGAGGGTCGCGCACAGCCCGCGGCGGAACACCGGGTGGTCGTCGGCGACGACGACCCGGATCACCGCGGTCACAGCGCCGGCAGCCACGCGCGCACCTGCATTCCCGAGCCGTCCGAGCTGACCGTCACCCGACCGCCGAGCTCGCTGACCCGCTCGCGCATCGACGCCATCCCCACACCGTCGATCGCGTCGGCGCCTGCTCCGACGCCGTCGTCGCTGATCGTGACCTCGAGACCGGCGTCGACAGCCGCCAACCGCACGGTGCAGATGGTCGCGCCGGCATGGCGCACGACGTTGGTCATCGCCTCGGTCGCGACCCGGTAGGCGGCGACCTCGACCGCGGCGGGCAGTCCCGCGAGCGGCGCGGTCGCCTCCACCGTGAACGCGACGTGGTCGGACAGCGCGGCTGCGCGTTGCCGCACCGCCGCGACCAGTCCAAGCTCGTCGAGCGATGCGGGCCCGAGGCCGTTCACCAGGCGGCGGATGTCGTTGATCGCGTCCTGCACGTCCAGGCGGGTGGTCGACAGCGCGTTGCGGCGCTCGTCGTCCGCGCCCAACTGGCGCTCGACGCGCTGCACGGCGAGGGCGGTGCTGGCCAGCACCGGGCCGATGCCGTCGTGCAGCTCGCGGCGGATGCGGCGGCGCTCCTCCTCGCTGGCCTGCACGAGCGTGGTCCGCGACCGGCGCAGCTGCTCGGTCAGGTGGACCGCCTCGACGGCGCCGGCGATGCGGGCCGCGAAGTCGGCGAGCAGCCGTTCGTCGGCCCCGGTCAACCGCTCATTCGGCGAGCGCGGCGCCAGCCGCAGCGTGCCGCTGCGGCGTCCCCGGTGGACGAGCGCGACCTCGATCGGCGTGGCCGTCGGCGTTCCGTGCGCGGCGACCGTCCGGGCCTCGCGCTCGACGTCCACGACGAGTTCGACGTACGGCAGCCGGAACGTCTCGGCGACGGTGCGCACGGCCGCCTCAAGGGCCTCGTCGGGCGAGAGGCTGACGTCGATGCGCCGGCCGAGCGTGGTCAGCGCGCCGTACGGCGACATCCGCCGGCCGAGCAGCAGGTAGCCGACGGCCCGTTCGGCGGCAAGCTTCAGCGGGCCGAACACGACCGCGATCACGCCCGTCACCAGCAGCGAGATGCCGAACGCCGACCGCGAGTCGAACAGCGTGCCGAGGATCGTGACCGCGACGGCGTAGCCGGCGACGACGACCACCGTCACCGCGAGGTAGGTGAGGTTGCGGTTGAGCACGACCTCGGCGTCGAACAGCTGCCGGCGCATCGTCGTGGTGAGCGAGGCCAGGGGAAGGCTGCAGATCGCGAGGCCCTCGGCCGCGCTGCCCAGCAGCGACGGGCTGTCGTGCCCCGCCAGCGCGAGCGTCAGCTCGGTGAGTCCGCTCGCCACCAGCCAGAGGGCGGCGGTCGCGAAGAGCGCGATCGCCGTGCGCTCGGCGCCGGTGCCCCGCCGCCACCGCGCGATGAGGGCGACGAGGCTGACGACCAGGACGATCACGAGCCCGACAAAGACGACGGTCTGCGCGGCGTGCACGCCCGCGTGCAGCGCCGGCACGCCCAGCGGATTGGTGCGGCCGGCGCCGTCGTCGAGTCGGCCGGACTTGACCAGATCGCCGACCAGCAGCACGGCGGTGCACGCGGCGGCGGCGATCGCGACCGCCCGCCACCGCCGGCTCGGCGAGGGCAGCCGGCCGTCCGGGAACACGAGGACGCCGAAGCCCAGCAGGAGCGCCTGCGGCAGGTCGGCCAGCACGCTGCGGGCGAGCAGCAGGGCTTCGGCCAGACCGTCCGCCTCACCCCGGCGGAGCAGGGCCGGTCCGAGCACGCCCGCGACGGCTGCGGTCTGCGCCCCGAGCCCGATGGTCAGCATCAGCCAGCCGTAGCGCCGCCCGGCCGCGGACCGCGCGAGCACGCCCCCGGCGATCGCGCAGACCAGCCACGCCCCGAACCACACGACGTCGTCGGCGGCGAACGAGAAGGCGGACCGGTCGACGAGTGAGGCGACCACCGTCGCGGCGTAGAGGACGCACGCGGCGAGCGCAGCGAGGACGGGCGGCGTCGCGGGGCTGATCGTCGGTCCTCGCCGGGCGAGCGCGAACGTCACGACGTCGTCCGCCATGTGCTCACCCGCCTTCGAGGTAGCGACATGCTAACCGGCGGCGTGCACGATCCGGACGACCTCGATCGCGATCGTCACGACGACGCACGCGGCCGCGATCGCCCAGCACGGCCGGTCCCAGCGCGAGACCGAGCCGTCGGCCCGGGCGCGGACGATCAGCTGGGCCGACGCCGCGGCCAGGCAGAACGGGATCGGGGTGTACCAGAGCAGCGCGGTGGCGATGACGCTGAACGGCGCGAGCCCCAGCGCCACCCGTCGCGATGTGCGCGCAGTCGGCACGGCACGATGCGGGCCGATGTAGGCGATGCCATAGGCGACGATCCACCCCAGCACGCCGGAGATCGCGTAGACGGGCAATTCCCGCCAGCCGCTGGCCTGCTTGGGCGCGAAGTGATGATGCAGCTGGCTTCCGGCGACATCCCAGGCGAGGCCGGCCACGAGGACGGCGAGGCCCACGAGGCGGTCGCGCCGGACGGGGACGCGCGCGTGGTCCGTGCGCTGGTCCGCGTGCGGACCAGCGCCCTGCGCTGCGGCGACGGACGGATCGAACGCGGGGTCGGCGACGGACACGAGGTACCTCCGGGTGACGGGCCGACGGTGCGTCGGCGACGTCCCCGACGATCTCCGCCCGAGCGTCCCGTCCACGAGGGACGACCGTCACGTCCTCTCCCGATGCACCGGCCTTCGGCGATCCACCGGCTTCCCCGTGGCAGGCTCGGCGGATGACGACGCTGGGTGAGGCCGCCGCTCTCGGACGCGACGAGCAGGGGCTCGCCGTCGTCTCGACGCTGCGCGCCGACCACACCATCCAGAGCTCGCTGGTCAACGCCGGCGTGGTGCGCGATCCGGCGGCCGGCGCCGACGTGCTCGCCTTCGTCACCTACGGACGGGTCAAACTGGCGAACCTCCGGGCGCGTCCGCAGGTCGCCGTGACCTTCCGCTCGGGCTGGAAGTGGGCCACAGTCGAAGGTCGGGCGACGCTGCTCGGCCCGGCCGACGGCGATCTCGACGCGGAGGCCTTGCGGCAATTGCTGCGGGAGATCTTCGCCGCGGCCGGCGGCACGCACGACGACTGGGACGCCTACGACCGGACGATGGTGGAGCAGGGTCGCACCGCGGTGCTCATCAACACGACTCGCGTCTACAGCAACTGAGCGTCGCCGCGTTCACGGGTTCGAAGAGTCAGGTTGTCACCCCATTCGACCGGTCCCAAGGATCCACTAGCCGGTCTAACGGGGTGACAAGCCCGGGGATCGTGCACGGTGACGCCCCACCGGTTGCCCAGCACAGCTGGTCAGCCGCGTCGCCGCTTCTTCGCTCGGAACGCCCCGGCGAACAGGGAGGGGTCGATGCCTGGGACGGGACGTCCGGTGGCCCAGCGATAGATCAACGCGCGGGCGTAGGTGGCGATGGCGCCGAACACGATGCTCATGGCAATCAGGATCAGCGCCCCGATTGCCGCCAGGACGACGCCGCCGGCCACACCGCCCGAGCCGGTGGCGGCATCGCTCGTGGCGACTATGACGCCGCTGACCAGCAGCACGGACGGAATGATCGTCAACACGATCGTAATAGCGCCGAACCGGAGCGTCGTCCGCACGCTCGTGCCCCAGATGCCCTTGATGACGTTCGAGGACCGCTTGACCGCCTCGATCGGGCCGACGCCCTCGGCGATGATCACCGGGATGGCGAAGAAGCTCGCGACGGCCCAGGCGATGCCGCCGAGGAAGCCGAGGATCCTGCCGACCAGGCCGAGGCGCTGCTCGACGGCCCGGATGATCGTGCCGACGATGGTCGTGAACACCGCCCACTGCAGAATCTGCCGGCGCATCTGCCACGCCGCCGCGAGCACGCCCTGAAGGGTCGGATCCTGCCCGTCGGCGCGCTGGTAGGCGCCGATCACCAGTGCGGACTGGAAGAAGATTCCGATCACGCTGGCGACGAAGCCACCGAGGATCGCGAACAGGTACAGCGGAAACCGATTCTCATGACCCGATCCGAGGCCGAGGATCAGCCCCGGCACGAACAGCACACCGAACGCGACGACGCTGGCGACCGTCCCGATCACGGGCACCGCGATCAATTCGCGGTCCCGCTTCAGCATGGCCCAGGAAGCGGTCAAGATCTGCTTGCCGGTCGGGCTGGTGCGTCCCACCGGCGCAACGGGCTCGGGCGCCCCGTACCGATAGGGATCGAACTCCCCCGGGCTGGACGGCTTGGACAGGTCAGCCATAACTAGAGTCCCACCTCACGGCTAGTTAACGCGATGACGAAAGTGTCGCACGCGACGTCCCATGGCAGCAGACCCCGGCCGACGCTGGATGAACAACCGCGGCGCCGACGCGGCCGGATCGCCCGCGTCCAGCTCGCTCTCGTTCCCGGCCATGAAGTCGTCGTAGAAAGAGGTACCGACAATTCCGGTGCCCTCTCTGAGGCGCGCAGACGAAAAGTTGGGCGAGAATTCCGAGCGCAACCGGCACGGGGACGTCCTCGACGGGTCGACGGTGATGATGCCGTCGATATCGGCGCGCTTTCCGACCGGGTCCGTCGGTCTGCGTGAGTCCGAGCGTCGCCCTGACGTCATGGCCGTTGGTCTCGGGTGGCGCTCAGCTCGAGTTGCAGCTGCGGCGAGGAACGCTACGTTCAAAAACAACACGCCCTCGGGAGGGGTCTGCATGGCGCGGAATGGCAAAAGGCTGGGGTTCTTACCAGGCTGGCGCATCTTCAGCTACGTCATCGTCATTTTCAACCTCATCATGTTGATCTGGGTGATCGCCGGATCCGTGGCGGCACAACACGATGACAGCTCCTGCGGCTCGCTCGACGCGAAGACCTGTCAGGACGCCAAGGACGTCGGCACGGCCATCGGCGTCACCGCGCTCATCGTCATCTGGGTCATCGTCGACATCATCCTCGGCATCCTCTGGCTCGTCACCAACCGCAAGACGAGGGATTGCCCGGTGTGCGGCCACGGCGTGAAGAGAGGTGCGTTTCAGTGCCGGAACTGCGGGTTCGACTTCCGTCAGCAATACCCGCAGCGGCAATACCCCGAAGGGCAGCACGCCGAGCCGCAGTATGCCCAGCCGCAGTACCCGCCGCCCCAGTACGCCCAGCCGCAGCCCCAGCCGCAGTACGCCCAGCCGCAGCCCCAGCCGCAGCCGCAGTACGCCCAGCCGCAGCCCCAGCCGCAGCTGCCGGCGTCGTCGTCGTACTACACGCCGGCGAGGCAGTCCCAAGCGCAGCCCCCCGCCCCCAACGCCCCTGAGCCGCGTCGTCGCCCCGGCCCCGGACCTCGCCCCTGAGTCGTTTCGTCCTGCCTGCTGTGCCGGCCGCAATCGACAGTGGCTCAGTGCGTCAGGAAGAACTTGAGCGCCACCGCGATGGCGGCGACCAGCGCGATGAGCACGCCGAACCAAAGGGCGCTTTGCACCGTGGTCCCGCGCCGGAGCCGGCGGTACACCAGGCCGATCGCCGCGATCCGCAAGATCAGGATCCCGCACGCCAGGGCCTCCGCCCACACGGGCGTGGGCCAGCCACGCGCGGCGGTGCCGAGCAGCGCGAACGAGGGCAGGCCCGCGCTCAGCACCGGCACCGAATCCCGCGCCTCGGCCAGCAGCGCCGCAGCCGAAGCGCGGCCGGCGAACACCGCGCCCACGACATCGGCCAGCACGTGTGCGACATAGGTCGACAGCACTGCCCCGAGGACGACCAGCAACGCCTCCCCGGAGCGGACCGCCCCGTCCGAGACACCAGCCGTGGCCGCGAGGACCAGGACGTCGCCGTAGACATAGGCGGACATGCGGCTCTCGGCCCGCAGCTCGGCGAGGTCCTCGCGGCGGGTGACGAGCGCTTGGACCGGGTGGCGGATCGGCGAACTGGCGGTCACGAGACCCAAGTTTGCCGGTCGGCGCCGCGGCCCGCGCCTACGTGGGCCGCTGCCTGGCGAACCGCCGTGCCGCGGTCACAGGCCGAGCGCTGACCGCAGGCCTCGATAACCGGGTATGACCAGTCGCCTCGTTCCCGTCAGCGATACGGTCCATCGGTGGTCGAGACGACGACGCAGCTGCTGCACCGCCTGACGAGCTATGAACCCGGCCGCGAGTGGACCGACCCCGCCCCCGACGAGCGGATCGTCCAGGACCTCGTCGTGAACGACGCCGATCGGTTTCCCAAGTTCTACAAGCAGTACCCCGCCGACCTCCCGCGGATGTCGCTGCCCCGCGAGCTGCTGCCGGCGAGGACGGCCGCCACGGCCGTCCTCGCCGGCGCCGAGGTCGACCCGACCGACCTCGATCTCGCCGGGCTGGCCCGGCTGCTCTACCTGTCCGCCGGCGTCACGCGGACCACCGAGCGCAACGGCCGGCGCTGGCTGTTCCGCGCAGCCGGGTCGGCGGGCGCGCGGTTCCCACTGGAGCTCTACGCAGCCGTCCCCGACGGCGGCGCGCTCCCGGCGGGCGTCCACTGGTACGACCCGCTCGCGCACGAGCTGGTGCAAGTCGCCGCGGCACCACTCGGCGACGCGCCTTCCGTCGTCGTCACCGGCGTCCCGTGGCGCACCGGCTGGCGCTACCGCGAGCGCGGCTACCGGCACATCTACTGGGACGCCGGGACGATGCTCGCGCAGCTGCTCGCCGTCGCCGACTCGGCGGGGGTTGCCGCGCGGCTGTTCGCCGCATTCCCGGACGCGGCCGTCGCCGACCTGGTCGGCGCCGACGGCGCGCAGGAGTTCCCGGTCGCCGTGGTCGGACTCGGCTCGGGCGAGCCGGCGCTCAAGCCGCGGGCGTCGGCGGTCGCCGGCGAGTTCGACCCGGACGCGGTCGTGTTCCCGCTCGTCGTGGCGGCCCAGCGCGCTGGCCACCAAGACCGGCTCGGGCCGGAGACGCCGCGCGGCGCGCGGGTGCGGCCGGCCGCCGACGAGCAGGGCGAGCCGCTGGACGAGGTCGTGCTGCGCCGGGGCTCGACCCGCCGGCTCGACCCGACGGGCGCGCTGGCGCGAGACGTGGTCGTCGACATGCTGGCCGCCGCGATGCGCGGGATCGACGTCCCGCACTGGCTGGTCGTGCACTCGGTCGACGGCGTCGCGCCCGGCCTGTACCGCTGGCCCGACCTCGACACTGCCGTGCGCGCCGTCGATCTGCGCGAGGAGGCGTTCCGGGTGGCCTTGGAACAGGGCCTCGCCCGCGACGCCGCGTTCGTCGCCGTCTCAGCGATCGACCTCGCCGGCCTCGACGACCACGGCTACCGAGAGGCGCATTTGGCCGCCGGCATCGTCGAGGGACGGCTGCATCTGTTGGCCTACGCGCTTGGCGCCGGCGCGTCCGGCATGACCTTTCAGGACGCCGACATACCCGCGTTCCTCGGCGCCGACGTCGCGTGTCTGCTGTGGACGTGCGTCGGCGTGCCCGAATACCCGAGCAAGGCCGGCGGGGCCCCGGGCACGCCGACGTCGGTGCGGATGGTCAACCCGCGCTGAGGCCGCGGCCCCGCGGCCCCGCGGCGCCCGAGCGAGTCGAGCGACGCACGGCACGAACTACCCTTCTCGCCATGCGGCCCGTTGACGACCCGGTGCGCTCGACGGCGCCCGAGCGCGCGGCCGCGACGGCCGCCATCGAACCGCGTCGGACGTTCAGCCGGCTGCCCGGCTGGCTGCAGACCGCGACCGCGCTGCGGCGCCTCGCGCTCGCCTCGGTGATCGCGAACGTCGCGATCGTCGTCACCGGCGGCGCCGTCCGGCTCAGCGACTCCGGCCTTGGCTGCCCCACCTGGCCGTCGTGCACGAACGGGTCGCTCACCCCGACACATCAGTACGCGATCCACGGAGTCATCGAGTTCACCAACCGGCAGCTGACCTTCGTCCTGACGATCATCGCGGTGGCCACCTGGCTCGCGGCAATGGCGCTGCGCCGGGAACGCCCGCTCGCCACGGCCGCCGCGCTGGGCGTTCCCGCGCAAGCCGTGCTCGGCGGCCTGACTGTGCTGACGCACCTCAACCCGTGGCTGGTGGCGCTGCACTTCCTGCTGTCGATGTCGATCATCGCGGTCACGTTCGTGCTGTGGCGGCGGGTCGCCGGAGCGGCTGAGCTGATGCCGGCGCCGGTGCGAGTGCAAGTGCCGACGGGTGCCGTCCTGCTCGCCCGGCTCACCGTCCTCGTCACCGCCACCGCCCTCGCAATCGGCACCGTCGTCACCGGCAGCGGCCCGCACGCCGGCGACAGGGCCGACGACGGAACGGTGCACCGCACCGGGCTGAACGTCGCCTCGATGGCGCAGCTGCACGCGGACTCGGTGATGGTGTTGATCGGCCTGACGGTCGGGCTGCTCGCGTTGGTGACCGCGCTGCGAGCCGACTCCTCGATTCGCCAGGCGGCCGCCGTGCTGCTCGGCGTCGAGCTCGGACAGGCCGTCATCGGTTACACGCAGTACTTCCTGCACGTGCCGCCGCTGCTCGTCGGGCTGCACATGCTCGGCGCGAGCCTGGTGTGGATCGCCGCGCTGAACGTGCTGTTCCGCGTCCAGCGGTCCGCGTTGAGCGCGCCGCCGGCCGTCAGAACAGCCGGCTGATCGCGTAGATCGCCAAGCCGGCCAGCGCGCCCACCACGGTGCCGTTGATCCGGATGAACTGCAGGTCGCGGCCCACTTGCAGCTCGAGACGCCGGCTCGTCTCGGCGGTGTCCCAGCGCTGCACGGTGGTCGAGATGACGGCCGTCAGATCCTCGGCGTAGTTCGTGACGATGTGCCCGGTCACCCGCTGGAGCGCCTCGTCGACCTTCGCGGCGATGCCCTGGTCGTCGTCGCGCAACACCTCGCCGGCGCGCATCACCAGCGATTCCATCGAGCGACGCAGTTCGGAATCCGGGTCCTGCGCGCCGTCGAGGACGAGCTGCTTCACTGTCCCCCAGATGCTGGCGAGCCACTCGCGCACTCGGGGATGGTCGAGCAGCGTGAGCTTGGCGGCCTCGACCTTGGCGATCTGCTCGGGGTCGGTGCGCAACCGCTCGGCCAGATCGCGCAGCTGGTCGTCGAAGCCGCGGCGCAGCTCGTGGTTCTCGTCGTCGATGACCTCGCCGAGGAAGTTGTGCGCCCAGGTGAACCCGGCGTTGAACAACGGGCCGTCGATGAAGGTCGGCAGCCAGGACTGCTCGTCCACCCGCTTGCGGAACTCGCCGCGGTTGCGATCGAGGAACTTGCGGGTGCCGCGCAGGACGGTGGTCAGCACGGCCTGGTGCTGGCCGGCGTCGCGGATGGCGTCGATCAGCCGCGCCAGCAGCGGCGAGATGTCGGCCTCGCGCAGCCGCTTGTCGGCGAACGTGGCCACCGAGTCGCGCAGTTCGTCGTCGCGCAGCACGCTCGCCAACCCGCCGATGGCGAGGCTCACCTCGTCGCCCAGCCGGCGGGCGTGGTCGGGATCGGCCAGCCACTCCCCCATCCGCTGCGGAACTTTGGCCGCCGCGACGCGCTCGCTGACGATCTCGGTGGTCAGGAAGTACTGCTGGACGAAGCCAGCCAGCGCCTCGCCGATCTGGTCCTTCTTGCTCGGGATGATCGCGGTGTGCGGGATCGGCAGCCGCAGCGGATGCCGGAACAGCGCGGTGACGGCGAACCAGTCGGCCAGTCCGCCGACCATCGACGCCTCGGCAGCCGCCTGCAGGTAGCCCCACGCGCCGTCGCCGTGCCCGACCGCGCGGCAGACGATGTAGACGGCGGCGGCGGTCAGCAGCAGCGACCCGGCGACGGCCTTCATCCGGCGCAGCGCGCGGACTCGGTCTTCGGCGACCGTCGGCAGCGCCGGGATGCCGGGCGAGGTGCCTGCGGGCGCCGTCACCGGCGTGCCGCGATCGCGGCGGCGAGCAGGTCGGCAGGACTCAGCGCATCAGGCCCGCCGTCCGCGGCGTAGCTGAGGAACAACGACGGCTCGACCAGCTCCAGCTCGATCACGACTGGTCCGGCCGGCGACGGCAGCAGGTCGACCCGCGCGTACAGCGGGACGGCGTCGAACCGGTCGCGCACGTGCGCCAGCGCGGCCGCCGCTACCTCGAGCTCGGCCGGCGCCGGCGCGCGGGCGTCGATCCTTTCCTCGACGTACAGCTCGTGGCCCTGCACCGGGTGGGCCACCCCGGCGGGCAGCATCGGACCCTTGCGGATCGCGTGCGTGAACCTGCCGTCGACGTGGATCAGCGCCGTCTCGCCCGCGTCGTCGACGTCGGCGAGATACGGCTGGACGAGCACCGTGCGACCAGCCGCATGCAGGGCGGCGGCGTGCTCGGCGGCCGCGGAACGACGGTCGGCGGTGAACCGGCCGGCGCCGCGCGAGCCGGCGCCGACGGACGGCTTCACGACGACCTCGCCGTCCACCGGGAACGCCACCGGCTCGCCCGGCGCGGCGAACGCGGTCTCGACGATCGGGACGCCGGCCGCGGCGAGGTCGCGCAGGTAGACCTTGTCGGTGTTCCAGACGACGACGTCCGCGGGGTTCGCCACCTGCGGCAGGGCGCGCACCCAGTCGAGGAAGCGCTCCCGCTTGGCGGTGTAGTCCCAGGTGGAGCGCAGCACGGTCAGGCCCGCGGACCAGTCCACGGCCGGGTCGGTCCAGGCCGCCCAGTGCGGGTCGACTCCGGCGCGGCGCAGAGCCGCGGTCAGCAGCTCGGCGTCCTCGTCGCCGTGCGGGAGGTCGGCACAGGTCGCCAGCAGCACGTCGGGCACTTGAGCGATCCTACGGGCGAACCGCTCGTGCTCAGCGGACGAAGGTGTCGACCGCGACCGCGACGAAGACGAACGCGAGGTAGCTGTTCGACAGATGGAACAGGCTCATCGCGGCCTTCGCGTCGGCGCCGCGCTTCGTGCGCGCGAGCAACCGGTGCGCAGCGCCGACGAGCGCGCAACCGGCGATCGCCGCGAGCACGCCGTAGACCCACCCCGTCGCCAGCGGCCACAACGCCAACGACGCGGCGACAGTCAGCCACGAATAGCCGACGATCTCGCGGGCGACCCGCTGCGGCGAGGCGACCACGGGCAGCATCGGCACGCCGGCCCGCGCGTAGTCCTCGCGGTAGCGGATAGCGAGCGCCCAGAAGTGCGGCGGCGTCCAGAAGAAGACGATCGCGAACAGCGCTATCGGGGCCCAGGCGAGCGAACCGGTGACTGCGGCCCAGCCGATCAGGACCGGCATGCAGCCGGCAGCCCCACCCCAGACGATGTTCTGCGAGGTGCGCCGCTTGAGCAGCATCGTGTAAACGACGACGTAGAACGCGATCGCGGCGGCGGTCAGGCCGGCGGCCAGCAGATTCGTCGCCGCCGCCATCAGCGCGATGCTGACCACGCCGAGCGCGACGCCGAAGATCAGCGCGCTGCGCGGGGAGACGTCCTGCCGGGCCAGCGGCCGATGCCCGGTGCGGCGCATGACCGCGTCGATGTCGCGGTCGAGGTAGCAGTTGAGCGCGTTCGCGCTGCCGGCCGCGAGGGTGCCGCCGACCATCGTCGCGACCACCGTCAGCCAGGGCGGCAGTCCGCCTGCCGCCAGGATCATCGCAGGCAGCGTGGTGACGAGCAGCAGCTCGATGATCCGCGGCTTCGTCAAGGCGACAAACGCGGCGAGCCGAGTGCGTGAGGCGCCCTGGCCGCGACGCTGCCGTGCCGGCAGAGCGGGTGCGGCAATGCCCTTCGGGCCCCGGCGGGCCGGCGCGACCCGGGGGGTCGCGACGGGGGTCTGCGTCACGGGAGCAGCCTAACTGCCGCCCCGGGCGGCGTCGCAGCCAGCCTCAGCCGGCGACCCGCTACGAGCTCGCCGCCGACCGCACCGCGGCGCGCCGTTGAGCACACCGCTGAGGCCGGGCGGGCAATCCGCGCAGCCCCCGCGTCGCAAGGACCGGTGTGGCTACGCTTGCAGTGGGTATGACCACAACTGAAACCGCTTCCGACGTCTTGTCCAGACGCCAGACGACCTGCGCTACGGAAAGGACACATCGTCCGTGACCGACACTGACTCAAAGCCTGCGGACGGCGTCAAGACCACCCACCCTGACTGGTGGACCGACCTCGACACGAAGGCGGTCGACACCGCCCGGCTGCTCGCCGCGGACGCTGTGCAGAAGGCCGGCAGCGGGCACCCCGGCACCCCGATGAGCCTCGCCCCGTTGGCCTACCTGCTCTACCAGCGCATCCTGCGCCACGACCCGACCGAGCCGACCTGGATCGGCCGTGACCGGTTCGTGCTGTCCAACGGGCACGCCTCGCTCACCCAGTACTGCCAGCTTTTCCTGTCCGGCTACGGCCTGGACCTCGGCGACATCGAGTCGCTGCGCACCTGGGGCTCGCGCACCCCGGGCCACCCCGAGTTCGGCCACACGCTCGGCGTCGAAGTCACCACCGGCCCGCTCGGCCAGGGCGTCGCGAACGCCGTCGGCATGGCAATGTCCGCGCGCCGCGAGCGCGGCCTGTTCGATCCCGACCCGGCGCCCGGCGAGTCGCTGTTCGACCACCACATCTATGTCGTCGCCGGCGACGGCTGTCTCGAGGAAGGCGTCTCCTCCGAGGCGTCCTCGCTCGCCGGGCACCAGCAGCTCGGCAACCTGATCCTGTTCTACGACGACAACCACATCTCGATCGAGGACGACACCGCCGTCGCGTTCAGCGAAGACGTCCTGAAGCGCTACGAGGCGTACGGCTGGCACGTGCAGCGCGTCGACTCCGGCGAGGACGTCACTGCGCTGGAGAAGGCGATCGGCAAGGCGAAGGCCGTCGTCGACAAGCCGTCGATCATCGCGGTCCGCACGATCATCGGCTGGCCCGCGCCCACCAAGCAGAACACCGGCAAGGCGCACGGCAGCGCGTTGGGCGATGAGGAGATCCGCAAGACGAAGGAGATCCTCGGCTTCGACCCGGACGTCACCTTCGCTGTCGCCGGCGACGTCCTCGAGCACGCCCGCAAGGTCGTCAACCGGGGTCGCGAGGCGCACGCCGCTTGGCAGGAGCAGTTCGACGCGTGGGCGAAGGACAACCCTGAGCGCTATCAGCTGCAGCAGCGGTTGGCGACCCGCACCCTGCCCGACGGTTGGCACGCCGCGCTGCTGTCCTTCCCGACCGAGAAGGACGGCAAGCCGAACTCGGTGTCGACCCGCAAGGCGTCGGGCAACGTGCTGGTCGGCCTGGCCGACACGCTGCCGGAGCTGTGGGGCGGCTCGGCCGACCTCGCCGAGAGCAACAACACGACGATGGACGGCCAGCCGAGCTTCATCCCCTCCGCCCACCAGACCAAGGAGTGGCCGGGCGGCCCGTACGGCCGCACGCTGCACTTCGGCATCCGCGAGCACGCGATGGGCGCGATCATCAACGGCATCACGCTGCACGGCGGCACCCGCGTCTACGGCGGCACGTTCCTCGTGTTCAGCGACTACATGCGCCCGCCGGTTCGGCTGGCCGCGCTGATGAAGATCCCGTCGATCTTCGTGTGGACGCACGACTCGATCGGCCTGGGCGGCGACGGCCCGACGCACCAGCCGGTGGAGCACCTCGCCGCCCTGCGCGCGATCCCCGGCCTGGACGTCGTCCGGCCCGCGGACGCCAACGAGACCGCTGTGGCGTGGCGCAAGATCCTGGAGAAGACCGACGGGCCGGTCGGCCTGGCGCTGTCCCGGCAGAACCTGACGGTGCTGGACCCGGAGAAGACGAAGGACGCCGGCCGCGGAGGCTACATCCTCGAAGAGGCGTCCGAAGGCCTGCCGAAGATCATCTTGATCGCGACGGGCTCCGAGGTGGAGCTCGCCATCACGGCGCGCGAGCAGCTCGAGGCCGAGGGCACGCCCACCCGGGTGGTGTCCATGCCGTGCTTCGAGTGGTTCCACGACCAGCCGGCGTCCTACCAGCAGACCGTGCTGCCGCCGGACATCAAGGCCCGGGTCGGCATCGAGGCCGGCGTCCCGCAGGGCTGGCACGAGATCATCGGCGACAGCGGCGAGCTGATCGCGATCGACCACTTCGGCGCCAGCGCCGAGGGCGAGGTGCTGTTCGAGCAGTTCGGGTTCACCCCCGATCGCGTCCTGGCCGCCGCGCATTCGGCGATGAACCGCGCCGGCCTCATCCGCGACACCACCACCGGCAACTGAGCACCAGAACATTTCGCGAGGAGCGACCAATGAGCGACGCACTGTTCAAGCTGTCCGGCGCGGGCGTGTCCGTCTGGCTGGACGACATCAGCCGGGAACGGCTGCGCACGGGAAACCTGGCGCATCTGGTCGCGGACAAGCACGTGGTCGGCGTGACGAGCAACCCGACGATCTTCCAGAAGGCGCTGGACAAGGGTGACGCCTACGAGGACCAGGCGCGCGAGCTCGCGGTGCGGCAGATCCCGATCGACGACGCGGTCCGCTACCTGATGGGCTACGACATCCGGTGGGCCTGCGACGTGCTGCGGCCGCTCTACGACCAGACCGGCGGGCAGGACGGCCGGGTGTCGATCGAGGTCGACCCGCGGCTGGCGCACGACACCGAGCGCACCACGGCCGAGGCCAAGGGCCTGTGGTGGCTGGTCGACCGGCCGAACGTCCTGATCAAGATCCCGGCCACCCTCGAGGGCCTGCCGTCGATCACCGCCGCGACCGCCGAGGGCATCAGCGTGAACGTGACGCTGATCTTCGGTCTCGATCGCTACGACGCGGTGATGGACGCCTACCTCGCCGGCCTGGAGCAGGCCCAGGAGAAGGGCGTCGACCTGTCGACGATCCGCTCCGTCGCCTCGTTCTTCGTGTCCCGGGTGGACAGCGAGGTCGACAAGCGGCTGGACAAGATCGGCACCGACGAGGCGAAGGCGTTGCGCGGCAAGGCCGCCATCGCCAACGCCCGGCTGGCCTATGAGCGCTATGAAAAGGTCATCGCCTCCGAGCGGTGGCAGAAGCTGGCCGAGGCCGGGGCGAATGTGCAGCGGCCGCTGTGGGCGTCGACCGGCGTCAAGGACCCGGCCTACGACGACACCATGTATGTCGTCGAACTCGTCGCGCCGAACACGGTCAACACCATGCCGGAGGCCACCCTGGACGCGGTCGACGACCACGGCGAGGTGCGCGGCAACACGATCGCCGGCACCTACGCCGACGCCCGCAAGGTGATCGACGACCTCAAGTCCCTCGGCATCGACTACGACGAGTTCATCGAGCTGCTCGAGGTCGAGGGCGTGCAGAAGTTCGAGGACTCCTACGCCCAGCTCGCCGAGAGCGTGCAGAGCCAGCTGGACGCCGTCAAGTAGATGAGCGAGACCGACGCGACGACGGACGCGACGACCGACTCGACAACCGACTCGACGACGGACAAAGCCGGCCGGCCGGCCACTCCGGCCGCGGTCGGGCAGCGGCTCGGCGATTTCGGCGCCGACGGGACGAACCCGCTGCGCGACCCGGCCGACCGCCGGCTGCCGCGAGTCCCTGAGCCGTGCGCGCTCGTCATCTTCGGCATCGGCGGCGACCTGTCGCGCAAGAAGCTGATCCCGGCGATCTACGACCTCGCCAACCGCGGCCTGCTGCCGACGGACTTCGTGATGATCGGCTATTCCCGCGCAGACTGGCCGGGCGGCGGCTCGTTCGAGGCGCTGGCCCGCAAGAGCGCGCGCGACGGCGCGCGCACCGACTGGCGCGAGGACGTCTGGAAGCGGCTGGCTAGCAACACCAAGTTCGTCGAGGGCGCTTTCGACGACGACCAGGCCTTCGATCAGCTCGTCGAGGTGATGGCCGAGCTGCGCGAGTCGCACGGCATCCAGGGCAACGCCGCGTTCTACCTGTCCGTCCCGCCGTCGCTGTTCCCGCCGGTGCTGAAGCAGATGGAGCGCACGAAGCTGGCCGACGCCGAGCACGCCGGGGGGTGGCGCCGGGTCGTCGTGGAGAAGCCGTTTGGTCACGACCTGCCCTCGGCGCTCGAGCTCAACGGCCTCGTGGACTCGGTGTTCCCGCCGCGCGACGTGTACCGGATCGATCATTACCTCGGCAAGGAGACGGTCCAGAACCTGCTGGCCCTGCGGTTCGCGAACCTGTGGTTCGAGCCGCTGTGGAACGCGAACTACGTCGACTCGGTGCAGATCACCATGGCCGAAGACGTCGGCATCGGCGGCCGCGCCGCCTTCTACCAGGCCACCGGCGCGGCGCGCGACGTGCTGCAGAACCACCTGCTTCAGCTGCTCGCGCTCACCGCGATGGAAGAACCGGTCGAGTTCTCCCCCGAACCCGTGCGCATCGAGAAGTTGAAGACGCTGCGAGCGATCTCGCTGCCGCCGGATCTCGGCGAGTACGCGATCCGCGGCCAGTACGACCAGGGCTGGCTCGCCGGCGAGCGCGCTCGCGCCTTTCGCGACGAGGACGGCATCCCCGGCGACTCGACGACCGAGACCTATGCGGCGGTGCGCCTCGGCGTGGAGACCCGCCGCTGGGCCGGCGTGCCGTTCTACCTGCGCACCGGCAAGCGGCTGCCGAAACGGGTCACCGAGATCGGCGTCTCGTTCAAGAAGGCGCCGCATCTGCCGTTCAGCAAGACCGACACCCAGGAGCTCGGCCACAACCAGCTCGTCATCCGCGTCCAGCCCGACGAAGGCGTCACCCTCAAGTTCGGCTCCAAGGTGCCGGGCAGCTCGATGGAGGTCCGCGACGTCTCGATGGACTTCCTCTACGGCGAGGCGTTCACCGAGTCCTCCCCGGAGGCCTACGAGCGGCTGATCCTCGACGTTCTCGTCGGCGACGCGACGCTCTTCCCGCGCAGCGAGGAGGTCGAGGCGTCCTGGCGGGTCATCGACCCGCTCGAGGAGTTCTGGGCCGACCATCCGCCGTTTTTGTACCGCGCCGGCGAGTGGGGGCCGAAGGAAGCCGACGACATGCTCGCCCGCGACGGCCGGCAATGGAGGCGCCCGTGACCACGCTCTGGGACACCACCGGCACCGCGGTGGTCAAGGCGCTGGCCGCCGAGCGGCGGACCGGCGGCGCGGTCACCAGCGGCAACGCGCTGACCCTCGTCGTGGTGGTCGACCATCCAGACGTCGAGGAAGCCGAAGAGGCGGCGACCATCGCGGCCAGCCACCACCCCATGCGGCTGCTCATGGTCATCCGTCGGCATCTCGACGCCGCGGTGCCGCGGCTTGACGCCGAGGTCACCATCGGCGGTCGGCTGGGCCCCGGCGAATCGGTCGTGCTGCGGATGTACGGCCGACTCGGCCTGCATGCCGAGTCGGTGACTTTGCCGCTGCTCGCCCCAGACGCGCCGGTGGTGACGTGGTGGCACAGCGCCGTCCCGGAAAAGATCGCGCACGACCCATTGGGGGTGTTCGCCGAGCGCCGGATCACTGATGTGCTGCGCATGCCCGACCCGAACGAGGCGTTGCAGCAGCGGGCCGAGGACTTCGCGCCCGGCGACACCGACCTGGCCTGGACACGGCTCACGCCGTGGCGCGCCGCGCTGGCCTCGGCCTTCGACGGCGCGCAGCACACGGCGACGTCGGCGACCGTCAACGGTGGGACGAACGAGCCGTCCGCGCGCCTGCTCGCCGGTTGGCTCACTGCGCGGCTCGGCCTCGACGTCGCCGTCGAGGGCGCCGACGACGAGCCGATCAGCGGCGTGGAGTTCGCCTTCGACGACGACCGCACCACCACCGCACGGCTCGAAGGCGGCAACTTGGTGCTGCGCCGGGAAGGGCAGCAGGACTCGTTCCAGCCGTTCGGTCAGCGCGGCCCGGGCGAGCTGCTGGCCGAGGAGCTGCGTCGGCTCGACCACGACCATGTGTACGCCGAGGCGCTGTCCGCAGTCACCGGCGTGCAGGGGCTCGAGGAACGCTCGCCGTCGCGCAAGCACATCTGGTACGACCCGGTCGAGGCGGCGAAGTCGGAGCACGCGTCGTGAGCGCCGAGCCGGAGGTGCTCGTCGAGGCCGGGGCCGACCAACTCGCCGCCGCGGTCGCCCGCCGCACGCTCGACACGCTGGAGACAGCACTCGCCGGCGGCGCCGACGCGCATCTCGTCGTCACCGGGGGCGGCATTCTGGAAGCAGCGCTCACCCAACTCGCCACCCCGGCCGGAATCGAGGCGCTCGACTGGCGCCGGGTGCACGTCTGGTGGGGCGATGAGCGCTACGTGCCCGCCGACTCCGACGACCGCAACGACCTGCCCGCGCTGGCCAAGGCGTTCGACGCCCTGCCCCTCGAGCCCGCGAAGCTGCACCGGATGCCGTCGTCCGACGCCGGCTTCCCTGACGCCGAGGCCGCCGCGCAGTCCTACGCCAGCGAGCTCGCCGCGGTCGGCGGCAGCGGTCTGGTGCCCGCGTTCGACGTCGTCCTGTTGGGCGTGGGCCCGGACGGCCACTGCTGCTCGCTGTTCCCGCACCACCCCGGCACCCGGGTGCTCGACACGTCCGTCATCGCCGTGCACGAGTCGCCCAAGCCGCCGCCGGACCGGCTGTCGCTGACCTTCACCGCCCTCGACGCGGCGAAACAGATCTGGTTCGTCGCCTCCGGCGAGGGCAAGGCCGAGGCGGTCGCGAAGGCGCTGAGCGGCGCGGAGCGCACCGAGGTGCCCTCGGCCGGTCCGCGCGGTCTCGAGCGCACGTTGTGGCTAGTCGATCCGGACGCGGCGGCGCAGCTTCCGACGCGCGTGCCGACGACCCAATCGTGAGCAGCCCGAACCCGACGCAGCGGGCGGACATGTTCCTCGACCCGCGAGACGATCCCCGCGAGGGCGGCTCGAGCCTGGGCGACGAGCGGGCCACCCTGGTCGAGTTCCTGCGCTGCCAGCGGCTGACCCTGCAGATCAAGTGCGACGGCCTGGATCCCGAGCAGTTGGCCCGGCGATCGGTCGAGCCGTCGACGCTGTCGCTGCTGGGGCTCGTGCGACACCTGGCCGACGTCGAGCGGTCCTGGTTCCGACGTCGGCTCGCCGGGCAACCGGACGTGCCGCCGCTGTTCTACTCCGACGACGACCGCGACGGCGACTTCACCGGGGCGATCCCCGATCCGGACGTGGTGGCCGAGGCGTGGGCCGCGTGGCGGGCCGAAGTCGCGTTCGCCGAGCAGTTCGCCGCCGACACCGACCTCGCCTTTCACGTCGAGTACCGCGACGGCGAGGTGATCTCGCTGCGCGAGGTTCTGGTGCACATGATCGAGGAGTACGCGCGGCACAACGGCCACGCTGACCTGCTGCGCGAACGCATCGACGGCCGCCTCGGCGAGTGACTGTCCTCCTCGGCGCCGCCGGGACGTGACGCCGATCTTGTTGCGAATTCAGGCCTGCGGAACTGAGAACGCAACAAGATTGCGATGTGACCGGGCGGGCTCAGCTATTCGCCGCGGCGGGCGCGCAGCCGGGCCAGCGCCTCTTCGAGGATCGCGGCGCCGTCCTCGTCGGTGCGCCGCTCCTTCACGTAGGCCAGGTGCGTCTTGTACGGCTCGTTGCGCGGCGCGTTCGGCGGCGCCTCGGACTGCCGACCCGCCGGGTACCCGCAGCGCGGGCAGTCCCAGGTGTCGGGCAGCGCGGCGTCGACGGCGAACGCCGGCCGGGTCTCGTGCCCGTTGGCGCAGAAGTAGGAGGTGAAGACCCGAGGAGCGGTCTCGCCGCGCTCGTTCTCCCCCATCGGCCCGGCGCCGACGCGGCTGCCCCGGATCGCGCTGCCACCAGCCACGTACGTGTCCCTTCGATCGACGTGCACGCCCAGAACGTGCACAACGGCGCGGCCGGAGCCGCAATGCAGTGCGGCCTAGGCCGCGTTCTTGTACAGCAGAGCCAGCCCGATGATGCTGATCGACCAGACGGCGCCGGCGATCACCGTCAGCCGGTCGAGATTGCGTTCCACGACGGAGGACCCGGACAGGCTGGAGTAGAACGAGCCGCCGAGCATCGACGACAGGCCGCCGCCCTTGCCGCGGTGCAACAGCACCAGCACGATGAGCAGCAGGCTCGCAATGATCATCACGATCTGCAGCGTCAAAATCATGTCAAGCCCTCGTGTCGATGATGCGCGTGCGGACCAAGCTCGCCTAGATTACCTGGCCGCGGGCTGATCGGCGCCAGCAGCCGGGATCCCGGCGGCGACGCAGATCGCGCTGAACTCCTTCGGATCCAAGCTCGCGCCGCCCACGAGGGCGCCGTCGATGTCGGGTTGGCCGAGGATCTCCGGCGCGTTGGCGGCCTTCACCGACCCGCCGTACAGGACGCGGACGCCGTCGGCCAGCTCGGCGGAATACAGCTTCGCGAGTTCCGCCCGGACGGCCGCGCACACCTCCTGCGCGTCCTCCGGCGTGGCGACCTCGCCGGTGCCAATCGCCCAGATCGGCTCGTACGCGACGACGATCGAGGCGACCTGGTCCGCGGCGATGCCCTGCAGCGCGGCGCCGAGCTGGTCGCGGCAGCGCGCCAGCTGCTCGCCGGCCTCGCGGACGGCCAATGACTCCCCCACGCAGAGGATCGGCGTCAGCCCGTTGCGGAACGCCGCCACCAGCTTGTCGTGCACGATCTCGTCGGTCTCGTGGTGGTACTCGCGCCGCTCGGAATGCCCGACGATCACGAAGCCGCAGCCGAGCTTGGCGAGCATCGGCCCGCTGACGTCGCCGGTGTACGCGCCGGAGTCGTGCGGCGACAGGTCCTGGGCGCCGTAACGCAGCGGCACGCCGTCGCCGTCGATCAGCGTCTGGACGCTGCGGATGCTGATGAACGGCGGCAGGATGACGACGTCGACGGCCGCGCACTGCTCGGGCGTGAGGCTGAACGCCAGTTTCTGCGTCAGGCCGATCGCCTCGAGGTGGGTGTAGTTCATCTTCCAGTTGCCGGCGATGAGCGGCCGGCGACCGGACGGTGGCAGCGGAGCTGCGGGCTTGACCGCCACCTCAGACCTCTTCCAGAACGGCAACGCCCGGCAACTCCTTGCCTTCGAGGTATTCCAGCGACGCGCCGCCGCCGGTCGAGATGTGGCCGAACGCCGACTCGGCCAGCCCGAGCGCGCGCACCGCGGCCGCCGAGTCGCCGCCGCCGACGACGGACAGTCCCGGGCTGTCGGCCACCGCCTGCGCGACGCCGCGGGTGCCGGCCGCGAACGGCGACAGCTCGAAGACGCCCATCGGCCCGTTCCAGAAGACGGTCTGCGCGTCGGCCAGCGCGGCGGCGAACGCGCGGGTGGAGTCCGGTCCGATGTCCAGGCCCTTCGCGCCGTCGGGGATCGCGTCCGCTGCGACGATCTGCGTCTGCGCGTCTTCGGCGATGTCCTCGGCGACCACGACGTCGGTGGGCAGCACGATCTTCGCGCCGGCGTCGGCGAGGAACCGCGCGCAGTTGTCGACCTGGTCCTGTTCCAGCAGCGATCCGCCGACGCCGTGCCCCTGCGCCGCGAGGAAGGTGAAGCACATGCCCCCGCCGACGAGCAGCCGGTCGACGCGCGGCAGCAGCGACTCGATCACCGCCAGCTTGTCGCTCACCTTCGACCCGCCCAGCACGACGACGTAGGGCCGCTTCGGGTCGCCGGTCAGCTGGGTGAGGACCGTCAGCTCGTCGCGGACGAGGTCGCCGCAGTAGTGCGGGAGGAGCCGCGCGACGTCATACACCGACGCGTGCTTGCGGTGGACCGCGCCGAACGCGTCTTCGACGAACGCGCCGCCGTCCTCCTCACCACCGGTGAGCGTAGCGAGCGCGCGGGCGAACTCGGCCCGCTCCGCGTCGTCCTTGCTCGTCTCGCCGGGGTTGAAGCGGACGTTCTCCAGCAGCAGAAGCTGCCCGTCGGCCAGCTCGCCGGACAGCGTCCGGGCGCTCTCGCCGACGGTGTCGAGCGCGAACGCGACCGACCGGCCGAGCAACTGGGCGAGCCGGTCGGCCACCGGCGACAACGAGTATCGCGGCTCGGGCGCGCCCTTGGGCCGGCCGAGGTGCGCGGCGACGATGACTTGGGCGCCGGCGTCGAGCAGTTTCACCAACACCGGCAGCGACGCGCGGATGCGGCCGTCGTCGCCGACTTCTTTGCCAGCCGCGCCGTCCTTCAGTGGGACGTTCAGGTCGGAGCGGACCAGCACCCGGCGGCCGGCGACGCCATGCGAGAGCAGGTCGTCGAGCGTCTTCACCTCGGTTAGAGCGACGAGCCGACGAGCGCGGCGAGGTCGACCAGCCGGTTGGAGTAGCCCCACTCGTTGTCATACCAGCCGACGACCTTGATCTGGTTGCCGATGACCTTGGTCAGCCCCGAGTCGAAGATGCAGGACGCCGGGTCGGTGACGATGTCGCTGCTGACAATCGGCGCGTCGGTGTAGGTCAGGATGCCCTTGAACGGGCCGTCAGCCGCCGCGCGGTAGGCCGCCTTGACCTCGTCGACGCTCGCCTCGCGCGACACCGTCACGGTGAGGTCGGTGGCGCTGCCGGTCGGCACCGGCACGCGCAGCGCGTAGCCGTCGAGCTTGCCCTTGAGCTCGGGCAGGACCAGGCCGATCGCCTTCGCCGCGCCGGTGGAGGTCGGCACGATGTTCAGCGCGGCGGCCCGAGCCCGGCGCAGGTCCTTGTGCGGCCCGTCCTGCAGGTTCTGGTCCTGGGTGTAGGCGTGGATCGTGGTCATCAGGCCGCGCTCGATGCCGAACGCGTCGTGCAGCACCTTGGCCAGCGGGCCGAGGCAGTTGGTGGTGCAGCTGGCGTTCGAGATGACGGTGTGGTTCGCCGGGTCGTAGTCGCCGTCGTTGACGCCCATCACGATGGTGACGTCCTCGTTGCTGGCCGGCGCGGAGATGATGACCTTCTTCGCGCCGCCGGCGATGTGCACCTTGGCCTTCTCGGCGTCGGTGAAGATGCCCGTCGACTCGATGACGATGTCCGCGCCGATCTCGCCCCAGGGCAGCTGCGCGGGGTCGCGGTGCGCGAAGGCCTTGAACGCCTTCCCGTCGACCGCGATCTCGTCCTCGGTGGAGGTGACCTCGCCGGGGAATCGGCCGAGGATCGAGTCGTACTTCAGCAGGTGCGCGAGCGTCGCGTTGTCGGTGAGGTCGTTGACGCCGACCACCTCGACGTCAGCGCCCGAGGCGGCTGCCGCGCGGAAGAAGTTGCGGCCGATGCGGCCGAAGCCGTTGATGCCCACACGTACGGTCACTGCGCTCGCGCTCCCTGGTGTCTCGGAAGGATTAGCTGTGCTGCCCGGCTAGCTGAGAGAACCCTATCGCCCGCTGCCGGGCCCAGGCCGGGGGCGGCGGCGGGCGGCCGGCTCCCCGTCGCCCTTGCGCGGCTCGTCCTCGCCGAGCGCCTCGGTGAATTCCTTGACCGACTCGCGGGCGCGCCGCTGCAGCGAGCCGAGCAGCTTGCCCGCCGACGCGGCCGCCTTCTCGACCTTCGGGCCGGCGGCGTCGACCGCTTTCGACACCTTGGGGCCGGCGGCGTCGACCGCGCGGGCGAGCTTCGGCGCGGCCGCGGCGCGGGCCCGGGCCACGGCGTCGCGGGGGCTGGGCCGGTCTTCGGACATTGCTGCCTCCTGACGTCGGTGCGTGCTCGTCAGTGCCAGCGTAGGCCCGCTCGTCGCGCGTCAGGGCGCGAGCATGTCCGGGGTGACCGCGGACTCGGTGTCCGGCAGGCCGAGGTCGGCGGCGTGCTTGTCCGCCATCGCGAGCAGCCGCCGGATCCGACCGGCAACGGCGTCCTTCGTCATCACCGGCTCGGACAGCGCGCCCAGCTCCTCCAGCGACGCCTGCTTGTGGGCGAGCCGCAGACGACCGGCCTGCAGCAGATGATCCGGCGCGTCCTCCCCCAGGATCTCCAGCGCCCGCTCGACCCGGGCGCCCGCGGCGACCGCGGCCCGGGCCGAACGCCGCAGGTTCGCGTCGTCGAAGTTCGCGAGCCGATTCGCGGTGGCCCGGACCTCGCGGCGCATCCGCCGCTCCTCCCAGGCCAGGACGGACTCGTGCGCGCCGATCCGGGTGAGCAGCGCGCCGATGGCGTCGCCGTCGCGGACGATCACCCGGTCGCCGCCGCGCACCTCGCGGGCCTTGGACGCGATGCCGAGCCGGCGGCCCACCCCGACCAGCGCCAGCGCGGCTTCCGCGGACGGGCAGGTGATCTCGAGCGAGCTGGCCCGGCCCGGCTCGGTCAGCGAGCCGTGCGCGAGGAAGGCGCCGCGCCACGCCGCCTCGGCGTCCGCGACGCCGCCGGACACCACGTGATGCGGCAGGCCCTTCACCGGCCGGCCGCGCAGGTCGACGAGGCCGGCCTGGCGGGCCAGCCGTTCGCCGTCCTTCGCCACCCGGACCAGGTAGCGGCTGCCCTTGCGCAGGCCGCCGCCGGCGACGATCTGCACCTCCGAGCCGTGACCGAAGATGTCGGCGATCTCCTTGCGCAGCCGGCGGGCGACCGAGCCGGTGTCGAGCTCGGCTTCGATGACAATGTGGCCGCCGATCAGGTGCAGGGCGCCGGCGAAGCGCAGCATCGTGGCGAGCTCGGCCTTGCGCGCCGAGATCTTGTCGACCGGCACGCGGCTCAGTTCGTCCTTGACGGCTGCTGTCATCGCCATAGATTCGACCCTCCGCCAGCCTGCTCGAGCGCGGCGCGGATCGTCTCGCTCAGCCGAGCCGGATCGTGCCGCTCGGCGCTGTCGTCCGCCGCGAGCCTTGAGACTACGAGACGCGCGCCGATCGTGCGCACGTAGCGCTCCAGCTCCTGGGGGTCGAGCAGCGACTCGCGGTCGGCGAGCACGGTGTCGATGCGCAACGGCCCGCACGGCTCGGCGTGCCGGCGCAGCAGCTCGACCAGCTCGGGCGGCTCGTAGTCGTCGGTCTCCCCCGCCTGCGGGACGAGGTTGAGCACCACCATCAGGTGCGCGCGGGTGGTGACCAGCGCGGTGCAGAGCTCGCGCAGCATCAGGTGCGGCAGCACGCTGGTGAACCACGACCCTGGCCCGAGCAGGACGACGTCGGCCTCGCGCACCGCGTCGACGGCCTCGGCGCTGGCCGGGGCGCCGTTCGGCAGCAACCGCACCGACAGCACCCGCCCGGGGGTCGCGGCGATGGAGGACTGGCCGCGGATGCGCCGCCGGCGCGTCGGGTGTTCCGGGTCGAACCGGTCGGCCTCGCCGATGAGGTCGAGCGGCACCGGGCTCATCGGCAGCACCCGGCCGACGGCGCCGACGAGCTCGCCCAGTCGGACGAGGGCCGTCGACGGGTCAGGCTCGCGCTCCAGTAGCGCGGTGAGCACGAGGTTGCCGACGGGGTGGCCCGCCAACACGCCCGAGCCGCCGATGCGGTGTTGCAGGACGTCGGCCCAGAAGCGGTGCTGCGGTCCGTCGCCGGCGAGCGCGGCGAGCGCCATCCGAAGGTCGCCCGGCGGCAGCACGTTCAGTTCGCGGCGGATCCGGCCGGACGAGCCGCCGTCGTCGGCCACGGTGACGATCGCGGTGAGGTCGTCGGTGAGCAGCCGCAGCGCGCTGAGCGCGGCGTGCAGCCCGTGCCCGCCGCCGAGCGCGACCGCGCGCAGCGGACGGCGCTCACTCCCGGGCTCACTCACGGCCGAGGTCCCGGTGGATGACGGTGGTCTGCACCCCCGAGGCGCTGAGCCGCTCGGCCAGCTGCTGGGACATCACCACCGAGCGGTGCTTGCCGCCGGTGCAGCCGACCGCGAGCGTCAGGTACCGCTTGCGCTCGCGTCGGTAGCCCGTGCCGATGATCGCCAGGATGTCGGTGTACCGGTCGAGGAAGTCCGCCGCGCCGTCCTGGCTGAGCACGTAGTCGCGCACGGCGTCGTCGCGGCCGGTCAGGTCGCGCAGCACGGGGATCCAGAACGGGTTGGGCAGGAACCGGACGTCGACGACGAGGTCTGCGTCGACCGGCAGCCCGTACTTGTAGCCGAAGGACAGGACGGTGGCGCGCAGCTCGGTCTCGACCGGGACGCCGTCGCCGAGGAACGCCGACTCGATCGCCCCGCGCAGCTCGGCCACCGAACGCGAGCTGGTGTCGATCACGAGATCGGCCTCGTCGCGCAACCCGGCAAGGAGCGCGCGCTCGGCGCCGATGCCGTCGGTGAGCCGTCCGCCGGCCTGCAGCGGGTGCTCGCGGCGGACGTTCTCGAACCGGCGCACCAGGACGTCGTCGGACGCCTCGAGGAACAGCACCCGTGGGCGCATCTGCCGGTCGGCGAGATCGCGGATGACGCTGCGCAGGTCGCTGGAGAACGCCCGGCTGCGGACGTCCATCACGACCGCGAGCCGGGTGACGGCGCCCTGGCTGCGGCTGCCGAGGTCGACCAGCGTGCCGATCAGCTCAGGCGGCAGGTTGTCGACGACGAAGAAGCCGAGGTCTTCGAAGCACTTGGCTGCCGCGCTGCGGCCGGCGCCGGACAGCCCGGTGATGATCACCGTCTGGAGGCCGCCGGTCGGCTGCGAAGCAGCGGCGGGCTCTTCGCGCGAGCGCTCATCGCGTTCGTGGTCATTCGTACTCACGAAATCACCTCGCCGGTCATGACGTTGACTGCGGCTGCCGGCGGCACGTCGGCGGCGAGCGCCTCGACGATCGCCTCCGCGGTGCGCCGGCCGATGCCGGGCACCTCGAGCAGGTCTTCGACGCTCGCCGCGCGCAGCCGGCGCAGCGAGCCGAACCGCCGCAGCAGCGCTTTGCGCCGCGTCTCGCCGAGCCCGGCGATGTCGTCCAGCGCCGAGGTCGTCATCGCTTTGGACCGCTTCTGCCGGTGGTAGGTGATCGCGAAGCGGTGCGCCTCGTCGCGCACCCGCTGCAGCAGGTACAGCCCTTCGGACGTGCGGGGCAGGATCGCCGGGTAGACCTGGCCCGGCAGCCACACCTCCTCGAGGCGCTTGGCCAAGCCGACGAGCGCGACGTCCTCGATGCGGAGGTCGTCGAGCACGGCCTGCGCCGCCGCGACCTGCGGGGCGCCGCCGTCGACCACCAGCAGGTTCGGCGCGTAGGCGAACTTCTTCGGCCGTCCGGTGGACGGGTCGATGCCGGGCGGGACGCCGACGCTCGCCAGCTCGGCGGCGGGGTCGGAGTCGGCGTCCGCGCCGGACTCGACCTGCTCGTCGAGGTAGCGGGCGAACCGGCGGCGCACGACCTCGGCGATCCAGTCCGGGTCGCCGGTGCCGGCGGACGTGTCGCGCAGCGCGAAGCGCCGGTACTCGCTCCTGCGGGCCAGGCCGTCCTCGAACACGACCATGCTCGCCACCACGTTGGTGCCCTGGACGTGGCTGATGTCGAAGCACTCGATGCGCAGCGGCGACGTGGGCAGCTCGAGCGACTCCTGCAGCTCGCCCATCGCCCGCGAACGGGCGGTCAGGTCGGAGGCGCGTTTGAGCTTGTGCTGGTTGAGCGACTGCGCGGCGTTGCGCGCGACCGTCTCGGCCAGCGCCCGCTTGTCGCCGCGCTGCGGCACCCGGATCAGCACCCGCGAGCCGCGCCGCTCACCGAGCCACTCGGCCAGCGCGCCGTTGTCGTCGGGCACCTCCGGCACCAGCACCTCGCGCGGGATCTCGGATCCGTCGTCCTCAAAGATGCCGTAGAACTGCGTGATGAACTGCTCGACGAGATCGCCGGTGGTCATCTCGTCCAGCTTGTCGACCACCCAGCCGCGCTGGCCGCGCACCCGGCCGCCGCGGACGTGGAACACCTGCACCGCGGCTTCCAGGTCGTCTTCGGCGAAGGCGACGACGTCGGCGTCGGTGCCGTCGCCGAACACGACGGCCTGCTTCTCCAGCGCCCGGTTCAGCGCGCCGAGGTCGTCGCGCAGCCGGGCGGCGCGCTCGAATTCCAGATTGTGGCTGGCCTGTTGCATCTGCCGCTGCAGCCGCTTGACCATGATGTCGGTCTTGCCGGCCATGAAATCGCAGAAGTCCTCGACGATCTCGCGATGCTGCTCGGCGCTGACCCGGCCGACGCACGGTGCGCTGCACTTGTCGATGTAGCCGAGCAGGCAGGGTCGGCCCACCTGGCCGGCCCGCTTGAAGACGCCCGCCGAGCAGGTGCGGGCCGGGAACACCCGCAGCAGCAGGTCGAGCGTCTCGCGGATGGCCCAGGCGTGCGAGTACGGGCCGAAGTAGCGCACGCCCTTGCGCTTGGGGCCGCGCATGACCTGCAGCCGGGGGTACTCCTCATACAGCGTCACGGCCAGCGAAGGGTAGGACTTGTCGTCGCGGTACTTGACGTTGAACCGCGGGTCGAACTCCTTGATCCAGGTGTATTCGAGCTGCAGCGCCTCGACTTCGGTGCGCACGACCGTCCACTCGACGGACCCGGCGCTCGTCACCATCTGCCGGGTGCGCGGGTGCAGCGCGGACACGTCGGCGAAGTAGGAGTTCAGCCGCTGCCGCAGGCTCTTCGCCTTGCCGACGTAGATGACCCGGCCGCGCTCGTCGCGAAACCGGTAGACGCCCGGCTCCAGCGGGATCGTGCCGGTCGCCGGTCGGTACGTGGACGGGTCGGGCACCTGATTGAGGTTAGTCGCCGGCGCCGACCACGACGCGGGTCACGGCAGCGCGATCCGTCAGGGCAGCGCGACTGCGCCGCTGACGCCGATGGTGGTGGCGCCGCTGACCCAGACCTCGCCGTCGACCTGCTCGACGTGCACGCGGCCGCGCCGGCCGATCCGGGTGCCCTGGCTGGCGACGTAAGACTGCGGAGCTCGGCCCGACTCGATCAGCCACTGGCCGAGAGCGGCGTTGAGGCTGCCGGTCACCGGGTCCTCGAAGGGGCTGTCGCCGCCGACGAACGCGCGCACCTCGAACGCGGTCTCCGCGCCGTCTGGGTGCGGCCCGACGACCCCGATGTTGCTGAAGCGGCCGAAGGCGCGCGGGTCCGGCTTCAGCGCCAGGACGCGGTCGGCGTCGGCCAGCAGCACGGCGACCCAGCCCGGGCCGTTGTCGACCCATTGCGCGGCGACGATCTCCGCGACGTCCACGCCGAGGCCGCCGGCCAGCTCCGGCAGTCCGGCCGGGTCGACGGGGCCGCCGCGGATCAACTGGGGCGCGGCGAAGCCGAACCGGGCGCCGTCACGGCGCAGCCGGACGAGGCCGATGCCGCATTCCTGGATCACCTCGCCCGGCGAGCGCGGCGTTCCGCCGGCCGTCAGCCAGGCTCGCGCCGAGCCCAGCGTCGGATGCCCGGCGAACGGCAGCTCGCGGGCCGGGGTGAAGATCCGCAAGCGGTAGTCGGCCGCGGGGTCGCTCGGCCGGCAGAGGAAGGTCGTCTCGCTGAGGTTGGTCCAGCGCGCGAAGGCGGCCATCTGCTCGGTGTCGAGGGGGTCGGCGTCATGCACGACCGCCACGGCGTTGCCGAAGGTCAGCTCGTCGGCGAAGACGTCCACCTGGGTGAAGCGCAGCATCCGACCACTGTGGCGCCAGGACGTCCCGGAGGCGAGAGGTCAGTCGCCTAGCGGGCGTAGTCGTCGATCTCGGCGAGCAGCGCCGTCTTGCCGGCCGAGCCGAGAAAAGACTGGTGGACGCCGGCGCGGGCGAGGTCCGCGACGCCGGCGCGGTCAAGGCCGAGCAGCGCGGCTGCGACCGCGTACTCGCGGTTGAGCGTCGTGGAGAACATCGGCGGGTCGTCGGAGTTGATCGACACCGGCACCCCGGCGGCGACGATCGCGGCCAACGGGTGTTCGGCCAACGACGGGACAGATCGGGTGCGGACGTTCGACGTCGGGCAGACCTCGAGCGGGATGCCGCTGGTCGCGAGGTGCTCGAGCAACCGCGGGTCTCGGACGGCGGCGATGCCGTGCCCGATCCGCTCGGCTTTGAGATGCTTCAAGGCGTCCCAAATCGTCTCGGGACCGGTGGATTCGCCGGCGTGCGGGACGCTGTGCAGGCCCTCGGCGATCGCGGCGGCGAAGTGCGGCGCGAACTGCTCGCGCGAGACGCCGAGTTCCGGGCCGCCCAGGCCGAAGCTGATCAGCCCGTCCGGGCGCTGCCGGCGGGCGATGTCCAGCGTGACGTCGGCGGCGGGCAAGCCGGCCTCTCCGGGGATGTCGAAGGACCACACGAGCTGCACGCCGAAGTCCGCGGCGGCCCGGCGGCGGGCGTCCTCGACGGCGTCGCAGAACGCCTCGGCGGGGATGCCGCGGGCGACCGAGGAGTACGGCGTCAACGTCAACTCGGCGTACCGGACGGTCTGCGCGGCCAGCTCGCGGGCGATTTCGTAGGTGAGGGTCCAGATGTCCTCGGCGTCGCGCAGCAGGTCGACGACGGACAGGTAGACCGTGACGAAGTGCGCGAAGTCGGTGAACGTGAAGTAATCGGCGAGCAGCGCCTCATCGGCGGGCACCGGCGTGCTGCCGGCGTGCCGGGCGGCGAGTTCGGCGACGATCCGCGGCGACGCCGAGCCGACGTGGTGCACGTGCAACTCGGCCTTGGGCAGTCCGGCGATGAAGGTCTCGAGGTCAGATTCAGTCACGAGGTGACCCTGGCACGCTCACCGGTCCGCCCAGGGACGGGGCCGCCGACACCGCCGCCGCGCGAGGTGAACGCCGCGCCGGCGGCGGCTGCGGCGAGGCCGACGCAACCGGCGACCACGAATCCGCCATGCCAGCCGAAGCGGTCGATCGCGAAGCCGGCGATCGGCGCGCCGAGCGCGCCACCCGCGGTCATCGCCGAGCCGTGCCAGCCGAGCGCCTCGCCGCGCACCCGCTCGGGCACTGCCCGGGACAGGGCGTCGACCGTCGCGGTCAGCGTGGGGGCGCAGAAGAACCCCGCGACGATCAGCAGGGCGCCGAACAGCAGCGGCTCGGTCGCCACCACGACCGGGATCGTGGCGGCGGCCAGCAATGCCAGCAGCAGCGCGACCGGCAGCGTGTGGCGGATGGCGCCGTAGAGCAGGCCGCCGAGCGCCGAGCCGAGGCCCCACAGCGTGAGCTCCCAGCCGATCCAGGGCTGGTGGTGCATGGCACGCAGCGCCGCGACGATGCCGACGTCGGTGGCGGTCAACACCAACACCGCGGCCGCGCTCATGGCGAGCAGCACGAGCACCCGCGCCCGCAGCCAACTGCGGACCGGCACCCGTTCCTCGGCGTGCGCCGACGCGACGTCCTGCGCGGCCCGCAGCGGCGGATTGCCGAGCCAGAGCACGAGGCCGCCGGCCAACGACAGGTACTCGCAGGTGAACAACGCCGCCGGCGTCGTCCAATAGGTCGCAAGCAGTACGCCGAGCGCCGGGCCGACCATGAACGAGAGCTCGACGACCACGGAGTCGACAGATAGCGCGGACTTGCGGTGCTCGTCGGGCACCGCGTGCATCAACGCCTGGCGGACGATCGAGAACGACGGCAGCAGGAACAGCATCGCCAGCGAGGCGAGCGCCATCAGCGGCCAGTAGCCGACGAAGGGCGCGACCGCCCAGCACGCGAACCCGACGATCAGCGATGGGGCGACCGCTCGGCGCAGGCCGAGCCGGTCGAGCCGGCGCCCGCGCCACGGGTTGCTGATGCTGGCCGCGCAGGTGCCGACGCCGACCAGCAGGCCGGCGGCGCCGTAGGACCGGTGCAGATGCGTGACGACGTGCAGCGTGAGGACGACGTTGCCCGCCCACATGGGCACCCGGACGAGCAGTCCGAGCAGGAGCACCCGCCGCACATCGGGGATGGCGAGGATCGCCTGGTACGTCCGCATGCCCACGTTCGACAGCCTGTCACGCGAGCACGACAGATTTGGACCGCGGATCAGCGTCAGACAGCCGTCCGGACTAGACGAAGTTCGCGATCGGTCAGTGTCCGCAGCCGGTCGAGCAACACCGGGTATGTCACCCACAATTCGTCGGCGGCACGGCGCAGGTCATAGGTCATGACCGCCTCGACGAGCGAGACGAGGTCTGGGAGCAAGTAGTGCGCAGTTGCTCGCACAACCTGCCGTTCGATGTGTGGGAGCAACGTTTTGCACGGCTGTCCGCGGTCGAGGTGCTCGCACTCGTGGGCGACGGCACACCGAGCTTGAACTTGCGTCAGGTCGCGGTTGAGCAGCACCGCGGTCGGGCGCCCTCGTTTCCAGCGTGTCTCGGCGTGCAGGAATGGCGAGTCGAAACGGCTTCGGACGACATGTACGGCGGGCCAGTCGGTTCCGATCCGGGCCCACGGATTCGGCGAACGCATCGCGGCAACCTACGAGACGCCCCTGACAACAGTCAGACGTTGTCCACAGGCTCTCCGCATCGTCCGGCCGAGGTCGGTCAGGACGGCTTGTCTGCTGCTGGTCCCGTGTCGTCTGGCGGTGGTCCGGCAGGTTCGGTGGAACGCAGTGCCGCGCGTTCGGTGTAGGTCGCCGACTCCGACGCCAGCTGCTGCTCCAGCTGGGCGACGATCTTCGACAGCGGCACGCCGAGCGCCAGCGCGACTTGACGAAGTTCGAGCAGGTCGAGTCGTCGCTCGCCGATCTCGTACTTGCTCACGAAGGACTGCGGCACACCGAGCCGCTCGGCGACATCCACCTGTCGAAGGCCAATCTGCTCGCGAGTCTCGCGAAGCAGACGGGACAGGGCCACCTGCTCGGTCGAGTAGATCGCCTTGTCCACATAGCAACCTCAGGGGCCGCTAGGCGCGTATCCCAAAATCGGATACAGTCCTCTCCGCCTCGGCCACGCGCCGGATGGCGACGCGGCGGACGGCCACGCGTCAAGTTTGTGACCCACCAGAGGGTCCACCCGGGGGGGCATTGGCGATGCGGAAACCGATGACACCGGCTACTGGATCCCGCGTGCCGAAGACGCCATTTTTCACGATCAAGCGGTCAGCGCTTCACGATGGGTTGCGCGCGTTCCGGGAAGCGATTCCCGGTGTCGAAGTTTACTTTGCCGTCAAGGCAAACCCCGAACCTGTCGTCCTTTCGACGCTTGCCGCCGCTGGTGCGTGCTTCGAGGTGGCGTCGGTCTACGAGATGAACGTCCTCGATGGGCTCGGCATCACCACAGCGCACATGGCGTACGGCACCGCCGTGAAGCCGTCGGCGCACATTCGGGATGCCCATTCAGCTGGTATTCGAGTGATGTCGGCCGACTCCATCGCCGAGGTGGATAAGATTGCCGACCTCGCGCCCAACGCATCGGTGTTCATTCGTGTCCGAGTGGATGACTCGCGGTCAACATTTGCCTTTGGGGAGAAGTTCGGGGCAGAAGTTGCTGACGCTTACGCGCTTGCTTCCTATGTCCGTTCGCGCGGTCTGCAATGCCGAGGACTTAGCTTCCATGTCGGCTCTCAATCGGTACGACCCTCAGCATGGGCAGCTGCAATCGACCTCGTCCGTCCGATTTATGACAAGTTCGAAGCCGAAGGGCACCCGCTGCCCTGGCTCAACATCGGTGGTGGCTTTCCTTGCCAGTATGAGGGCCCCGCCGTGCCAACCATCGAAGAGATCGGCGCGGAGATAACCCGAGCTCTTGATGAGCTCCGACCGGTTCGTCTCCTTGCCGAACCGGGACGCTTCCTTGCCGCGCCCGCTGCGACCCTCACTGCAAGCGTCGTCGGCCGCTCTGAACGAGGCGGCTCTCACTGGCTCTTCCTCGACGCCGGTTGCTACAACGGTCTCTTCGAAGCAATGTCGTACCAAGGTCGCACCCAGTACCCGGTTGCCTCGCTGGACCCTGCGAGCTCCAACCAGACACTGCTGTTCAACGTGGCTGGACCGACTGGCGACTCCGCCGACGTGATTGCTCGCGACGTGCGCTTGCCCGCAAACATCCAAGAAGGCGGGCGCCTCTTGTTCTCGAAGGTGGGCGCATACACCATGTCTCTGTCTGTTCCGTTCAACGGGTTCCCGCGACCTGAGCTCGTCGTTGAATGAGTCCATACCTCACCGCAGTGCTAGGTGGACTGCTCGGAATGTTCGGCTGGGGCTTCGCAGATTTCTGCGCCAAGGTCGCCGTCAACGCGATGGAAGAACTCACTGCCCTTGTGTGGGGCCACCTGCTTGCCACCGCCGTACTTCTCGTCGCAGCCGCGTTTGCGTGGAACACAACCGCTGGCAGTGGTCGAACTGGCGGAACCAGCGGCCTTGCTGCCTTGGTCGGGCTAGGAGTGCTGCAGGGCATCATTTACATGTTGCTCTACCGGGGATTCGGCCAAGGTGACGTAGCCCCGTTGAGCCCAGTCTTCGCATCCTTCTCGGGCGTCGTCGCCGTTGTCTCGATTCTCTTCCTGGGCGAGCACACCACCCCGCTCCGCACGGCCGTCCTGATTCTGCTGTTCGCGGGGGTCCTGCTGCTCGGCGCGTCCGACGGCGTTCCCCTCATTCGGGGAGTCGGCAGGGCCGCTGGCTTCCGGCCCGTCGCGCTCGCCGCCGTCCTCGCCGCCGCATGGACGCTGTGCTGGTCGCATGTGGTCGACGGGCACAACACGCTCGTTTGCGCTGCCGTGATGTACGCCGCGATGACCTCGTTCTTCGTCGGCGTCGCGGCCATCAAGGACGTTCCGCTACGAGTTCCGCCTCATTCAGGACTCCCCTTGGCTGGCATCGCTCTTGGTGAAGCGGCTGCGTACGCGGGCATCTCCTGGGGATACGGCGCAGGCACAAGCGTCAGCATCGTGGCGTTGCTCAGCGGAGCTTTCTCGCTGCCGACCATTGCGCTTGCTGCTGCCTTCCTGAGGGAGCGGTTGGGTCACCGTGCGTTGTTGGGCGCAGTCCTCGTCGTCGCATGCAGTGCCGCGCTAGCAATCCAGTAGTTCGGCCTCGATTGTCTTATCCGCCTAACGCAAGCGAAACGATCCTCCGTGCCTCGGCAGGTGACGGCGGCAAGAACACACCCGCGGCGGAATCGCGGCGCGGTCCGACGGTCATCCATATGCTCAGACATTCCTGATGCCGATCCCCGAGCGCGGTGAGGTTCGCACCCTCGCCGATCGCCCACGCGTGCTCCTCGATGGTCCAGGCCATCCACTCGGCGAAGGCCTGGGCTATCGCGGCCTGCTGGTGTGTGTAGAAGAGCTGGTCCAAGGCCTTTGCCATCTCGAAGACGATCACCTTGCGCCAGCCGTCAGGTGTCGTTCCGGAGAAGCCGTCGACGACGCTGACGCCAGCGACGAGATCGCCGAGGCATGCCTGCGGTGAGAAGCCGGCGTTGTAGAGGCCAGCGTGCGTGGTGAAATACGTTCGCGCCAGATCGGCGTCTCGGGCGTCGAGTTGGCTGATCAGCAGTGGCCGGGTCGACTGGCCGTCCTGGGTGACGGGCTGGCGCCCGTAAATGGCGTCGACGTCGGGGTCGTCGTAGATGTCGGCCATGTCGGATCGCCTAGTACCAGCGTCGGCGCACGACGGTGGCTGCGCTATAGGCGCTGACTGCCAGGCTCGCCATGGCGATCAGGCAGCCGCCGCTGCTGGCGCTGGCCGCGCCGGCGGCAGGCGCGCCGTTGGGTCGTCGGGCGAAGTCGTTGCGAAGTGCGGACAGCACGTCACCGCCGGGGTCGGCGACGATCCGGTCCAGCGCCTGCTCGGTTTGGCTGCGAACGAGGCCGAGGGCTTTGACGACGCGGGGGTCGTCCATGCTGTCCGGCGTCGGGTCGGGTATGGCCAGGGCGATCAGGTTAACGAAGCTGTCGATCTTCTCGCGGATGTGGACGTTGTCTGCGTTGTACATCCGGGTGAACAGGTCGATCGCGCCGTAGCGTTCGGCCGTCGGGCCGAGGAAGCTGCGGCTCAGCAGCCGGGCCAGCAGCTGCGAGGTGTCGTCGATCGCCTCGTCGGACGTCTGGCAGTCGATGCTGATCAGCAGCTTGCGGGCGGCGGCCCGCAGCAGATCCTCGGCGTCCCAGTCGTTGGTCGTCATGCGCTCCCCGAAGGCGATGCGGAAGGTTGGTTGATTCGTCGGCCGGCTAGGCGGAGCTGCCTGGTCAGTGGTGCCGTCGTTTGCGCACGGTCACCCGGATCGTGCGGGAGTGGGCCGCGGTCAGGGTCTGGGTGGCTTTGACGGAGAGCCGGAAGCGGTATTTGCCGTGTTTGGCGAGCTTCCGGGAGATGATGAAGCCGTAGGTTCGCGTGCCGTTGGGCAGCCGCTGCTTCTTGATCACGCCGTGGGATGTGGTGCGGTGCCAGTGGCCGTGGCTGTAGCGCTGGAGGTAGACGGTCTGGCCTTTGCGCGCTGGGTTCAGGGTGCCGTAGAAGCGGACGGCGTGTTTGGCCCGAATCCTGTTGTGGTTGGCCTTGGCGAGGGTGAAGACCGGCGCGACGGTGACCGTCATGGTGTTGCTGGTGGCACTGCGGTGGCTGCTGTCGCCGGCGTAGGTCCAGTAGTAGGCGGTGGTTCGGGTCATGCGGGGGTCGTACTCGGCGAAGCCGTTGCTGTTGGTGCTCAGCGTGACGAGCTTGGCGAAAGGGGCGCTGTGGCCGGCTCGGGCGTAGAGATTGATCCGGTCGTCGCTGAGCTTTTCGCCGGTGCGGCTGTCGGTGAGGACGCCGAGCACCTCGGTGCGGGTGCCGTAGGCGGCGGTGTCAGGTCCGTCGGCGAACAGCGTCGAGTCGTCGGGCTGGCCCGGCGGCTGGTCATCGCAATCCGGGATGTTGCTGCTGCCGGTGGCCTTGACGTCGTAGGACGGACTGGGGCCGTTGACCTGGACGGTGGCGAAGCCGAGGCTGTCGGGTGTGGTGATCGGGTTGCCGGTGTAGTCGCCGTTGGTGTCGACAGTGCCGTCGTTGTTGTCGCGGTAGGCGGTGTTGCCGGCCTCGATCACGGCGGTGCCGACAGTGCTGCCGGGGGTCATGCCGCTGCCGGAGACGGTGATGACGACGTCGTCGTTGGGGGTGCAGCTGATGGTGGCGGTGGCCTGTCCGGTTGGCGGCGTGGTCTGGCAGGCGGTGAAGCTGCCGTCGCCGACGTTCTCGTGCGGGTCGCTGACGACGGGGCCTTGGATGTAGCCGGTCATGGTGGTCTGGCCGGCGGTGATCGGGACATCGGTGACGGTGTAGTCGTAGCTGCCGTCGGAGCCGGTGTCGCTGGCGGGGCTGCCCTTGGGGTTGTTGGGGTTGCCGTCGCCGACGGCATGGCCGTTTCGCAGGCTGCTGGGATGTGAGGAGACGCCGCTGATCTCGACAGTGGCAGTCAGGTCGGGGCAGTCGGTGGTGACGGTGACCGTGCTCGGGGTGTCGGCGTCGGCGGCTGATGGCAGCGCCAGTCCGCTGATGACAATCGCCGCCGCGATCAGACCGATGGTGGCGCGGCGGCGTACGGCTGAGCGCGGCGCGGAGTGGTGGCGCATGAAGTCCCCTCCCAGGGCGTGCGTGTGCTGGGCCTCTGCGGCGTCGTTGTCAGCCGCTGGCGTTAGCGTGCGTGGTCACACGGACGGTCGGCGTTCGGCAACTCTGAGCCGCCGATGCCGGCGATGCCGGCAGCCTGAATCGCCACGCGGTCTGCTGTAGACGCCCGGACTCATCGTGATCCACCCATCCCCCGCTGGCGTCGTCTGTCGGGTCGCAACCTTGACGCGCGACGGTCGGCGCTTCTAGACGACGCCGAGGCACTGTATCCGATTTTGGGATACACGCCTAGCGGCCTTTGAGGTTTGCCATGTGGACAAGGCGATCTACTCGACCGAGCAGGTGGCCCTATCCCGTCTGCTTCGCCAGTTGCGCGAGCAGACCGGACTCAGGCAGGTCGACGTGGCCGAGCGCCTGGGCGTGCCGCAGTCCTTCGTGAGCAAGTACGAGAGCGGCGAGCGACGCCTAGACCTGCTCGAGCTACGCCAAGTCGCCTTGGCCCTCGAAGTGCCCGTGTCCGACGTGGTCGCCATGCTGGAGAAGCAGCTGGCCTCCGAATCGCACACCTACACCGAACGCGCGGCACTGCGTTCCACCGAACCAGCCGGACCACCGCCAGACGACACAGGACCAGCAGCAGACAAGCCGTCCTGACCAACCCCAGCGATACACAACGACCCCGCCACCCGCGCCACCCACACCCTGGCCAGCCTGCCGCCACACGACGCGAACCGCGCCCACCAGGATCGCGGGCGTCAGGCGCTTCGGGCGACGCGCGGTTTGCCGCGCCGCGCGGCGCGGGCGGCGCGGCGCGGCGCCGGCTCGAGCAGCGGGGCCAGGTAGCGGCCGGTGTGCGAGCCGGCCACCTGCACGACGTCCTCGGGCGTGCCGGTCGCGACGACGTCGCCGCCGCCGGACCCGCCCTCCGGACCCATGTCGATCAGCCAGTCCGCCGTCTTGATCACGTCGAGGTTGTGCTCGATCACGATCACCGAATTCCCCTTGTCCACCAGCGAATGCAATACGCCGAGCAGCTTGCGGACGTCCTCGAAGTGCAGGCCGGTGGTCGGCTCGTCGAGGACGTACACCGTCCGGCCCGTCGAGCGCTTCTGCAGCTCTGCCGCCAACTTGACCCGCTGCGCCTCCCCGCCGGACAGCGTTGGCGCGGGTTGGCCGAGGCGCACGTAGCCCAGGCCGACGTCGACCAGGGTGTCCAGGTGCCGCGCGATTCGGGTGATCGGCGCGAAGAACTCCGCGGCCTCCTCGATCGGCATCTCGAGCACTTCGCTGATCGTCTTGCCCTTGTAATGCACCTCGAGGGTCTCGCGGTTGTACCGCGCGCCCTTGCAGACCTCGCACGGGACGTAGACGTCGGGCAGGAAGTTCATCTCGATCTTGATGGTGCCGTCGCCCGCGCAGTTCTCGCAGCGGCCGCCCTTGACGTTGAAGGAGAACCGGCCCTGCTGGTAGCCGCGGATCTTCGCCTCGGTGGTCTCCGAGAAGAGCTTGCGGATGTGATCGAACACGCCGGTGTACGTCGCCGGGTTCGAGCGAGGGGTGCGGCCGATCGGCGACTGGTCGACGCCGACCACCTTGTCGACCTGCTCGACCCCGCGGACCCGCTTGTGCCGGCCCGGCGGCAGCTTCGCGCCGTTGATCTTGTTGGCGAGCGAGGCGTAGAGGATGTCGTTGACCAGGCTGGACTTGCCCGAGCCGCTCACTCCCGTCACCGCGACGAAGCAGCCGAGCGGGAACGCGACGTCGACGTTCTTCAGGTTGTGCTCGCGGGCGCCCTCGACGACGAGCTCGCGGCCGCGCTGCGGGGGGCGGCGCATGGCCGGCACCTCGATCGAGCGGCGGCCGGACAGGTAGGCCCCGGTGATCGACTCCTCGGACGCGCGCAGATCCTCGAGGGTTCCGCTGACGACCACCCGGCCGCCGTGCTCGCCGGCGTGCGGGCCGATGTCGACGATCCAGTCCGCGGTGCGGATGGTGTCCTCGTCGTGCTCGACGACGATCAGCGTGTTGCCCAGCTTCTTGAGCCGGACGAGCGTCTCGATCAGCCGCTGGTTGTCGCGCTGGTGCAGCCCGATGGACGGCTCGTCCAGCACGTACAGCACGCCGACCAGCCCGGAGCCGATCTGGGTGGCGAGCCGGATGCGCTGCGCCTCGCCGCCGGCGAGCGTCGCCGCTGCCCGGTCCAACGAGAGATAGTGCAGGCCGACGTCGACGAGGAAGCCCAACCGGGCGTTGATCTCCTTGAGCACCCGCTCGCCGATCATCGCGTCGCGGTCGTTCAGCACGAGATCGGCCAGCCACCGCGCGGCGTCGCCGATCGACAGCCCGGACACCTCCGCGATCGAGCGGCCTTCGACGGTGACGGCCAGGATCTCCGGCTTCAGCCGGGTGCCGCGGCATGCGGGACACGGGACCTCGCGCATGAAGCCCTCGTACTTCTCCCGCGACCAGTCGCTCTCCGTCTCCGCGTAGCGCCGCTCGATCCACGGCACAACGCCCTCGTAATTGGCGTAGTACGAGCGGTCGCGGCCGTAGCGGTTGCGGTAGCTGACGTGCACCTGCTCGCCGAGCCCGTGCAGCACCGCCTTCTGCGCCCGGGCCGGCAGCTTCTCCCACGGCGTGCGAACGTCGAAGCCGACCGAGTCGGCGACGCCCTCCAGCAGCCGGAGGAAGTACTCGCTGGTCTGCCCGGTCGCCCACGGCGCGACCGCGCCGTCGCGCAGGCTGAGCTCAGGGTCCGGGACGAGCAGCTCGGGGTCGACCTCTTTGCGGGTGCCGAGGCCGGTGCAGTCGGCGCATGCGCCGAACGGCGAGTTGAACGAGAACGAGCGCGGCTCGAGCTCGTCGATCGCGAGCGGGTGGTCGTTCGGGCACGCGAGCCGCTCGGAGTACCGCCGCTCGCGGTGTGGATCGTCGTCTGGCAGATCGACGAAGTCGAGGATCACCACGCCGCCGGCGAGCCCGAGCGCCGTCTCGATGGAGTCGGTGATCCGCTGCTTGCTGGCCGGTTTGACGGCGAGCCGGTCGACGACCGCCTCGATCGTGTGCTTCTCCTGCTTCTTCAGCTTCGGCGGCTCGGTCAGCGGGTGCACGACGCCGTCGATGCGGACGCGGGCGTAGCCCTTGACCTGCAGATCGCCGAGCAGGTCGACGTACTCGCCCTTGCGCTCGCGGATGACCGGCGCCAGCACTTGGAATCGGGTGCCTTCGGCCATCTCGAGGACCCGGTCGACGATCTGCTGCGGGGTCTGCTTGGCGATCAGCTCGCCGCAGACCGGGCAGTGCGGACGGCCGATACGCGCCCAGAGCAGCCGCAGGTAGTCATACACCTCGGTGATCGTGCCGACCGTGGAGCGCGGGTTCTTCGACGTGGACTTCTGGTCGATCGAGACCGCCGGCGACAGGCCCTCGATGAAGTCGACGTCCGGCTTGTCCATCTGGCCGAGGAACTGCCGGGCGTAGGCCGACAGCGACTCGACGTAGCGGCGCTGGCCTTCCGCGAAGATCGTGTCGAAGGCGAGGCTCGACTTGCCCGAGCCGGACAGTCCGGTGAAGACGATCAGCGAGTCCCGAGGAAGGTCCAGGCTGACGTCCTTGAGGTTGTGCTCGCGGGCGCCGCGCACGATCAGACGGTCGTTCACAAGCTCACTCTCGTTTGTCGATCGGTGACCCGTCGACCCTAATGAAGAGCTACGACATGGTGGGCGTGTCGTCAGCGACGCGGGCGGGTCCAGCCCGCCAGTGCCTCAGCGATTTCGCCGACCTCCGCATTCCCGGTCGCGGTGGCGATGACGAGGTCGTAGGCAGGATCGTCAGGCGCGTCGAGTTCTATCCCGTTTGCCCAGTAGAACGCGCCGGCGGCCAGCCACGCCACGCGCTTGTTTCCGTCGATGAACGCGTGGTTGCGGGCGAGCGAATGCAACAGCGCCGCGGCCTTGGTGTGCAGATCCGAATAGGCGTCCTGGCCGAACACTGTCGTCATCGGGCGTGCGACGGCGGACTCGACGAGCCCCATGTCGCGCGGCCGGGGCTCACCGATGCGCGCAGCGAGATACAGAACGTCTTCGAGCCCGAGGTACCGCGTCACTGGGCTACTTGGTTCATTGAGCAAGTCGGTCGAGCAAACTTTCGTACCGCTGCACCGCGTGGTCGGCCCACTGCGCGACGTCGCCAGCCACCGTCACCCGTTCGACCTGGCTCTCGATCGCGCGGACGACGGCCTCCTGCTTGCTGATGCGCTGCGCGTCCGCGAGGCGTTCCAGCATCGCGTCCTGGTCGTCGGTGAGGCGCAAGGTCATAGCCACGTGATCCACGATACCGCGGTGATACCACCATTATTGCTGCCGACACGTGCGGTCAGCCGAGGCGCCAGTCGACCGGCTCGGCGCCCTGCTCGGCCAGCAGCGCGTTCGCCCGGCTGAACGGCCGGGAGCCGAAGAAGCCATTCGCCGCGGACAGCGGGCTCGGATGCGCCGACTTGATCGCTGGCGTGGACCCGAGCATCGGCTGCAGCGTTTGCGCGTCGCGACCCCAGAGGATCACGACGAGTGGCGCCTCACGGGCGACCAGCGCTCGAATCGCCTGCTCGGTCACCGGCTCCCAGCCCTTGCCGCGGTGCGATGCCGACACCCCGGGCGCGACGGTGAGCACCCGGTTCAACAACAGCACCCCGTGCTCGGCCCACGCGGTCAGGTCGCCGTGCTGGGCCGGCGGAATGCCGAGGTCGTCCTGCAGCTCGCGGTAGATATTCGCCAGGCTGCGCGGGATCGGCCGCACGTGCCGCTCGACGGCGAAGGACAGCCCGATCGGATGGCCGGGCGTCGGGTACGGATCCTGGCCGACGATCAGCACCCGGACCTGATCGAACGGCTGGCTGAAGGCCCGCAATACGTGCTCGCCGGCAGGCAGGTAGGACCGGCCGGCCGCGATCTCGCGGCGCAGGAAGTCGCCCATCTCGGTCACCTGCCCGGCGACCGGCGCCAACGCCTCGGCCCAGCCCGGCTCGACGATCTCGGCGAGCGGACGGCCGGGCACCCGCAGAACCTAGCGCGGCGGCCGCCGGAACACGGCGTGGACCTCCTCGAGCACTCGAAGTCGTGGGTCTCGGCGGCGACCTCCGCCGCGAAGATCGGCGAGCGCCAGGATCCTTAAGGCGCGGTCGTCGGCGTCACCGTGCGCCGCGTATCGCGACCAGCGTCTGATCGCGCGCCTCGGCCACCGGGACGTCCCACCGCTCGCCCGAACGCCGGTCGCGCACCTCGATCGTGCCGTCGGCCAGGCCTTTGCCGACGATCACGATCGTCGGGACGCCGAGCAGTTCCGCGTCCTTGAACTTCACCCCGGGTGAGACACCGCGGCGGTCGTCGTAGAGCACGCGCACGCCGCCGCTCTCGAGCTCGGCGGCGAGGGTCTCGGCGGCGTCGAACACCGTGGCGTCCTTGCCGGTCGCGACGATGTGCACGTCCGCCGGCGCGACCGAGCGCGGCCAGCACAGGCCCTTCTCGTCGAGGGTCTGCTCGGCGATCGCGGCGACCGCGCGGGTCACCCCGACGCCATAGGACCCCATCGTCACGGTGACCGGTTTGCCGTCGGGGCCGAGCGCCTGCAGCCCGAACGCCTCGGTGAACTTCCGGCCCAGCTGGAAGACGTGGCCCAGCTCGATGCCGCGCGCGATCTGCAGCGGCGAGCCGCAGCGCGCGCACCGGTCGCCGTCGCGGATCTCGACCGCGCCGATCTCGCCGTCCGGCGTGAAATCCCGGCCGCGGACGACGTACGCGGCGTGCTTGCCGGCCACGTTCGCGCCGGTGACCCAGGCGCTGCCCTCGACCACGAGCGGATCGACGAGGTAACGCACCTTCGCCTTCGCCAGCGCCTGCGGGCCGATGTAACCCTTGATCAGCGCCGGCTGCGTGGCAAGGTCGTCGGGTCCGGCCTGCTCGACCTCCACCGGCTCCAGCTGGCCGCCGATGCGCTTGAGGTCCACGTCGCGGTCGCCGGGGACCCCGACGACCAGCAGCTCCCAGCCGGCCGCGCCGGGCGCGCGGGTGCGCAGCACGACGTTCTTGAGCGTGTCGGCAGCGGTGGCCCCGCTGAGCTCGCCGCCGAGTTCGCGCAGCCGCGCCACGAGCGTGTCGATCGTCGGCGTGTCCGGGGTGTCGAGCACCTGTTGCGCCGGGTGGGTCTGCGGGTCGGACGGCGCCGGCGCGGCGATCTCGACCGCCTCGGTGTTCGCCGCGTAATCGCAGTTGGTGCACTGGACGAAGGTGTCCTCGCCCGACTCGGCCGGCCCGAGGAACTCCTCCGACGCCGAGCCGCCCATCGCGCCGGACACCGCGAAGACGATCTTGTACGTCATCCCCAGCCGGGTGAAGATCCGCTCGTAGGCGTCGCGATGCGCGCGATAGGAGGTCTCCAGGCCGGCGTCGGACAGGTCGAAGGAGTAGGAGTCCTTCATGATGAACTCGCGGCCGCGCAGGATGCCGGCGCGCGGGCGCGCCTCGTCGCGATACTTCGTCTGGATCTGGTACAGCGCGAGCGGATAGTCCTTGTAGGAGGAGTACTCGCCCTTGACCAGCAGCGTGAACAGCTCCTCGTGGGTGGGTCCGAGCAGGTAGCCCGCGCCCTTGCGGTCGGCGACCTTGAACAGCGTGTCGCCGTAGTCGGCCCACCTGCCGCTCGCCTCGAAGATCTCCCGCGGGATCAGCGCCGGGAAATGCACCTCTTGCGAGCCGATCGCGTTCATCTCCTCGCGCACGATCTTCTCGATGTTGGCGAGGACAGCCAGCCCCAACGGCAGCCATGAGTAGATGCCGGGCGCGAGCCGGCGGACGTAGCCGCCGCGGACCAGCAGCTTGTGGCTCGGCACCTCGGCGTCGGCGGGGTCGTCGCGCAGAGTGCGCAGAAACAGGGTCGACAGTCGGAGCACGAGGTCAGGCTAGTGCGCCGTGTCGCCGGTCAAGTCGAGGTGCATGACGTGCAGTCCGACGTAGCCGTGCGCAGAGCTGCGAAACGCCCCCGGCACCGTCCCGACGATCTGGAAGCCGAGCTGCCGCCACAGCCGGACCGCCGCCGTGTTCGTCTCGACGACCGCGTTGAACTGCACGGCGCGAAAGCCGGCCGCCCGCGCCCACGCGATCATGTCCGTGCCAAGCGTGCGGCCGGCGCCGCGGCCGGCGTGGGCCGGGTCGACCATGAAGCTGGCCGTCGCGACGTGCGAGCCGCGGCCCGGACGGTTCTCGCCCATCGTTGCCGACCCGAGCACGACGTCGCCGTCGACGGCCACGACGGTGCGCCCCGGCGGCTCGCGCATCCACACCAGGCGCGCCTCGTCCGAGGTGAGGCCGTCCGGGTACGCGTACGTCTCCCCCGCCGCCACGATCGCGCGGAAGAACGGGTAGACGCGTGGCCAATCGTCGTCTGTCGTAACGCGGATCTGCACGGCACGGCAGTCTGCCGCCCGCGCCGCGGATAATGAGTTGCGGGGTGTGCGAGCGTCGATGTCGATCAGCCGCTGGCCGCGGCCCCGACGCAGGAGGTGCCCGGATGTCCATCGTCGTTGCCCGGGTGCGCCGCTCGTCCACCCGCCGCTTGCGCTGAGCTCCGCCGCGGGGCTCGTGCCCCTCGTCCAGGAGCTCTTCCAGTGCGTCTGTCCGACGACCCGTACGACGAACCACCGTTCTCCACCTGGGACGGCGCCCAGCACGGGCCCGACCCGAGGCCCGACTGGGTCGTGACCGACCTGGCCGCGCTCGACACCGAACTCGGCGTCCTCAAGACCGGCAAGGAAGCCGACGTCCACCTCGTCGAGCGCGGCCTGCCTGGCGGCCCGAGCTGCCTGCTCGCCGCGAAGCGCTACCGCACCAGCGAGCATCGGATGTTCTCCCGAGACGCCGGCTATCAAGAGGGTCGGCGCACCCGCCGCAGCCGGGACAGCCGGGCGATGGCCCGGCGCACCGAGTACGGCCGCGACCTGCTCGCCGGCAAGTGGGCGGGCGCTGAGTTCGCGGCGCTGACGACGCTGTGGCAGGCGGGCGCGCCGGTCCCCTATCCGGTTCAACTACTCGGTCGCGAGCTGATGCTCGAGTTCATCGGCGACCCGGACGGCGCAGCGGCGCCGCGTCTGGCGCAGTGCCGGCCGGGCCCGGCCGAGCTCGCCGACCTGTTCGAGCAGTGCGTCGACGCGATGCGGCTGCTCGCCCGCGCCGGCTACGCCCACGGCGACCTGTCGCCCTACAACGCGCTGGTGCACCACGGCCGGCTGGTGCTGATCGACGTCCCGCAGATCGTCGACCTGGTCGCCAACCCGCAGGGCCCGGCGTTCCTCGAGCGGGACTGCGCCAACATCTGCAAGTGGTTCGCCGCCCGCGGGCTGCGCAGCCTCGAGTACGACGAGCTGTTCGGCGACCTCATGGCGGAGGCGGTCGCGCGCTGGTGACCCGGTTACAGTCGGTCGGTGGCCCACTACGACCTCGTGATCGTCGGCTCCGGGTCCGGAAATTCGCTGGTCACCCCCGATTTCGACGACTGGCGGATCGCGATCGTCGAGCAGGGCGTCTTCGGCGGCACCTGTCTCAATGTCGGCTGCATACCGACGAAGATGCTCGTCTATCCGGCCGACCTCGCCGATCACCCGCGCGAATGGCAACGCCTGGGGCTGCACGGCGGGCCCCCGGTCGCCGACTGGCCCGCGATCCGCGACCGGATCTTCGGCCGCATCGACGCGATCTCGACCGGCGGGCGCGCCTATCGGGAGTCGGGCACCCCGAACGTCACGCTCTACGAGGCCCATGCAGAGTTCGCCGCGCCGCGCACCCTCGAGCTGTCGACGGGCGAGCGGCTCACCGCCGACCACGTCGTACTCGCGACCGGGTCGCGGGCGGTCGTGCCACCGGAGGTGCTGGACAGCGGCGTGCCGTTTCACACCTCCGACACGGTGATGCGCGTGGATCGCCTGCCGGAACGGCCGATCATCCTCGGCGGCGGCTATATCGCGGCGGAGTTCGCGCACGTGTTCGGCGGTCTCGGGGCGACGCCCACGGTGCTCGCCCGCAACGGGTTGCTGCGTCACCTCGACGACGAGATCACCGCCAGGTTCACCAACCTCGTACGCGACCGGTGGAATCTGCGCACGGGCTGCCGGGTGGCCTCGCTTGCGGGCTCCGACGGCGACCTCCAAGTGACCCTCGACGACGGGACGACCGTCGCCGGCGACCTGCTGCTCGTCGCCACCGGCCGGACGCCGAACGGCGACCGGCTCAACCTCAAGGCCGGCGACGTGGACGCCTATCCCGACGGCCGGATCAAGGTCGACGCGCAGCAGCGGACCTCGGCGGAGGGCGTGTGGGCGCTGGGCGACGCGTCGTCTGACTATCAGCTCAAACACGTGGCGAACCACGAGGAGCGCGTGGTCGCGCACAACCTCGCGCACCCGGAGGATCTGACGGCGAGCGACCATCGGTTCGTCCCGGCGGCGGTGTTCACCTCGCCGCAGCTGGCGTCGGTCGGGCTGACCGAGCGGGTTGCGCGCAAGCTGGACAAGCGTTTCGTGACGACGCTCCAGCACTACGGCGGCACCGCCTACGGCTGGGCGATGGAGGACACCTCGAGCGTGTGCAAGCTGATCGCGGACCCCGCGTCCGGCCGGCTGCTCGGCGCGCACTTGATGGGCGAGCAGGCGGCGACGCTGATCCAGCCGCTCATTCAGGCGATGAGCTTCGGGCTCGGCGTGCGCGAGATGGCGCGGGGCCAGTACTGGATCCACCCGGCGTTGACCGAGGTCGTCGAAAACGCGCTGCTCAGTTTGGATCTCGATTAGCCCATCGGTTCTACGCTCTCGGACGTGCGCGGTCCTGTACGCGTCAGGCAGCGGCGAGCAGCTTGGCGAGGGCACGCTCAAGCGGAGATGGCTTGGCTTCGGTCGATCTTCGCTGCCGGGTTGTGCCGGGTGGGTCTGGTGGTCGGCTCTCGTAAAGATGGCCGGTGGGAGTGGTGATGACGACCAGGTCGCCGGCGCCGCCTGGGCTGGTGGCGGCGTGCCACCCGGGAGCTTCTTTCGCATAGTTGCAGGCCGCACAGGCGCCTTGGCCGTTGTGGACGTTGGTCGGTCCGCCTCGGGCTGATGGCTGGATGTGGTCGGTGTGTCGGATCGGCGCGTCGCACCAGGGAGTGCGGCAGTTGCCGTGGTCGCGGAGCCGCACGAACAGTTGCTGGGCTGTGGTGAACAGCCGTCGCCGGGATTCCATCGCGATCAGTTGGCCGCTGTCGGGCGCGGTGTAGAGGCGGCGGATCCAGCGGGGGGCGCCCTCCGGGTCGAGGGCGAGGTCGCGGGCGATCGGGGCGGGGATCGGTCCGTGGCCGATCAGCACGCCCGGCTCGTCCGCCCCGGCCGCCGGGCCGCGCCCGGCGGAGTCGGTGCGCGGGCGTTCGCCTGGGTGTTCGCCGTCGCCGAAGAGGGTTTGGTCGGTGATGATGAGGTTGATCTCGACGGGCACGGTGTCGGCGGTGGTTTGGCCGGTGACGCGTTCGACGAGGGTGTCGGCCATGACCTGTCCGCGGGTGCGGGGATCGCCTTGGCCGATGAGGGTGTCGGCGGCGCGGGTCAGCGAGGCGTAGGCGGCGACCCCTTGTTTGACGGGCAGCAGCGTGGTCAACCGGGTCATCGTGTCCGGGGCGGGGCGCAGGGTGACCCGCCGCTCGTCCGCGACCGTGCGCAGCCGGTCCACGTAGCCGTGTGGGTCGAGCCGGTAGGCGAGCTTCTTCGCCTCGGCCTCGACCCGCCGGTCGCCCAGCCGGGGCAGGTCGGGGGCGAGCTGGGCGTCGAGTTGGGCGCGGTGCTCGCGGGACAGCCAGCCGGTCTCCCGCGCGATGATCATCGCCCGCCACTCGGTGGTCTGCCCGGCCTGCAGCGCGGCGAAGGTGGCGGGCAGCTCGGCGGTGAGGATCCGCGCCCAGCCGAGCTCGCGTTGGGCGCGGTACGGCGAGACCCGCCGGGCCAACGCCACCTGCGCGGCGACCCCCCGCGACGCCCGCTCGGCCGGCACCCCGTCCGCCAGTTGGGCGGCGCGTTGGGAGTCGGCGAACGCCGCGCTCTCCCGGGCCTGCGCCGCGGCGGCCGCCGCCTTCAACTCCTCCAGCAGGCGGATCCGGTCGACCCGCACCCTGTCGTCCACGGACTGATCCAAAGCCGCGAGCGTCGAGACCAGCCCGGACAGCAGCCTGATAGCCGCGTCGCCATCCGTCTGCTCGAACATACGACCGATTATATCCTCGCTCGGCCGCCTGGGCAACCCATTACGTTGTCTGTCATGAGCGACGCCTACTCCGGGCATGTGCAGGTCGGCGGGCCGATGGATGTGCGGCGCCTGCCAGGCCTGACGATTATCAAGATCGCGGTCGGCCCGATGTCCAACAACGCGTACCTGCTGCGCTGCACCGCCTCGGACGAGGGCCTGCTGATCGACGCGGCGAACGAGCCGGACCGGTTGCGCGAGCTGGTGGACTTCGAGGGCCCGTCGGTGTCGGCGATCTTGACGACCCATCGCCACCCTGACCACTGGCAGGCGCTCGCGGCAACCGCCGACTTTGCCGGCGCGGCGATTTACGCGGGCGACGCCGACGCCGACGAGTTGCCGGTCGCCGTGGACGAGCGGCTCGAGCACGGCGACGAGCTCACCCTCGGTGAGCTGTCGCTGTCGGTGATCGGGCTGCGCGGGCACACGCCCGGCTCGGTTGCGGTGCTCTACCGCGACCCGGACGGCGTGCCGCACCTGTTCACCGGCGACTCGCTGTTCCCCGGCGGGGTGGGCAAGACCGGCTCACCGGAAGACTTCAGTTCGCTGCTGGACGACGTCGAGGCGCGGGTGTTCGCCGAGCTGCCCGACGACACCTGGTTCTATCCCGGCCACGGCGACGACTCGACCCTCGGTGCCGAGCGACCACATCTCGCCGAATGGCGCGCCCGCGGCTGGTAGCGGCGCTGCTCGACGTCGCGGAGGCGAGGCGTGGTGACAGCGGCTGACGAGTCAGCGGACCCGCTGCGCCAGGGACACGATGATCCCCTCGGGGCCGTGCACGTAGGCCATCCGCCAGGCGTGCTCGTACTCGCCAATGGCGCCCACCAGCCCGTAGCCGTCCGCGGCCAGCCCGTCGAGCACCGCCTCGAGGTCGTCGACCTCGAAGGCCACGTTCCGCAGCCCCAGCTCGTTGGCCGAAGCGTCGTATGTGTGACACGGGTCCATCCTCCGGACTCCGTCCCTCCAGCGCTATTAGCCGGCGTCGGCGCGGATCGCGACCCGCGCCCGCGCCTGCTTGACCGCCTGCTTGAGGGTGGGCAGGTCGTACGCGCCGTAGTGCCGCTGCCCATTGATGAAGAACGTCGGGGTGCCGGACACGCCGCTGCGATCGGCTGAGGCGACGTCTGCGGCCACGCGGTCGGCGTGCGCGTGCCCGCTGAGCTCGTCATAGAAGCGGTCGGCGTCGAGACCGAGTTGCTTGGCGTACCCGATCAGGTCCGGCACCTTCAGGTGGTCCTGCTTCGTGAGCAGCAAGTCGTGCATCTCCCAGAACCGGCCCTGCGCAGCGGCCGCCTCCGCCGCCTCGGCCGCCAGCTGCGCCTGCGGGTGGACGTCGGCGAGCGGAAGATGTCGCCACACATAGCGCAGGTCGGTGTCGGCGAGCAGGTCGCGAAGCACCGGCTCCGCCTGGCCGCAGTACGGGCACTGCAGATCGCCGTATTCGACCAGGGTGACGGACGCGCGCGCCGGCCCGCGCACATGATCGCGTTCCGGGTCGACGTCGTCGCACAGATCAGTCAGCTGGTCGGCGTCGCCGAGTAGAGCGCGCGCCCGTCGCGTCGCGGGCAGCCGGCGGGTGATCGCGAACACCGCCCAGGTCACCGCCGCGGCGAGCACGCCGGCGGTGAGCACGCCGAGCTTCGCCTCGGCCAGCTCCTGCCCGTGCAGGGTGAGGTCGGCGACGACAAAGGACACGGTGAAGCCGATCCCGGCGATCGTGCCGCTGCCGGCCACTGCGGCCCACCCGACGTCCGCGCGCAGCCGTCCGCCGCTCAGCCGCTCGACCAGCCAGGTGCCGCCGACGACGGCGACCGGCTTGCCGACCACGTAACCGACGACGATGCCGAGCGTGATCGGCGCGGTGTACGCGTGCGCCAGGAACGACCCGCTGAGCACGATGCCGGCGTTGGCGAGCCCGAACAGCGGCACGATGACGTAGCTCGTCCACGGCAGGTAGAGATTCTGCAGGCGCGCGTTCGGCGACAGCGTCGACGTCAGACCGGCGGTGGCGGTGCGCGCGAGCTCGGCGGTCGGTTGCTCGCGGAACAGCCGAAACAACCCGGTCGCCCGTTCGAGGTCCGCGCGCATCGGCGTGTAATCCGAGGTCATCAGGCCGAGCACCAGGCCGAGGACGATCGGGTCGACGCCGCTGCCGAGCAGCGCGCACCACGCAACCACGCCCACGCCGAAGTAGCCGAAGCCGAAGCGGATGTGGAGCGCCATCAACACCGCGACGGCGGCCAACCCCAGCAGCGCCACGAGCAGCGGCCACATCCGCACGTGGCCGCTATAGACGAAGGTGACGACCACCAGCGCGGCGACGTCGTCGACCACGAACACGGTGAGCAGGAAGACGCGCACCCGCTCCGGCAGGGATCGGCCCACCAGCGCGAGCAGGCCGAGCGCGAGCGCGGTGTCGGTGGACATCGCGACGGCCCACCCGCGCGAACCGTCGCCGCCGTGGGTGATCGCCAGGTAAATGCCGGCCGGCAGCGCCATGCCGGCGAGTCCGGCTGTGGCCGGCAGCACGAAGCGGCGACGTTCGCGCAGGTCGCCGAGATCGAACTCGCGCCGCGCCGCCAAACCGACGACGAGGAAGAAGAACGTCATCAAACCGCTGTTCACCCAGGTCTGCGCGTCGCGGACGATCGACCAGTGGCCCAGCCGCAGCGACAGCACGCTGTGCCAGACGGAGTCGTAGGACGTCGCCGAGATGTTGCACCACACCAGCGCTGCGACGATGGCGGCGAGCAGCACGCCCGCGCTGCCGGATTCGGTGCGCAGGAAGCTGCGCAGCGGCGCGCTCACGGCGCGCGTCCACTGCGTTGTCGAGCCACGCAGCGTTGTCGAGCCGCGCAGCGTTGTCGCGCCGCGCAGCGTGTCCGGCGGCAGGTCGCCACTCATGCGCCGAGCCGGCGCAGCGCGTCCCCGTCGAGCCGCCAACCGGTCCAGCCTGGCCGCGGCGCGCCGCCGAGTTGGCGGTAGAAGCCCTGCGGGCCGCGTCGGCCGGGGTGGTCCTCGAGCGCGTCGAGCACTTCCCAGTCGAGGCGGCGGTAATCGCGTTCGACGCAAAGCTGCGCGAGCGAACGCACGAGCTCACGCCCGTGGCCGCCCTGCCGGGCGCCGGCGTCAACCACGAGGTCGACGAGATGGATGCCGGGCCGGCCGGTCCAAGTCGAGAAGGTGAGGTGCCAGACGGCGACGCCGACCACCGCGCCGTCGTCCGGATCCTCGGCGACGTGCCCGAACACCACGGGTTGGTCGGCAAAGAGTGCGCGGCGCAGGTCTTCCTCGGTGCCGAGCATCGCTGCGGGCTCGAACTCGTAGTCGGCGAGGTCGTGCAGCAGTCTGAGGACGACTGGCAAGTCGGCGGGGCGGACGGGGCGGACCACGCCCGAACCGTAGCCGGGCGGCCTACCGAACGGTCACGAGGCGCACTCAGTTCTTTTACCCGGTCAGCGGATTGTCAGCAGCTTGACACGGTGCTTCACGATGCTCTCTCCGCTGCCCTTGCTTGACTGGACTGCCGGAATCGTCAAGACGATGTAGCGGCCCTTCCCACCGGTGAACCGGTAGTAGGCGCTGTCGTGCCCGCTGAGCTCGCCGAACGGGTCGATATCGACGATATCGAGCCCGTCGAGCGCGGCATCCGACGGATTGGCGACGAACTCCGCAAGCTCGGCGTCCGTGGTGTGCGAGCCGATCTTGATGCCGAGCAGCGCCTGCGGCCGGCCGTCGAAGTTGCGAAGCTTGAGCCACGACCGGCGGTGGGCGGTGGCCGGGCCGTGCAGGCGGTTGTGCTTGTCGACGGTGACCAGCTGCGCCGCAGGCAGCTTGGCGTTGCGCGTCGCGCCGGCGACGTGGACGCGCGTCAGGTCCTTCGCCGAATAGTGCTCGCGCTCTGCGTCGGCCAGGAAGTAGGTGCCGCGGCGCAGGCGCACGAAGGTGTCCGCGTGGCCGAGCACCACTTGCAGCTTGAACTGCTTGAGCAGCCGGTCGCTGCCGCCGTTGAGGTCTTTGCGCAGCGCCGCCTGCCCGGCGTGGCCGCGCGCCCGGAAGATCCCGACGACCTCGGAGCCGGTGTTTTTCAGATGAACGAAGCCAGGCGCCAGGCTCGCAGGAGCGACCACTCGGTGCTTGCTCGTCCCGTGCACCCTGACGGTCGGCCGCGCGCCGGTCGCCGCGTCGGCGGCGACAGCAGTGCTGCTGAGCACCGCGGCGCAGACTGCGGCCACGGAGACGAGCTTGATCGAATTGCGCACGGAGGACCCACCCAGGACGTCGCGGAAATTAAGTGAAATCTAGGTTAAACATGACACTCCTGTCCAGCCGAATCGCCGACTGGCCAGCAGACACTCGGCGCGCAAGCGGCACGCTGACACGCCACTGAGCACATCCCACGCCGACGTCGTTACCTCATGCACCATGTGGGAACGCTTGTCAAGTACGAATCGTTGACCAGTTGCCACAGCAAACCTAGAGACCGGGAGGTGCCCACCATGGCAGATCGCACACTGCGGGGCAGTCGGCTCGGCGCGGTCAGTTACGAGACGGAATACGGGGCCGAGCCTGCTCCGCGCAACATCGCGGCATACCGCTGCGACCGCGGGCACGAGTTCAGCGTTCCGTTCGCCGAAGAGGCGGAGATCCCGACCACCTGGGAGTGCCGCCTCGACGGCACGACTGCCCAGTTGGTCGACGGCCCGGCGCCTGAGGCCAAAAAGACCAAGGCGCCGCGCACGCACTGGGACATGCTCATGGAGCGTCGCACGATCGCCGACCTCGAAGAGGTGTTGGCCGAACGGCTCGACGTGTTGCGCGCCCGGCGCGGTCAGAAGTCGGCGTAATCGCGTCCGCGTCACACGAGCGTCTGCGACGGCCGTCCGGGATTCCCGGACGGCCGTCGCCGCGTTCAAGCGCGGCGCGCTCGCACCGCCGAACGCAGCTGCTCGACGCGATGCGCGCCGCCCCACTGGGTGATCCGCCACAGCGCCTCGCGCACGATCGCACCGCTCATCTTCGACTCGCCGTGCTCGCGCTCGACGAAGGTGATCGGCACCTCGATGACCGTGAAACCAGCCGCGCCGGACCGCCGGGCCAGGTCGACCTGGAAGCAATACCCCTCGGACACGACCGCGGCGTAGTCGATCTTCTCGAGCACCTCGCGGCGGAACGCGCGATACCCGCCGGTGGCGTCGCGCAGATGCAGGCCCAGGGCCACGCGGGTGTAGAGATTGCCCCCGCGGGACAGCCACTCGCGCTGCTTGGCCCAGTTGACGACCGCGCCGCCCGGGACGTAGCGCGAGCCGAGCACGAGGTCGGCGCGCTCGAGGCCGTGCAAGAGCCGTGGCAGCTGCTCGGGCAGATGCGAACCGTCGGCGTCCATCTCGACGAACACGCGATAATCGCCGCGTAGCCCCCAGTCGAAGCCGGCGATGTAGGCCGCGCCCAACCCAGCCTTCTCGGTGCGGTGCAGGACGTGGACGCGCTCGTCGGCTTCGGCCATCGCGTCGGCCAGCTCGCCCGTGCCGTCCGGACTGCCGTCGTCGACGACGAGCACGTGCGCGGCCGGGGCCGCCGCGAGGACCCGCGACACGATCGACTCGACGTTGTCGCGCTCCTGATAGGTCGGAATGACCACGAGCACCCCGGCGTCGTCGAGCCCGCTCACTGGTGCACCATCTCCCCGGACATCGCCGTTCCCGCGGTCGACGGCGGGAACGCTGGTTCGCCCTCGCCGCGACGCCGCCGTCGAGCTTGCCACGCGACCGTCGCGATGCCGAGCACCGACAGTCCGGCGAGGACGTACTCCGGCCACGGACCGAGGCGGGTCGCGAGCGTCTGCGCCGTCCGCAGCGGGACCTCCTCGTCGAGGATCGCCGGGGCGAACAGCGGGCCGGACTCGGTGCGGACCCGGCCGTCCGGGCCGATGACCGCGGACTTTCCGGTTGTCGCGACCTGCAGCACCGCGCGCCCCGTCTCGACCGCGCGCAGCTGGCTCATCGCCAGTTGCTGGTAGGTCTCGGCCGTGTGCCCGAAGGTGGCGTTGTTAGTCTGCACGACCAGCAGCTGCGCGCCGGCCGAGACGGATGAGCGGATGAGATCGTCGTAGGCGACCTCGAAACAGATGACGTCGCCGATCGGCGCCACACCCTGGCCAGCGCCGCCGCGCAGCAGCCCGTCGCCGTGTCCGGCGACCATGTCCTGGGTCACCAGTTTGGCGTCCGAGCTGACCGCCTCGGCAATTCCGCGCAGCGGGATGTACTCGGCAAAGGGCACCGGATGCCGCTTGACGTACTCCGCGCCCGGGCCGGTGGTCGGCGACCAGAGGATGCCGACGTTGCGCCGGTGCGTCGGGCCGGGACCGTTCAGGATCGCGCCGACGAGCACCGGCACGCCGACCGACCGTACCGCCCGCTCGATCTTGGCGTAGGCCTCCGGGCTGTCGAAGGGATCCACATCGGAGGCGTTCTCCGGCCACAGCACGAGGCTCGGACGGGCGATCGTGCCGGCTTTGACTTGCGCGGCGAGCTTGAGCGTCTCGGCGACGTGGTTGTCGAGCACCTGCTCGGCGCGGCTTTCGAACTTCAGCGCGAGGTCGGGCAGGCCGCCCTGCACCAGCGCGACGGTCTCGGTCCGGCCGTCCCGGTCCGGCGCCGGCATCAGCGGCCACGCGAGCAGGAGACCCAGCAGCGGCGCCAACGCGAACACCGCGACACCGGGCGCCAGGCGCCGCCGCCGGTCGGCGCCCCGGCCCGGTTCCCACGCGCAGCGCACGGCCGCCGCGAGCCCGCCGCCGGCCACTGCGACGACGAATGACACCAGCGGCGCCCCGCCGACGGCGGCGAACCAGCGCAGCGGCGAGTCGGCCTGGCTGAACGCCAACCGTCCCCAGGGGAACCCGCCGAACGGCAGCCGGTCGCGCAGCGCCTCTTGGAGCACCCACGCCGCGCCGACCCAGAACGGGCCGCCGGGCAACCTCGTGAGCACAGTGAGCACCGCGCCGAGCAAGGCGAAGAAGGTGGCGAAGGCGACGGCGAGAATTAGCCACGGCGCCGGCCCGACATAGATGCCGGTCCAGCTGAGCAACGGGACGAGAAACGCGGCGCCGTAGAGGAAGCCGAGCCACGCCGCGGTTCGCGCGCGCCGGCCGTCGACCGCCAGCGACAAGGCGGCGACGCTGACCGCGGCCATCGGCCACCAGCCGAACCGCGGGAAGGCGAGCACGCCGAACAACCCGCCGCCGATCGCCGCCACCGCCGCCCAGCGCCGGGGAAAGGCGGGCGCGCGGCGCGGATGCATCCGACCAGTATCGCCGAGGGTGCGCTACCCGGGGCCGGACTCTCAGGCCGGGCGGCGGCGGTCCTTGTCAGCCGTCGAGTCAGCCGTCGAGTCAGCCGTCGAGTCAGCCGTCGAGTCAGCCGTCGTTGTCAGCGGTCGAGTCAACCGTCGAGCAGGCCGCGGTCGTGGATCGGCGTCCCGCGCAGCACCGTCGCCAGGCAGGTGGGCAGTTCGACGCCGGGCGCGACGTCCGGGAGGCCGGGCACCGCCGCCCGTGGATCGGTGCTCCACCGCGCGACCCGCTCGTCCGGGGCGTCCACCGCGAGCTCGCCGGCAGCCCACACGGCGAAGGTGGCCGGCGCGCCGGGCGCCAACATGCCCTCGCCGTCGATGCCGGCGGCACGCCAGCCGGCGCGAGTGTGCGCGGCGAACGCGGCCCGCGGGCTGATCGCCGCGGCCGGATCCGAGGGGTGGGCCGCCGAGCGCACCGTGGCCCAGGGCCCGAGTTCGGTGACCGGCGAGTCCGAGCCGAACGCGAGCGGGACGCCGGCCGCGGCCAGCTCGGCGAACCGGTTCAACCCGCCAGCGCGCTCCGCGCCCAGCCGCTGCGCGTACAGGCCGGCCGGCCCGCCCCACAGCGTGTCGAACGCCGGCTGCATCGACGCCATCAGGCCGGCCGCGGCCAGCCGCCCTGGATCGCGGACGAACTCGACGTGCTCGAGCCGCGACCCGGCCCCGGCAGGGCGGCCCAGGCGTTCGGCGGCGAGCTCGAACGCCGCCAGCGCCTGGTCGACCGCGGCGTCGCCGATGGCGTGGAAACCGGCCTGCAGCCCGGCGGCCACGCACGCGGCGATGTGCTCGGCGAGCTCGCCCACCTCGTGGCGCAACGAGCCGCGGGTGTGCGGCGCGTCGGCGTACGGCTCGGACAGCGCGGCGGTGTGCGAGCCGAGCGAGCCGTCGCAGAACAGGTCCCCCGCCGCGCCGACCGCGCCGAGGTCGCGCGCGGCCTGCACCCCGTGCAGCTCGGCCCAGTACCCGATCACCTGGGGCAGCGGCTCGGCGACGGACAGCGCGAGCAGCCCGGCCAGATCGTCGGCGGAGGAGATGACCGGCCCAGCCATCTCGTGCACGCAGGCGATGCCGAGCCCGGCGGCCCGGCGCAACGCGGCGCGCTGCGCATCGGCGCGCTGGCCCGCGCTCAGCCCGGACAGCGCCGCGACGCGCACCGCGTCGTGCGCCGCGCCGCGCTGCCAGCCGTCCGCGCGAAATCCGGTCATGGTCCGCAGCCGCGGCACCGCGGCCATCAGCGCCGACGACGTCACCGCCGAGTGCGCGTCGACGCGGGCGAGGTAGACCAGTCCGCCGTACCCCGCGCGGTCGAGTTCGGCGGCCGTCGGCGCCCGGCGCTCCGGCCAACCCGACTCGTCCCAGCCGCTGCCGAGAATCGGCCGGCCCCGGCTCGCCCGTGTCGCGTGCTCGACCAGCTCCAGCGCGGCGCGCAGCGACGGGGCCGAGCGCAAGTCCAGACCGGTCAACGCGAGTCCGGTCATCGTGGTGTGCACGTGGGCATCGACGAACGCCGGTGTCACGAAAGCACCACCGAGATCCACGACGACGTCGCCGACGCCGCCGTAATGCGCCGCCGCGTCCTCGTCGCCGACCCAGGTGACGGTCGAGGCGTCGACGGCGAATGCGGTCGCGCCCGCGGCGGCCCGCGAGTGAATCCTGCCGTTGCGATATACCGTCGGCACGGCCGCCGAGTCTGCCAGGGTCCGTCACGGTCTGTCGTCGGCCGGGGCGAGCGGTAGCGTGTGCCGTCGCGCCCGGCGCTTCGCGCCCGACGGATGCGCACCGGGTGGGAGGAGCGCGGATGGTCGCCAGCATCGAAGACGTCGCCAAGCGCGCCGGCGTCTCGATCGCGACGGTGTCCCGGGCGTTGCGCGGGCTGCCGGACGTCGCGCCGGCGACGCGTGATCGCGTGCTCGCCGCGGCCACCGAGCTCGACTACGTCGCCTCGCCGTTCGCGGCCCGCCTCGCCAGCGGCCGGACGACGACCGTCGGCCTGGTGGTGCCCTGGGTGAACCGCTGGTTCTTCGCCGAGGTGATCGACACCGTCGAGCAGGCGCTACGCCTCGCCGGCTTCGACCTGCTGCTGTACAACCTGGGCGACAAAGCCGGCCGGACGCGGTTCTTCGAGGTCATGCCGATGCGCAAGCGCGTCGACGGAGTGCTGATCGTCAGCCTCGTCCTGGAGGACGCGGAGTTCTCCGCGCTCACCGACCTGGACCTGCCGGTCGGATTGCTCGGACTCGAGCGCGACGGCTTCCTCTCGGTGTCCATCGACGACGTCGGGTCGGCGCGTACCGCCGTCGACCACCTGGTCGAGCTCGGCCATCGGCGCATCGCGCTGATCGGCGGCGACACCGACGACCCGATGGCGTTCACCCCGCCGATGCACCGCCGCGACGGATACCGGGACGCGTTGCGCGCTGTGGGCGTCGAGTCGGACCCAGAGCTCGAGGTGCTCGGCTATTTCACCGTGGACGGCGGCCGGGCCGCTATGCGCCACCTGCTCGCGTTGCCCGACCGGCCGAGCGCGGTCTTCGCCGAGAGCGACGAGATGGCCTACGGGGCGCTGCGCGAGATCCACCGGCACGGTCTGCGGGTGCCGGAGGACGTCGCGGTGGTCGGCTTCGACGACCAGCCTTTGTCCGACCTGCTCGGCCTCACGACCGTGCGCCAACCCGTCGCCGACGAGGCGCTGGACATCACGAACCGGTTGCTCGCGCTGATCGCCGACGACGCCGAGAACATCGAGCACCTGCCGCGGGACCCCGCAGTGGTGCTGCCTACCGAACTCGTCGTGCGCGGCAGCACGGTCGCCGGCGGCGCGTGAGGTGACCGCGTGACGCTGATGCTGATCGACGCGGCCAGCTTGTACTTCCGCGCGTTCTACGCGGTCCCCGAGACGGTGACGGCGCCGGACGGCCGGCCGGTCAACGCGATCCGCGGGTTTCTGGACATGTCCGCCTCGCTGATCGACCGGCGCCGGCCGAGCCGCTGGGTGGCCTGCCTCGACCTGGATTGGCGCCCGGCGTTCCGCGTCGAGCTGGTCCCGACCTACAAGGCGCACCGGGTCGCGCCGGCGGGCGGCGAGGACGTGCCTGACCTGCTCGCCCCGCAGGTGCCGCTGCTGCTGGAAACGCTGGCCGCGCTCGGGCTGGCGACCGCCGGCGCCGACGGCTTCGAGGCCGACGACGTGCTGGCGACGCTGGCGCACCGCGACACCGACCCGGTGGAAGTGGTCACCGGCGACCGCGACATGCTGGCGCTCGCCACCGAGCGGGTCACCGTCCTCTACACCGGCAAGGGCATCGCCAAGCTCGAGGCGATGGGACCTGCCGAGGTGCGGGCGAAGTACGGCGTGCCCGCCGAGCACTACGCCGATTTCGCTGTGCTGCGCGGCGACCCGAGCGACGGGCTGCCCGGGGTCGCCGGCGTCGGGGAGAAGACGGCCGCCGCGCTCGTCAGCCGCTTCGGCGCGGTGGAGGACATCGTGGCCGCCGCCCGGACCGGCGACACTGGCTTTCCGGCGGGCGCGGCCGCCAAGGTGCGCGCCGCGCTGGACTATCTCGCCGCTGCGCCCGCCGCCGTCCGCGGCCGGCTGGACGTGCCGGTCGGCGCGCTCGACGACCGGATCCCCGCCGAGCCACGAGATCCAGAGCGCTTGGTCGCGCTCGTGGACGAGCTGGGGATCGACGGGCCGGTTGAGCGGATGCTTGCTGCGATGCGAGCCGCGGCCGGCTGAGCCGACCGGCTCGGCGGGAGACGAGAGTCAGCCGCCGGAGACGATGTAGCTGCCGTCGGCCTTGTTGCGGATCGTGACGGTGAACGTTCCCGCCGAACTCGTGCAGGTGAATTTGTCGCCGCGCGCTTTGAGCGTGAAGTCCTTGCCGCCGTTGCAGGAGACGTTCGTCGGCTTGCCGAGCTGGCTGCTGGTCCTGATGTACTGCTCAACGGCGGTGTGGCTGAGCCTTGTGTACAGATGAGGCTTGATGACGTATTGGTAGATCAGAGCCGCCGCACCCAGCACCACGACGAGCGCCGCGACGACGATCGGCACCGTCTTACTCTTGCCCTTGCCCTGCTCAGCCGGCTGCTGCGGATAGCCTGCCTGGCCGTAGGGGGGCTGCGCGTATTGCTGGCCGGGGTAGCTCTGCTGGCCGTAACCCGGCTGCCCGTAACCGTATTGCTGGCCCGCGTAGCTCTGCTGGCCGTAGCCGGGTTGCTCGCCGTAACCCGGCTGGTAGGACTGCGCACCGTACCCGGGGGTCTGGTAGCCGTATCCGGGCGACTGCTCGCCATATCCGGAGGTCTGCTGACCGTACCCGGAGGTCTGCTCGCCGTACCCGGGGGTCTGTTGGCCGTAACCCTGGCCGTAACCAGGTTGCTGGCCGTAGCCCGGCTGCTGGCCATAGCCAGGCTGCTGGCCATAGCCGGACTGCTGGCCGTAGCCCGGCTGCTGGCCGTAACCGGGCTGCTGAGGTTGCTCGGGTGGCTGGGTGTACTCCGCCGGCGGGTAAAAACTCTGCGTCGGCTGGTAGTCGGCGGGCGCCACGCCCTGGCGGGGCTGGCCGTCGGACACCGTCGGCAGCACCTGGGTGCCGAAGTCGCCCGCGGGGCGGACCTCAGGTGACGGACGCCCAGCGCGCTCAGGCTCCGCGCTCTCCTCGGGCCGCGTCCACGCCTGCTGCGGCGCAGCGGGCGGCCATTGCTGGCCGCTCGAGTCCGTCGACGAGCCGTCGCCGGTCGGGCCCTGGTTGCCGCTCTCACTCATGGCCTGCGCACCTCGCTCATTCGACGCCGTCGCCCGTAGCGGGCGGCCGAGTTCGCCGCCCACGCTATCGCCTCGCTTGTTCGCCTCGACAGCGACGAGGCGGCGAGGGCGACGACCGGCAGCGGCGGCCGCTCGCCGCGGTTCAGGGCTGCATGCTCTGGGCCACGACGCCGCGCCGCAGCGAGCTTGCCGCGGCCCGCGCGGTCGCCGCGACCGCGCTGCGCTCCCCCTCGACGCCGGCCGCGTTCGCGAGCTGGTCCAGCAGATCCAGCAGTTGCTTGCACCAGCGGATGAAGTCGCCGGCCGACAGCTCCGTGCCGCGGCTGGCCGACGCCGCCAAGACCTTGTCCAGGCGCTCCCCGCGCGCCCAGCGAAAAGCCGCCCACACGAACCCGAGTTCGGGCTCCCGGGTGCGTGGCAGGCCCGCATCGGCCTCGTCGTCGCTGAGGTCGCCCCACAGCCGCACCGTCGCTGCCAGCGCGTCGCGGACCGAGTCGGACGGCATGCGGTCGACGAGCGGCTCGTCCCGTCGGGCCTCGTAGACAAGCGTCGACACCACTGCGGCCAGCTCCGGCGCGTTGAGCGCGTCCCAGGCGCCGTGCCGCAAGCACTCCGCGGCGAGCAGGTCGGCCTCCGACCAGATGCGGGCCAGCCGTTTGCCAGCCGGCGTAGCCTGGTCGTTCGCCAGGTACTTTCGCTCGGCGAGCAACGCGCAGATCCGGTCGAACGTTCGGCCCAGCGAACCGGTGCGGCCCTCGATCCGCCGGCGCAGGCCGTCGTTCTCGCGCTCCAGCCGGACTCGCCGCTCGGCCCAGCGGGCATGCTGTTCGCGGTCGGCACACTGATGGACCGGGTGGGCGCGCAGCTCGCGACGCAGCCGCAGCAGTTGCTCGTCCTCGTCCGTGCCGGCCGAGGTCCGCCGCGGCGGCCGCTGGTCCGGAAGGTCGAGGGTGCGCAGGCTGGTCAGGATGTCTCGCCGCTCCTGCGGCGAGCGGTGGTTGACGTGCTTGGTCAGCCGCACCGAGCCGAGCACGTCCACCGGGTGCGGGAAGTCGACGAGCGAGAGCCGGCCGGACCAGCGCGTCTCGCTGACCACCAGCGGCCGCGGGTCGTCGTGCGGCTGGACGCCCGGATCGAGCACGACGGCGAGCCCGGAGCGGCGCCCGCGCGGCACCCTGATGACATCGCCGCGGCGCAGCGACTCGAGCGATTTGGCCACGGCGCCCCGCCGCGCGTGGGCACCCTCGCGGGCCAGCAGCGACTCGCGTTCCCCGAGCTGCCGGCGTAGCTCGAAATACTCGCCGAAATCCCCCAGGTGGCACTGCTGCTGCGCGCCGTACTCACCCAGCAGCTGCTCGTTGCGGCGGATCTGCTTAAGCAGCCCGGCGACGCCGCGATCGGCCTGGAACTGCGCGAAGGACGCCTCGAGCAGCGTCCGTGCGGCGTCCTGGCCCATCTGCCCGACGAGGTTCACCGCCATGTTGTACGAGGGCCGAAACGACGAGCGCAGCGGATAAGTCCGGGTGGACGCGAGACCGGCGACCCGCTGCGGGTCCACCTCGGGCGACCACACGACGACGGCATGGCCTTCGATGTCGATGCCACGGCGGCCCGCGCGGCCGGTGAGCTGGGTGTACTCGCCGGGCGTGATGTCGGCGTGCGTCTCGCCGTTGAACTTCGTCAGCCGCTCCAGCACCACCGTGCGGGCGGGCATGTTGATGCCCAGGGCGAGCGTCTCGGTCGCGAACACCGCCCGGACGAGGCCGCGCACGAACAGCTCCTCGACGGTCTGCTTGAACGCCGGGATCAGCCCGGCGTGGTGCGCGGCGACCCCGCGACGCAGCGCGTCACGCCATTCCCAATAGCCGAGAACATCCAGGTCTTCGCGCGGGACATGCGCGGTGAGCTCGTCGACGACGTGGTCGATCTCGGCGCGTTCGTCCTCGGTCGTCAGCCAGATGCCCGCGTAGACGCACTGCTTGGCCGCGGCGTCGCAACCGGCCCGGCTGAAGATGAACGTGATCGCCGGCAGCAGCCCGTCGCGGTCGAGCCGGGCGATGACGTCCGGCCGGTTTGGCGGGCGCCAGCGGGGGGCGCGGCTTCGGCTCGCGCCGGTTCGTCCCACCGGCTCGAGGTAACGGGTGCGGTCGGCGACGTTGCGCAACAACCCGCTGTCGACGGTCGCGCCGGCAGCGTCGCCAGCCCCGAACAGATCGAACATCCGGGTGCCGACGAGCACGTGCTGCCAGAGCGGCACCGGCCGCTGCTCGTGCACGATCACGGTCGTCTCCCCGCGCACCGACTGCAGCCAGTCGCCGAACTCCTCGGCGTTCGACACCGTCGCCGACAGCGAGATCAGCCGCACCGCCGCCGGCAGGTGGATGATCACCTCCTCCCACACCGCGCCCCGGAAGCGGTCGCCGAGGTAGTGCACCTCGTCCATCACGACATAGCCGAGGTCGGCGAGCGACTCGCTGCCGACGTAGAGCATGTTGCGCAGCACCTCGGTGGTCATGACGACGATGCGGGCGTCGGAGTTGATCGCGTTGTCACCGGTGAGCAGGCCGACCTGGCCGGCGCCGTAGCGGTCGACGAGGTCGTTGAACTTCTGATTGCTCAGCGCCTTGATGGGCGTCGTGTAAAAACACTTCTGCCCGGCGGCGAGCGCGAGGTGCACGGCGAACTCGCCGACGACCGTCTTGCCGGCGCCGGTGGGCGCGCAGACCAACACCGAGTAGCCGTTCTCCAGCGCCTCGCAGGCCGAGACCTGGAAGTCGTCGAGGGCGAAGGAGTAGCCGGCGCGGAAGTCGCTCAGCACCGGCTGCGCGGTCCGACGCTGGGCAGCGGCATACCGCTCGCTCGGCGAGGCCATGCCCGCAACAGTAGGGAATGGACGTGTGCCGACGTCCTGTCTGGATATCAGGTCGAGTCAGACCAGGCCGAACCGACCGGCGAGTCGGCGCGCGCTGCGGCGTCCCCGCGCGACTCCAACCGCACGGGCAGCGGGTCGACCTGCGAGGCGACGTCGTCGTCGAGGTGCTCCTCGGCGCGCTCGGCCGCCTGCCGGCGGGCCTTGCGCCGATCGTGCACGACGGCGAACAGCACCGCGGCCTCGAACAGCACCACCATCGGTATCGCCATCGCGCACATGGTGAACGGGTCGGTGCTCGGCGTCGCGACGGCCGCGAACACGAAGATCAGGAAGATCGCGAGGCGCTGGGACTTCTTGAGCACGCGGGCCGACAGGACGCCGGCAAGGTTGGCGAGCGCCACGAGCAGCGGCACCTCGAACGCCGCGCCGAAGACGACGAGCAGCAGCACGACGAAGGAGATGTAGTCGCTGACGGTCAGCTGGGCTTGGGTGCCCGAGCCGGCCGAGCTGAGCAGGAAGCGCAACCCTTTCGACAGCACGACGTAGGCCAAGGCGACGCCGCCGGCGAACAAGAGCGTCGAGGTGACGATGAACATGATCGTGTAGCGCCGCTCATTGCGGCGCAGGCCGGGCGTGATGAACGCCCAGATCTGGTACAGCCACAGCGGTCCGGTGAACACCGCGCCGGAAATCACCGAGACCTTCAAGCGCGTCGTAAATCCGTCCAGCACACCGTGGTAGTAGAGATCGCACTTGCCGCCGATCGCGCTGGTGAATCGGTACTTCGCCGGCACTTCGCAGTACGGATGGCGTAGAAACTCCAACGTGTGCGGGTACAGGTACCAGCCGAGCACCGCGCCCAGCGCGATCAGCACGACGACGATGATGAGCCGGCGACGCAGCTCGCGCAGGTGATCGAGGACGGGCATCCGCCCCTCGGGATCCTTCGCCCGGCGGCGCAGTCGGACGGCCACGCCCGCTCAGCCCTTGCCGGCAGAGGCTGCGGCGGCGAGCCGCTGCTGCACGCGGGCGAGCTGGCCGAGCAGCGCGTCAAGCTCGCCGGTCAGGCCCTGCAGCTGGCGCAGGTCGCCCCGCAGCCGCTTGGTCTTCCAGCCGATCTCGTACACGCCGACGCCGAGGACGACGACGGCCACCACGGCCGCCGCGATCCACGCCCCGATCGCGATCCACGCCACGCCACGCACTCTACTTCCGCGGTTCCGTAGACGCGGCGCGTCAGCGGGCGTCCGCCTCAGCTGCGGCGCCGGCACGGCTCACCCGGCGTAGGCGTCCAGGGCGCGAGCGGCCTCGGCCCGGATGTCCTCGGCGAGCCACTCCGGCGACAGCACTTCGACCTGGCCGGCGGAGCCGAGCACGAGCGAGCGCACCCAGCCCGGATCGGCCACTCGCAGCTCGATCCGCATCCGCTCGCCGTCCGCGGCCGCCCCTTCGGTGGGGTAATAGTCGGCGACCCAGGCGTACGCGGGGCCTAGCCGCAGGCCGACCAGCAGATGCTCGGAGGCCGGTTGGAAAACGCCTTCGGACAGGTCGCGCAGTTCGACGCCCGCGGGCACCGCCGCCGGCTCGTCCAGCACGACGACGTCCTCCATGCGGTCCGCGCGGAAGACCCGCATGCCCTCGGCGTGCCGGCACCAGGCCTCGACGTAGCTGCGGCCGTCGGCGTCGAAGACCCGCACGGGGTCGATCACGCGATCGCTCGTCTCGTCCCGCGACGCGGAGTAGTACCGCAGCCGCAGCGCCCGGCCCGCGTCCACCGCCCGGTGCAGCAGCGGCACGATCCGGTCGGACTGGTCGAGCTCGACGGCCACCGCGGCGCCGTCGACCGAGCCGCCGGCCGCCGCCTCCACCTTGGCCAGCGCCCGCTGGACCGCGTCGGTGTCCGCAAGCCCAGGCGCCTCGGCCAGCGTGCGCAGGGCGACGACCAGGGCGAGCGCCTCTTCGGCGGTCAACCGCAACGGCCGGGACATGCCGGCGTCGAAGATCACCGACACGGTCTCGCCCTCGAAGGACAGGTCGATCAGGTCGCCAGGGCCATGGCCAGGCAGCCCACACATCCAGAGCAGGGTGAGATCGCGGCGCAGCTGTGCCTCGGTGACGCCGAAGTCCGCGGCCGCGACGGCCACCTCGATGTTTGGCCGCGCCTGCAGATACGGGACGAGCGCGAGCAGCCGCGGCAACCGCTCGTCGTTGGCCGGGCGACTCGCCGCCGCCTTCGCCGCCTTGGCCGTCGTCATGCCGGCGTCACGGTCGGCCCGCGACGGCGCGCAGCCTGTCGACGACCGCGTCGACCAGGTCGGGCGGCTCGAGCACCCGCGCGGCGGCGCCCGCGCTGGCGACGGTGCGCGCAAGCCAGCTGGTGTCGGTGAAGCTGATGCTGAGCACGTCCCCGTCGTCGGCACCGTTGCCGCGCTGCCCCTCCACGGCGTTGGCGATGCGGCGCAGCTCGCCGGCGCCCGCGCCGCGCACGGCCACCCGAGCTAGCCGCCCGGCGTCCGGCGCGCGGCCGGCGACGAGCCGCAACAGGTCGACCTCGGGCCGTTCGAACGCGCCCGGGCCGTCGAGGGTCGCCACCGCGCCGACGATGCGCGAGAGCCGGAAGCTGCGCGCTTCGCCGCGGTCGCGGTCGTGCCCGGCGACATACCAGCGCCGGCGCCAGGACAGCACGCCCCACGGCTCGAGCGTGCGCCGTTCCGGGGCAGCGGCGCCAGACTTGAGGTAGTCGAAGGACACCGCGGTCGCCGTGCGGGCGGCGTCCAGCAGCGCGGGCAGGCTCGGGTCGCTGGCATCCAGTTGCGGCACCGCACCGGGCGCGTCGGCGGCGCGGATCTCGGTGCCCGCCGCGCGCAGCTTGATCAGCGCTTGGCGGGCCGGCTCGCCGAGCGTCGCCGACTGCCAGAGCCGGGCTGCGAGGCCGACCGCGGTGGCCTCGGCGGCGTCGAATTCGATCGACGGCAGCTCGTAGTCGCCGCGCCGGATGCGGTAGCCGTCCTCGCTGTCGAAAGAGCTGGTGCGGCCGGTCTCGAGCGGGACGCCGAGGTCGCGCAGCTCGGCCTTGTCCCGTTCGAACATCCGCTTGAACGCCTCGTCGGTGGCCTTCGAGCCGTCGGCCGCCTCGTAGCCGGGCACGGCGTCGCGAATGCGCTCGGCGGTGAGGAACTGCCGGGTCGACAGCAGGCACAGCACGAGGTTCACGAGCCGCTCCGCCCGCCGCGCCGCCATGTCGGCAAAGCTAACGCCCGTGCGCCGTTGCGGGGGCGCCGACACCAGCCGTGGCTCGATCACGCGTCAATCCTCTCGCCACCGAAAGCCGGCTACATCGAGGCGATGAGCTTCTCGACGCGCTCGTCCACGCTGCGGAACGGGTCCTTGCAGAGCACCGTGCGCTGAGCCTGGTCGTTCAACTTGAGGTGCACCCAGTCGACGGTGAAGTCTCGTCGGCGTTCCTGCGCCCGCCGGATGAAGTCGCCGCGCAGCTTCGCGCGGGTGGTCTGCGGCGGAACGCTCTTCGCCTCGAAGATCTGCAGGTCGCTGATGATCCGCTCGACCGCCCCGCGCCGCTGCAGCAGGTAGTAGAGCCCGCGGGTGCGGGAGATGTCGTGATAGGCGAGATCGAGCTGGGCGACTCGGGGCGAGGACAGCGGCAGGCCGTGCTTGCCGCGGTAGCGCTCGATCAGCTGGTACTTCGTCGCCCAGTCGATCTCGCGGTCGATCAGGGAGAGGTCCTGCTTGTCGATCGCGTCGAGGGTCCGGCCCCACAGTTCCAGCACCCGCTTCGCGGACTCGTCGCCGACGGTGGTTCCAGTGTCGCCGGTGCCGCGGGCGACGAAATCGACCGCGCGCGAGTAGTACTCGCGCTGGATCTCCAACGCCGACGCGCTGCGCCCGGCGGCCAGGCGTACCGGCCGGGTGCCGGTCAGGTCGTGGCTGATCTCGCGGATCGCGCGGATGGGATTTTCCAGCGTGAGGTCACGGAAGATCACGCCGTGCTCGATCATCCGCAGCACCAGGTCGGCTGAGCCGACCTTCAGGAAGGTCGTGGCCTCGTTCATGTTCGAGTCGCCGACGATCACGTGCAGCCGGCGGTAGCGCTCGGCGTCGGCGTGCGGCTCGTCGCGGGTGTTGATGATCGGCCGGCTGCGGGTGGTCGCCGACGAGACGCCTTCCCAGATGTGCTCGGCCCGCTGGCTGACGCAGAACACCGCGCCGCGCGGGGTCTGCAGGACCTTGCCGGCGCCGCAGATCAGCTGCCGGGTGACCAGAAACGGGATCAGCACGTCGGCCAGCCGGCTGAACTCGCCATGCCGGCCCACGAGGTAGTTCTCGTGGCAGCCGTAGGAGTTGCCCGCCGAGTCGGTGTTGTTCTTGAACAGGTAGATGTCGCCGGCGATGCCCTCGTCGTGCAGCCGCTTCTCCGCGTCCACCACCAGGCCTTCGAGCACCCGTTCGCCGGCCTTGTCGTGGGCGACCAGGCTCTCCAGCGAATCGCATTCGGGGGTGGCGTATTCGGGGTGGCTGCCGACGTCCAGATACAGCCGTGCGCCGTTCTTCAAGAAGACGTTCGACGACCGGCCCCAGGAGACGACCCGGCGGAACAGATAGCGCGCCACCTCGTCCGGCGAGAGCCGCCGCTGGCCGTGGAATGTGCACGTGACGCCGTACTCGTTCTCCAAGCCGACGATGCGCTTCTGCACTCGATCAGCCTAGTCACCGCGCGCGGCGCAAGCGCGGTGAACTGCTCTCGCGCTCTTGCGGGTTCGCTTTACATATGCCAGCCTGCTGTCAATGTGGCGCACACGGCGTCATTCAATGTCCACCGAGGAGGACCTCGTGCGGGAAGGGTCTCTGTCCGGGCAGCCGGTCGCCACCGCCGACCGGCCGGCCTGGCGTGACGGCAAGCGTTATCTCTGGTTGCTCGGCGCCGTCGTGCCGTTGTTCCTGTTCGCCGGCTGGGGCCTCGTCGCGGCCACCGGGCTGGGGCTGTTCTGGTGGATCGGCCCGATGATCGTCTACGTCGTCATCCCGCTGCTCGACCTCGCGATCGGCGCAGACCCCACGAACCCGCCCGAGGACGCCGTCGCCTGGCTCGAACGCGACCGATACTACCGCTGGATCACCTACCTGTTCCTGCCGTTGCAGTTCGGGACCCTGCTCGCCGGCTGCTGGCTGATCGGCCGGCACGGCGGGCTGTCCGTCGTCGACCGCATCGGCATCGCGACGACGCTGGGCATGCTGAACGGCATCGCGATCAACACCGCTCACGAACTCGGCCACAAGAAAGAGCACCTCGAGCGGTGGTTCGCCCGCATCGCGTTGGCGCCCAGCGGCTACGGACACTTCTTCATCGAGCACAACCGCGGCCACCACGTCCGCGTCGCCACGCCCGAGGACCCGGCCTCGAGCCGGCTCGGGGAGAGCTTCTGGCGGTTCTGGCCGCGGACGGTGTCCGGCAGCCTGCGCAACGGCTGGCGCCTCGAGCAGAGCCGGCTGCGCCGGATGGGCAAGCCCGTGTGGAGCCTGCGCAACGACGCGTTGACCGCGTGGGCGATGACGGTGGTGCTGTGGGCAGCGCTCGTCGCCGCGTTCGGCGTCGGCCTCCTGCCGTACCTGGCGCTGCAGGCGGTGCTCGCGTTCAGCCTGCTGGAGGCCGTGAACTATCTCGAGCACTACGGGCTGCTGCGCGAGACGTTGCCCAACGGGCGGTTCGAGCGGGTGACCCCGCGGCACAGCTGGAACAGCAACCACCTGACGACCAACCTGCTGCTCTACCACCTGCAGCGGCACAGCGACCACCACGCCAATCCGACGCGGCGCTATCAGGCGCTGCGGCACTTCGACGAGTCGCCCCAACTGCCGGCCGGCTACGCCGCGATGATCGTGCTCGCCTATTTCCCCCCGCTGTGGCGGCACGTCATGGACCGGCGGGTGCTCGCCCACTACGGCGGCGACGTCACCCGGGCGAACATCGCGCCCAACCGTCGCGCCGCGGTGCTCGCGCGCCTCGGCGAAACGACGGCGCCGCGGCACGACACGGATGCGCAGGCGACGGGCGTCCCCGTGGCCTGACACGATGGAGCGGTGAGTCAACCGAGCCGCGGCGCGGCGCGCGCAGCGGCCGCCGGTCGCACACCGTTCCAGACCGCCACCCGCACGCTGCTGCGCGACACCGTCCTGACCGCCGTCGACCAGCTCGCCCGCGCCCGCGGCTGGCCGGCCACCACGATGGCCGACGTCGCCGCCACCGCAGGGGTCAGCCGGCAGACGCTCTACAACGAGTTCGGCTCGCGGCCGGCCCTGGTCGAGGCCTATGTCGAACGCGAGATCGAGTCGCTGATCGCGCACGTGTCGGTGGCCGTCCGGGACAACGCCGACGACGCGCACCGGGCGCTGCGCACCGCGTTCGCGCTGTTCCTGCGGTTGGCCAGCGACGAGCCGGTGGTGCAGCTGATCGTCAGCGACGCGGCAGACGCCGAGCTGCACCGGCTGCTGACCACGCTCGGCTCGGCCCTGGCCACCGACCGGATGGCCACGCTCATCCCCGAGGTCTGGCCGCAGGTGGGGCCGGACGACGGACGGCTGCTCGCGCAGTCGCTCGTGCGGCTCGCGATCAGCCACGCCCTCGTGCCGGGCGGCGACCCGGCGCAGACAGCGAGCGACGTGAGCCGGATGCTCGCGCCGTTCGTCGACCAGCTGCTGTCCGCGCCGACCGTCCGGTAGCACCGACGTCACTGGTGAACAGTCAGAGCGTGAGCTGCAGGATCGGCGCGCCGCTCGGCAGCGTGACCTGCACCTTGGCGATCCGCTCGCGGCGCACCTCGGTGCCGCCGATGAATTCCGTGCTTCCCCCGGGCGCCAGCTGCCAAGTGCCCGCCTCGTAGGACTTGCCAGCACGATCGACCACCCGCAACTGGTACGGCTCATAGCCGTGCGCCGACTCCGCGTACTTGCAGCGGACGTCGATCTCGGTGCCCCAGGGCCGGGTCTGCAACACGGCGGTGGCGGTGAGCGCCGACGCGACGCTCGCGGTCACCGGCCGCAGCCGCAGGGCGGCGGACCGGCCGCCGGTCGACGTCGCGGACGGCCACAGCACGACCACCAGCGTGACCACGCAAGCCGCGGTCGCCGCGGCCAACGCGCGGGTGAGGATCCGCGCGCGGCGTCGCTCACGCCGGGCGCGCCGCAGCAAGCCGGGCAGCAACGTCTCCGGGACGGCGCCGGGCGAGTCGCCGGCGATGGCGCCCGCCGGCTCGGCTGCCGACGGACGGCTGACATCCAGCAGCGCGACCGTGTCCGTCGCCCGCGACACGCGCAGCCGGCAGCCGACGCAACCGGCCAGGTGGTGCTCGAACTGCGCGCGCTCGGCCGGGTCGAGCGCGCCGAACGCGTAGGCGGCGTCCCATTCGGCGAAGCGGTCGGAGCTCATCGCCCCGCTCCGAGCTCGTCGAGGGCGAGCCGCAGCGCACGCAGGGCGTAATGGCTGCGGGACTTCACCGTGCCCGTCGGGATGCCGAGCGACTCGGCGGCCTGCGCCACGGACGAACCGCGGAAGAAGCACTCGTGCAGGACGGCGCGGTGTTCGACAGACAACGTGCGCATCGCGGTGAACACCAGCTGCCGGTCGAGCGTGTGGTCGACGCCATCGGCCACTGGCTGTTCAGGCAGCTGCTCGGTGACGCGCTCGCGGCGCGACCGGGAGGTGCGCCATTCGTCGATGACGATCCGCTTGGCGACGGTGAACAGCCAGCCGCGGGCCGAACCTGCCGAGCGCAGCACCTGAGGGTTGCGCCACGCGCGCAGGAACGTCTCCTGCACGACGTCCTGGGCCTGCGCGCGATCGCCGTTGGTCAACCCGACCACGTAGGCCCACAGCGCGCCGGCGTGCTCGTCGTGCAAAGCGCGGAGCAGAGCGTCGGTGTCGGTGCGCACGTCGCTCCTGCCGCGAGTCGCGAGCGAAGGGGCCGGCACAGACGTGGCTACGAAGCCGCGCCCTCCCCGGTTCAATGTCGTTGAGCATTGAACCATCCTTGAACCGAACGGTCCCGGCATCCGTGACCAGAGGCGTGAACTCAAACTGGATTCTCAGCCGTCGCGCTGCTCTTGTCGCCGGGGCCGGCGGCGCCGGGGCGGCCGTGCTTGCCGCCTGCTCCTCAGGCTCGACGAAGTCGCCCGCCGCCGCGTCAGACGCGGCGGCCTCCGCCACCGGCACGGAGACATCGCCGGCGCAAAGCTCGCCCGCCCCGGCCGCCAAAGGTTCCTCGAGCAGCAGCGGCGCCACCAGTGCCGCCGCGGGCAAGGCGCTCGCCACCCTCAGCGACATCCCGGTCGGCCAGGCCGTCTCGGTCACGCTGCCGGACGGCAAGCCCGGCGTCGTGGCGCGCCCCACCGCCACCACCGCGGCCTGCTTCAGCGCGATCTGCACGCACCTGGGCTGCACCGTCAAGCCCAGCGGCAAGCAGCTCGACTGCCCGTGCCACGGGTCGAAGTTCAATGCGACCACCGGCGCGGTGCTCACCGGTCCGGCCACCGCGCCGCTGCCGGCCGTCAAGGTGACCGTCGCGGACGGGAAGGTCGTCGCAGCCTGACTGGCGACTACGGGGTGATGCCCTCGCCCGGCTCGGGCGCCGATTCGGAATCGCCCGCCGACGCCTCGGGCAACAACGCGGTCAGCGCCAGCCCCTCGACCCGTTTGAACTTGCGGGTCGGCCGATTGCGGTCGAGCACGGCGACCTCGAGCTGGCCGGCGGGCAACGCGCGCGGCGAGCCGTTGGCGCCGCCCACCGAGCCGAGCGCACCGACTGCGACGCCAAGCGCCTCGGCCAGCGGCAGCGCCGGGCGGAAAGCGGTCTTCACCTCGCTGCTCAGCGCCTCGGCCTGGCCGCCCATCACGAGGAACTCCGGCTCGTCGACGATCGTGCCGTCGTAGGTCAGCCGGTAGATCTGGTCGGCGTCGGCGGTCTCGCCGACCTCGGCGACGCAGATCTCGACCTCGTACGGCTTCTGCTGCTCGGTGAAGATCGTGCCGAGCGTCTGCGCGTACGCGTTCGCGAGCGCCCGCGCGGTGACGTCACGGCGGTCGTAGGAATAGCCGCGCAGATCGGCCAACCGGATGCCGGCGACGCGCAGGTTCTCGTACTCGTTGTACTTGCCCACGCCGGCGAAGCCGATCCGGTCGTAGATCTCGCTCACCTTGTGCAGCGCCGAGCTCGCGTTCTCCGCGACGAACAGCACGCCGTCCGCATACGTCAGCACGATCACGCCGCGCCCGCGCGAGATGCCCTTGCGCGCGAATTCGGAGCGGTCGCGCATGATTTGCTCGGCCGAGGCGTAAAACGGCATGCTCATGCTGGGATCTCCCTAGCTGCTGAATCAGCGTGCGCGCTCACGCGCCCGGGTGCGCTTCGCGGTCGGCGAGGATCGCCCGCACCGTCGCGCTCAGCTCGTCGTCCCCGACCCGTTGCGCTCCGGCCGTCGTGGCGGTCATGACGACCGGGTAGATGCCCCGAGTGACGTCCGGCCCGCCGGTCGCGGAGTCGTCGTCGGCGGCGTCGTAGAGCGACTCGACCACCACCCGGACGACCTCCGCGCGGCTCAGCTCGGGGCGCCACAGCTTCTTCAGCGCGCCGCGCGCGAACAACGAACCGGAGCCGACGGAGTGGTAGTACCGCTCCGCCGAGCGGTTGCCGGTGACGTCGAAGCTGAAGATGCGGCCGGCCGCAGCCGGGTCGGCCGCGTCCACATCGAAGCCGGCGAACAGCGGGACGACGGCGAGGCCTTGCAGCGCCTCGGCCAGGTTGCCGCGAATCATCGTCGACAGCCGGTTGGCCTTGCCGTCCAGTGTGAGCTGGGTGCCCTCGATCTTCTCGTAGTGCTCGAGCTCCACCTGGTAGAGCCGGACCATCTCGACGGCGAGTCCGGCCACACCGGCTATGCCGACCAACGTGAATTCGTCGGCGGCGAAGACCTTTTCGATGTCGCGCTGGGCGATGAGGTTGCCAGACGTCGCGCGCCGGTCGCCGGCCATCACGACCCCGTCGGCGTAGTTGGCCGCCACGATCGTCGTGCCATGCGTGAGCGAGCCGGTGTCAGGCACGCGCGCCGGCAGCAGATCGGGCGAGGCGGCGGCGAGGAAGTCGGTGAAGGACGACGAGCCCGGCGACGTCGCGTACCGCAAGATGCCATGCACGGTGCCGGACCTGTCGAAAGTCAACGTCGCTCCTCGCTTGCGTGGTGGGCGTGTCAGCGACACTACCTACGCGAGCGGATCCGCCGCAGGGCGGTCAGCGCGTCACTGACCGCCCTTCTGCACAAAGGCCCGGACGAAGTCCTCGGCGTTGGACTCGAGGACGTCGTCGATCTCGTCGAGGATCGCGTCGACGTCCTCCGTCAGCTTCTCGTGCCGTTCGGCGACGTCGCTGCTCGACTCCGCGGTCTCCTCGACCTGCTCTTCCGGCTGGCGCTGCGGGCGCGACTGACCGCTGTCGTGGGTGGGCATGGCGACCCCTCTCTCACTCGTGCTTCACCCTAACCCGACGTCGGCGCCGTCGTCGGCGGATATCCCGAGGGAACCCACTCAGGACGCGAGGTCGCGGACGAACTCGCCCAACTGGGCGAGGTTGCGGCACTCGACCATCGGCAGGATCGCGGCGAATTCGCTGGCCCGCGAGTCGCCGGTGTCCCACATCGAGCGTCGCTCCGGGTTGAGCCAGTACGCGTGCTTCGCGCGGCCGACCAGTTTCGCCAGCGCGGGGAGCGCGAGGCGCCCGTAATTTGACCGCGCGTCGCCGAGCACGAGCAGCGACGTCCGGCCGCCGACGACGTCGGCGAAGCGCTGCTCGAACAAGGAGAACGCCGCGCCGTAGTCGGTGCGGCCGAGCAGTGCCGTTACGTCCGCCTCCGCGGCGAGCCTGGTGACGGTGTCCAGCACGTCGCCGCCCGGCGCGAAGAAGCGGGTCACCTCGTCCAACTCGTCGACGAACGCGAACGCGCGGACGCGGCTGAACTGCTCGCGCAGGGCGTACACGAGCAGCAGCGTGAAGTGCGCGAACGAGGTCACCGAGTCGCTGACGTCGCAGAGCACGACCAGATCCGTCTTCGCCGGCCGGCGCGGTCGCTGCACGGTCGTCAGCGGCACGCCGCCGGAGGACAGCGACGCGCGAATCGTGCGGCGGAAGTCCAGCGACCCGCGCGAGCCGCGCCGCTGGTCCTGCGCCAGCCGCGCGGCGAGCCGGCGCGCGAGCGGCTGGATCTCCCTGCGTAGGGCCGCGAGCTCAGCGCGCGTCGCGCCGAGGAAGGCGACCCGCTCGAGCGTCGGGCGCATCGTGCGGCGGACCGTCGACTCCGCGTCGGTCGCCTCCGCCAGGCGTCGCCGCACGTCGGCCTCGACGCGACGGGCGAAGCGCGCCGCTCGGCCCTCGATCATCGTTCGCGCGCGCCGCTCGGCCAGCCCGCCCCGTTCCTGACCGGCGAGCACCGCGGCGAGCAGGCCGGCCATCAGCGTCTCTGGCGACACCCTGGACAGCGTCGCCTGGCGCGACCAGGACATCGCGCCCGGGCGTCCGCTCGGCACCGAGCCAAACGCCGCGACCGCTTCCCGGGCAAGCTGGTCGAGCCGGGCGTCGTCGCCGCCATCTCGCAGGTAGTCAGCCAAGTCGGCGCGAATACGGTCGCGGACCGGGTCCTCGAGCGGGCCGCGGGGCGCGGCGTCCGGATCGCGCGGCGGCGGCACGGTGGTGCTGGCCGGGACGGCGGACTCGCCGATCACCGCGGGATAGAAGACCTCGAACGCCGCGTCGAACGCCGGGCGATGCAGCTGCCGTTTCACCAGCGAGGCCGCGAGGCCGGCCCGCAGCTGCTCGCGGTCCGTCAAGTCGAGCGCTGTCATCGCCCGAACCGCGTCCAGCCCTTCGGCCACCGACACGGTCAACCCGGCCGCCCGGAGCGCGTTGACGAAGGCCAACTGCCGCTCGAGCAGGCTCACCGCGGCAGCCCGAGATCCTTCGCCGCCCGCGCGAGGTCGGAGTTGTGCTTGAGCACCACGCCGAGCGTGCGGCCGATCGCGGCCTCGTCGAGGTCGTCGATGCCGAGGGCGACGAGCGTGCGCGCCCAGTCGATCGTCTCGGCGACCGACGGCGACTTCTTGAGTTCCAGCGCGCGCAGCGTCGCCACCGTGCGCACCACCTGCTCGACGAGGTCCGTCGCGATCGAGGGCACCTGGGCGAGCACGATGTCGCGTTCGCGCTCCGGGCCCGGGTAGTCGAGGTACAGATAGAGGCAACGGCGCTTCAGCGCCTCGGACAGCTCACGGGTCGCGTTCGACGTGATCACCACGAACGGCTTGCGGGTGGCAATCACCGTGCCGAGTTCGGGGATGGTCACCTGGAACTCGGCGAGCACCTCGAGCAGCAGCGCCTCGACCTCGACGTCGGTCTTGTCCGCCTCGTCGATGAGCAGCACGGTCGGTTCGCTGCGCCGGATGGCGGTGAGCAGCGGACGGGTGAGCAGGAACTCCTCGGTGAAGATGTCGTCGTGCGTCTGCTCCCATGCGGCCTCACCTGCGCTGGCCTGGATGCGCAGCAGCTGCTTCTTGTAGTTCCACTCGTACAGGGCGCGGGCCTCGTCCAGGCCCTCGTAGCACTGCAGCCGGATCAGCTCGGCGCCCGTCGCCTCAGCCACCGCCTTGGCCAGCTGCGTCTTGCCGACGCCGGCGGGCCCCTCGACGAGCAGCGGCTTCTCGAGTGTCGCGGCGAGGTAGACCGTCGTCGCGGTCGCCGGGTCGGTCAGGTAGCGGACGGCCGCGAGCGAGCTCGCGACGTCGTCCGGAGAGTCGAACATCCGTCCATCCTGCCAAGATGGGCAGGTGGTGGAGACGGGCGGACTGACGCAGGCGATCGCCGCGCCGGCCGACAAGATCGTCGCCGCGCTGCTCGACTTCGACAGCTACCCGGAGTGGTCGGACAACATGCTCGCCGTCCGAGTGATGGAACGCGACGACGAAGCGCGCCCGCTGCTGGTGCGTTTCGTGGTGGACGCGAAGGTGCGCAAGGTCCGCTACACCTCCCGCTATCGCTACGACCTGCCGCACGGCTTCTCATGGCACATGGAGCACGGCGACCTGAAGTCGCTCAGCGGCAGCTACCGCTTCGAACCGCACGCCGACGGCCGCACCGACGTCACCATCGACATCGCGTTCGAGGTCGGGTTCTACGTGCCGGGCCCGATCAAGCGCGTGATCCGCGACCAGGCCCTGCGCAACTCCATGCAGGAGCTGCGGGAGCGCGTCGGCGCCTGACCCGCTGCAAGTTGTCCGCGTGTCACGGGGCTGGACGCCGACGAAGCGCAGACAAGTCGGAGGGACAGCGTCAGGCGTATTCGGCGACCGGCGGGCACGCGCAGACCAGGTTGCGGTCGCCGAACGCGCCGTCGATGCGGCGCACCGGCGGCCAGTACTTCGAGCGCCGGTCGACGCCGGCCGGGTAGGCGGCCAGCTCCCGGGAGTACGGGTGCGCCCACTCCGCCGTCAGGCACTCGGCGGTGTGCGGAGCGTTCGCGAGCGGGTTGTCCGCGGCCGGCCACTCCCCCGCCGCGACCTGGTCGACCTCGCCCTTGATCGCGATCATCGCCGCGATGAACCGGTCGATCTCGCGCAGATCCTCCGACTCCGTCGGCTCGACCATCAGCGTGCCGGCCACCGGGAACGACATCGTCGGCGCGTGGAAGCCGTAGTCGACAAGCCGTTTGGCGACGTCGTCCACGGTCACGCCGGTGGCCCTCGTGATCGGCCGCAGGTCGAGGATGCACTCGTGGGCGACCAACCCGCTGCCGCCCGAGTAGAGCACCGGATAGTGCTTCTCGAGCCGTTTCGCCACGTAATTCGCCGCCAGGATCGCCGCGCCGGTCGCCGCGGTCAGCCCGTCCGGCCCCATCAGCCGGATGTAGGCCCAGGTGATCGGCAGGATCGACGCCGACCCCCAGGGCGCCGCCGCGATCGCGCCGGCGCCGCCGGCCGGGCCGGCGAGCGGCTGCAGCGGGTGGTTCGGCAGGTACGGGGCCAGGTGCGAGCGCACCCCGATCGGGCCGACGCCGGGGCCGCCGCCGCCGTGCGGGATGCAGAACGTCTTGTGCAGGTTCAGATGCGAGACGTCGGCGCCGAAGCGACCGGGCCGCGCGACGCCGACCATCGCGTTCAGGTTGGCGCCGTCGATGTACACCTGGCCGCCGGCGTCGTGCACCAGCTCGCAGACCTGGCCGATGTGGTCCTCGAACACGCCGTGCGTGGAGGGGTAGGTCACCATGATCGCCGCGAGCTGGTCCGCGTGCTGAGCAATCTTGGCCTTGAGGTCGGCCAGGTCGATCTCGCCCTGCTCGCCGCCGGTCTTGACCACGACGACGCGCAGGCCAGCCATCACCGCGGACGCGGCGTTGGTGCCGTGCGCGGACGCCGGGATCAGGCAGATGTCGCGGCCGGTGTCGCCGTTCGCGCGGTGGTAGTTGTGGATCGCGAGCAGGCCCGCGAACTCGCCCTGCGATCCGGCGTTGGGCTGCAGCGACACCGCGTCGTAGCCGGTGATCTCGCAGAGCCACCGTTGCAGGTCGTCGAACAGCTGGGCGTAGCCGTCGAACTGGCCCGTCGGGGCGAACGGGTGGACGTTCGCGAAACCGGGATTGGTCACCGGCTCCATCTCGGTCGTGCCGTTGAGCTTCATCGTGCAGGAGCCGAGCGGGATCATGCCGCGGTCGAGGGCGTAGTCGCGGTCGGCCAGGCTGCGCAGATAGCGCAGCATCGAGGTCTCGGACCGGTGCTCGTGGAAGACCGGGTGAGTCAGGTAGTCCATCTCGCGTGTCTGCGCGGGCAGGGCGCCGGCGTCCAGCCGCCGCACGTCCTCGACGCCCAACGCGACGTCGAACGCCGCCCAGACGACAGCCAGATCGGCCCGGGTCGTCACCTCGTCGCAGGAGATCCCGACGGTGTCCGCGTCGACGAGCCGCAGGTTGACCCCGGCGTCGCGGGCCGCGGCGACGACGGCCTCAGCGCGGCCCGGGGTCACCGCGGTGACGGTGTCGAAGAACGGCTTGTCGCCGACCTGGACGCCGCCTTCGCGCAGGCCCGCCGCGAGCGCGGCCGCGAGCCGGTGGACGCGCTCGGCGATCGCCCGCAGCCCGTCCGGACCGTGGTAAACGGCGTACATGGAGGCCATGACGGCGAGCAGCACCTGCGCGGTGCAGATGTTGCTGGTCGCCTTCTCGCGTCGGATGTGCTGCTCGCGGGTCTGCAGCGCCAGCCGGTAGGCGGGCGCGCCGTCGGCGTCGACCGACACGCCGACGAGCCGGCCCGGCAGCTGGCGTTCCAGTCCCGAGCGGACGGCGAGGTAGCCGGCGTGCGGGCCGCCGAAGCCGAGCGGGACGCCGAAGCGCTGGGTGTTGCCGACGGCGATGTCCGCGCCGGCCGCCCCCGGCGAGGTGATCAGCGTGAGCGCCAGCAGGTCGGCGGCGGCGATCAGCAGCGCGCCCCGCTCGTGTGCGGCGTCAGCCAGCGGCGCGAGATCGCGAACAGCCCCGGACGCGCCCGGGTACTGCACGAGCACGCCGAACAGCTCGCCAGCCGGCAGCGGCTCACCGAGGTCGTGCACGACGACGGTCAGCCCGAGCGGCTCGGCGCGCGTGCGCACGACGTCGAGCGTCTGGGGCAGCACGTCGGCGTCGACGACGAGCGTGTCGCCCTTGCGACTCGCGCGGTGGGCGAGCGCCATCGCCTCAGCGGCGGCGGTGCCCTCGTCGAGCACTGACGCGCCGGCGACCGACAGTCCGGTGAGGTCCTCGACGACGGTCTGGAAGTTGAGCAGCGCCTCGAGCCGGCCCTGGCTGATCTCCGGCTGATAAGGCGTGTAGGCGGTGTACCAGGCCGGGTTCTCCAGCACGTTGCGGCGGATCACCGGCGGGGTGACGGTGCCGGAGTAGCCGAGGCCGATCATGGTGGTCAGCGGCCGGTTGCGCGCCGCCAGCTCGCGCAGCTCGGCGGCGACCTGGGCCTCGGTCGCGGCCGGCGGCAGCGCGAGCGCCAGCTTCTCCCGGATCGATGCCGGCACCGCGTCGGCGAGCAGATCGTCCAGCGCGGCGTAACCGAGGGCGTCCAGCATCTGCTGCTGGGTTTCGGTGGTCGTGCCGATGTGCCGCGCGGCAAACGGCACGCCGTGCTCGAGGCTGGCGAGGTCGAGGCGGGCGGGTCCAGGGCTGGCGGGGTCGGGCTGGCTCACGAGGCGCTCCGGTGGACGGGCCGACGTCGCGCTGCGCGAAGAACGCGCGGCACCGACGTCCCCGTCTGTCGGGCGGCGGCCCTCCAGAGCGGCCTCGGTCGCGCGGTCCGGGTGCCTGAGAGGTTCCGGGGTGGTTGCCCCTTCGGCGCCGGGCATCTGCGTCGATGCGATCGGCTCTCCCGCGCGGCGTCAACAGCCAGACGTCACGCTACCAGCCGCCATGCCCTGCCTTGGTGCGGGCAGCGGCGGCCGGGTGTCGCGGCGCAGCGGATGGTCGGCGGGCACTTCGACGAGCACGATCCTGGTTCCGTCCGGGTCGGCGAGCCACATCTCGACCAGTCCCCACGGCTCGGTCTGCGGCGCTCGCAGGATCTCCCCGCCGAGCTCGCCGAGCAGGCCCAGCCCGCGCAGCCGCTGGTGCTCGGCGTGCACGTCGCGGACCTGCAGCCACAGGCAGGCGTCACCGGCGCCCGTCCCTGCGCCGGACACCTCGATCAAGCTGTTGCCGGCGTGGAAGACGACACCCGGGTCGGCCCGATCGCCGAACTCGCGGGCCACCGCCAGGCCGAGCACGTCGCGGTAGAACCGTTGGGTGGCTGCCCGGTCACGCGGACGAAGCAGCACCCGGCCGCTGAGCACTTCCATCAGACGGGCACTTCCATCAGCGCCGCGTGCCTAAGACCGACGTCTGCGCGCAGCCTCAGCCGGCGACCGAACGCTGCTGGCGGCGCTGGGCCAGCTCGTCGGCCGGATTCGCCGTCACCTCGTCCTCGATGCCGTCGGCGCGCTCGGCTGGCAGCGAGGCCAGCGACCCGCGAAGCTCGCGCAAGGCGCCGCTGACAGCGATGCCGAACACGCCCTGGCCGCCGCGCAGCAGGTCGACGACCTCTTCCGAGGACGTGCACTCATACACCGAGGTGCCGTCGGAGAGCAGCGTCAGCTGGGCGAGGTCGTCCACGCCGCGCAGCCGAAGCGCGTCGACCGCGATCCGGATGTTCTGCAGCGAGACGCCGGCGTCGAGCAGCCGCTTGACGACCTTGAGGACCAGGATGTCTTTGAAGGAGTAGAGCCGCTGGCTGCCGGATCCGGACGCGGAGCGGATGGTCGGCACGACGAGGTCGGTGCGCGCCCAGTAGTCGAGCTGGCGGTAGGTGATGGCTGCCGCGGCGCAGGCGGTCGGGCCGCGATAGCCGACGACGTGCCCCTCGGCAGGCGCGCCGGGATCGGCGAACAACGCGCCCTGCTCGGGAAAGCTGGCACTGTGCGGCCCTTCAATGCTGGGCAACTGTCTCCCTCTCGCCGGTCCTGCGCTGAAACGCCTTCAGCCATCGTAATTCCACGATGGTGATTCACCGGTGCTGACGGTAGTCCGCCCTGCGCCACGGTCAATCCGACGCGCCGCGGATCGTAACCCTCGACCTGAGATTTATCCGAAAGGGGACCTTGGAAGCGGCGTCACGCGCCGGACGCGAAGTCCTCCGGCGAGATGGTGTCGAGGAACTCGCGGAACTTCTCAACCTCGTCCTCCTGCTCGTCGGGGATCTCGATCCCCGCGGCGTCGAGGACGGCGTCCGAGCCGAGAATCTCGACCTCGGCGCGCAATGCGAGAGCGATCGCGTCCGACGGCCGGGCGCTGACGGTGACGCCGCCGGCGAAGCGCAGTTCGGCGTAGTAGACGTCGTCGCGCAACTCGGTGATGTGCACCGCCTCCAGCCGGATGCCCAGCGCGGTGATCACGTCGCGCAGCAGGTCGTGGGTCAGCGGCCGGACCGTCTGGACGCCCTGCTGCTGGAAGGCGATCGCGGACGCCTCGACGGCGCCGATCCAGATCGGCAGGTAACGCACGCCGTCCTCTTCGCGCAGCAACACGACGGGCTGGTTGGCCGGCAGCTCGACCCGAACGCCGACGACCCGCATCGGATGCACGATGGGGACCTCCTCCACCTACCTACGCGCGGCGCCGCGTTGCGGCTGCACCACGACGCTACACGCCCGACCAGCCCGCCGGAGCGGCGTTCGCGAGGTGCTCAGCCGCCCCCGACGACCTCGCGCAGGCCGATCTGGACGAGCGCGGCATGCAGTCGAACGGAGAGCGCGGCGAGCTCGCGCACCGTTTCCCCGGCGCGCGCTTTCGCCTCGCTCCCGCGCTGGCGCGACATCGGCCCGACGACCTGGGAGAACAGCCCGACCTCGCGCTCGGCAGCGGTGCGGAAGGCCCGCAGGTGGCGCCCTTCGAGGCCGAAGCGGGCGAGGTCGACGACGATCTTGGCGACGGCCAGCGCGTCGTCGTCGTAGTGGCCGCCGGGCTTGGGGTTGATCAGGCCGAACTGCTCGAGCTCGCTCAGCTGGTCGGCGCGCAGGCCGGTGGCGTTCAGCAACTCTTCGCGGGACAGTCGCATCGCGGCGGGCGCGGGCCGGAAGTGCTCGGCGGTCGGCGCGTTGTCCTCGATCGAGGCGACGGCCACGTGCGCTGCCCGCGGGCTGTCCGTCGACGTGCCGGGCGGCACGAGGCCACGGTCGATCGCGTCGAGCTGCTCCTTGATCACCCGCAACGGCAGGTAGTGGTCGCGCTGCTGGGACAGCACGTATCGCAGTCGGGCGACGTCGCCGGCGGCGAACTTCCGGTAGCCCGACGGCGTGCGTTCAGGCTGCACGAGGCCCTGGTCCTCCAGGAACCGGATCTTGCTGATCGTGAGGTCGGGGAAATCGACCTTCAGGTGGGCGAGCACGTCGCCGATCGTGAGCGTGGCAGCGGCGTTGCCGCGCGGCGCCGGCATCGAGCCGAGCGACGCGCTCATCGGCGCTGCCCGCCGGGCTGCCCCGCCGGCCCTCCCGCAGGCCGGCTCACGCCTTGGCTCCCACGCCGGTGCGCACCGCCGCTGTCAGGTAGACGAGGCGGAACTTGCCGATCTGGACCTCGTCGCCGCCGGACAGCGGCGCGGCGTCGATGCGTTCGCGGTTGACGTAGGTGCCGTTGAGCGATCCCACGTCGTGCACGGTGTAGCCGCTGCCTTCGCGGCGGAATTCGGCATGCCGTCTGGACACGGTGACATCGTCCAAGAAGATGTCGCTGTCCGGGTGGCGACCCGCCGAAGTGACGTCCTGATCGAGCAGAAATCGACTGCCCGCGTTCGGTCCGCGCTTGACGACCAGCAGCGCCGAGCCCGGCGTCAGGGCGTCGATGGCCCCCTGGTGGGCCTCGGCGGAGAACTCGCTGTCGGTGTCGGGGACAGGGCCGCCGGTGTTGATCGTGGTGGTGACGTCCGGGCCGGAGGCGGCCACGGGCAGGGCTGCGCCGCAATTCGCGCAGAAGTGACTGCCTGGTGGGTTCTCAGTGCCACATGCGGTGCAGAACACGCGCGCCATCCTTCGGGGTCAGGAGTCGGCCGATCGCGGTGACGCCGGCGAACGCTTCAACCGGTCTCGGTCGGTGCGCAGAGCCTAGGACGGCGCCGACACGTAGGGCAATCGAGGCAAACAGAGCTCAACCCGCCAGCGCGCCGTAGGACGCGGCGTCCAGCAGGCCGTCGATCTCGGCGGCGTCGGACACCTCCAGCTCGAGCAGCCAGCCCTCGCCGTACGGGTCGGAGTTGATCAGCTCTGGAGTGCCGTCCAGCGCCTCGTTGCGCGCGCTGACCGTGCCGGCGAGCGGCGCGAAGATGTCCGACACGCTCTTGGTCGACTCGACCTCGCCGACCGCCGCGCCCTTTTCCACGCCGTCGCCGAGCGCTGGCAGGGACACGTAGACCACGTCGCCGAGCGCTTCCTGGGCGTAGTCGGTGATGCCGATCCGGACCGTCGTCGACCCCTGCGTCGCGCGCACCCATTCGTGCTCGGCGGTGTATCTGAGGTCGTCCGGGACGTCGGACATGACGCGGCCCTCCTGCTCGTCGTGCGTGCTCGGGCGAACACTACCGAGTGGTGGCGGACGGCCGCGCTCGGTCACTTGCCGGGCTTGGCGTACCGCGTCTTCGGCAACGTCCGGGTCACCTCGATGTCGACCTTCCGGTGCTCGACGACGGTCAGCTCGCCGCCGACCGTGCGGACCGACGAGGCGACGCCGCCGGGGATGTTCAGCGCGGTGTCGAGGGTCGTGGCGTCGCCGATGGCGACGAATCGGTAGGGCGCGGTCAGCGGCACGCCGTCGACCTGCACGGCGCCGGGGTCGCCGACGAACGCGGTGTCGACGCCGACCCGCACCGACCCTGCCGAGATCGCCTCGGCGCCGGCGCCGCGCAGCTCTTCGACGACGTCGAGGAGGTCCTCGCCGTCGAGCTTGCGCTGCGGGTCGGTGACAGTCAGGGTGACGCCCGGCCCGGTCGCGGGCACGGTGCCGAGCAGGACGCCGAGCGCCTGCTGCTGCGCCAGCGCCTGCTTGCGGGCGGCGGCCGAGCGGTTGCCGCTGTCCTGCAGCTGCAGCAGCAAGGTCTGCAGCTGGGTCTGCTGCTGACGCAGCCGGTCGGCGCGGTTGTCCTGGTTGTCGAGGATGCCGATGAGATCGTCGTCGCGCAGCGCGGCCAGCGAGTCGGTCGAGGAGTTCGCATGGACCTGGACAGCGATCGCGAACCCGAGCAGCAGCGTGAGCACCCCGATGACCGCGGCGGAGGTGTGCCGCCCGGCCAGCAGCCGGCGCGGACGCTGATCGCCGCTCCCGGAGCCCGTCATGCTCGGAACAAGTGGCGACGGATCGCCGCCGCGTTGCCGAAGATGCGGATTCCGAGCACGACGACGACGGCGGTCGACAGCTGGCTGCCGACGCCGAGCTTGTCGCCGAGGAAGACGATCAGCGCCGCGACCAGGACGTTCGACACAAAGGACACCACGAAGACCTTCGCGTCGAAGATCCCGTCGAGCCGGGCGCGCAGCCCGCCGAACACCGCGTCGAGCGCGGCGACCACGGCGATCGGCAGGTACGGCTCGAGCCAGTTGGGGACGGTCGGGCGCAGCACGAGGCCGAGGACGATGCCGGCGACCAGCGCCAGGCCGGCAATCATCGCGCGACCGCGCGGGCGTAAGTGGGGGTGCCGGATCCGGCGGCCGGCAGCGACAACCTGTCCGACTCGGCGACCGAGAAGCCGATGTGGTCGACGCCGGTCAGCGTCTGATATCTGCTGGCGACCGAGCTCTGCGCGAACGCCGTGGACACGTCGTCGGCGTCGCCGATCGCGGCGATCCGGTACGGCGAGGTGATCGGCTGGAAGTCGACGAGCACCACCTCGCCGGCGAATCGGATGGCGGTCACGGCGCTCAGTCGGATGCCGTTCACCGCGATCGCCTCGGCGCCGTCGTGCCACAGCTCGTTGACCACGCTGCGGACGTCACGGTCGGTGAGGATATTCGTGGCGTCGATCGGGGACGTGCCGCCACGCGCGGGGCTCGGCGTCGCGGTCGGCGTCGGCGGCTCGCGCAGCGTGACGGTGATGCCCGGGCCGTGCGTCGGGTTCTGGCCGATCGCGGCCTGCTCCGCGCGCAGTTCGGCGGCGAGCGCCCCGGACTGCGGCAGCTCCCGGTCCCGCAACGCGGCGAGTTGCTGGCCGAGCAGGTCGACGCGGGTGGCGAGGCGGTCGGTGGACCGCTCGGCATCGCGGACCCGGGACACCAGCCGGTCGTGCACCTTCGCCGCCTGCGGGGCCCCGCGATTGGTGTGGATGTAGGCGAGCACGGCGACGAAGCCGATGAGCAGGCAGCCGGCGACGACGAGCGGCCGGTCGTACCACCGTCGGTCGCGGTCGGGCCCGCGGCGTTCTGCCGCTGCTCGGTACCCAGGGTCGAGCGGGTTCTGGACGAGGTCGAGCAGCAGCTGCGCGGACTCCGGCCGTCGGCCGCCGTCAGCCGAGGTCACCAGGTCCTCACGTGGGGTTTCTCATGCGGCGACCGGCCGGCGCAGCAATCCGACGGCCTGGATCAAGTAGACGGCGCCGGCCCACACGTACAGCGCGGTGCCCCAGATTGTGAACGCCCAGGCCAGCGGGCGCGCGATGTCCGCGGCGACGCCGTGATACCTGCCGAGCAGCAGCAGCGGAAAGGCGTAGAGCAGGCAGAACGTGGCCGCCTTGCCGAGGTAGTGGACCGTCGGCGGCCCGTAGCCGGCGCGGCGCAGCAGGAGCAGCATGGCGCTGAGCAGCAGGTCCCGCCCGACGATCACGATCGCCAGCCAGAGCGGGATGACGTGCCGCAGCACCAACCCGACGAGCGTCGCCAGGATGTACAGCCGGTCGGCGAACGGGTCCAGCAGCGCGCCGAACGCGCTCGTCTGGTTCAAGGCGCGAGCGAGCACGCCGTCCAGCCAGTCGGTGAAGCCGGAGGACGCGAGCACGACCAGCGCCCACGCGTCAGCGTGCGGGCCGAGCAACAGGTACAGGAACAGCGGCACGCCGAGCAGCCGCAGCACGCTCAGCGCGTTCGGCACCGTCCACAGCCGGTCGGTCGCGTCGCGGGTAGTCGTCGTGTCCACCGATCCCCTTCGACCGTCTCGCCTACTGGGTCGCCGGCACCCGTCGCTGGACGGTACGCTCGCAGCACCGGACATCCGGTCGCGGGACGTGGCGCAGCTTGGTAGCGCACCTCACTGGGGGTGAGGGGGCCGCAGGTTCAAATCCTGTCGTCCCGACAGCCGAATTGTCAGTGCCACACCATACCGTCGACCACATGTACGAACGCACCTACAGCGACGACGACCTGGCTCGAGCTGTGCTATCCGCGCACTCCTGGCGCGGTGTTTTGCGAGCCCTCGGCTTGCGTGCCACCTCTGCTGGTTCGGCGCGGTCTGTGCGTCGGCACACCGAACGTCTCGGCCTGTCCTATGCGCATTTCACCGGCCAACGACGGTGGTCGGACGGCGCTCTGCGCGCCGCGGTCGCCACCGCGGGGAGTTGGTCACAGGTCGCCACCGCGCTCGGCCTTGTCGCCGACGGGGGAACACTGACAGCGCTGCGCGCGCACGCCCACAGGCTGGGCCTGCCTACCGACCATCTGAACAAGCGGCCATTGCCGGTGCCGGCCGAGCCGCTCATCGACGAACACTTCCGGACCGAGCGGTTGCGCGATGCGGGATCGCTGTTCGCGGCCACCTGGTTCGCTCTGCGCGGCGCGAAGATCGCGTGGCCGTTGGAACCATGTCGGTATGACTTGGTCGTCGACGGGCAGGGCGGATGGCAACGCATCCAGGTGAAGACGACCGAGCGGTGCGGCTCAAAGGCCGTCCTCTTGCTGTCGAACAGCCGCAAGAGCGGGCGCAGCGTGTACGCGCCGGGCGAGATCGACTCTTTCTTCGCCATCGACGGCGAGTTGAGCGCCTACCTGGTTCCGTACGACCTCATCGCCGGCTACACCGCGATCCAGTTAGGCAGGTATGCGAACTACCGCATCGTGGATCGAGGGCGCATGATGCCGGGCAGCTAGCGCTTGCGCTTCTCGCGGACCTTGATCGAGATCTCGATAGGCGTGCCGGCGAAGTCGAAGTCCTCGCGCAGTTTGCGCTCGAGGAAGCGCCGATATCCCGCCTCGAGGAACCCGGTGGTGAACAGGACGAAGCGCGGCGGCCGGGTGTCGGCCTGGGTGCCGAACAGCACGCGCGGGGCCTTGCCGCCACGTGGCGGCGGCGGCGTCGCCGCGACGACGTCGGTGAGCCAGGAGTTCAGCCGACCGGTCGAGATGCGCCGGTCCCAGGAGGCGAGCGAGGTGCGCAGCGCGGCGGCGAGCTTGTCCACGGCCCGGCCGGTCTTCGCGGACACGTTGACCCGTGGCGCCCAGGCGATGCGGGCGAGGTCGCGGTCGATCTCGCGGGTCAGCTGGTCGCGGCGGTCCTCGTCGACGAGGTCCCACTTGTTGAACGCGACGACCAGGGCACGGCCGGTGTCGACGACCTCGGCAATGACCCGTTGGTCCTGCTCGCTGAGCCGGTCGGCCGCGTCGAGCAGCACGATCGCGACCTCCGCGCTCTCGATGGCGGCAGCGGTGCGCAGGCTGGCGTAGTACTCCATACCGCTCGCCTGATTCACCCGCCGGCGCAGGCCCGCGGTGTCGACGAAGCGCCAGATCTCGCCGCCGAGGCTCACCAGGCTGTCCACCGGGTCGATGGTCGTGCCGGCCACCGAGTCGACGACCGATCGGTCCTCGCCGGTGAGCCGGTTCAACAGGCTCGACTTGCCGACGTTCGGGCGGCCGACGAGCGCCACCCGGCGCGGTCCGCCCTCCTCGTCCGCGTCCGGTGGAGCATCGGGCAGCTTGGCGAGCACGACGTCCAGCAGGTCGCCGCTGCCGCGCCCGTGCAGGCCGCTGACCGGATAGGGCTCGCCGAGGCCCAGCGACCACAGCGCGGCGGTGTCCGCCTCGAACCGCTCGTCGTCGACCTTGGTCGCCGCGAGCACGACCGGCGTGTCGCCACGGCGCAACGTCCGCGCCACCACCAGATCGGTCTCGGTCGCGCCGGTCCGGCCGTCCACGACGAACACCACGAGGTCGGCAGTGGTCACGGCGCGTTCGGCCTGCGCCGACACCATCGCCTGCAGTCCGCGGGCGTCGGGCTCCCAGCCGCCAGTGTCGACCAGGGTGAACCGGCGTCCGTTCCAGAGCGCGTCGTAGGCGACGCGATCGCGGGTGACTCCGGGGACGTCCTGCACCACCGCCTCACGACGGCCCAGGATGCGGTTGACGAGCGTCGACTTGCCGACGTTCGGACGCCCGACGACCGCGACCACGGGCACCGTCGCGGGCGCCGAGTCCAACCCAGCGCTGCCGACGCCGTCCCCGACGTCGCTCATCAGCCGCCGGACAGCTCGAGCAGGCGCTGCACGACCTGGTCGATGTCCAGGTCGGTGGTGTCGAGCACGGTCGCGTCGGCGGCTTGGGTGAGCGGGCTGGCTGCCCGAGTGCTGTCCAGATTGTCGCGCCGGGCGATGTCGGTCGCGACGGCGTCCACGTCGCCGCCGAATTCGCCGGCGCGGCGCCTCGCCCGGGCCGCCGCGCTCGCCGTCAAGTACACCTTCGGCCGCGCGGTGGGCCAGACGACGGAGCCGATGTCGCGGCCTTCGACGACGATCCCGCCGCCGTCATCGATCAGCTCGCGCTGGGCCGCAACCAGCAGGGCCCGCACGGCGGGCACGGCGGACACCGCGCTCACCGCGGCCGTCGTCTCCGGCGCGCGGATCTCGGTGTCGGCCGGCACACCGTCGAGGGTGATCGACACCTGCTCGGGATCGGTCGAAATCTCGATCTTGGCCCCCTCGACGGCGTGGGTGATCGCGACGGGGTCGGCGAGGTCGACGCCGTCGCGCAGCACCGCGACGGTCGCCGCGCGATACATCGCGCCGGTGTCGAGGTAGCGCACGCCGAGCGCGGACGCGAGCCGGCGGGCGACCGTGGACTTGCCGGTTCCGGCCGGTCCGTCGAGGGCGACGACGCCTGAGAACGGCGTGCCGGAGAACTGCGAACTCACGCCACGAGGCTACTGGGGCAGGTCGGTCCGCAGCGCGGCGGCGCCGCGGAGATAGACGTGCCGGATGTCGGCGCGCGGGCGAGTCGTCTCGACGTGCGCCATCAGCCGGAGCACCCGCGGCATCGCCCCAGGCACTGCGATCTCGGTGGTGCACAGCAGCGGGACGTCGGTGAGACCGAGCTGCCGCGCCGCGTAAGCAGGGAAGTCCGCGGTGAGGTCGGGCGTGGCGGTGAAGACGATGCTGATGAGGTCGACCGGGTCGATCTCATTGCGGCGCAGCACCTCGGTGACCAGCTCGGAGGTCCCCTGCAGGATCAGCTCGCGGTCGTTGGCCTCGACCTGGATCGCGCCACGCACCGCCCGGACCGCCATGACAGCCAGCCTATTCACCGCGCGTCGGCGGGCGCGGACTCTGCCAGCCGGTGCAGTTCGGCGAGCTCGCCGCGGCTCAGCGGGCGCAGCGTGCCGGGCCGCTGGCCGCCGAGCCGCACCGGGCCGATCGTGGTGCGGACCAGCCGGGCGACCGGGTGCCCGACCTCGGCCAGCAGCCGCCGGACGATGTGCTTGCGCCCTTCGTGCAGCGTGATCTCGACGATCGCGTGCTCGCCCTGAGTTTGGACGACGCGGAACCCGTCCGCCCGCGCCGGGCCGTCCGCCAATTCGACGCCGGCCCGCAAGCGGCGCGCGACGTCCTTGCCGACCGGCGCCGGCACGGTCGCGAGGTATGTTTTCAGCACCCCGAACGACGGGTGTGTCAGCCGATGCGCGAGCTCGCCGTCGTTGGTGAGGAGCAGCAGCCCCTCGGTGTCGACGTCGAGGCGGCCGACATGGAACAGCCGCTGGTCGAGGTCCGGCAGCTGCTCGGCGACGAGATCGGTGATCGTGCGCCGGCCGCGATCGTCGCTCATCGCGCTGAGCACGCCGCTCGGCTTGTTCAACGCGAGGTACACAAGGTCGTTGCGCACGATGACGCGGTCGCCGTCGACGTGGATGACCGCGGTCGCGATGTCGACGCGCGCGCCCAAGACGGCGACCGTGCCGTCGACGCGGACCCGGCCGCCGGCGATCAGCTCCTCGCACGCGCGGCGGGAACCGAGTCCGGCGGCCGCCAGCACCTTCTGCAGCCGAACGCCGTCGGGCTCAGTCACGCCGACTCATCCGTCATGCCGGCTCAGAGGTCATCGGCGGTGAACGCGTCGAGGCCTTCGATCTCCGGCAACAACGGCGCGAGCGACGGCAGCTCGTCCAGCGAACGCAGGCCCATCTTCTCCAGGAACGCCTCAGTGGTGCGGAACAGCCCGCCGCCGGTGTCCGCGTCGGTGCCGACCTCGACGATGAGTCCGCGGGTCAGCAGCGTGCGCACCACGCCGTCGACATTCACGCCGCGGATCGCCGACACCCGCGCGCGGGTGACCGGCTGTCGGTAGGCGATCACTGCCAGAGTCTCCAGCGCGGCCTGGCTGAGCTTCGCGCGCTGGCCGTCCTGCAGGAAGTGCTCGATGACCGGCGCCTGCGCCGGCCGAGTGTAGACGCGGACTCCCCCGGCCACCTCGCGCAGTTCGATGCCGGCGTGCCGCTCGTCGTAGCCGCGGCCGAGACCGTCGAGGGCGGCGCGCACCGCGTCCACCGGCTGCTGCACCGCGACGGCCAGCGTCGCGACCGTGACCGGCGCCTCGACGACGAACAGGATCGCCTCGAGCGCCGCGGACAGCTCGACCAGATCCATCAGCAGCAGCGGCTGGCCGCCCTCGTCGAGGGCGCCCTCGCCGAGGCCGCCCTCGTGTAGCCCGTCCTCGTGCACATCATCTGGGCTGGTCACTCGTAGTCCTCCGGGTCTGCGCCGTCCAGGTCTGCACCGTCCGGGTCTGCACCATCGGAATGGCGGTCGGCGTCGTCGACCGCGTCGCCGCCGGTCCAGCGCACCCGGAGCTCGGCCAACGCCGCGGCCTGGTCGAACGCGACGGCGCCCTCGCGGTACAGCTCGAGCAGGCCGAGGAACCGCGCGACCACTTCCAGCGTGGACCCGCAATCGCTGACGAGCGAGCGGAAGGTCGCCGCGCCGAGCCGGCGCAGCCGATCTCGGATGATCGCGGTGTGCTCACGCACGCTGACCCGGGCCGCGTGCACGTGGTCGGTCATGATCACGGGCACCGGCTTCGGCGTCATCGCCGACACCGCGATGGCGGCGAACCGGCGCGGGTCGACACCGATCAACAACTCCGGCATGAGCGAGGCGAAGCGCGGCTCCAGCTCGACGCTGCGGGCGAATCGCTGGCCCTGCGTGCGGTCCAGTTCGGCCAGGTACGCCGCGGCGAGCTTGTACGCGCGGTACTGCAGCAGCCGGGCGAAGAGCAGGTCCCGAGCCTCCAGCAGCGCGAGGTCCTCCTCGTCCTCGACCTCGGCGGCCGGCAGCAGCCGCGCGGTCTTCAGGTCGAGCAGGGTGGCGGCGACGACCAGGAACTCCGTCGCCTTGTCGAGATCCCAGGCCGGCATGCCGTCGAGATAGCTGATGAACTCGTCGGTCACCTGCGAGAGCGCGACCTCGGTGACGTCCAGCTGTCGGTGGCTGATCAGGCTGAGCAACAGGTCGAACGGGCCTTCGAAGTTGTCCAGGCGCACCCGAAAGCCGCCCGGGTCGGCTGCCGGCCGCGCGATCGCCAGCTCGCTCATGCCCGCGCGATGACCTCGCGGGCGAGATCGCGGTAGGCCCTGGCGCCCGTCGACGACGACGCCCAGGACGTGATCGGCTCGCCGGCGACCGTCGTCTCCGGAAATCGCACGGTGCGGGCGATGACGGTGCTGAACACCTTGTCGCCGAACGCCTCGACGACGCGGGAGAAGACCTCGCGGCTGTGCAGAGTCCGACCGTCGTACATCGTGGCGAGGATGCCCTCGAGCACCAGATCGGGGTTGAGCCGCTGCTGCACCTTCTCGATCGTGTCGACCAACAGGGCGACGCCGCGCAGGCTGAAGTACTCGCACTCCAGCGGGATGATCACGCCGTGCGCCGCGGTCAGCGCGTTCACCGTCAGCAACCCGAGCGACGGCTGGCAGTCGATCAACACGAAGTCGTACTCGGCGCGCACCGGCGCCAACGCCCGCGCGAGCGCCTGCTCGCGGGCGACCTCGGTGACGAGCTGAATCTCTGCGGCGGACAGGTCGATGTTGCTCGGCAGCAGGTCGACGCCTGGCACATTGGTCTTCAACCGGACATCGTCGAGCGTGACGCCGCGTTCCATCAGCAGGTTGTAGGTCGTGCGGTCCAGCTGGTGCGGCTGGATGCCCAGCCCGGCGGACAGCGCGCCTTGCGGGTCGAAGTCGACGAGCAGCACCCGCCGGCCGAACTCGGCGAGCGCGGCGCCCAGGTTGATCGCCGTCGTCGTCTTGCCGACGCCGCCCTTCTGGTTGCACAGCGCGATCACCCGGGCCGGGCCGTGCCGCTTGAGCGCCTTCGGCTCGGGCAGTTCCCTCCTGCGCCGAGCGACCGCGGGATCGACGGACTTGGGCCGCTGGACCGGGTCGGCGGGGAACAAGGCGTCCGGGCCCCCGCGGGGCCGGCCGGACGAGCCTGTCGAGGTCGTCATGAGACCGCCTCGTCCTCCCTGCTCCGCGCCCGCCTGCCGGCAGCCGAGATTACCCCAGCCGGGCTCGTTGACCGGCCGGTCAACGGCCGCCCGCCGCCGCGCCGGCAGCGCCGGCGACAACGCCGGCAACAGGCCTCGATCGCGTCGCCCGACCCGCCCGCGGGTGCGCGCTCGCGTAGACCTCGCGCAGCGCCTCGACCGTGACGAGGGTGTAGATCTGCGTCGTCGTCACCGAAGCGTGGCCAAGCAGTTCCTGCACCACGCGGACGTCCGCGCCGCCCTCCATCAGGTGCGTCGCGAAGGAGTGCCGCAGCGTGTGCGGCGAGATGCCGCTGACCAGGCCCGCGCGCTCGGCGGAATCGCGAAGCACCGCCCAGGCCGATTGCCGCGACAGCGGGCCGCCGCGGGCGTTCAGGAACAGCCGCGGCGTCCCGGTCCCGGCCCGGGCAAGGTCCGGCCGCCCGCGCACGAGGTACGACTCGAGCGCCGTCGCCGCGTACGACCCGACCGGCACTCGCCGCTGCTTGCCGCCCTTGCCGAACAGCAGCACCGTGCGATCGGCCAGATCGAGGTCGTCCACGGCCAGGCCGACGGCCTCTGAGATCCGGGCGCCGGTGCCATAGAGCAGCTCGAGCAGCGCGCGGTCGCGCAGCGCCAAAGACGTCCCCGGGTAGCCTGCGGCGTCCAGCAGCCGCTCGACCTCCTCGAGGGTGATCGCCTTGGGCAGCCGTCGCGGCGGGGCGGCCGGCCGCACATCCGCAGCCACGTTGACCTCGACCAGCCCGTCCCGCAGCGCAAAGCGGTGCAGCCCGCGCACCGCCACCACGGCGCGCGCGGCCGACGACGCGGACAGCGGCGGATGACCCTCGTCGCCCTCGCGCAGGTGGGCGAGGAACGCCCCGATGACGCCTGCGTCGACAGCCGCGACCGACTCGATGCCGGCCCCCGCCAGGTAGTCCAAATACCGGTCCAGATCGCGCCGGTAGGAACTCAACGTGTTGGCCGCGGCGCCGCGCTCGACGGCGAGGTGATCCAGGAACGCGCGAACGACCGAGGCCGGCGCGAGCCGGCTCGTCGAGCGACTCGTCGTCGCTGCCGAACTCATCGGGCGGCTGTCATCGACCGGGCCGTGCCGGCTGTCATCGACCGGGCCGTGCCGGCTGTCATCGACCGGGCCGTGCCGGCCACGCGGCGTCGGCTGGGCGCAGCTCCCGCCAGCCCGTCGCCCGGCCGTGCACCGCGGCGAGAATCCCGGCGACCGCGGACGCGTTGGTGATCGCCCCGGTCAACACGCGGCGGGTCGCCTCGGCCAGCGGTTCGCGCGAGACCGTCATGTCGATCTCCTCGTTCTCCGCGGCGAAGTCGCCGCCGGCCGCGGTCAGCCCGCGGGCGAGGAAGATCCGCACCGCCTCGTCGGTCATGCCGGGCGAGCTGAACAGGTCGACGAGCACATGCCACTGATCGGCGGCCAGCTTCGCCTCTTCGGCGAGCTCGCGCTTCGCCGCCGCCAGGGCCGGCTCGCCGTCGACGTCCAGCAGGCCGGCGGGCAGCTCGTCGAGGCGCGCGCGCACCGCCGGACGATATTGGTTCACGAGCACGATCGCGCCGTTGTCATCGAGCGCGACGATCGCCACGGCGCCGGGATGGGCGACGAGCTCGCGCTCGGCCACCGAACCGTCGCTCATCCGGACGTCGTCCACCCGGACCTCGATCACCCGCCCGCGGAACCGCGTCTGGCTGGCGAGCACCTCGTAGGAGTCCTGATCGCTCATCGGCCGCTCATCGGCCGGTCGGCACATCGCCTCATGCGCTGACCGCGCGGATCTGCGTCTCGCTCAGCAGGCCGTCGGCCGGCGGCTGATCGCCGGGCAGCTCGTCCGGAATCTGCACCGGCAGCCGCTCCGCGGCGTTGTATTCCAGCGCCGCCGCGACGAACGCGCGGAACAGCGGGTGCGCGCGGGTGGGCCGGGATTTCAGCTCCGGGTGCGCCTGGGTGCCGGCGTAGAACGGGTGGACGTCGCGGGGCAGTTCAACGAACTCGACCAGCCGGCCGTCCGGCGACTCGCCGGACACCACCAGGCCGGCCCGCTCGAGGTCGTCACGGTAGGCGTTGTTGACCTCGTAACGGTGTCGGTGCCGCTCGGACACCGACGTCGAGCCGTACGCGTGCGCGACGACCGAGCGCGGCACGAGATTGGCCGGATACGCCCCGAGGCGCATGCTTCCGCCGAGGTCCGCCTCGCCGGCGACGGCGGCCACCTGGCTCGCCATCGTCGCGATGACCGGGTTCGCCGTCCCTGGCTCGAACTCGGCGGAGTTGGCGTCGGCGATGCCGGCGAGGTTGCGCGCGGCCTCGATCACCATGCACTGCAGGCCAAGACACAGGCCGAGCGCGGGGATGCCGCGCTCGCGCACGTGCCGCAACGCGCCCACCTTGCCCTCGATGCCGCGGATGCCGAAGCCGCCGGGGACGACCACACCGTCCAAGCCGGCGAGCGCGGCTGCCGCGCCGGCCGGCGTCTGGCACGCGTCGGACTGGATCCAGCGAATCTGCACCTTCGCCCGGTGTGCGAACCCGCCGGCGCGCAGCGCCTCGACGACGGACAGGTAGGCGTCCGGGAGGTCGATGTACTTGCCGACGAGGCCGATCGTGACGTCGGCGCGCGGGTGATGCACCCGGTCCAGCAGGTCGCCCCACACCGTCCAGTCGACGTCGCGGAACGGCAGCCCGAGCCGGCGCACCACGTAGGCGTCCAGGCCCTCGGCGTGCAGCACCTTCGGGATCTCGTAGATGCTCGGGGCGTCGACGGCGGCGACGACCGCCTCGGCGTCGACGTCGCACATCAGCGAGATCTTGCGCTTGACGCCGTCGGGCAGTTCCCGATCGGAGCGGCAGACCACGGCGTCCGGGCTGATGCCGATGCTGCGCAACGCGGCGACCGAGTGTTGGGTCGGCTTCGTCTTCAGCTCGCCGGACGGCGCGAGGTAGGGCACCAGCGAGACGTGCAGGAAGAAGCAGTTGTCCCGGCCGACCTCGTGCCTGATCTGCCGCGCGGCCTCCAAGAACGGCAGCGACTCGATGTCCCCGACGGTGCCGCCGATCTCGGTGATCACGACATGCGGCGGCAGCGGGACGTCCGAGCCAGAGTGGGCAGCCGGCATAGCGGGCGAAGTGGGCACAGTGGGCACCGCCATCGCCCGGATGCGGTCCTTGATCTCGTTCGTGATGTGCGGGATGACCTGGACGGTGTCGCCGAGGTACTCCCCGCGGCGCTCCTTCGCGATCACCGAGGAGTACACCTGGCCGGTCGTCACGTTCGCGGACCCGACGAGATCGGTGTCCAGGAAGCGTTCGTAATGGCCGACGTCGAGGTCCGTCTCCGCGCCGTCCTCGGTGACGAACACCTCGCCGTGCTGGAAGGGGTTCATCGTGCCCGGATCCACATTGAGGTAAGGATCCAGCTTCTGCATCGTCACCCGCAGCCCGCGCGCCTTCAACAGCGAGCCGAGGCTGGAGGCGGTGAGTCCCTTGCCGAGGGAGGAGGCGACACCTCCGGTGACGAAGAGGTGCTTGGTGGGCCAACTGCTACCGATGGGCGCTCGATCCACGGAAGTTCACGCTAACACGGTGCAGGCGGCAGGTGGCGCGAGCGCGGGGTCGGCGCGCCGACCGGCCGCCGAGAGCATGCCGGCGGCGTGGAGCTGGCGCAACAACCGGACCCGAGCGTAGGAGTTGGCGGCGAACGGGGCCTCAGCGCCGATGATCGCGGTGCTGACCTGGCGTGCTGCGAGCGCGCGGGAGGCGTTGCGGGGTGCCGTTGCGCGGGCGGCTCCGCCCGGGCCGAACGTGACACTGACTTCGGCCAGCCGGTCGCGGACGAAAACGGCCAGGGCGACGACGGCCTGGGGAACGACGGCCTGCGGGACGACAGCCTCGGGAACGACAGCCTGCGGTGGCATCGGGACGGCCATGGGTCAGCGAGACGGCGTCGGGAACAGCGCGTCGGCGCCGTTCTGCGTTCCGTAGTGGCCGAAGTCGCCCTTCGCGGCCGCGGACAGCGCGAGCACCGCGGACACCTGCCCGAGGGCGTTGTCCGCGTTGTCGACGCTGGACACCGCGCTGCGGGTGGCCACCTCGGTGCGGACCGCCGCGACCAGTCCGCCCCGGCCGGCCGCCGCGGCGTTGCCGGCGACCACGACGTGGGCGCCGTCCCGGGCGAGCGCGCTGATGAGCGCCACGGAGTTCACGGTGCCCTGCGCGCCGGCCGGCTTCGCGCCGTGGCTGAGCACGAGCACATCTGCGGCCGGAGTGATCGTGGTGCCGTCGGTCGTCACCATGTGCAGGGCGGCGAACGCGCCCAGCACCTGGGTGATGTCGGTCGCCTGCCCCTTGCCGCTGAGCACCCAGGCAAGTAGCGACCCGCCGAGCTGCCCCGGGTCGCTGGTCTCCGGAGCGGTCCAGTCGATGGGGCGCGCCCCGCCGGTGGCAAGCGAGGCGATGCCGCTGCCCAACCGCGGGTCGAAGTAGTTGCGGGTGACTGTAACGACCCCGCCGACCTTGCCGCCGGCGGCGCTCACCTCGCGGATAATTCCGCTCTGCATGCCGCTGGTCACCCCGGGCAGTGCGATGACGAGCACCGGCTGCTTGGTGAGCGAGCCCGCGACGAGTTGCGAGCCGTAGGTCGAGGCGAATTCGCCGGCGTCGTCGAGTTGGCCCTGCAGCGTCTTCACCTGACCGGCGAGCGCGTCGCGCTGATTCTTCGCGTCGTCCAGCTGGTTGCGCAGGTCCTTCGTGATCGGCCCGCTGAGTGCTGTGGTGCCGACGACGATGCCGAGCGCCAATGCCAGGAAGATCGCGACGATCGACACCAGGTGATAGCGAAAAGAGATCACGAGAAGGTGTCCCGCAGCCAATGCACGAGCTGGTTCCAGTCGTGGTGCAGCGAGTCCAGGTAGGTGCGGCCGGCGTCCGAGAGCGCCAACGCGGCCAGCACGGCGATCAACGCGGCCAGCACGAGCAGCAGCAGCGCTGCCGCGGAGATCCGCGGCCGGTACAGCCGCTGCACGCCGCGCGCGTCCATCAGCTTGTCGCCGAGGCGCAGCCGGGTCAGGAACGTGGAGGCCATGCCTTCGCGCCCGCGGTCCAGGAACTCGGGCAGGTTGGCGTGGCTGCCGACGGCCACCACGAGGTCCGCGCCCTTGTCCGCGGCCAGCAGCAGCGCCGCGTCCTCGCTCGACCCGGAGGACGGCAGCGTGTGCGGCGTGATCCCGAAGTCCTGCACGCGGGCGAGGCCGGGGGCGCTGCCGTCCGGATAGGTGTGCACGACCACCTCGGCGCCGGTCGCCAGCGCGGCGTCGGACACGGTGTCCATGTCGCCGACGAGCAGGTGCGGGGTGAAGCCGGCCTCCAACAGGGCGTCCGCGCCGCCGTCGACGCCGACAAGCACCGGCTTGAACTCCCGGATGTAGTGCTTGAGCGACTTGAGCTCGCGCTTGTGGTCGCCGCCGCGGACTGCGACGAGCGCGTGCCTGCCGGCGAACCGGGTGCGGATGTCGGGGATGCCGTCGCCGTCCATCAGCAGGCCGCGCTCGCGGCTGAGGAACTCGCCGGTGTCGACGGCGAAGGCCTCGAGCTGGGCCGCGACGCCGCTTTGCGCGTCGAGCATCAGGCGTTCGACCATGTCGGAGTCGAGCAACGTGCCGACGACCAGCTCCGCATCGCCGAGGTACACGGCATCGCCGGCGACGCGGATCTTCACACCTTCCCTGACCACGCCGAAGATCTCCGCGCCGACGTTGTCGAGCAGCAGAATGCCGGCCGAGACGATCAGCTGTGGGCCGAGGTTCGGATAACGGCCGGAGATGCTGGGCTGCGCGTTGATGACGGCAGCGGGCTTCGCGGCGACCAGCACTTCAGCGGCACGCCGATCGAGGTCCACGTGGTCGATCACCGCGATGTCGCCGGGGTTGAGCCTGGTGGCCAGTCGCGCCGTGCGCCGGTCGAGCCGGGCGACGCCGCTGACACCGGGCAGCAGATCGCCGCGTCGGCGCATCGTTGCGAGCTTCATGGCTGCCCATGCTGCCACCGGGAGCGCCCCGGACCGGGTTGCGCCACGCGCGCCCGGGGCGCCAGCTGCGCCGCCTGCTCAACTCGCCCGGGGCAGCCTCGCCGACTTGCCGCGCACACCGTGCTCAGTCAGGTCCGGGGTGTCGACCCGCCGCGGGCGAGGACTGTCCCCGCCACGCGGACCCCGCTCAGCCCGAGCCGCACCGGCCCGATCCGCGCGCGCCCGAGCCGTGCCCGCCCGCTCCGTGCCCGCCCGATCCGCGCGCGCCCGCCCTGTGCCCGCATCGGCGAGCAGCTCGGCGGCGTGCTTGCGCGCAGTCGGGGTGTCGGAGCCAGCCAGCATGCGGGCGAGCTCGGCGACCCGAGCGTCCCCGGTGACCACCCGGACGTCGCTCGCTGTCACACCAGTCCCGCCGGCGACTGTGGATTTGTCGAGCGCGGGTTTGTCCACGACGACATGTCGGTCGGCGAACGCGGCCACCTGCGGCAGGTGGGTGACTACGAGCACCTGTCGTTCCTGCGCCAGTGTGGCGAGCCGGCGGCCGACCTCGACCGCCGCGCGCCCACCGACGCCGGCGTCGACCTCGTCGAAGATCAGCGTAGGCACCGGGTCGGCGCCGACCAGGCACACCTCGAGGGCGAGCATGACCCGGGACAGCTCCCCGCCCGACGCGCCGCGCCCCAGCGGCAGCGCCGGCGCGCCCGGGTGCGGCTGAAGCAGGATTTGCACCTCGTCCACGCCGTCCGCGGTGGCGCCGAGCTCCCGACCGTCCACCACGAGGGTCGGCAGCCCGACGGTCGAGCGGGGCGCGACCTCGACGAGCACGCGAGCCGACGGCATCGCCAGGCCGGCGAGTTCGGTGCTGACAGCCTCCGACAGCGCCGCCGCGGCGGCCCGGCGGCGGGCGGACAGCTCCGCGGCCAGCGCGACAGCCTGGGCGGCCGCGGCGTCGCGCCGAGCCCGCAACCGGGCCAGCGCGTCGTCGGAGACGTCGATCGACGCGAGTCGCGACCGCGCGCCCTCGGCCCAGCGCAGCACACCGGCAACACTGGGCTCAGGCTCGTCGCAGTACTTGCGGATCAGCGCGCCCAGCGCCGCGCGGCGCGACTCCACCCGCTCAAGCTCAGCCGGATCGGCCTCGACGCCGGCGGCGTAGGCGCCGAATTCGGCGCCTAAGTCGGCTGTCAGCGCCACCAGCTCGGCCAGTCGGGCGCCGAGTTCGCGCAGACTCGGATCGGCGTCGGCGTGCTGCCCGACCGTCCGTGCCGCGGTGGCGAGCAGGCTGGCCGCATCTGACGGGCCGGTGGCGACGTCGTCCGCATCGCCGATCAACGTGTCGTGCGCGGCCCGCGCTGCCGCGGTGAGCGCGTCGGCGTGGCCGAGGCGGCTCGCCAGCTCGGCCAGCTCGACGTCCTCCATCGGGTTCGGCGCGATCCGCTTGATCTCGGCAAGCCCACTGGACAGCAATTCCGACTCGCGGCGCAGCTCGGCGCCGCGCGCGGCGCGCTCGGCGAGTTCGGCTGCCGCGGCGCGCCACGCGGCGAAGGCAGTGCTGTACGGGCCGGCGTCGATGCCGGCGAAGCGGTCCAGCGCCGTCCGCTGAGCCGCCGGCCGCGCCAGGCGCAGCTGGTCGGACTGGCCGTGTACGGCGAGCAGCGAGTCGGCGAGCTCGCCGAGCACCGAGATCGGCGCCGGCGCGCCGCCGACATAGGCGCGCGACCGGCCGTTCGGGCTGACCACCCGGCGCAGGATGAGCTCGTCCTGCGCCGGGTGGTCGGAGTCGATCCCAGCGCCGTCGCCGCCGTCGGGGTCCGCCGATCCGCTGCCTGCCGGAGGGACGGGGTCGACATCGCCGCCCGCGTCGCGGACCCGGCTCGCGGCCGGCGACCCGACGGGCAGACAGAGCCGGCCGTCGACACAGGCCTCTGGCGAGCCGGCGCGCACGCTCGCCGAGTCCGCCCGGCCGCCGAACAACAACAACAGGCCGGTGAGCACCATCGTCTTGCCTGCGCCGGTCTCTCCGGTGACCACCGTCAGCCCGGGGCCGAGCGGCAACGTCGCGTCGTCGATGACACCCAGGCCGCGGATGCGCAGTTCGTCCAACACAGAAGGGAGACTATCCGAACGTACCGACGAAATGATCGAAGACCCGCTGGCGCGGCGCGCTGATCCGTCTCGAATCAGCCAGGGGCGCTGTGCCGGCCGCGGCGGCGGCGGTTCACTCCAGATCGATGGGCGGCGGAGACGCCTCACGCAGCGACCGAACCGGCAGTTGAAACTTCGACACGAGCCGGTCGGCGAAACTCGTGTAGCCGAGCCGGACGACCTTGACCGGCAGCTTCCCCCGCCGCACGCGCACCCGCGCGCCGGCCGGCACCGCGGCCGAGCGGCGTCCGTCGCAGCTGAGCACCGCTGCGTGTGCCGCGCTGACGAGATCGACGTCCACCACGGACGCCGGCGCGACGACGATCGACCGGGCGAACAGCGCATGCGCGGCGTTCGGGACCACGAGCAGCGCGTCGACATTCGGCCACATGATCGGGCCGCCGGTGGAGAACGCGTACGCGGTGGAGCCGGTCGGCGTGGCGCAGATCAACCCGTCGCAGCCGAAGCGGAGCAGCGGGCGTTCGTCGACGGCGACCGCGATCTCGAGCATCCGCTCGCGATTGGTGCGTTCGAGGGAGGCCTCGTTGAGCGCCCAGGCTTCGGTGAGCACGGCGCCATCCATCAGGACCGCCGCGTCCACGGTGACGCGTTCCTCCACCGAGTAGCGGCGATGCACCACGGCATCGACCGCGTCCCCGAGCGCTTGCGGGTCGGCTTCGGCCAGGAACCCGACATGTCCGAGGTTGACGCCGAGCATCGGCACTCCTGCCGGGCGCGCGAACTCGGCGGCGCGCAGGAAGGTGCCGTCACCCCCGAGTGCGAGAACCAGCTCGCAGCCGTGCGCGGCCTCGGCCGGCTGCATGACGCGCACGTGTTCGGGCAGGCGTTCGTCGCCCTCGGGCGGCAGCATGCGCACCTCGATGGCCGACATCCGCAGTTGGTCCACCGCCCGCTCGGCCAGCGCGATGATCTGCGGACGGGTCGTGTGCGCGACCAGGAGCACCGCTCTCACGTCGCACCTCCGGGACGCGCGGCCGCAACCGCTTGCCGGATGTCCGCCAGCTCGATGGGCGGCGTCGCGGACCTTCGCAGCCACAGGAAGAATTCCACGTTTCCGGACGGCCCCGGCAGCGGGCTCGGCACGACGCCATGCGCGGGCCAGCCGAGTTCCGCAGCCACCCGAGCGACCTGAGCCACCGCCTCGGCGCGTTGCTCGGGGTCCCGGACGACCCCGCCCGCGCCGAGGCGCTGCTTGCCGACCTCGAACTGCGGCTTCACCATCGGCAAGAGATCTCCGTCCGGCTGAGTGCAGGCGATCAACGCCGGAAGCACGATCGGCAGCGAGATGAACGACAGGTCTGCCACTGTGACGTCAACCCGTCCGCCGATCGCCTCCGGCCCGAGCGAGCGCACGTTCGTGCGATCGACGACCTCGACCCGTTCGTCGGTTCGCAACGACCACGCGAGCTGGCCATACCCGACATCCACCGCGACGACCTGCGCGGCGCCGGCCCGCAACAAGACGTCGGTGAAACCGCCCGTCGAGGCACCCGCGTCGAGGCAGCGCTTGTCCTGGATCGTGACGCCGGGCAAGGCGGCAAGCGCGCCGGCCAGCTTGTGACCTCCCCGTGAGACGTATTCCGGTGTGCCGTCGTCGGGCGCGACTCGAACCGACGCGTCGGCGACAACTCCGGTGGCCGGTTTGGTGGCTACCACCCCGTGCAGCTCGACGCGTCCCGCCGCGATGAGCTGGCTGGCTTGTTCGCGGGAACGCGCCAGCCCGCGACGCACCAGTTCGGCGTCGAGACGAGTGACGCGCGGCGGCACGCTTGCGCCGGTGTCAGGCGTCGATCGCGGACAGCGCGGACTGCAGCCGGGTGTGCAACCGCTCGAACACAACGGCGTGTTCGGACAGCGGGAGGTCGGACAGCGCCGCGAGCTCCGCATCGACCGACTGCGGCTCGACGACACCGCTCGCGCTCGCCCCGACAGCACCGGACTCGACAGCACCGGACTCGACAGCACCGGACTCGACAGCGCCGGACTCGACAGCGCCGGACTCGACAGCGCCGGACTCGAGGACGCCCGCCGCAAGCGGGCCCGCCTCGGTCGGCGGCGTGACGCGGTCCACGTCCTCGTACGAACCCACCTGCCGACCCCCTGTTCTGCGGCCACCGCTTCGGCGGTGCCCGCGACCGACCGTACCGGGATTCGCGCCGCGACACCGGTTTCGACGCTGCGGATGCCTCGACTGGGTAGAACAGAACGACGTGGGCGCCGGCGGCAGTATGGCGACGGCGGCGACAACGCCGACAGCGGCGACGCGACATCGTGGAGAGGCATTGTGGCGACCATCGAGGAGTGCGAGCAGGCGTTGAACACGCTCGCGGCGAGGCTCGAAGCCAAGGACCCGGCGAAACGCCAGCTTGGCTTCGACCGCAGCTTGTCGTGCTCCGTGCGCGACCTGCGCGTCGTCTTTGGCGGCGAGCTGCGTGACGGCGTGCTGAAGAACGTCCATCGTGCCAGCGACGCCGCGGCCCAGGTGCGGATGGACCTGACCAGTGACGACTTGGTGGCGATGGTCGATGGCCGGCTCAAGGTTGCCTCGGCCTGGGCGAACGGCCGCATTAAGATCCACGCGGGCATGCGCGACATGCTGAAACTGCGGTCGATCTTCTGACCCGTTCACGCGGGAACTCGCGCGGGCGGGACAGCCCGTTCGACGGGTGCTGCCGCGACTCCCGCTGGCCTTCGTCGCGGAGCTGCTGGCTGGGCGGATGTCGCGCAGTAGTGCCTGGCGACGCGCCGATCGAGGGCGAAGCGGGTCAATCCAGCCCCAGTCGCTGCACCATCTCCTTGGCCGCGGGGTCCAGGCCGCGGACGCTCAGCTGCCCAGCCGACCCGCTGACCGGGGCAGCGCCGGCGGCTTCGCCGTTCCCGGCGCCCCGTGCGTCGACCGATGTCCAACGGGCCGCGCACAACGCCCGGATCGCGTTCAACGCGTCGTCGTCGAAGCGGCTGTCGGTCGACTCCCCGGCAGCCCGACCCGCCTCAGGAGACCGGCGGAGGTCGAGCCCAACCCCGTCGGCGCGGGAAACCCACGCGCCGCACCTGGCCCCGTCGGCCTCGATCGCCGGCGCCGGGTGAACGTCGCACAGACCCCCGACATCCGCGGCCAGGAAAGTCGGCCGCAGCCTCGGTTCCGCGGCCAGCAGGTCGGCGACGTCGGTGACGCCGGAAAACACCAGCAGGCTCGGGCAGCCGACTTCGTTCGCGCCCTCGATGTCGGTGTCGAGGCGATCTCCCACAACGATCGGACGCTTCGCGCCAGAACGCAGCACCGACTCCCGGTGCATCGTCGGATCGGGCTTGCCGGTGACCACCGGCTCCTTGCGAGTCGCGTGCCGCAGCGCCGCCACCAGCGAGCCGTTTCCGGGCAGCCGCCCGCGCGGGGAGGGCACGGTTGGGTCGACGTTCGTCGCCACCCACGGCACGCCCCGGTTGATGCCGAGGCAACCCTCGGCGAGCAACTTCCAGTCGAGATCGGGCGAAAAGCCCTGGACTACCGCCGCGACGTCGCCGTTCGCGTCGGACACCGCAGTGAGGCCGCGCTCGCGCAGCGCCTCGACTAGGCCGGTCGTGCCGATCACGAGCACGGGCGCGCCCGCGGGTAGCCGTTCGGCCAACCAGCGCGCCGCCGCCTGCGCCGAGGTGATGATCTCTGCCGGGTCCGCGGCGATGCCGAGCTCGGTCAGGTGGTCGGCGACCGCCTGCGGCGGCCGGGCGGCGTTGTTCGTGACGAACGCGAGCCGCAGGCCCGCCTCGCGCGCCGACCGCAGGGCCGCAGCGGCGCCTGGAACTGCGTCCGCGCCGATGTACACGACGCCGTCGAGATCGAGCAACGCGACATCGTGCGCCGAGCTCAGTGGCTGCGCGGACGCCTGCAGCCACGTACGCACGTGTCGAATGATGGCACGCCCGCGCAGCGCCGTAACATCGCGTCCCGTGAGCCCGCCACCGCCACCGCAGGACGCGGGCGGGTTGTCGCTGGCGCCGTTTCGAGCCTTGCGGCCGACCGCCGACACCGACCGCCTCGGCCGGTTGCTGTGCCCGCCCTACGACGTCATTGACGCCGAGCTCCGCGCGACGCTGCTCGCTGATGACTCGGCGAACGCAGTCGGCGTCATCCTGCCCGAGCCGACGCCTGACGGTTACGCCGCAGCGGCGCGCCGACTGGCGGACGAGGTCGCGAACGGGCTGTACGCCAGCGACGAGTCCGCGGCGCTTTTCGTGTACGAGATGCGCGACCCGTCCGGCCACGCGACCCGCGGTCTGCTCGGGGCGCTCGAGCTGCGCGCGCCGGAGGACGGCGTGATCCTGCCGCACGAGAACACGATGGCAGGCCCGGTCGCCGATCGCCTGGCGGTGATGACAGCGACCGGAACGGACCTCGAGCCGATTTACCTCGTGTACGACGGCGGCGGCGCGGCGTCGGATCTCGTCCGTCATGCGTCGGACGACACGCCAGTGGCGCTCGCGGTGACTCGCGACGGTGTGGAACACCGGCTCTGGCGGGTCGCCGAAGCGGCTGCGCTGGCCGCGGTCGCTCAGGACCTCACCACCCGTCGGGCGCTGATCGCCGACGGCCATCACCGTTACGCGACCTACCGGGAGCGACAACGGCTTGGACGGGAAGCGACGGGTCCGGGTCCCTGGGACCGAGGACTTGCCCTGCTGGTCGACTCGACGGACTACGGCCCGCAGGTGCACGCCATTCACCGAGTCGTCAACGACGTCTCGCTCGCGGAGGCCTTGAGCCGGCTCGGGGACCTCGACGTCACGGTCTTCGAACGCCGTTCGCCGGAAGACGCGCTCGCCGACCTGCCCGTCGGCCCGGCCTTTGCCGCCGTGCTCACGAACAGCGTTCGCACGTTCGTGCTCGAGGACGCGAAGGGGACGCTGGCTCAGCTCGCGCGACGCACCGACGACCCGCCCGAGCTGGCCGGGCTCGACGTCAGCGTGCTGCACCGTGGCTTGGTCGAGCGCGTATGGCAGTTGGCTGACAACGTCGACACCGTGCATTACGCGCATTCCCTGGGCGAGGCGCTTCGCGCTGCGCTGGCCAGCGACGGCTTCGCGGTGCTGCTGCGACCCACGCCGGTGCAGGCTGTGGCCGCGGTCGCGGCCGCCGGCGCGCGCATGCCGAGGAAATCCACGCTGTTCACGCCGAAGCCGGCGTCCGGCTTGGTGATGCGCCGCCTCGCCGATCAGCTTTCTTGATGCGCACCGACGCCGCGTCCACGCTGTAGCGGCTGGCCGGGCCGGTCGGCGCACGCCAGAAGCGCCTGCGCAGGCTGCCGTCGACCTCGAGCGTGTCGCCGACTGCCGCTCGGGTGAGCACCCGAAGCACCCGCGGCTTGGTGCTGGCGCACTCGAGGCTGTCCACGCGAACCTGCTCGCCCGGCGGGCGCGCCACGGTCAGCCGGAAGACAGCCAGCACGTCGCCGCTCGGCAGATCTCGAAGCAGCGGCGGGCCGGCCAACTTGCCGCGGAGAAAGATTCTGTTGTCGCCGTCGTCCGCGGCCGTGGTAGCGCTCATGCCGGCAATGCTCGCGACCGAACGGCGCCCGGGCGAAGGGCCTGCGCAATTCTGTGGACACCGACCGATCGTGTGCACAACTACGTCGCAGTCGTCAGTGCGCTGTGGTACCGCCGGACGGGCGCCCGCCGCGGGGAGATTAGCGGTCCGCGGCGGATCCGGAGCGCTAGAGCAATGCGGCCGCCCGGTCTGCGGAATCGAGCTCGCCGCCGGGATCGAGCGCGGCTGAGGCCGCAAAGTACTTCGCTGCCTCCTCGCGTCGTCCTTCGGCCTCGAGGACGTCGCCGTAGGCGTACCAGAGCCGAGCGGCGCCCGGCCGCGGGCGATCGAGGTCGATCCCGCCGCGCGCCAGCACAGCCAAGGCGGCGTCGGGTTGGCCGGTGTCGCGGCGCGCCCCAGCGATCACGATGAACAGCTCGACGCGGGTCTCGGCGTCCAGCTTGCCGACGTCGGGGTCGCTGAGGACGCGCACCGCATTGGCCGGCCGGCCGAGCGCCCGTTCGCAGTCGGCGATGAGCGGAAGGGTGCGGGGGTCGCCGGAGATCCGGCGCGCCGTGCGCAGCTCGGTGAGCGCCTCGGCCCATTCGCCCGCGTGGTAGGCAGCGACCCCGACGGCCTCGCGAACCGCGCCGACGCGAGCCGCCTTGGCGCGGGCAGCGCGGGCGTGCGCCAACGCCGACCTCGGATCGTGGTCCAACGCCTGCCCAGCAGCGACGAGGTGCCGGGCGACGACATCCGCCGTCAGCTTGGATAGCGAGCGCAACTCGGCGCGAACGCCTCGATCGAGCAAGGAGACGTCGGCATGCTCCGGAACCGGCGGGAGGTCGGCGGCCGGGGGCTCGAACCTGTCATCGGCCCGGGGCCGCGTTCGCGCACCACCACGCTCAGCGGAACGGTCGCGGTTAGGCGCGCCCGACGTCGGCCTGCCGCGCCCGCGGCCTTCACCGGTGCCACCGCGCGCCTTGCCGTCGGCTGAGGTCGGGCGCGCGGTGCGGCCCGAGCGGGATCCCGCCGGTCGTCCACCGCCCGCGCCTGCGCGACCGGAGGTCGGCTTGCCTGCCATGTCATCACTCCTGAGTGCGCCGCACAATTGCGCAGATATAACAAGACGAGGGCCGACCGGCGAACCGGACGACCCTCGTCTGTAAATTGTGTCCGGCGACGTCCTACTCTCCCACGCGGTCCCCCGCGCAGTACCATCGGCGCTGAGAGGCTTAGCTTCCGGGTTCGGGATGGGACCGGGCGTTTCCCTCTCGCTATGGTCGCCGAAACGCTATGGAGATATAGCCCGCGCCGCCTGCCTTTCGACAGACGACGGACCGTACCTCGGGAACCGCACAGTGGACGCGACAGCGAGCGAACTCGCAGATTGTGTTTGTGGCAAGTCCTCGGCCTATTAGTACCGGTCAGCTGCACGTGTTACCACGCTTCCACTTCCGGCCTATCAACCCGGTGGTCTAGCCGGGGGCCTTACTCCACAAAGGATGGGAGATCTCATCTTGAAGCGAGCTTCCCGCTTAGATGCTTTCAGCGGTTATCCCTTCCGAACGTAGCCAACCAGCAGTGCTCCTGGTGGAACAACTGGCACACCAGAGGTTCGTCCGTCCCGGTCCTCTCGTACTAGGGACAGCCTTCCTCAAGACTCCTGCGCGCGCGGCGGATAGGGACCGAACTGTCTCACGACGTTCTAAACCCAGCTCGCGTACCGCTTTAATGGGCGAACAGCCCAACCCTTGGGACCTACTCCAGCCCCAGGATGCGACGAGCCGACATCGAGGTGCCAAACCAT